>NZ_JCAFRH010000001.1:0-1058910 GCF_059367875.1 Stenotrophomonas sp. YJH_SMC_16 | reverse complement strand
CTCCCTGGTGAAATTAGCGCTGTGGAACCACCCGATCCCATCCCGAACTCGGAAGTGAAACGCAGCTGCGCCGATGGTAGTGTGGCTCAAGCCATGCGAGAGTAGGTCATCGCCAGGGTTTACACCCAAAACCCCGCTGCTTGCGCAGCGGGGTTTTTCTTTGTGCGCAGGAAATACCGGGTAATGCCGGCCACTGGCCGGCAGACGCGTTGATGAAACCGCCGCGAGCGGCGGCGCCAACCAAGGTTGGCGACTACCGATGGCAGAGGGATCAGCGGTAGATCCACGCCGCGCGTGGATGCTCTCCGCGAGGAACCCAGGCGCCAACCAAGGTTGCCAACTAACCCACAGCAGGCCCGCGCCGCAATCGTTTGCCGAATAGGTCCACGCCGCGCGTGGATGCTCTCCGCGAGAAACCACGGCGCCAACCAGTGCGGGCCGCTACCGGCGTGACCCATCACGCACAACACGCAAAAAAACGGCGCCCCGCGGGCGCCGTCTTCATCGGGATCACCTGAAAAACGGGATCAGGCGACCAGAGCCTCCTCATGTGCTTCCTGCTGGCGGAACACCGAGACCGCCTCAGTCAGCGTCCCCGCCTGCGACTGCAGCTCACGTGCGGCAGCGGTGGCTTCTTCCACCAGCGCCGCGTTCTGCTGCGTGGCCTGATCCATCTGCACCACGGTCTGGTTGATCTGCTCGATACCGATCGACTGCTCCTGCGACGCTGCGGAAATCTCGCGCATCAGGTGGCTGACATCCTCCACGCCGCCCACAATGCCCTGCATGCGTTGGCCGGCGTCGGCCACCAGCTGGGCACCTTCGCCCACCTGCCGGCCTGCTTCGTCGATCAGCTTCTTGATCTCCTGTGCGGCCGCCGCCGACCGCTGTGCCAGCACGCGCACCTCGCTGGCCACCACGGCAAAGCCTCGGCCCTGCTCGCCGGCGCGTGCCGCCTCCACCGCTGCGTTCAACGCCAGGATATTGGTCTGGAAGGCAATGCCGTCGATGACGCCGGTGATGTCGCCGATCCGCTTCGAGGCACCTTCGATGGCCTGCATGGTATCCACCACCCGCTGCATGGCCGTGTTGCCGTCACTGGCAGCGCTCTGCGTGGAGGCGGCCAACGCACTGGCCTCACGCGCATGGGCGGCGTTCTGGCGCACGGTGGCGGTGAGTTCCTCCATCGATGCTGCAGTCTCCTGCAGGTGCGCGGCCTGGCGCTCACTGCGCTCGGACAATGCGCCGTTGCCGGCGGCAATCTCGCTGGCGGCGGTACTGATCGACGCCGCACATTCCTGGATGCGACCGACCATGCGTGCCAATTGCCCGGCCGTGGCATTGGCATCGCGCTGGATCGCGGCGAAAGCGCCGTGATATTCGCCGTGCATGCGCCGATCCAGATCACCGTTGGCCAATGCCGAGAGCATCTGCCGCACTTCGTTGACGGTGCTGCCGAGCGTATCGAGCAGCTGGTTGATGCCACCGGTAAGGCCATCGAGGAAGCTGGCACCTTCAGTGGCCTGCAGGCGCTGGTCGAGGTCACCGGCCGCTGCCGCTGCAACGATGCCGGCCACGGCATTCTCCAGCGCGAGCTCATGGGTGCGGTCATGCCACTCCACGGCGAAGCCCAGGCGCATGCCCTGCGCGTCGAACACCGGGGTGACCACCTGGGCGAAGTGCACCGGTCCGATCTGCACCTTGCCGTTGTGCGTGACCTGCAGGCCGTTGAGGATGGCGCGGATACGGTCCGGGTTGGCATGGAAACGATGGATGCTGCTGCCGACCAGGCGTTCGGCATCGAAATCGGGGAAGGCCTGTCGCAGCGTCGCCTGCTGGTTGCGCAGCAGGGCTACCACCGAGCGGTTCACATAGCGGATCACGTGGTCGTTGTCAGCGATCATCATCGCGGTCCGCGAGGCATCCAGCGCCTGGCGGATCTGCGCGTTCTCGGCATGGGCCGCCGCCTCGCGTCCACGCTGTGCCTGCACGTGGCGTGCGGTGTCGGCCAGGGCGTGGGCGAGTGAACCCGGTGCATAGGCGCTGGTGTCGGCATGTGCACCAAGATCGGCACCGGTGGCGATGTCACGTGCCAGCGCGGCAAGCCGATGCGGGCCATGGCCAAGGGCCTCGGTCTGCTGCCGAAGGCGCAGTGCGACCTGGCCGAGGAACAAGGTCAGGCCCGCGAACATGCCGGCCTGCAGCAGCGTTGGCCACGCGGCAGCGCCCGCCTGCAGCGGTGCCAGCAGCGCGAGCGTGCCGACGCCACCGGCCAGCCACACCGGAAGGCGATCGCGGTGGCCCAGCAGCACGCCCAGCAGCAGGGCAATCGGCAACGCCGGTGACAGTCCGGCGATCGCGCACAACACGGCCAGCTGCAGCGACAACAGCAATGCCAAGCCGTTGCGGGCGACGGCCCGGCCCGCCTGCGGTCCGCCGAACCACGCGGCTGGCAGCACGGCGACGGCCACCAACGCGGCGGCCTGCAGCTGCGGACCCCGCAGGGCCAGCACCAGGCCAGCCAGGGCCAGGACCGCGCTGCCGATCAGCAGGCGGCGGTCAGCGCGGCGGGCGAGATGCTGCAGATGCGGCAGTCGGGCGGTATCGGGGGGACGGGAGAATGCAACGGACATCGGCGACTCCTGGATCAGCAAACGACAACGGCCACGCCGCGGCGCACGCAGGAGTGCGTGACCAGGGCGCGAGCCGGGAATTCGGGGAATGCGACGCGATCAGCGACGCGGAGACGGGACACCGTGACCACATCCTGTGGGTGGCGGTGCAATGGAGCGGGCATGCGGACTTCCTTGCAGAACCAGACACACGCCGCAGGTCCGACCGGACCTGCGTGCTGCGGACGCAAGGGCCCGCAACTGATGTATCGGCCGCAGACGCGCAGAGTGAAGCGCGCCGGTGCCTGCGCTCAGCCGCCGTTGTCGTTGTTGAAGAAGTGCAGGATCACATCTGCGATCTGTTCCGGATCTTCCATGTGCAGGTGATGGTTGCCGGCAAACACCGCCAGACGGCCATTGCGCAGGTGCTGCAGGCGATCACTGCGCATCGGCTCGGGATAGTAGGACTGTGCCGGCGTGGCGTAGATCACCTGCGTCGGGCAGGCAATGGCCTGCAGCAGGTTGTCGATCTGGCCTTCGCTGAGGCGGATCGCAGTGGGCAGCATCAGGCGCGGGTCGCTGCACCAGCGGTAGCCGCCTTCGACAGGCTCCACGCCGCGCTCGACCAGCAGCCGTGCACAGCGCTCGCTGAGCTGGTTGGTCATCATCCGCGCGCGGATCGGCGCGGCGAGGTCGGGGAACACGCGCAACTGCTTTCGTGCCAGCCCACGCGTGGCATTCACATGCTCGCGCAGGCGGTTGGCGGTTTCTTCCTCGGGACCACGCAGGCCGCCGAGTGCTTCGATCGCCACCAGCCGTTCGACCCGATCACTGACCGAGGCGGTGAGGCTGGCGATGCCGGCGCCCATCGAATGGCCGAGCAGGTTGAAGCGGTCCCAGCCCAGTGCATCGACGACATCGAGTACGTGGCAGATCGCGGCGGCCGTGGTGTAGCTGGCACCCGCCGGCAGATGCGCGCTGTGGCCGTGACCGGGCAGGTCGATCGCCACCAATTGCAGCGACGACAGATGCGGCGCCAGCGGCACGAAGCTGGCCGCGTTGTCGAGCCAGCCATGCAGGGCCAACACGCGCGGGCCGTCGCCGTGGTTGCGCAGGCCGGCGACGCGCGCGCCACCGACCTCCAGTTCAAACGGCTGCAGACTCATGCCAGCGAGGCCACGGCCAGCCGCGCCAGGGCGCGAGCGTGTTCCGGATCGGCGTTGAGGCACGGGATGTAGCGCATCGTCGCGCCGCGCTCGGCCAGCGTCTCGGTGAACCCCAGCGCCACTTCCTCCAGCGTTTCCAGGCAATCGGTGGCAAAGCCCGGGCAGACAACGTCGATCTGCTTCACGCCGGATTCGGCCAGCGCCCACAGGCTGGGTTCGGCATAGGGCTGCAGCCAGCGCTCGCGGCCAAACCGCGACTGGTAACCCATCTGCCACTCGTCCCTGCCCAGTTCCAGTGCCCTGGCGATGGCCTGTGCACTGGCCTCGCAGCGCTGCGGATACGGATCGCCTGCATCGGCCAGGCGCTGCGGGATGCCGTGGAAGGAGAACATCAGCTTCTGGCCGCGACCGTGCTGTTCCCAGTAGCGGCGGATCGAGCCGGCCACGGCCTCGACCCAGCCCGGATCGACCGAGTAGTCGCGCACCAGGCTGACGGTTACGCCCGGGTTGCGGCGCTGCCACGCATCGACGCGGTCTTCGACCGAGGCGGTGGTGGTGGTGGAGTACTGCGGGTACAACGGCAGCACGACGATGCGACGCGCGCCTTCGGCGGCGAGGCGGTCGAGCTCGCTGGCCAGGGCGGGTTCGCCATAGCGCATCGCATGGCGAACCTTCAGGGTCGGCAGCAGGGCCTGCATCGCCTGCGCCAGCTGCCGGGTGTGCACCATCAGCGGTGAGCCGTCGGGCAGCCAGACCTGGGCGTACTTGGCCGCCGAACGGCCGCTGCGCAGCGGCAGGATCAACCCGCGCAGCAGCGGCTGCCACAGCAGTGCCGGGATCGAGACCACGCGGGGGTCGGACAGGAATTCAGCCAGGTAACGGCGTACGGCGGGGGCCGTCGGCGTCTCGGGCGTGCCTAGGTTGACCGCCAGCACGGCGGTATCGGGTGCGTCGAGCATGGGCGGTATTGTCGCCGATCCGGCGCCGTGCCGGGATGCAGGGTTCGGATTGCAGGCATAGCGCGCGTCAATGTGAGCAGGGAACGCTCATTGGAGATTCATGACAACACTACTAATTTCAGTCACTTGCTATATCTTCCTATGGACTGACTTCTGGAGCCTGCCATGCGTCGCCCGATCCAAGCCCTGCTGATCGCCGCCAGCCTGCTGTCCAGCCAGGCCATGGCCGGACCGCAGGAAGACCAGCGTGCCCGCAATGCCGTGCGCGTGCTGGCTGAAATCCAGGAAATCCCTGAACAGGGCATTCCGGACAAATTGCTCGACGAAGGCCGCGCGGTCATCGTCATTCCCGACACGATCAAGGCCGGTCTGGTCATTGGCGGTCGCCGTGGCCACGGCCTGATGTCGGTGCGCATGCCCAATGGCGCCTGGTCCAATCCGGTGTTCGTGAAGCTCACTGGCGGCAGCATCGGCTTCCAGGCCGGTGTGCAGTCCTCCGATGTGGTGCTGGTGTTCCGCAACGACCGCAGCCTGGACAATCTGGTCAACGGCAAGTTCACGCTGGGCGCCGATGCCGGTGTCGCCGCCGGCCCGGTCGGCCGCAATGCCGCCGCTGCCACCGACGGCCAGCTGAAGGCCGAGATCTGGTCCTGGTCGCGCGCCCGCGGCCTGTTCGCCGGTGTCGCCCTGGATGGTGCGGTGCTGCAGATCGATGATGCCGCCAACTTGGATGCATACGGCAGCAACACCACGCCGCGCATGATCTTCGAAGGCCGCGCCGCCGGTTCGCCGTCGATGGATGTGGTCGCCTTCCGCGATCGCCTGGAAGAGGCCACCTACGCCGCGCGCAACAACCGCAGCGGCAACGGCGGCAGCGCCCCGCGTCCGGCAGCGGCCCCGGCGGTTGCTCCAGCGCCTGTTCAGGCAGCGCCGGCCGCCCCAGCCGAGGCCACCACCGCGCCGCTGCAGAACGTGCCGCAGAACCCGCCGCCGCAGCAGCAGGGTTTCCAGCCGGTCAACGACGGCGAAATCCGCACGGAAACGCTGGGCGGAAACTGACTTTCGTCACGCGCGCCGGCTAACACCCGGTGCGCTATGCTCGACAGCCTGATCACTAACGTAACGAGCGTCTTTATGGGCAGTTTCAGCATCTGGCATTGGTTGGTCGTGCTGGCCATCGTCCTGCTGGTGTTCGGCACCAAGCGCCTGACCAGCGGCGCCAAGGATCTCGGTTCGGCGGTCAAGGAATTCAAGAAGGGCATGCGCGACGAAGACAAGCCGAACGCGCAGCTGGGCGATGAGTCGCGCAGCCAGGACGCCTCGCGCACTGCGCAGGACGAGCACGACCGTAACGCTCGCTGATCCGGAGCGGTTGCGGTGTTCGATATCGGCTTCAGCGAACTGCTGGTGATTGCAGTGGTCGCCCTGGTGGTGCTCGGTCCCGAGCGCCTGCCCAAGGCGGCCCGCTTCGCCGGCCTGTGGGTGCGTCGTGCCCGCAATCAGTGGGATTCGGTGAAACAGGAACTGGAGCGCGAACTGCAGGCCGAGGACATCAAGCGGCAGATGCAGGACGTGCGCCAGGGCATGCAGGACACCGAGAACCAGCTGCGCGCCAGCGGTGAAGCGATCCGTCGCGAAGCGCAGGAGGCCCGGCAGCAGGGCGATACGCTGGCGCAGGAGGTTCGCGCACCGGCGCCTGCGGATCTGCCGCCGCATATGAGCGCTGCGCCCGATGCCGTTGCGCCGGCACAGGAGAGCGTTGCTCCCGCGCCGACGCCGGCGACACCCCCTGAAGCCGGTGCGCCGCCGCCGCAGAGCACGGAGCGCCAGCCATGAGTGAACAGGATTTCGGCGAAAGCTCGCTGGTCGAACATCTGGTGGAACTGCGCGGCCGCCTGGTGCGCGCACTGCTGGGCCTGGGCGTGGTGCTGCTGGCCCTGCTGCCGTTTACCCAGAAGCTGTACAACGCGCTGGCCGAACCGCTGGTGTCGCAGCTGCCGAACGGGCAGACGATGATCGCCACCAACCCGGCCGGTGCCTTCTTCGCACCGTTGAAGCTGACCTTCTTCGTGGCCCTGTTCGTGGCGGTGCCTTGGCTGCTGTACCAGCTGTGGGCGTTCGTTGCCCCGGGCCTGTATGCGCGTGAGAAGCGCCTGGCGGTGCCGTTGCTGGTGTCGTCGGTACTGCTGTTCTACACCGGCTGCGCCTTCGCCTACTTCCTGGTGCTGCCGGCGGTGTTCCATTTTCTGACCACCTTCAGCCCGGACGTGATTGCGATCACTCCGGATGCGAATGCCTACCTGGATTTCGTGCTGGCGATCTTCTTCGCTTTCGGCGGCAGTTTCGAACTGCCGGTGGCGATGGTGATCCTGGTGCTGCTCGGCTGGGTGACGCCGCAGCAGTTCAAGGAAGGCCGCGGTTACGCGATCGTCGGCATCTTCGTGGTGGCGGCGGTGCTGACCCCGCCGGACGTGGTGTCGCAGCTGATGCTGGCGATCCCGATGTGCCTGCTGTACGAGCTGGGCATCCACGCCGCACGCTGGCTGGTGCCGTCGTCGGTAGTGAAGAAACCCGCCGCCTGATGCGGTAGCGCCGGGCCATGCCCGGCGTGCCGGGTTCGATGTGATGCCACCGCCGGGCATGGCCCGGCGCTACCGGTGGGGCCGGTCAGGCGTGGAACACGTCGCTCGAGGTCGGCGTGGTCGGAATCGGCGGCGCCGCGCGGCTGCCGCGGTGCACGAACATCTGCTTCCACGCGGCGTAGACCGCGCCGACATACAGCGGCATCAGCACCGTGGTCAGCACCAGCTGGGCGATGAAGGCCGCGGCCAGCGGGCCACCGATCAGCATCGCGATCTGGATCACGATCACGAACAGGATGTACATGCAGAACGCGGCGATCAGGCCGAGTGCGGCGAACACGAACATCGCGCCGATGTTCTCGATGCAGCCCTGCAGGCTCAGGCGCAGCGCATGCATGCCGCTCTGCTTGTCGAACACGACCAGCGCCGGCTGGGTGAACATCGCCAGCGACAGCGCCACCGCGCTCAGGAACACCAGCAGCATCCACAGCGCGATGCGCTTGGCCGGCAGGTTGGCGACCAGCGCCGCTGCATCGTCCGGCTTGATCTGCTGGCCACTGCGGCTGATCTCTTCCATCTTGGTCATGACCTCGCTGAAGGCGGTGAAGCCCTCGCGGCCGATCATCAGGAACAGCAGCGCGCCCAGCAGCAGCACCGCCAGCACCTGGATCGCCAGCGGCACCAGCAGGTGGCTGACGCGGTGGTCGCGGATCGGCTGCAGCAGGTGCGAGGCCACGCCCGGGCGGCCTTCGTCGATCTCGCCCACGGCATACAGCATGCCGCCGAACATGATCGGCGAGATGGCCAGGGTCATCAGCTGTACGGCCATGCCGGCGGCGCCGGGAATCAGCGTCGACAGCAAGGTCACCACCCAGCTCACCAGCAGCCAGGTCAGGCCGATCCGGGCCAGCTGCAGCGGCGCACGCCGATACAGCGAGAACGTATCCAGCAACCACTGGGCGCCCGCCGAAGCCGGCAGCTTGCGAATCTCTTTCATGGACATCCGGGAAGGACAGGAGGGGGCCGGGCGGCTGCCCGTGCCGCCGATTATCCCTGTTTTGCCGCCGGCTGGGCTGAAGACAGCCGCGCCTGGCGGACGAAGCGGCGCAACAGCTGGCGGGCCAGCGGCGCGGCGCTGACCGCACGCTCGATGCTGCGGGCACAACCGCCGTGGCGACCGATGCAGTCGGCACGGGCGCGCACGTAGCCGCGCATGTGGTGGGTGGCGAATTCCGGATGGAACTGCACGCCCCAGGCCTGGCGGCCCCAGCGGAAGGCATGGCAGCCGTCCAGTGGTGAGCGTGCCAGCACTTCGGCGCCATCAGGTGCGCGCAGCACGGTCTGCAGATGGGTGGCATGGGCGGCGAAATGCTGCGGCAGGCCCTGGAACAGCGGGTCCTGCGCCGCCTGCGGCTGCAGTTCCAGCTCGATCGTGCCCGATTCCCGCCCGGCCGGGTTGTAGGCCACTTCCCCACCCAGCGCGTGTGCCAGCAGCTGGTGGCCGTAGCAGATGCCGAACACCGGCAGATCGTCGTGGGCGGTCTGGCGCAGCCATGCGGCGCTGCGCTCGCTCCATTCGGCGTGGTCGGTGACGAAGGCGGCCGAGCCGGTCACCAGCACGCCAGCGAACGCATGTGGGTCGGGCAGAGCGCCACCGTGTTCGACATCGACCACCACCGTTTCGTGTTCTTCCAGCCCGGCGGCGACCCGGATCCAGTGCGGAAAGCGCCCGTAGCGGCGCAGCGACGGTACCGGGCGGCCGGTTTCAAGGATCAGGAACGGGGCTGGGTTCATCCGGGGGCGGCAGGACTGACAGGACTTCCTCGATTGTAGTCAGCCCCTGCGCCACCTTTTCAAGCCCGGCCTGGCGCAGGGTTCGCAGCCCTTCAGCCCGTGCGGCCCGGCTGAAACCGGCCAGATCCATGTCGGCACGGATCTGCCCGCGCAGCCGCGAGCCCAATGGCAGCAACTCATACAGCCCGATGCGGCCAAGGAATCCGGTGCGCCGGCACTCCAGGCAACCGACCGGCCGACAGGGCGTGGCGGCATCTGGATATGCAGCATGGCTATCAGCCAGCACCGCCCAATCGGCGGCGCCGAGGCTGTGCGGCTGCTTGCAGTGCGGGCACAGCGTGCGCACCAGGCGCTGGGCGAGGATGCCGTTGAGGGTGCTGGCCAGCAGGTAATGCGGCACGCCCAGGTCGAGCAGGCGGGTGACCGCCGACGGCGCATCGTTGGTATGCAGGGTGGACAGCACCAGGTGGCCGGTCAGTGAGGCCTGCACCGCCATCTGTGCGGTCTCCAGGTCGCGGATCTCGCCGATCATGATGATGTCCGGGTCCTGCCGCAGCAGGGTGCGCACGCCGCTGGCGAAGTCCAGGTCGATGTTGGTCTGCACCTGCATCTGGTTGAACTCGGGCGCGATCATCTCGATCGGGTCCTCCACCGTGCACACGTTCACGTCCGGCGTGGCCAGCCGCTTCAGCGTGGAATACAGGGTGGTGGTCTTGCCCGAGCCGGTCGGGCCGGTCACCAGCACGATGCCGTGCGGGCGCTCGACCAGCGCATTCCAGCCGGCGGCCTCCTGCGGGCTGAAGCCGAGCTGGTCGATGCTCTTGAAGGCGGCATCCGGGTCGAAGATGCGCATCACGCACTTCTCGCCGAAGGCGGTGGGCATGGTCGACAGGCGCATCTCGACCTCGCGGCCGCCCGGCGAGCGGGTCTTGATGCGGCCGTCCTGCGGGCGCCGGCGCTCGGCCAGGTCCATGCGGCCGAGCACCTTGATGCGGCTGACCACGGCGGTCATCACTGCCGGCGGGACCTCGAACACCTTGTGCAGCACGCCGTCGATGCGGAAGCGCATGCGCCCCATCTCGCGGCGTGGCTCCAGGTGGATGTCCGAGGCGCGCTGTTCGTAGGCGTACTGCAGCAGCCAGTCGACGATGTGCACGATGTGCTGGTCGTCGGCATTGACGTCGCCGGTGCGGCCCAGCTCCACCAGCTGCTCGAAGCTGGGCAGGGTGGTGTTGGCCTCGCCGCGCACGTCGCCACGGGCGCCGCGCACCGAGCGGGTCACCCCGTAGAACTCCATGGTGTAGCGGTGCAGGTCCAGCGGATTGACCACCGCCAGTTCGATGCGGCGGCGGGTCAGGTGCTGCAGGTCGCGGCGCCATTCCTGCACCAGCGGCTCGCTGGTGGCCACCAGCACGCGCTCGGCATCCACCGCCAACGGCAGGAAACGGTGGCGGCGCGCGTAGGCGTGCGACACCAGCGCGGTCACCGCAGCGACGTCGACCCGGGTTGGATCGATGCGCAGGTAGCGGCTGCCGGTGCGCTGCGCCAGCCACTCGGTGAGGCGTTCCAGGGTCAGTTCGCCGCCGCCGGTGGCGGCCAGCTTGAGGTTGGACAGCAGTACCAGCGGGTGCACTTCGCTGGCGTTGCGCGCGCCCTGCGCGGAAAACCGCATGCGCTCGCGGTCCTGCTCGGCCACCAGGTCATCGGCGACCAGGGCCGCGGCAATCTGCTCGAAATGCAGCCGTCCCCAGGGCAGCGGGACGCCGCCCGCCTCGCCGGGCGTGCCTGCCGGCAGCCGATGTTCCATCTGCCTGCTCCTCCCGGGTACGGAATGCCCCGCAGGTCGGCCGTTATACTAGCGCACCCCCTTGCCGGCCAAGACTCGTACGCATGTCCGCGACCCCGACCGTTCCGATCACCTTCCAGGGACTGATCCAGACCCTGAACCAGTTCTGGGCCCAGCAGGGCTGCGTGCTCATCCAGCCGCTCGACCTGGAGGTGGGTGCCGGTACCTTCCACCCGGCCACCTTCCTGCGTGCGATCGGGCCGGAAAGCTGGAACGCGGCCTACGTGCAGCCGTCGCGACGCCCGACCGACGGCCGTTACGGCGAGAACCCGAACCGCCTGCAGCGCTACTACCAGTACCAGGTGGCGATGAAGCCGGCGCCGGACAACATCCAGCAGCTGTACCTGGATTCGCTGAAGGCACTGGGCATCGATCCGCTGGTGCACGACCTGCGCTTCGTGGAAGACAACTGGGAATCGCCGACCCTGGGCGCCTGGGGCCTGGGCTGGGAAGTCTGGCTCAATGGCATGGAAGTGACCCAGTTCACCTACTTCCAGCAGGCCGGTGGCCTGGAATGCCGCCCGGTGCTGGGCGAGATCACCTACGGTCTCGAGCGCCTGTGCATGTACCTGCAGAACTGCGACAACGTCTACGACCTGGTCTGGACCTACGGCCCGGACGGCCAGCCGGTGACCTACGGTGACGTCTACCACCAGAACGAGGTGGAGCAGAGCACCTACAACTTCGAATACGCCGACGTGGAAGAGCTGTTCCACCGTTTCGACGCCTGCGAGCGTGAAGCGCAGAAGCTGGTGGAAGTGAACCTGCCGCTGCCGGCCTACGAGCAGGTGATGAAGGCCAGCCACACCTTCAACCTGCTCGATGCACGCCGTGCGATCAGCGTGACCGAGCGCCAGCGCTACATCCTGCGCGTGCGCGCGCTGGCCCAGGCGGTGGCCAAGGCGTACTACGAGCAGCGCGAGAAGCTGGGCTTCCCGGGCGCGAAGAAGGCCTGACGGCCGCTCCCTCCCTCTCTCAACTTCCGGGGCGCCGGACGCGTTGCGCGCTGCGCCCCCATCACAGGATCGAACCGATGAGCCAACTGTCCCCCCTGCTGATCGAACTGGGCACCGAGGAGTTGCCGGTCAAGGCGCTTCCGGGCCTGGCCCAGGCGTTCTTCGACGGAGTCGTCGAAGGCCTGCGCAAGCGCGGCGTCGCGCTGGAACTGGGCGATGCGCGCCCGCTGTCGACCCCGCGCCGACTGGCCGTGCTGCTGCCGGGCGTCGGCCTGGAACAGCCTGAGCAGCACAGCGAAGTGCTGGGCCCGTACCTGAACATCGCGCTGGACGCCGAAGGCCAGCCGACCAAGGCCCTGCAGGGTTTCGCCGCCAAGGCCGGGATCGACTGGACCGCGCTGGAAAAGACCACCGACAACAAGGGTGAGCGCTTCGTGCACCGCGCGGTGACCCCGGGCGCGAGCACTGCCAGCCTGCTGCCGGAGATCCTGCGCGAGGCAATCGCGGCAATGCCGATTCCCAAGCCGATGCGCTGGGGCGACCACGCCTGGGGCTTCGCGCGCCCGGCGCACTGGCTGGTGCTGTTGCACGGCGCCAACGTGGTCGAGGCCGAACTGTTCGGCCTGCAGGCTGGCCGCGTCAGCCGTGGCCACCGCTTCCACCACGACCAGACCGTGTCGCTGGCGCAGCCGCAGGACTACGTTGAAGCCCTGCGCGCTGCGTTCGTGCTGGTCGATCCGAGCGAGCGCCGTGCGCGCATCGTCGCCGAGGTCGAGGCCGCTGCGGCCAAGGCCGGTGGCAGCGCCCGCATCACCGACGACAACCTGGAGCAGGTGGTGAACCTGGTCGAGTGGCCGTCGGCGGTGCTGTGCAGCTTCGAGCGCGCGTTCCTGGCGGTGCCGCAGGAAGCGCTGATCGAGACGATGGAGATCAACCAGAAGTTCTTCCCGGTGCTGGATGACAGCGGCACGCTGACCGAGAAGTTCATCGGCATCGCCAACATCGAATCGAGGGACGTGGCCGAAGTGGCCAAGGGCTACGAGCGCGTGATCCGTCCGCGTTTCGCCGATGCCAAGTTCTTCTTCGACGAGGACCTGAAGCAGGGCCTGGTATCGATGGGCGACGGCCTGAAGACGGTGACCTACCAGGCCAAGCTGGGCAGCGTGGCCGACAAGGTGGCGCGCGTGGCCGCCCTGGCCGAAGTGATCGCGCCGCAGGTCGGTGCTGACGCCGCGCAGGCCAAGCGCGCCGCGCAGCTGGCCAAGAACGACCTGCAGTCGCGCATGGTCAACGAATTCCCGGAACTGCAGGGCATCGCCGGCCGCCACTACGCCGTGGCCGGCGGTGAATCGGCCGAGGTGGCGCTGGCCATCGACGAGGCCTACCAGCCGCGCTTCGGCGGTGACGACATCGCGCTGTCGCCGCTGGGCAAGGTGCTGGCGATTGCTGAACGCGTGGACACCCTGGCCGGTGGTTTCGCCGCAGGCCTGAAGCCGACCGGCAACAAGGACCCGTTCGCCCTGCGCCGCAACGCGCTGGGCCTGGCCCGCACGATCATCGAAAGCGGCTTCGAGCTGGACCTGCGCGCGCTGCTGGCCAGTGCCAACGCCGGCCTGGCCGCGCGCAACGTGCAGGCCGACATCGGCGAACTGTACGACTTCATCCTTGACCGCCTGAAGGGCTACTACGCTGACAAGGGCGTGCCGGCCACGCACTTCAACGCCGTGGCCGAGCTGAAGCCCGCGTCGCTGTATGACTTTGACCGCCGCCTGGATGCGATCGGCACCTTCGCCGCGCTGCCGGAAGCCGAAGCGCTGGCCGCGGCCAACAAGCGCATCCGCAACATCCTGCGCAAGGCCGAAGGCGAGATTCCCGGCCAGATCGACCCGGCGCTGCTGCAGGAAGACGCCGAGCGCGCGCTGGCCGAAGCGGTCACCGCCGCCATCGACGACACCGGCGCCAGCCTCCACCAGAAGGATTACGTGGCCGTGCTGGCGCGTCTGGCGCGCCTGCGCCCGCAGGTCGACGCGTTCTTCGATGGCGTGATGGTCAACGCGGAAGATCCGGCGCTGCGTGGCAACCGCCTGGCGTTGCTGACGATGCTGGGCGAGCGCCTGGGCAAGGTCGCGTCAATCGAGCATCTGTCGAGCTGAGATGTAGTGCCAAGCATGCTTGGCACCCACCGGTAGTGCCGGTGGATGTCCATCGGGGTCATTGCCGGCATCGCGCACGATGCCGGCATCCTCGCCTGCGATCACGATGATCGCCACAAAGGCGCGTATTTTGACCGCCACTTAACAACCGATCCCCAATGACGTGATGCATTTCGCATCGTCACCTTCGGTCGGTATGCTGTGCCGCATGCAGCCAAAGAAATACGCCCTGCCGCTGATGGTCCTGTCGCTGGCCGCCACCTCTGTGGTCCACGCGCGCGGCACCATCGACAAGGTGGACATCAAGGGATTGGACAAGGGCGACGACGCCGCAATCATCGAGAACATCCAGGAATCGCTGTCGCTGTACGACACGATCGGCAAGGAACAGGGCGAATCGCGCCTGGAGTACCTGCTGTCGCAGGCCGAGCGGCAGACCCGCCAGGCACTGGAACCGTTCGGGTACTACAACCCGGTGATCAAGGTCGAGGCGCCGCGCGTGGACGAGCACGTGCGCGTGCTGATCCATGTCGACAAGGGCACCCCGGTGACCGTCCGCCGCGAGCACATCGACATCACCGGACCGGCGATGTACGACCAGTACCTGCAGGACGACCTGGCCGCGTTCAAGCCGCGCAAGGGCCAGCGTTTCGAGCACACGCAGTACGAAGCCAGCAAGATCACCGTCACCCGTCGCCTGGCGGAGCGTGGTTATTTCGATGCCGACTACACCCAGCGCCAGGTGCAGATCACCCGTGCCGACAACGCCGCCGACATCGACCTGACCTGGGACAGCGGTCGCCGCTACAACATGGGGCCGGTGCGTTTCGAGCAGGACTACTTCGTCGACAAGCTGTTCGACCCGCTGGTGTACTGGGACCAGGGCAGCTATTTCCATGAGGGCAAGCTGGACCGGCTGCGCGAGTCGCTGACCAAGCTGGACTATTTCAGCGTGATCGACATCCAGCCGCGGCCCGACCAGGCCGATGCGAATGGCGAAGTGCCAGTGGATGTGAAGCTGACCCGTGCCAAGCGCACCATCTACACCGCGGGTCTGAGCTACGGCAGCGAGAGTGGCCCGGGTGTGCGCGGTGGCATCGAACGGCGGTGGCTGAACAACCGCGGCCACAAGATGAACACGCAGCTGGACTATGCGCAGAAGCGCAAGAGCCTGGTCACCAGCTACCGCATTCCGGCCTTCAACTGGCTTGATGGCTGGTACACCTTCGCTGCCAGTGCGTATGACGAGCAGACCGACTACATCGACCTGCGCAACTTCAAGCTGATCGCCAGCCGCAGCGGCGAGATCAACGAACACTGGACCGCGATCGCCTCGATCAACGCGCTGCGCGAGCGCTGGCGCTATGCCTCCGGCACCGAATTCACCGACGCGGTCTACAACACCTCGACGCTGGTCTACCCGCAGCTGGTCGCTGACTACGTCAACGTCGATGACGAACTGTTCCCGCGCAAGGGCATCAGCGGTACCGCGACCATGCGTGCCGGCGTTGAAGGTGCCGGCTCGGACACCAGCTTCGTGCAGGCCAATGCCGTGCTGCGCTGGTACATCCCGGTGGGCGAAAGCAACCGCCTGATCCTGCGCGGCGAGGGTGGCACCACCTGGACCAGCGATCTGGTGGCGATGCCGCCGAGCCTGCGCTACTTCGCCGGTGGTGACCGCAGCATCCGCGGCTATGCCTACCGCGAGGTGGGCCCGCGGACCCCTGCACCGGACAAATACGCGCTGGGTGCCAAGAACCTGGTGATCGGCTCGGCCGAGTACGAGCACTATTTCAATGGTGGCCCCTGGGGTGCGGCGGTGTTCGTCGATACCGGCAGCGCCTTCGACAACACCATTGATCTGCACACCGGCGTCGGCTTCGGCGTGCGCTGGAAATCGCCGGTGGGCCCGGTGCGCGTGGATATCGCGCATGGCTTGAACAACCCCGATTCGCAGTTCCAGCTGTACCTCAACATCGGAGCGGACCTGTGAGTACGCCCGCACCCACTCCGAACCCGACCACGCCGCCGCGCGTGCGCTTCTACCGCCGCCGCCGCTTCTGGGCCTGGTCGGGTGTGGGCGTGCTGGGCCTGGTGCTGCTGGCCCTGCTGGCGGTCTACTGGCTGCTGCAGACCGTAGCCGGCCGTGACGTGCTGCTGGCACAGGTGGTGGCGCGGCTGCCGGTGGGCGCCAGCTTCACCTGGGACAAGGTGGACGGCCCGGTGGCCGGCCCGCTGACCCTGTACAACGTCGACTTCCGCTACGACGACATCCATTTCCACGCCGAGCGCGCGCACCTGGAGCCGGACCTGCGCCCGCTGCTGGGCCGCAAGCTGCTGCTGGACAAGCTGGAGCTGACCAACGCGACGCTGAACCTGGCCAAGAGTGACGAGCCGTTCAAGCTGCCGTCGTGGCCGGATTCGCTGCCGCAGATCGAGATGCCGTTGGCGATCCAGGCCGATGCCATCGCCATCGATGGCTTCCGCATCAGCCAGGCCAACGAGCCGGTGATCGACATCAGCCGCGTGCGTGGCGGCATCGAGATCGCCAACGGCGAGTTCCAGGCGCACAAACTGGTGGTGGACAGCGACATGGGCAATTTCACTGCCCAGGGCCGCTATATCCCGGCCAAGGACTACGACACCGACGTGACCGTCACCGCCGTGCTGCCGGCGCCGCGTGGCCGCACGGCCGCCACCGTCGGCCTGGTCGCCCGTGGCGACCTGTCGCACATGGAAGTGGCCGTAGCTGGGCGCGCGCCGAAGCCGCTGCACGCGATGCTGGTGTTCGATGGCCGCACCGATCCGAGCTGGAGCGCCAGCATCCGCAGCGACGAGCTGGATCTGGCGCTGCTGTCGCCGGCACTGGCCAGTTCGGCGATCACACCACTGGCACTGGACTTCACCGCTGCCGGCAAGGGCGGCAACGCCAACCTGCGTGGCAAGGTGAAGCAGGGCGATCAGGCACTGGAACTGGCACCGTCGGTGGTGTCGCTGAAGGACCAGGTGCTGAAGGTCTCACCGCTGCTGGTGAAGGGGCTTGGCGGTGAGGTGCGCCTGGAAGGCACCGCCGATTTCAGCCAGGAAGACCAGCAGAAGCTCAACTTCTCGGTGGTCGCCCATGATCTGACCTACGTACCGGCGCCCGATCCGAACACCGCCGGCAGCGCACCGGTGCCGGTCACCCTGAAGGAAGCACGCTTCGGTCTGGCCGGTACCCTGAAGGCCTGGGCGGCGATCGGCCGCGCCGAGGTCGAGCGCGACGCGCAGAAGGCGCAGCTGCACTTCGACGTGCGCGGCAACGATCAGGCCGCGTCGATCCACCAGTTGCAGGCGCAGACGCCGGGTGGCCAGCTGCAGGTGGAAGGCCAGGTGGCGTGGGCACCGCAGCTGGACTGGGATGCCAAGGCCACGCTGAAGGATTTCGACCCCGGCTATTTCGTGCCGGGCTGGAATGGCCGCCTGTCCGGCAACCTGGCCTCCAAGGGCCGCCAGCTGCCGCCGCCGGCAAACGCACCGCCGGGTACCGCCGGCACGCTGGAAGCCACGGTCGATCTGCCGTCGTTGAAGGGCGTGTTGCGCCAGCGCAACCTCGACGCGCAGGGCAAGTTCGCGCTGCAGGGCGCGCAGGGCCAGGGTGACCTGAAGCTGGCGCTGGGCAGCAGCCGGGTGACCGCGTCGGGCAAGGTCGGTGATCGCCTCGACATCGATGCACGCTTCGAGCCACTGCAGCTGAGCGATCTGCTGCCGGGCGCCGATGGCGGCCTGCGTGGCCAGGTACAGGTGAAGGGCCCGCGCGATGCGCCGGACATCACCGCCGACCTGGTCGGCAACAACCTCAACTGGGACGGCTACGGCGCCGAGAGCGTGAGCATCAAGGGCCACCTGCCGTGGCGCGGCGACAGCGGCACGCTGGCGATCCAGGGCCAGCAGGTCAATGCCGGCATGCTGCTGGAACGCTTGAACGTGGATGCGCAGGGCAGTGTCTCCAACCTGCGCCTGGCGGCGCAGACCCGCAACGAGATGGGCGCGATCGAGCTGCAGGGCAGCGTCCGCCAGCAGGGCGCGCAGTGGCGTGGCGAGCTGGCCGCGCTGCGCATCGCACCGGTGAAGGGCGATGCCTGGTCGCTGCGTGCACCGGCGGCGTTCGCGATCAACGGCAGCACCTACACCCTGGGCGAAGCGTGCCTGGCCGCGACCAGCAGCGGCACGCTGTGCGCACAGGCCAACTGGCCGCGCGAGGGCCTGGTGGTGCGCAGTGATGCACTGCCGCTTGCGCTGGTGCAGCCGTGGTTGCCACCGCAGTCCGGCCGTCGCATCTACCTGCGTGGCGATGTCAGCCTGGACGCGCAGATCCGCCCGCGCGGCAATGCATGGGAAGGCCATGTGGAAGTGCGCTCGAAGGAAGGCGGCGTGCGCCTGGGTGAGAACCGCAACACCGTGGGGGACACCACCCGCGGCGAGCTGGTGCGCTATGACCAGTTCTCGCTCAAGCTCGACATGACCCCGGCCAGCATCAAGGGCTATCTGGGCATGGGCTTCCAGGGCAACGGCTTCGTCGATGCCAGGATGCAGACCGGCTGGGAAGCCAGTGCACCGCTGAACGGCGAGCTCTACCTCAATATGTCGCGGCTGTACTGGCTGGAGCTGTTCTCGCCGGACATCGTGCGACCGACCGGCCTGATCGAGGGCCACGTCAGCCTGCGTGGTACGCGTGGCCAGCCGTCGCTGGGTGGCGACGCGCAGCTGAGCAACTTCAAGGGTGAATTCCCCGCGCTGGGCCTGACCTTCGACCAGGGCAAGGGCAGCTTCGTGGCGCAGCCCGACGGTTCGGCCAAGATCACCGCGCAGGCCAACTCTGGTCAGGGCACGCTGTACGTGGATGGTGGCCTGTCCTGGTTTGGCGATGCACAGCCGCTGCAGCTGAAGATCCACGGCGAAAACGTGCTTCTGTCCAACACCAGCGAGCTGCGCATCGTCGCCAATCCCAACCTCGACTTCACCTTGGCCAAGGCGGCGATGGAGCTGCGTGGCACCGTGCACGTGCCCGAGGCCGATATCGACCTTGAGCGCCTGGACCGTGGCACCTCGGTGTCCGAAGACGTGGTGGTGCTGGACCCGGCCGATCCGGAGGAGTCGCGCACCTCGCCGCTGGACATGGACCTGACCGTCAGCCTTGGCGACAAGGTGAAGATGACCGGCTTCGGCCTGAAGGGTGCGCTGACCGGCAAGATGCAGGTCTGGGCCAAGCCTGGCCGCGAAATGACCGCCAATGGCGGGCTGGAAGTCAGTGGCCGCTACAAGGCGTATGGGCAGGACCTGACCATCACCCGTGGCAACCTCACCTGGAACTACAACGCGGTGTCCGACCCGCGCATCAACATCCGTGCCGAGCGCCGGATCGGTGATGTCACCGCCGGCATCGACGTGACCGGGCGTGCGCAGCAGCCGCGTGCGGACGTGTGGTCCGAGCCGGCGATGTCGCAGTCCGAAGCACTGGCCTACCTGGTGCTGGGCCGCAGCCTGACCGGTGCCAGCAGCGACCAGACCCAGCAGGTCAACGCGGCTTCCGCAGCGCTCTCGGCCGGCAGCGGCCTGCTGGCTTCGCAGCTGGGCGCCAAGCTGGGCCTGGACGACGCCGGTGTGAGCCAGTCGCGCGCGCTGGGCGGCTCGGTGATCGGTGTCGGCAAGTACATCTCGCCCAAGCTGTACGTCGGCTACGGCGTGTCGCTGGTCGGTGCCGGTTCGGTGATCACGCTGAAGTACCTGCTGCGTCGCGGCTTCGACGTGGAAGTGGAATCGAGCACGGTGGAAAACCGTGGGTCGATCAACTGGCGGCGGGAGAAATGACCGGGTCGGGGGCGGTGCCCTTTCGTTGAGAGGGTCCGACCCCCGGCTTCTTCAGCTGCGGCGCAGCCGCTGGCGGTGCCCGGACAGGTCCATGCTCCACAGCAGCAGCGCACCCAGCAGCGCCGGCAGCACGCTGAGCACGGACAGCATCACCAGGAATGACACTGGCAATTCCATGCGGGCGGGCTTGCCCCGGCGCAGCTGGTAGCGGATCCATGCCGTGGCCAGCACGGTCCAGGCCAGCAGCCAGCACAGCGGTGCCAACCACAGCGAAGGCGAGGGCACCCACAGGTAGACGGCGGCACCGACCGCTGCGATGGCTGCGCAGGCGACCGGCAGGGTCAGCCAACGCAGCCGGGAAGGCGGCACGGACGGGTCTTCAGGGGCGCTCTGCCAGACGAACAGATGACGCAGGCCAATGGCCAGCAGCGTGCCGAGCAGTGGCGCCAGCGCTGCCGTGCCCAGCACGATCGCCCTGCGCTGCTCTTCCGACTGGTAGGGCAGCAGCGTGCTGGCGATCTGGGTGGTGGCCAACGCGATGAAGGCCATCAACGTCAGCGCCACGCTTGCCAGCAGTGCACGCAGCAATGACAACTGTGCCGCGGTGAGGCGGGTGACATCGCTGGCGCCGGCCCAGAAACGGGCTTGGCCCGCATCGATGCCGGGCGGCAGAGGACGGTCCTCCTGGCAGCCCAGTACGTCCATCAACGCTGCGGCCTGGCGCGGCACGCGCAGCGGCAGCGCGGACATCAGGTTGCGCAGGTGCGAACGCGGTTCGCGCAGCTGCTGAAGGCGGCTGGCAGCGTCATCGTGGCTGGTCCAGCGCCCGCCACGCGCCTCCATCTGCTGGGCCAGCAGATCGGTCTGCGCGGGCAGTTGCAGCCAGTCCTGCCAGGCGTGTTCGGCCAGCTCGCGCAGTTCGCCTGGTGCCAGGCCGCAGCCCGCGTCGTCCCAGCCGAAGGCCTGGTAAAGCGCCGCGGCTTCGGACAGGTTCATGGGCGCCTGCCGCGCGCGCAGCGCCTGCAGCACCCTGGCACTGGCTTCAGCGCGCTCGTCCAGGGACCACTGGCTGCGCAGGCCCTGCAGGTACACCGCGAAAGGCTGCGGGTCGGTGGATTTGGCGCGCTCCAGCAGGTCCATCCAGTTGCTCATGGGTTTGCCTCGTGTGGGGGCTGCAGGCTTGAACGATCACTGTCTGCATTGCCGGGGGAGCTGGAAAATACCCCGCGGAGGATTGCGATGGTGGCCAGCAGGGCGCACGTCAGAAGCAGTGCCAAAGTGACCGTTCGCCGCGTGAAGCGTCTGCGTGACGGCACGGAATGGTGCAGGGCGTCGCATGCGGCCGCCCAGAACATGACCTGCCTGCGCTGCAATGGCGGTGGGAGCGCCACGTGCGCCATCACAGGCACGCCGACAAGGTAATGCAGCGTTTCACGCATTTCGTGCCGCGTGCGCGCGGACAGCGCCTGGATGTGTGCGCGCAGTGGGTGCCAGGGGCCACTGAGCCGGGCGACACGGGTGCGGGCCTGCACCACCGAAACCGGCGCATTCTCGAGATGCATGTAACGGGCGAGCGCGGTCTCGTTGCCTGGCACCAGCAACCAGCACAGGTGCATGCTGTGGCCGAGGGCGGCCATGTCGTAGCACTCGCGGATACTGTCCCGGTCATACCACTGGAAGCGGTCGGCCAGCTGCTCGAAGTTCGCTTGCGGGAACGGCGTAGTGCCCTTCATCAGCCGTTGCCAGGTTGCCAGGTTCACCGCGCCAGCATCCGCAGGGGGCTGCAGTTCCGGGGACTGCTGCAGCCAGGCTGCGAAGTCTGCCGGATCGCGTTGCTGACCGTTGCGGACGATGCGGTCGGCAAGCGCCTCGGCGGCAGATGGCCCTGTCGAATGCGTGGTGCCCAGATCGATTCCTGCGATCATCGGTCCTTCCCTGGTATCCGTGCCTGATTCTAGCCAGCATCGGTGCCCCCAACCATCGGCCGTTGCCCCATCCGGCCCCAGCGGCTATGGTCCCGGGCTGTTCTGTCGTACCGGATTGCCTCATGTCACCACGCAAAGCCCTTCCCACCGCCCTGGCCCTGGGCCTGACCCTCGCCGCAGGTGCCCACGCCGACGAAGGCATGTGGATGCCGACCCAGCTGCCGGAACTGGCCAAGCCGCTGCAGGCAGCCGGTTTCAAGGGCAATCCGGCCGACCTGGCCAACGTCACTGCGCCGCCGCTGAGCGCGGTGGTGCGTGCCGGTGGCGGCACCGGTTCGTTCGTGTCCGCCGACGGCCTGCTGCTGACCAACCACCACGTGGCGATGGGCGTGATCCAGTACAACAGCTCGCCCGAGCACGACCTGATCAACGGTGGCTTCATCGCCAAGGACCGTGCCGACGAGCGTCCGGCCAACCCGGACTTCCGCGTGCTGGTCACCGTCGGCTTCGACAAGGTGACCGACCAGGTGCTGGCGCAGGCGCGTGGCAAGACCGGTCGCGCCTACTTCGACGCCGTCGATGCGGCCAGCAAGCAGATCGTGGCCGAGTGCGAGAAGGACGGCAGCGTGCGCTGCTCGGTGGCCAACATGTACTACGGCACCGACTTCTACCGCATCGCCCAGCTGGAACTGAGCGACGTGCGCCTGGTGTATGCGCCGCCGCGTGCGATCGGCAACTACGGCGATGAGATCGACAACTTCATGTGGCCGCGCCACACCGGCGACTTCACCCTGCTGCGCGCCTACGTGGGCAAGGACGGCAAGCCGGCCGCCTACAGCAAGGACAACGTGCCCTACCAGGCACCGGCACACCTGCAGATGTCGGTGGAAGGCCCGAAGGAAGGCGACTACGCGATGCTGGCCGGTTACCCGGGCATCACCTACCGCCATCGCACCGCCGCTGAATTCGCCGGCCAGATCGATACCGTGCTGCCGCGCCGCGTGTCGGTGTTCCAGCAGATGATCGACACCATCGAGGCCGCCAGCGCCAAGGATGCGCAGGCGCGCACCCGCTACGCCTCGCAGCTGCAGTCGCTGAAGAACAACCGCAAGCGCGCCGCCGGTGAACTGGAAGGCCTGCTGCGCAGCGACGCCAAAGCCCAGCGCGCCGCCGATGAAACGGCGATGCTGGCTGCCACCGACCGCAAGTATCAGGGCGACATCAAGGCGCTGCTGACCAACCTGTCCCAGGGTGCGGCGGTGGGCGAGCGCGACCTGCTGCTGGACCAGATGGCCGCGCAGAGCCAGCTGCTGCGCTCTGCGCTGCTGCTGGAGCGCCTGCGCATCGAATCGGCGAAGCCGGACGCGCAGCGCGAGAGCGGTTTCCAGCAGCGCGACCAGGCGATGATCGAAGGCGTGCTCAAGCAGGTCCAGCGCCGTTACGCGCCGGAGGTCGAGAAGGCGCTGCTGACCACCCTGCTGACCCGTTACCAGCAGCTGCCGGACGCGCAGCGCGTGGCCGAGTTCGACGCCGCCTTCGGCCGTACCCCGGCCCAGCTGTCCAAGGCGCTGGACACCCTCTACGCCGGCACCCAGCTGGGTGACGAGGCGCAACGCCTGTCCCGTTTCGCCGCCGCCCGCGAAGGCAAGGCACTTGCCGCCGATCCGCTGATCGCCGTGGCCGGCCCGCTGGTGGCCGCGCAGCTGCGCATCGAGAACGAGAGCAAGACCCGTGAAGGCGAGCAGCTGCGCCTGCGCCCGGCCTACATGCAGGCGCTGTTCGCCTGGCGCGCCAAGCAGGGCCGCGCGGTGTACCCGGATGCCAACCGCACGCTGCGCATCAGCTACGGCAAGGTCGAGGCGCTGCACCCGCGTGATGGCGTGACCTATTCGCCGGTGACCACCGTGGCCGGCATCGTCGAGAAGAACACCAACGCCTACCCGTTCGATGCACCCAAGCCGCTGCTGGCGGCGATCGCCAAGGGTGATTTCGGCAGCACCGCCGACCCGGCGCTGAAGACCCAGACGGTCAACTTCCTGACCAACCTGGATACCACCGGCGGCAACTCCGGCTCGCCGGTGCTCAACGCCAAGGGCGAACTGATCGGCCTGAACTTCGACAGCAACTGGGAGTCGGTCAGCGCCAGCTGGTGGTTCGACCCGCGCTACAAGCGCGCCGTGCACGTGGACATGCGCTATCTGCGCTGGCTGCTGGCCAAGGTCTACCCGGCGCCGGAACTGCTGAAGGAAATGGGCGTGCCGGCCCAGTAAGAAGCCGGCCACGACCAACGGTCGTGGCCCGCACCGCGTAGGCCCCCACCCTGGTGGGGGTGGTTGCCCCAACGAGCCCGCACCCCCGGCCACGCCTGGCCTACACTGCGGGTTCTTCCGACGGAAACGCACGCGTGGTCTCCAGCTGGATCCTGCTGCTGGTCTCGGTTGCCTATGCCGCGCTGCTGTTCGGCGTGGCGTGGTGGGGCGACCGTCGGCCGATGTACCCCGACCGGCCGTGGCTGCGGCCGGTGGTCTACAGCCTGGCGCTGGCCGTGTACTGCTCGTCGTGGACCTTCTACGGCGCGGTCGGCACCGCCGTGCGCAACGGCGTGGGCTACCTGCCCATCTACATCGGCCCGCTGCTGCTGCTGCTGTTCGGCTGGCGCATCATCGAGCGCCTGGCGCTGATCGCGCGCAGCCAGAACGTGGTTTCCATCGCCGATTTCATCTCCTCGCGCTTCGGCCGTTCGCGGCGGCTGGCGGCGTTGGTGGCGATCATCGCGCTGATTGGCATCATTCCGTACCTGGCGCTGCAGTACAAAGCAGTGGCGATGAGCCTGCAGGTACTGACCGGCAACACCGGCCCGACCGGCTTCTTCACCGATCCGGCGCTGTACGTGGCGCTGCTGATGGCGTTGTTCGCCACCCTGTTCGGCACCCGCCAGGTCGATGCCACCGAGCACCACCACGGCATGATGCT
Source organism: Stenotrophomonas sp. YJH_SMC_16 (assembly GCF_059367875.1). Taxonomy (NCBI): domain Bacteria; kingdom Pseudomonadati; phylum Pseudomonadota; class Gammaproteobacteria; order Lysobacterales; family Lysobacteraceae; genus Stenotrophomonas; species Stenotrophomonas sp. YJH_SMC_16. The sequence continues at coordinate 1,034,094 of NZ_JCAFRH010000001.1, read as the reverse complement.
GGCGATCGCCTTCGAATCGGTGATCAAGCTGCTGGCGATGGTGGCGGTGGGCGTGTTCGCCTACCTGTGGCTGAGCAACCGCACCGACGCAGTGGTCGAGTCGGTGCATACGCTGTTCACCGGCCTGCCGCCGGTGGGATTCATCTCGCAGACGCTGCTGAGTTTCCTGGCCATCATCTGCCTGCCGCGCCAGTTCCACGTGGCCGTGGTCGAATGTGGTGACGTGCGCGATGTGCGCCGCGCGCGCTGGATGTTCGGTGGCTATCTTGTGCTGATCTCGGGCATGGTGCTGCCAATCGCCACCGCCGGCGTGACCCTGTTCGGCACCGGCGGCAGCGTTGCCGATGACTCGATGGTGCTGGCGCTGCCGCTGGCCGAAGGCCGCAACGCGCTGGCACTGATCGCCTATGTGGGCGGTTTCTCTGCCGCCACCGGGATGGTCATCGTCTCGTCCATCGCGCTGGCCACCATGGTCAGCAACGACCTGGTGATGCCGGTGCTGCTGCGCCGCAGTGGCGACCACCAGGAAGCGGCCGATGTCGCCTCGCGCGTGCTGTGGATCCGCCGCCTGGCGATCCTGCTGCTGGCGCTGATGGCCTACAGCTACTACCGCACCAGCAGCAACGACAGCACGCTGGCGTCGTACGGCCTGATGGCGTTCGCTGCAGTGGCGCAGTTCGCACCGGGCCTGATCGGCGGCCTGTACTGGCGCGGTGCCAGCCGTCGCGGCGTCGAGGTAGGCATGCTGCTGGGCTTCGCCACCTGGCTGTACACCCTGCTGCTGCCGGCGATGACCATGGCCGGCTGGGTTGATGCTGGCTGGGTGCAGCACGGCCCGTTCGGCATCGAGTGGCTGCGCCCGCAACAGCTGTTCGGCATGACCGGCTGGGACCCGTTGACCCATGGCACGTTCTGGTCGCTGCTGGTCAACGCGGCGACGATGATGCTGGTGTCCGCACGCTGGCGACCCGGTGTCGACGAGCGCCTGCGCGCAGCACCGTTCCTCGACCCGTATGCCGAACGCCCGTCGGTGGCCGGCGGTTGGCCGGGTCACGTGCATGTGGGCGATCTGCTGGCGCTGGCCTCGCGCGTGGTCGGCGAGCGCCATGCGCGGCGCTCGTTCTTCGAGCAGGCGCAGTCACTGGGCCGTGAACTGCAATCCTCGGCGCCCGCCGACCGGCCGTGGGTGCAGTTCACCGAACGCCTGCTGGCCGCGTCGATTGGCGCGGCATCGGCGCGCCTGCTGCTGACCAGCCTGCTGCGCGGGTCGGGCATGGACCTGGGTGAAGTGGTGGCAGTGCTGGACGAAGCGGGGCAGGAGCTGCGCTTCAACCGCGAGATCCTGTCGACCACGCTGGAGAACATCAGCGCCGGTGTCAGCGTGGTCGATCCAGACATGCGCCTGACCGCATGGAACCGTCGCTACCAGGACATGTTCGGCTACCCCGACGGCATGCTCTATGTGGGCCGCCCGGTGGCCGACCTGATCCGCTACAACGCCGAGCGCGGCGAATTGGGCGAGGGCGATATCGAGGTGCAGATCAATCGCCGCATCGGCTACATGCGTGCCGGTTCACCGCACGTGTTCGAGCGCACCCGCAGCGACGGCAAGGTGATCGAGATGCGCGGGCAGGCGCTGCCCGGCGGCGGTTACGTGACCAGCTACAACGACATCACCGACTACAAGCACGCGGAAAAAGCACTGCTGGAAGCCAACGAGACGCTGGAACAGCGCGTGGCCGAGCGCTCGCACGAGGCCGAGGTCGCGCAGCAGTCGAAGACGCGGTTCCTGGCGGCGATCAGCCACGACGTGCTGCAGCCGTTGAACGCCGCGCGCCTGTTCGCTTCGGCGCTGCGCGACAGCGACCACGTGAGCGACGAACAGAAGCACCTGGCCGAACGCGTGGATGCGTCGCTGCGCGCGGCCGAAGAACTGCTGGATGGCCTGCTGGACGTGTCGCGGCTGGATGCCGGTGGCCTGCACCCGGTCATCGGCGAGTTCGACGTGAGTGCGTTGATGCGCGAACTGGCGGCGCAGTACACGCCGGTGGCGGCAGGTCGTGGCCTGCGCCTGGACCTGTTCGCGCGCCCGGCGTGGGTACGCAGTGACCGCCGCCTGCTGCGCCGCGTGCTGCAGAATTTCCTGGCCAACGCGTTGCGCTACACCCGCCAGGGGCGCATCGTGCTGGCGGTGCGCCATCGTGGCGATGAGGTGGAGCTGCAGGTATGGGATACCGGACCCGGCATTCCCGAGCACCATATGCGGCAGATCTTCGATGAGTTCCACCGTTACCAGCAGCCGTTCGACTGGGGCGAGCAGGGTCTGGGGCTGGGCCTGTCGATCTGCCAGCGCATCTCGCGCCTGCTTGACCATCGCCTCAATGCGCGCAGCCGCGTCGGCAGCGGCTCGATGTTCTCGATCATCCTGCCGCGTGTGGCGCCGTTGCCGGGCTACGCCGAGCTGGCCACGCCGGTACAGGCGGTGGCCGCACCGGTGCGCAGCGATTCGCTGGCCGGCCTGCGCGTGCTGTGCGTGGACAACGATGAGGAGATCCTCGACGGCATGCGTGCATTGCTTGGCCGTTGGCAGGTGCAGGTGATCACTGCCGCCACCGTCGACCAGGCGCTGGAGAAGATCGCCGAGCGCCCGCAGGTGATGCTGGTGGACTACCACCTGCACGACCGCATGGATGGCCTGGATGCGCTGGTGGCACTTCGCGAGGCTGCGGGCTACCCGTTGCCCGGCGCGCTGCTGACCGCCGATGGTCGCGACGAGTTGAAGCGGATGGCGCGCGAACGCGGCTACCGCGTGCTGACCAAGCCGATCAAGCCGGCCTCGCTGCGCGCCTTCCTGGGCGCGCTGCGCGATGCCGGCAACAACGATGCCTGACGGGCAACTGTAGAGCCGAGCCTACGCTCGGCTCCGGCACGCAGTGCGGGGCTGATATAGCCATCGCTATACAAACCAGCCCTGCCTGCGCGTTTCGCCGCAGATGCGCCATGCGCGAATCTCGGTGCTAAGCTGCGCGTCCCCTTGGGGAGTAGCCGGATTCCTTCGCAGGAATCGTCCACGTCAACACACTCGGCCAGTGCGCCGTGGCGTGGACAACCATGATGGTTGGCGAGACCAGCGGCCCGCGCGCGCAACGTCAGGTTGGGCGCGAGCGCGAGCCGTGCGTCCGTCCTTGCCCGACCTCAGCAGCCGCCAATGTCCCCCATTTCGATCCTCCTGATCGGCTTTGCCATGTCCACCGATGCCTTCGCCGCGGCGATCGGCAAGGGTGCGGCCATGCGCAAGCCGGTGTTCCGCGATGCGCTGCGCGCCGGCATCATCTTCGGCGTCATCGAGGCGATCACACCGATCATCGGCTGGTTGCTCGGCCGTGCCGCCCTGCAGTACGTGGAAGCGTTCGACCACTGGATCGCCTTCGGCCTGCTCGGTGCGCTGGGCATCCACATGATCTACAACGGCCTGCGTCCGGACAGCGCCGAGGAAGACGAAGATCCTTCGCAGCACCACGGCTTCTGGAAGCTGGCGCTGACCGGTTTCGCCACCAGCATCGATGCGATGGCGGTGGGTATCGGCCTGGCTTTCATGGACGTGCATATCGGTGTGATGGCCGCAGTCATCGGCCTGTGCACGCTGACCATGGTCACCGTCGGCATCATGCTCGGCCGCGTGCTGGGCAGCATGGTCGGCAAGCGCGCCGAGATCATCGGTGGCGTGATCCTGGTGATCATCGGCGCGACGATCCTGTACGAACACCTGCACGGCGTGGGGTAACGCCTGTTCCTGTAGAGCCGAGCCCATGCTCGGCTGCTTCGCGCGCCAGCCGAGCATGGGCTCGGCTCTACCTCAGGGTGTTGGCTGACAAGCATTGCGGTGTTGCACTGATGGAAGGGCTGTCATGCGTGCCATAGCCTCTTCGCGTGGCCAGTCCCGCACTCCGCTTTGGTCGCTGGTCGCAGACCGGCAATGTCTACGCGATCACGGCTGTGACACGCGCACGCCGTCCTTGGTTCGACGACAAGGCCAACGTCGATCTGCTGATCGAAGCACTGCGCACCGTAGAGCGAACGGGGCGGACCTCCTCCCTCGCCTGGGTGGTGATGCCGGATCATCTGCATTGGCTGTTCGAACTCCGTACCGGCACGCTTGCCGGCTGCATGCAGATCCTCAAATCACGGAGCGGGCGTTCCATCGGCAGGCGCGCTGATGCCAACGCGCCGATCTGGCAGCCGGGATACTACGACCACGCGCTGCGCAGCGATGAATGCCTGCACACGCAGGCGGTGTATATCGCGGCCAATCCGGTGCGTGCTGGGCTGGCCACGCGCATCGGGGAATACCCCTATGGGTGGAGTCGATGGCCGCTTGAGGAGTGATTGGTATTGAGGCAAAGAGCAGCCGAGCGTGGGCTCGGCTCTACAGGGGCATCATGACGTCTGTAGAGCCGAGCCCATGCTCGGCTCCATAGTCGGTCACAATCAATCTTCTTCCGGCGGCAGCACGATGGCGTCGTCGTCGATGGCCAGCTTGCCGGCCATCAGCACGGCCTGGGTGCGGTTGGTCACGCCGAGCTTGCGCAGGATGGCGGTGACGTGGGCCTTGATCGTTGCTTCGGAGACGTTGAGGTCGTAGGCGATCTGCTTGTTCAAGCGGCCGGCGCCGAGCATCTGCAGGACGCGGAACTGCTGCGGGGTCAGCTCGCGCAGGCGCTGGCCGACTTCGCGTTCTTCGCTGCCGGTGGGCGGCACGTTGTGCGCCTCCGGCGGTGCCCAGGTCTCGCCATCGAGGATGGTGCCGAGTGCATGGCCGATGGTGTCCGAGTCGGCCGATTTGGGAATGAAGCCGAGCGCACCGTGGTCGAGCGCGCGACGCATCACCGTGGCTTCTTCGCGCGCGGACACCACCACCACCGGCAGCTGCGGATGCAGTGAGCGCATGTGCACGAGTGCGTTGAAGCCCTGCGCACCCGGCATGTTGAGGTCCATCAGGACCAGGTCGGCGTCGTTGTGCTGATCGGCCAGCGCGTACAGTGCTTCCACGCTGTCGGCCTCGAACAGTTGTACGCCCGGGATGACCCGCTGCACGGCCCCACGCAGGGCTTCGCGGAACAGCGGGTGGTCATCGGCAATCAGGAGGGTGGTCATGGGTCGAGCTTATCGATCAGGAAAAAGAGCGACGTGATGGCAGGTGCAGGACGGGTCGGACGCGGCCGGGTCCCTCCTCCCGGCCACGTCCCTGGCGCGTCCTGCGCCTGCAGTCACGCCATCAGCGCACCTTGCGCTCGTCCACCAGCGACGCCACCACCGATGGATCGGCCAGGGTCGAGGTGTCGCCGAGCTGGTCCGGCGCGTTCTCGGCGATCTTGCGCAGGATGCGGCGCATGATCTTGCCCGAGCGGGTCTTCGGCAGGCCCGGCGCCCACTGCAGGTGGTCCGGCGTGGCGATCGGGCCGATTTCCTTGCGTACCCACGCGACCAGTTCCTTCTGCAGTTCGTCGCTCGGCGCTTCTTCGGCCACCAGGGTCACGTAGGCATAGATGCCCTGGCCCTTCACGTCGTGCGGGAAGCCGACCACGGCCGCTTCGGCCACCTTCGGGTGCGAGACCAGCGCGCTTTCCACTTCGGCGGTGCCGATGCGGTGGCCGGACACATTGATCACGTCGTCAACGCGGCCGGTGATCCAGTAATAGCCGTCTTCGTCGCGGCGGCACCCGTCACCGGTGAAGTAGCTGCCCGGGTAGGTGCGGAAATACGTATCGATGAAACGCTGGTGGTCGCCGTACACCGTGCGCATCTGGCCCGGCCAGGAGTCACGGATGATCAGGTTGCCCTCGGTCGGGCCGTCCTGGATCTCGCCATCGGCATTGACCAGCGCCGGCTGCACGCCGAAGAAGGGCAGGGTGGCCGAACCCGGCTTCAGTTCCATCGCACCGGCCAGCGGCGAGATCAGGATGCCGCCGGTCTCGGTCTGCCACCAGGTATCGACGATTGGGCAGCGGCTGTCGCCGACCACCTCGTAGTACCAGCGCCAGGCCTCCGGGTTGATCGGCTCGCCCACGCTGCCGAGCAGGCGCAGCGACGCGCGCGAGGTCTTCTTCACCGGTTCCTCGCCTTCGCGCATCAGTGCACGGATGGCGGTCGGGGCGGTGTAGAAGATGCTCACCTTGTGCTTGTCGATGACGTTCCAGAAGCGTGAGGTATCCGGGTAGTTCGGCACGCCTTCGAACATCAGCGAGGTCGCGCCGTTGGCCAGCGGACCGTACACGATGTAGCTGTGGCCGGTGACCCAGCCGACGTCGGCGGTGCACCAGTAGATGTCGTCCTCGCGCAGGTCGAACACCGCTTCATGGGTGTAGGCCGCGTACAGCAGGTAACCGCCGGTGGTGTGCAGCACGCCCTTCGGCTTGCCGGTGGAACCGGAGGTGTAGAGGATGAACAGCGGGTCTTCCGCGTTCATGCGTTCCGGTTCGCAGGTGGCCGGCTGGCTGTCCACCACATCGTGGAACCAGCGGTCGCGCGGGGCCTGCATGTCCACCGCGCCGCCGGTGTGGCGCACCACCAGTACGGTTTCAACCGTGTTCGTGCCCGGCAGCTTCAGCGCGGCATCGACGTTGGCCTTCAGCGGAATCCTGCGGCCACCGCGCAAGCCCTCGTCGGCGGTGATGATCAGCTTGCTCTGGCAGTCACTGACGCGGTCGGCAATCGAGTTCGGCGCGAAGCCACCGAATACCACCGAGTGGATCGCACCGATGCGGGCGCAGGCCAGCATGGCCACCGCGGCGTCGACGATCATCGGCAGGTAGATGGTGACCCGGTCGCCCTTCTTGACGCCCAGGTTGCGCAGCGCGTTGCCGAGGCGGCAGGTGCGCTCGTACAGCTCGCGATACGTGACGTGCTGGGCCGGTGCATCCGGGCCGTCCGGCTCGAACAGCAGGGCGGTCTTGTCGCCGCGCGTTTCCAGCTGGCGATCCAGGCAGTTCACGCTGGCATTGAGTTCGCCATCTTCGAACCACTTGATGTGGAAGTCGGACAGGTCGTAGCTGACGTTCCTGATCTTCGTCGGCTTGCGCATCCACTGCAGGCGCTCTGCCGCCTTGCCCCAGAAACCATCCGGGTCGGTCACCGAAGCCTGGTACTGCTGTTCGTACGACGTCTTGTCGATGCGTGCCTTGGCGGCGAACTGCGGATCGACGGGGTAGATATCAGCCATGGCACCCTCACTTGCACGTTGACTTTGTGTGTGCGGTCGCAGCATCGCAGCGACCGATCCCCCTCAGTTTGCCCCATCCACCCCCGGTCGCGTCACCACTCTGGTTAGACCATGGTCGAAAGTGAGCGCCCAGCAGGGCCGGGTTCGACCAATGGCGAATAGCCGCTATACATAATCGCCCCGCAGTCTCGGCTCGACCGTGCCCCACGCGCGGCATCACCTTGCCACTTGGGAGAGAGGGCAACATGAGCCACCGTACGTTGAAAGCCGTGCGCACACCTTTGGCGGCCTGCCTGTTGGTCGCCCTGGTCGCACCGGGCATGGCGTTCGCAGAGACCGCCAAAGAGAAGGCACTGGAAGCACGCGTTGCCGAACTGGAACGCCAGGTCCAGCTGCTGCTGTCTTCGCAGCAACAACAACAGACCCAGATCAGCCAGACCCAGCAGGCCGTAACCGAAGTCCGCACGGTGCAGGCCGAGCAGAAGCCGGTCGCACAGGTGCCGGCCGGCAAGCAGCCCATCCAGGTCACCACCATCACCCCGGGCGCGGCGCCGGGCACCACGGTCAAGATCGGCGGCTTCATCAAGGCCGACTTCCTGGCCACCCAGACCAGCGATGGCCAGCTGGCCGACGACGCCACCGGCCGCTCGCTGTACCTGCCGGGCCAGACCCCGGTGGAAGGCGCTGGCGGCAACGGCAAGCGTTCGGGCACCGACTTCAATGCCCACGCCAAGTTCTCGCGCTTCAACCTGGGCATCGACAACGTGAGCGAATCGGGCAACAAGGCCGGTGCGTTCTTCGAGATGGACTTCTTCGGCAATTCACTGGGCAACCAGACCGCCACCAATACCTACGGTGTGACCCTGCGCCACGCCTACATGTACTGGAACAACTGGATGGCCGGCCAGACCTGGTCCAACTTCATGGACGCGGCCGCACTGCCCGAGGCGGTCGACTTCGTCGGCCCCACCGATGGCGTGATCTTCGTGCGCCAGGCCCAGGTGCGTTACACCCAGGGTGGCTTCAGCGTCGCGCTGGAAAACCCGGAAACCACCACCCTCACCGGGACCCGCAACCCGGTCACCGGGGCATGGACCAACGCCAGCGCCAACTCCGACCGTGGCAGCCTGCCCGATCTGACCATGCGCTATGGCTGGAAGGGTGATTGGGGTACCTTCGGTGTCGGCGGCATCGTCCGTCAGCTGAAGGTCGACAACCAGGCCACCGGCGCCAAGGCCGACAAGGTGGCTGGCGGCCTGACCCTGGGCGGCAAATGGGTGATGGGTGACAGCGATTCGCTGCACTACCAGCTGACCGGCGGCGAAGGTATCGCCCGCTACATCGGCCTGGGCATCACCGCCGACAGTGCCTATGACGTGGCCCGCGACGAACTCAACCCGACCGGCGTGCTTGCCGGCTACGTGGGCTGGCGGCATGCGTTCTCGCCGAAGTTGCGCACCAACCTGATCTACGCGCGCAGCGACTACGACAACGACAGCATCCTCGGCCCGCTGGTAACCAAGAGCGTGCAGAGCATCCGCGGCAACATCTTCTATTCGCCGCTGCCCAAGGTCGATATCGGTGCGGAGCTGATGTACGGCCGTCGCGAAGTGGAGAACGGCAACAAGGGTGACATCACCCGGCTGCAGTTCACCACGAAGTACAGCTTCTAAAGCAGTGCCGACCAAGGTCGGTACCTACAGAGATTGCGTGCCGGCCAGCGGCCGGCACCTACCGAATTGAGTGCCGACCAAGGTCGGCATCTACCGAGGGAAAACGCCCCATGTCCAGCACACCCAGTACCGCACACAAAGCGGGCACCCTGACCAAGGGTCACAAGAAGGTCATCTTCGCCTCGAGCCTCGGCACGGTGTTCGAGTGGTACGACTTCTTCCTGTACGGCTCGCTCGCGGCCATCATCGCCAAGCAGTTCTTCAGTGGCGTCAATGAAACCACGGGCATGATCTTCGCCCTGCTGGCGTTTGCCGCCGGCTTCTTCGTGCGTCCGTTCGGCGCGGCCTTCTTCGGCAGCCTCGGCGACCGCATCGGCCGCAAATACACCTTCCTGGTCACCATTCTGATCATGGGCATCTCGACCTTCCTGGTCGGCGTGCTGCCCAACTACGCTTCGATCGGTTTCGCCGCGCCGGTGATCCTGATCATCCTGCGCCTGGCCCAGGGCCTGGCGATGGGCGGCGAGTACGGCGGTGCCGCCACCTACGTGGCCGAGCACGCGCCGGACGACAAACGTGGCCTGTACACCAGCTTCATCCAGTGCACGGCCACGCTCGGCCTGTTCATGTCGCTGCTGATCATCCTGGCCTGCCGTTACTTCCTGGGCAATGAAGCCTTCGAAGCCTGGGGCTGGCGCATTCCGTTCCTGGTCTCGATCCTGCTGCTGGGTGTCTCAGTGTGGATCCGCCTGCAGCTGAGCGAGTCGCCGCTGTTCCAGCAGATGAAGTCCGAGGGCAAGGGTTCCAAGACCCCGTTCCGTGACAGCCTGAAGGGCGGCAACCTGAAGCTGATGCTGCTGGTCCTGCTCGGTGCGGCGGCGGGTCAGGCGGTGGTCTGGTATGGCGGCCAGTTCTACGCGCTGTTCTTCCTCAGCAGCATGCTGAAGGTCGATGCCACCACCTCCTACCTGCTGATCGCGGCCGCGCTGGCGTTGGGCGTGCCGTTCTTCATCTTCTTCGGCTGGCTGTCCGACCGTATCGGCCGCAAGAAGATCATCCTGGCCGGCTGCCTGCTGGCCGCCGTCACCTACATCCCGATCTTCAAGGGCCTGACCCACTTCGCCAACCCGGCCATCGAAGAAGCCCGCAGCAGCTCGCCGGCCCTGGTCGTGGCCGATCCGAACACCTGCTCGTTCCAGTTCGATCCGGTGGGCCTGCGCAAGTTCACCAGCTCCTGCGACGTGGCTACCGCCGCGCTGACCAAGGCCGGTGTGCCGTACGACGTGCAGCCCGCCGCCGCCGGCTCGCTGGCGATGGTGAACGTGGGCAGCGCCAGTGTCACCTCGTATGAGGCCGCCGGCCTGACCAAGGAAGACGGCAAGGCCAAGGCCGATGCGTTCGGTGCGGAACTGAAGACCGCCCTGACCGCCGCCGGCTACCCGGCCAAGGCCGATGGCGCCCGCATCAACATCGCCGGCACCATCTTCATGCTGTGGCTGCTGGTGCTGTACGTGACCATGGTCTACGGCCCGATCGCTGCCTACCTGGTGGAACTGTTCCCGACCCGCATCCGCTACACCTCGATGTCGCTGCCGTACCACATCGGCAACGGCTGGTTCGGTGGCTTCCTGCCGGCGATCTCCTTCGCGCTGGTGGCCGGTACCGGCAACCTGTACTACGGCCTGTGGTACCCCATCATCATCGCGCTGATGTCGGTGGTGATCGGTGGCCTGTTCCTGCGCGAAACCAAGGACGTGGATATCACCCAATAACCGGCGTGCCGACCAACGGTCGGCACCCACCGGGTTTCATGGGCCGTGGTGCAGACCACGGCCTTTTCGTTTCCCTGTAGCGCCGAGCCATGCTCGGCGACCGCGCTACGCGCGGCACAAAATTCCGCAGAAGCGAACAGGCAGCGTTCAATGCCATCATCGCGGTTGACAAGCATCCGAAGCCACACGCCATCTCGTGCCCATCGAGACGTGCCGCACGCCGTATAGTCGCGGCATGACCACCATTCCGCCGGCCGAGCTCCCCGCCCTCCTGCACACCCTGCGCAGCGCCTGGCAGTCGCAGCGCCCCACGCTGGACCAGCGCGAGGCAGACCTGCGCCGCCTCCGCGAAGCGCTGAAGGCACGCCTGGACGATATGGCTGCGGCCATCGCAGAAGACTTCGGCCACCGCGCCCACGTTGAATCGAAGCTGGCCGATGGCATGAGCGTGCTGTCGGCCATCGACCACCTGCGCCGCCACCTGCGGCGCTGGTCGAAGCCGCAGCACGCATCGGCCGGCTGGAAGCTGTGGCCGGCGCGCGCGCAACTGCGGCCGACGCCGCTGGGCGTGGTCGGGGTGATCTCGCCCTGGAACTACCCGGTCACGCTGGCACTGGTGCCTTTGGCTACCGCCATCGCCGCAGGCAACCATGTGCTGCTCAAGCCTTCGGAACATACGCCGCGTACCAGCGCGTTCCTGGCCGATCTGCTGGCCAGTGTGTTCCCGCCCGATCGGGTGGCGGTGGTGCAGGGCGGGGCGGACGTGGCCGCAGCGGTGTCGTCGCTGCCGTTGGACCATCTGCTGTTCACCGGCTCGACCGCCGTGGGCCGCAAGGTGATGGCCGCCGCCGCCGAGCATCTGGTGCCGGTCACGCTGGAGCTGGGCGGCAAGTCGCCGGCCATCGTCTGTCGCGATTTCCCGCTGGACAAGGCCGCCGCGCGGCTGGCCACCGGCAAGTGGTTCAACGCGGGCCAGACCTGCATCGCGCCGGATTATGTGCTGATCGATACGGTCCGCCAGCGTGAGTTCGTACAGGCGCTGCAGCAGCAGGTGCGCGAGCGCTATGGCGACTTCAGCAATGCCGACGACTACACGCGCATCATCAACGAGGGCCAGTACCAGCGCCTGCAGGGCTACCTTGTGCAGGCGCGCGAACGTGGCGTGCCGGTCATCCCGCTGGCGCAGGTGGATGAGGCGCGCGCCGACCGCGAGCGCCTGCTGGTGCCGACCGTGGTGCTGGACCCGCCCGACGACCTGGACCTGATGCGCGAGGAGATATTCGGCCCGATCCTGCCCGTGCGGGCCTACCCGGACCTGGATGCTGCGCTGGCCGACGTGCTGTCCCGTGACCGGCCGCTGGCGCTGTATCCCTTCAGCCATGACACGGCCACGGTGGAGCGCATCCTCGGCCAGGTGGTGGCGGGCGGGGTGACGGTCAACGACACCCTGCTGCACTTCGCCGCCGATGGCCTGCCGTTTGGCGGGGTCGGGGCAAGCGGCATGGGTGCCTACCACGGGCGGGCGGGGTTCGATGCGATGAGCAAGCGCCTGCCCGTGCTGTGGCAGTCGCGCTGGGCGGCCAGTGACCGGCTGCGGCCGCCGTACTCGAAGATTGCGGGGTTGTTGAGGCTGTTGCTGCGGTGAAGCCACGCATGGCGTTGCTCTACGGAATCAGCGCCCGATTCTTCTGTAGAGCCGAGCCCACGCTCGGCTGCCCTTGGCTGGTCCAGGCAGACGCAGCCGAGCGTGGGCTCGGCTCTACAAGGCAACCCAGGCCTACCCGGGTAGAATGCGCCCATGAAGATCGCCTCGTGGAACGTCAATTCGCTCAATGTCCGCCTGCCGCACCTGGAGCAGTGGCTCAAGGATTTCGGCCCGGACATCGTCGGTATCCAGGAAACCAAGCTGGAGGACCACAAGTTCCCCGACTCTGCGCTGATCGCCGCCGGCTACCGCAGCGTGTTCGCCGGCCAGAAGACCTACAACGGCGTGGCGCTGCTGTCGCGTGAGCCTGCACAGGACGTGCAGATCGGCATTCCCGGCTTCGAGGACGAGCAGAAGCGCGTCATCGCCGGCACCTTCGGTGACCTGCGGGTAATCAACCTGTACGTGGTCAACGGCCAGGACATCGGTACCGACAAGTACGACTACAAGCTGCGCTGGCTGGAAGCGGTCCATGCCTGGATCGCCGAAGAGCTGCAGCGCCACCCGAAGCTGATCGTGATGGGCGACTTCAACATCGCCCCGGACGCGCGCGACGTGCACGACCCGGCGGTGTGGAACGACAACCACATCCTGACCTCCACCGCCGAGCGCGGCGCATTGAACAAGCTGCTGCAGCTGGGCCTGCACGACGGCTTCCGCCTGCACAACGACGAGGCGGGTACCTTCAGCTGGTGGGATTACCGCGCCGCTGGTTTCCGTCGCAACCTGGGCCTGCGCATCGACCTGACCCTGGTCTCCGATGCGCTGAAGAGCGGTGCGGTGGCCTCGGGCATCGACCGCGAGCCGCGTACCTGGGAACGCCCGAGCGACCATGCGCCGGCGTGGGTGCAGCTGGGTTGAGTTGAGGTAGCGCCGGGGCATGCCCGGCGAGCGCAGCGGCGGCAGGGTGACGCCGGGCATGGCCCGGCGCTACCCCCCAGATCACCGTATGCTCTTGCGGGTGAACAGGTTGACGATCGCCAGCAGGATCACCGCGCCGATCAGCGAGAACAGGAAGGTGCGGATGGTGATCGCTTCGTTGATGCCGCCGCCGAACAGCCAGCCGGAAATCAGCGCGCCGACGATGCCGACCACGATGTTGAGGATGATGCCCTGCTGGGCATCGCGCTTCATGATGATGCTGGCCAGCCAGCCTACGATGCCGCCGACGATCAGCCAGATGATGATGCCCATGATCGAACCTCCGGTGGGGAACTGTGACCAGTTGACGCGCACGGCCGTGAACCCGTCGTGGAATTCCGTGATGGGCGCGTGCGGATGAGCCTGCCAGCCACCCTCGACGGCCCGTGGCGCTTCGGTCCGGTGACGGTCTGGCGGCGTCCGCACGTGCCGGGCCAGCGCGGTGAACCGCAGGCGCGGCAGGTGCTGGCACAGGCATTGGGTGCCGACCCGGAGACGCTGCCGCTGGTCCGCGATGACAAGGGCCGGCCGGAACTGAGCGGCGCGCTGGCCCACTACGGCACCGGCTGGAGCCACAGTGGCGAGGTGCTGCTGGTGGCGCTGGGCGAAGGCGTGCGGCTGGGTGTGGATCTGGAACTGCTGCGGCCGCGGGCCCGCCTGCTGGAGATCGTGCAGCGCTTCTTCCACCCCGAGGAGGTGGCCTGGCTGGAAAGTCTGGACCAGGCCGGCCGCGAGCACTGGTTCTTCCGCGTGTGGTGCGCCAAGGAAGCCATCCTGAAGGCGCACGGCCAGGGCATCTCGTTCGGCCTGCACCGCCTGCAGCTGGCGCCGGGGGCCGATGGTGCCCTGCACCTGCGCTGGTGCGACCCGGAACTGGGCGAGGCCGCGCGCTGGCACCTGCACGAATGGCAGGCCAGCGGCCAGTTCCGTGCGGCGTTGGCCTGGTATCCGCACTGAAGCGGGGAATCAGCGCGCAAAACCGGCGATAATGCCGGCATGAGCGAACACCCACTTCCCGCCAGCGTGGCTGCCACGCTGGAACAGGGCCTGGCCAGCATGGGCCTGGACGCCGCGCTGGCGCCGCCGCTGCTGCGCTACCTGGCCCTGCTGCACCGCTGGAACGGCACCTACAACCTCACCGCCATCCGCGACCCGCAGGAGATGGTCACGCGCCACCTGCTCGACTCGCTGGCAATGCAGCCGTTCGTGGCCGATGGCAGCCTGGCTGATCTCGGCACCGGCCCCGGGCTGCCCGGCATCCCGCTGGCGATCGCCTGCCCGGGCCTGCAGGTCACCCTGGTCGAGAGCAACGGCAAGAAGGCGCGCTTCATGCGCGAGGCCGTGCGCCAGCTGGGTCTGGACAATGCCCGCGTGGCCGAATCGCGCGCCGAGGCGCTGGACGAGGCCGGCCGCTACGACCAGCTGACCGCGCGCGCGATGGACACCCTGGCCGGCATCGTCCGCGTTGGTGGCCACCTGCTGCGCCCCGGCGGCGTACTGCTGGCCATGAAGGGCGTCTACCCGCATGAGGAGATCGCGGACCTGCCGGCTGGCTGGAAGGTGCGTGAGGTGACCCCGCTGAGCGTGCCCGGCCTGGCCGGCGAACGCCACCTGGTCACTGTTACAGGTCCCTGATTCCCGCCGCCAGCCCTTTGTGGAACAACGGGTTGGCGATTCACGATTTCCGCAAGGGGCCGGTTGTACGCATAATGACCGGTCCCAGTACACGTCGACGAGGCACACCCGCATGGCCCGCATCATCGCCATCGCCAACCAGAAGGGTGGCGTCGGCAAGACCACGACCGCCGTCAACCTGGCCGCTTCCCTGGCCAACGCACCCAAGCGCGTGCTGTTGGTCGACCTGGATTCGCAGGGCAACGCGACCATGGGCAGTGGCGTGGACAAGCGTGAGCTGGCCGCTTCCACCTACGATCTGCTGCTGGGCGAGTCCAGCGCCGCCGACGTGCGCGTGCAGACCGCCGAAGGCTACGACCTGCTGCCCGGCAACATCGACCTGACCGCCGCCGAGATCCAGCTGATGGCGCAGAGCGAGCGCGAGCAGCGGCTGAAGCGCGCGCTGGCACCAATCCGCGACGAGTACGACTACATCCTGATCGACTGCCCGCCGGCGCTGTCGCTGCTGACGCTCAACGCGCTGGCCGCCGCCGATTCGGTGATCGTGCCGATGCAGTGTGAGTACTACGCGCTGGAAGGCCTGAGCGCGCTGGTGGAAACCATCGAAGCGCTGCGTGCCAACCTTAACCCGGCGCTGGAGATCGAAGGCGTGCTGCGCACCATGTTCGACGTGCGCAACAACCTGGCCAACGCGGTCTCGGCCGAGCTCACCGAGCACTTCGGCGACCGCGTGTTCCGCACCATCGTGCCGCGCAACGTGCGCCTGGCCGAGGCGCCCAGCCATGGCCAGAGCATCGTCGGCTACGACCGCGCCTCGCGCGGTGGCGTGGCCTACCTGGGCCTGGCCGGCGAGATCATCCGCCGCAACAACGAACGCAACAAGGCCACCAAGGCCGTGGAGACCGTCTGATGACCAGCAGCAAGCCGGCAGCCAAGAAGCGAGGCCTCGGCCGTGGCCTGGATGCGCTGCTGGGCCCGAAAGGCGCGGTCAGTCAGGTGCAGGCCACCACCGCGGTGATCGAGCCGCTGCCGGGTGAAGTGCTGCGCAAGCTGGCCGTGGGCCAGTTGCAGCCGGGCAAGTACCAGCCGCGCCGCGAGATGGACGAGGGCAAGCTGTCCGAGCTGGCCGACTCGATCAAGTCGCAGGGCGTGATCCAGCCGATCCTGGTGCGCCAGCTGCCCGCCGGCAACTACGAAATCGTCGCCGGTGAGCGCCGCTGGCGCGCATCGCAGCTGGCCGGCCTGGACGAAGTGCCGGTGGTGGTGCGCGAGCTGGAAGACCGCACCGTCATTGCGATGGCGCTGATCGAGAACATCCAGCGCGAAGACCTCAACCCGCTGGAAGAAGCCGAGGCGCTGCAGCGCCTGATCAGCGAATTCACCCTGACCCATGCCGAGGCCGCCGAGGCCGTCGGCCGCTCGCGCGCGGCGGTGTCCAACCTGTTGCGCCTGCTGGAGCTGCCGGTGGCGATCCGCCTGCTGCTGGAAACCCGCCGCCTGGAAATGGGCCACGCCCGCGCGCTGCTGACCCTGGCCCCCGAGCTGGCCGGCAAGCTGGCGCAGGAAGCGGCCGATGAAGGCTGGTCGGTGCGCGAGGTCGAGCGCCGTGCGCAGGCCTTCGCCGCCGGCAAGGTGCCGAGCAACCGCCCGGTCGCCACGCCGAAGGTGCAGCAGGCCGACATCGCCTCGCTGGAAACCGAACTGTCCGAAACGCTGGGCGCCAAGGTGGCGATCAGCCACGGCCGGGGTGGCAAGGGCAAGCTGATCATCCACTACACCGACCTGGATACCCTGGACGGCGTGCTGGAAAAGCTGCGTACGCGCCAGGGCTGAGCCCGGCGCAGCGCCAGGGGATGCGGCCTGTTCCTGCCGCGTCCTGCAGGTGACAGGGAACGCACCGCCGCGCGCGCCGTGGGATGCATCGCTCTCCGGTCCGTGGCCTCATCCAGGGAGCAGGACATGAGCAACACATTCGACGACGTCAGCCCGGGCGGCAGCCCGATCATGGTGCACAGCCGTCAGAAGGACTTCACCCCGCCACAGGGCGAAGAACACATCGAGGCGATCGGCGCGCACATCGAGCGCCATCTGGGTCCGGTGTCCGGTGTCTTCCACGAGATCATCTCCGACCTGGTGCACATCGACGTGCACGTGGTACCGGCCACTGACCAGTGTCCGTACCTGCGACTGGTCACCTCCGGCATGAGCGACCTGCCGATGACCGTGCCCGCCGAGGTGGACGCGGACGTGCCCCGCTACATGGAACTGATGGTGACCCTGCCGGCTGACTGGCCGATCTCGCAGGATGCCTTCGAGGACGAACGCAATTACTGGCCGGTGCGCCTGCTGAAGGGCATGGCGCGGCTGCCGCACGAGCAGGACACCTGGCTGGGCTTCGGCCACACCATTCCCAACGGCCATCCCAGCGAGCCCTACGCGCCGGGCGTGGGCTTCGACGGTGCCATCGTGCTGCCGCCGGTGACGACCCCGGAGGACTTCGCCACGCTGGAACTGGACGACGGCAAGACCATCAGCTTCATGGCCCTGGTTCCGCTGTATCCGGAAGAGATGGATCTGAAGCTGAAGAAGGGCGCCGAGGCGCTGCTCGACCGCTTCGATGCGAAGAAGATCCAGGACGTGATCGAACCCGGCCGCGCCAATGTGGCCAAGAAGCGTTTCGGGCTGTTCTGAGCCCGCAGCGTATCCTCTGCACCTGTACTCATTGATTTCCAGGCAACTGCCATGACCATCCTGCTCACCGGCGCTGCCGGCTTCATCGGTGCCTACACCGCCCGCGCGCTGCTGGAGGCGGGCCAGCCGGTGGTCGGCCTGGACAACTTCAACGACTACTACGACCCGCAGATCAAGCGCGATCGCGTGGCAGCGCTGTGCCCGGCGCTGGACCTGCGCACCCTGGACCTGACCGACCAGCAGGGCTTGGCGGCACTGTTCGACGAAGTGAAGCCGACCGCGGTGATCCATCTGGCCGCGCAGGCCGGCGTGCGCTATTCGCTGGAAAACCCGCATGCCTACGTCGACAGCAACCTGGTCGGCTTCGTCAACATGCTCGAGCTGTGTCGCCACCGTGGCGTGCAACACCTGGTCTATGCCTCCAGCAGTTCGGTCTACGGCGATTCAGCCACGCCGCCGTTCTCCGAGGACCAGCGCGTGGACCAGCCGCGCTCGCTGTACGCGGCGACCAAGGCGGCCAACGAGCTGATGGCCTACACCTACGCGCAGCTTTACGGCCTGCATGCCACCGGCCTGCGCTTCTTCACCGTGTATGGCCCGTGGGGCCGGCCGGACATGGCGCCGCTGCTGTTCTCGCGCGCGGTGCTGGCGGGGCGGCCGATCGACGTGTTCAACGAAGGCCGCATGCAGCGCGATTTCACACATGTCTCCGACATCGTGTCGGGTATTCTCGGCGCGCTCGCGCATCCGGCCGACGGTCCGGTACCGCACCGGGTGTTCAACCTCGGCAACCATACGCCGGTCGAGCTGGAGCGCTTCATCAGCGTGATCGAGCAGGCGGCCGGCCGCCCCGCGCAGAAGGTCTACAAGCCCATGCAGCCCGGCGACATGGTACGCACGATGGCCGACACCCGGCGCGCCCATGACGCATTCGGCTTCGATGCGGTGACCCCGATCGAAGAAGGGTTGCCCCCCGTCGTGCAGTGGTGCCGCGAGTACTTTGGTGATCGCGCCTGAGGAGAGATCCTCACACAGCCGGATTCATCTTCGGATAACCTCGGCTTCGGAGAATGCGCGGTCTTTGTCCCCCTTTGGCCGAGTGCCTTATGAGCCAACCCGAGCTTTCCGTTGTCGTCCCGGTATTCAACGAGCGCGACAATGTCGCCCCGCTGGTTGCCGAAATCACCGCTGCACTGCGCGGGCGGCTGCCGTTCGAGATCGTCTACATCGACGATCACTCGCGCGATGACACCCTGTCGGTGCTGCAGGGCCTGAAGGCGACCACGCCGGAACTGCGGGTGCTGCACCACGTGAACCAGAGCGGGCAGAGCACCGCCGTGCGCACCGGCGTCAAGCACGCACGGGCGCCCTGGATCGCCACCCTCGATGGTGACGGCCAGAACGATCCGGCCGATATTCCCAAACTGCTGGCCGCGCGCGATGCCGCCGAGACGCAGGTGAAGCTGTTCGCCGGCTGGCGTGTCAACCGCCAGGACAGCGGCAGCAAGCGCTGGGCCAGCAAGTGGGCCAACGCCATCCGTGCACGCATGCTGCGCGACGATACGCCCGATACCGGCTGCGGCATCAAGCTGTTCGAGCGCAGCGCGTTCCTCGACCTGCCGTACTTCGACCACATGCACCGCTACCTGCCGGCGCTGATGCAGCGTGCTGGCTGGAAGACCACCAGCGTGCCGGTCAACCACCGCCACCGTACCGCCGGCGTGTCCAAGTACAACAATCTGGGCCGCGCGCTGGTCGGCATTCGTGATCTGCGCGGCGTGGCCTGGCTGATCACCCGCAGCAAGCGCACTGCGGTGGAAGAGCGGTGATGGGGCTGGAACTTCACTGGCTCGACCAGCCGCTGACCTGGCTGTACTGGACCGGCCTGCATGTGACCGGCTGGAAGCTGATCGGCTATACCGGCGCGCTGATGTTCGGTGGCCGCTGGCTGGTCCAGTTCATCGCGTCCAAGCGTGCGGGCAAGCCGGTGATCCCGCGGCTGTTCTGGTACATGAGCGTGGTCGGCAGCCTGATGACGCTGAGCTACTTCCTATTCTCGGCCAAGCAGGACTCGGTGGGCGTGCTGCAGAACCTGTTCCCGGCGTTCACCGCGCTGTACAGCCTGCAGCTGGACATCAAGCACCGGGGCTGGAAGCGGGACAGGGCCAGCCACTAGGTCTCCGGTAGATGCCGACCTTGGTCGGCGCTGGGTATGGGGCCAACCAAGGTTGGCCGCTACCGGGGCCCCGGTCCGCGGCGCAGGCAGGACCTTCGTCCCATGCCACGGACGGTGAGCGGTGCCATGATCGGGGTCTGCCTTCCCGGGAACCTGTGCTCGTGAAAACCCGTCTTGCCGTTGCCCTGCTGATCGCCCTGTCCGCCCCTGCCGTGGCCCTGGCCGCGCCGCCCGCCACCGCCGCACCGGCCAGCGTGGCCACCGAATCGCCCGCCGATGCCGCCTTCCGCGCGCTGTACGAGAAGGAATGGAAGTGGCGCCAGGATGGCGGCGGCGAGGCCAGCGAGGACGAAGACGCTCCGGCCAACGCCACCCGCATGCCCGACGTCGGCCCGGCCGCGCAGCAGGCGCGCCTGAAGGTGTGGGACGAGACCCTCGCCGCGCTGAAGAAGATCGATCCGAAGACCCTGTCGCCCGACAACCAGGTCAACTACGCGATCTACCACGACCAGGTGTTCAACCTGGCCGAAGAGACGCGCCTGCGTGGCTACGAGATGCCGTTCAACGCCGATTCCTCGTTCTGGTCCAACCTGTCCTTCATGGCCCGGCGCGAGATGAAGACCGTGCAGGACTACCAGAACTACATCGCACGGCTGAACGATGTGCCGCGCTACTTCGGCCAGCAGACCGACAACATGCGCGCCGGCCTGAAGCGCGGCTTCAGCGTGCCGCGTGCGGTGCTCGATGGCCGCGAGGTCTCCATCGCCACCGTCGCCGAATTGAAGGACCCGACCGAATCGCCGCTGTACGCGCCGTTCAAGAAGCTGCCCAACACCGTTCCGGCGGCCGAACAGGCCAGGCTGCAGGCGCAGGCGCGTGAAGCGATCAGTGGCAAGGTGGTGCCCGCGTTCCAGCAGCTGCGCACCTTCTTCGTCAACGAGTACGTGCCGCAGGCGCGCACCACCCTGGCCGCCGAAGCGATGCCCGACGGCAAGGCGTACTACAAGCAGCAGATCCACGAATACACCACGCTGAACCTGTCGCCGGACGAGATCCACCGCATCGGCCTGGATGAAGTCGCACGCATCCAGAAGGAAATGAACGACATCATCAAGCAGGTGAAGTTCAAGGGCAGCTTCGCCGAATTCCTGACCTTCCTGCGTACCGACCCGCGGTTCTACGCCAAGACGCCGGAAGAGCTGCTGTCGCGTGCCGCGTGGATCTCCAAGCGCGCCGATGGCCAGCTTGGCAAGTACATGACGCTGCCGCGCGCCCGCTTCACCATCGTGCCGGTGCCGCCGGACATTGCGCCGTTCTGGACCGCCGGCCGCGGTGGCATGGGCACCTACTGGCTCAACACCTACAACCTGCCGTCGCGCCCGCTGTACAACCTGCCGGCACTGACCCTGCATGAGTCCGATCCGGGCCACGCGTTGCAGGGCGCCATCGCCGCCGAGCAGAAGAACCTGCCCGAGTTCCGCCGCAATGCCTACATCTCCGCCTATGGCGAAGGCTGGGCGCTGTACTGCGAGAAGCTGGGCGTGGAAATGGGCATCTATGAAACCCCGTACGAGGATTTCGGCCGTCTGACCTACGAGATGTGGCGTGCTGCGCGCCTGGTGATCGACACCGGCGTGCACAGCAAGGGCTGGACCCGCGAGCAGGCGTTGGCCTACCTGCGTGACCACACCGCGCTGAGCGAGCATGAAGTGACCACCGAAGTGGACCGCTACATTTCCTGGCCGGGCCAGGCGCTGAGCTACAAGTTGGGCGAGATCGCCATCGTGCGCCTGCGTGCGCAGGCCGAGAAGGAGCTGGGCGACAAGTTCGACATCAAGGGTTTCCACGACACCCTGCTCAAGCAGGGCTCGGTGCCGCTGCCGGTGCTGGAACAGCAGATCCAGGCCTACATCGCCGAACGCAAGAAGGCCTGACCCGACGCGTCGCCGGGCATGGCCCGGCGCTACCAGAATGCGCGGTGGTAGCGCCGGGCCATGCCCGGCGAGCGTGATGCGATCGGGTCAGAGCCCCGCCCGAAGGGCGGGGCTCCGCCCCCCTCTCACCTCACCCCACCGCCCGCGGCTTGGCCACGCGCGCGGCAAACGTCGGCAGCACCAGCAGGGTCAGCACGGTGGCGGTGATCAGGCCACCGATCACCACCGTCGCCAGCGGCTTCTGCACCTCCGCGCCGGAACCACTGGCAATCGCCATCGGAATGAAGCCGACGATCGCCACCAGCGCCGTGGTCAACACCGCGCGGATGCGGCTGGAGGCACCGTTGATCGCCGCCTGCAGCGGCAGGTCGCCGGCATCCAGGCGTTCGCGGATCGCCTGCATCAACACCAGGCCGTTCAAGGTCGCCACGCCGGAGACGGCGATGAAGCCAACCGCCGCCGATACCGAGAACGGCATGCCACGCAGCAGCAGCGCGAGGATGCCGCCGACCAGCGCCAACGGCACGCAGCTGAACACCAGAATGGCTTCCTTGCCGCTGCGCAGCGCCATGAACAGCAGACTGCCGATCAGCAGGAACACCACCGGTACCACCGTCGCCAGCCGCTTCTCCGCGCGCTGCAGGTTCTCGAACTGACCGCCCCAGGTCAGGTAGGCACCCGGCGGCAGTGCCACGTCGGCCACTGCGGCCTGTGCCTCGCCGACGAAGCCGCCCAGGTCGCGGCCACGCACATTGGCCTGCACCACCACGCGGCGGCTGCCATTGTTGCGGCTGATCTGGTTCGGCCCTTCGCTCACCGTGATGCGCGCCACCGACGACAGCGGAATCACCAGCCCTGACGGCGTGGCGATCGGCAGTGACGCGAGCTGGTCCGGATCGTTGCGCGAGGCATCGTCCAGGCGCACCACCACGTTGAAGCGGCGATCACCTTCGAAGATCTTGCCGGCCGCAGTGCCGCCAATGCCGGTGGACAGCGCATCACTCACGTCCGCGGCGGTCAGCCCGTACTGCGCCGCCGCCACGTGGTCGATCGCTACGTTGAGCGTAGGCAGGCCGGAGATCTGTTCCACCCGCACGTCGGCCGCGCCGTTCACCGCACGCAGCTTCAACGCCACCTGGTCGGCCACCTTCTGCAGCTGGCTGAAGTCATCGCCGAAGATCATTACGGCCAGGTCGGTACGCACGCCGGAAATCAGCTCGTTGAAGCGCAGCTCGATTGGCTGGCTGAACTCGAAGCTGTTGCCCAGCTGCTGCCCGGCCAGTTTCTCGAAGCGCGCCACCAGGGCTTCCTTGTCCAGCTTCGGATCGGGCCAGTCCTTGCGCGGCTTCAGCACGATCACGCTGTCGGAGATATTGGTCGGCATCGGATCGATCGCCGCCTCGGCGGTACCGGTACGCGAGAACACCGTCTCCACTTCCGGCTGCTTGGCAATCACCTTCTCCAACGCCAGTTGCATGGCCAGTGACTGCTCCAGCGACGTCGATGGCACGCGCAGGGCCTGCATCGCCACGTTGCCTTCGTCCAGCGTCGGCATGAACTCACGGCCCAGCAGCGAGAACGCGCCGATGCCCACCACCACCATCATCACCGCGCCGGCCACCACCGTGCGCGGATGCGCCACGGCCTTGCGGATCACCGGCTCGATGCGCGCACGCAGTACACGGATCAGCTTGGTTTCGTGCTCGCCATCATCGCTGTGTGTCTCGCCGTCCTTCAGCTTCGGCTCGCGCACCAGCAGTGCGGCCATCGCCGGCACGAAGGTGAAAGAGAAGAGGAAGGCACCGACCAGGGCCAGCATGAAGGTCGCCGCCATCGGGTGGAACGTCTTGCCCTCCACGCCTTCCAGGGTGAGGATCGGCGCGAACACCAGCAGGATGATCAGCTGGCCGAACGCCGCCGGGCGCGCCATCCTCAGCGCCGAATCGGCGGCCACGCGCAGGCGTTCCATCGCGGTCAGCGCACGGCCCAGTTCGGCGCGGCGCTGGCCCAGCATCAGCAGGGTCGACTCGACCACGATCACCGCGCCATCCACCAGGATGCCGAAGTCCAGCGCACCCAGGCTCATCAGGTTGCCGCTGATGCCGAAGCGGTTCATGCCGATCACTGCGAACAGGAACGACAGCGGGATCACCAGCGCGGTGATCGTCGCCGCACGCAGGTTGCCCAGCAGCAGGAACAGCACCACCACCACCAGCAGTGCGCCCTCGGTGAGGTTCCTGGCCACGGTCTTGATGGTGGAATTGACCAGCACGCTGCGGTCCAGCACCGGTGCCGCCACGATGTCGGCCGGCAGCGATTTGTTCACCTGTTCCAGGCGCGCCGCAGCTGCCTGCGCCACGGTGCGGCTGTTGCCACCGGCGATCATCAGCGCGGTACCCAGCACGGCTTCATGGCCATTGCGGCTGGCCGCACCCAGGCGCGGCGCGCGGCTCAGGTCGACGTCAGCCACATCGGCCACGCGCACCACCACGCCATTGCGGGTGGCCACCGGCGCCTGCGCCAGGTCGTCGGTGGTCAGCGCCAGGCCGTCGGCACGTACCACCAGGCCCTCGCCGGCACGCTGCACGAAACCGGCACCGGCCTGCACGTTGGAACGCTGCAGGGCAGTGACCAGGTCGGCCAGGCCGAGGCCGTGCGCGGCCAGCTTGGCGCTGTCCGGATGCACGCCGTACTCCTTGACGTAGCCGCCAACCGTATCGACGCCGGCCAGCCCCGGACTGGAACGCATCTGCGGCGCGATGATCCAGTCCTGCACGGTGCGCAGGTAGGTCGCGCGTTCCTCCGGCGTGCGCAGCAGGTTGCCTTCCGGTGTGCGGTAGACCTCACCGGCCTGCCAGCCGGCTTCACCGGGCTTGGCCAGCTTGGCTGGGTCGAACGTGGTGAAGTCCACCGTCCACATCAGCACTTCACCGAGGCCGGTGGTGACCGGCGACAGCATCGGTGATGCACCATCGGGCAGGTCTTCCGACGCTTTGCGCATGCGCTCGGCTACCTGCTGGCGGGCGAAGTAGATGTCCGTGGCATCGGTGAAGATCGCGGTGACCTGCGAGAAGCCATTGCGCGACAGCGAACGCGTGGTGGTCAGGCCGGGAATGCCGGCCAGCGCGGTTTCCAGCGGGTAGGTCACCTGCCGCTCGATCTGCTCCGGGGTCAGCGCCGGCGCCACCGTGTTGATCTGCACCTGGCGGTTGGTGATGTCCGGCACCGCGTCGATCGGCAGCTTGCCCAGCTGGAACAGGCCCACCGCAGCGATCAGCGCGGCCATGAACACCACCAGCCAGCGGTGGCGCACCGCTGTTTCAATGATCAGCTTGAACATGGTCGCCTCCTCAGTGGCCGTGCTCGGCTTCGCCCTTGGCCAGTTCGGCCTTGAGCAGGAAGGCGTTGGCACCGACGATGCGTTCGTTGCCGGTCAGGCCCCCGAGGATCTCGATACGGTCGCCGGCGCGACGCCCGGCCAGTACCGGCTGCGCCTTGAAGCCGCCTTCGACGGCGACGAACACCACACTGCTGCCATCGACGTTCTGCACCGCATCGGCGGGCACGCTGAGCGAGCCGTCCTGACCTTCGGTGACCACCACGGCCGACACCGGCGAACCGGCCGGCGGCAGCGACGCATCCACCGGCGTGGCGCGGATCACCGCGACGCCGCCCTGCTGGCGGACATCGGCGGCCGAGCCGGTGACGGTGGCGGTGAAGCTGCCCCCCGGCACACTCACTTCCAGCTTCATGCCCGGCGTGACCTGCGCGGCCAGCGCCGGCGGTGCGGTGAACACCAGCTCGTTCATCGACGGGTCGGCGACATCGGCGACTGCGCTGCCGGCAGCGACCACACCACCCGGGGTGACCTGCACGTTGCCGACGATGCCGGCCACCGGGCTGGTGATGCGCACGCGGCCACTGGCATCGGGCGCACCGTTGGCGGCGGCCTGCGCTTGCGCGGCGGCGGCCTGGGCCTGTGCCGCGAGCGAGCGTGCGCGCGAGGCTTCCATTTCCTGGCGCGCGACCACGCCCTGGTCGACCAGCGCCTTGTCGCGGCCATAGGCCAGGCGCGCAGCCTCGGCTTCGGCCGAGGCGGCCAGCGCATTGGCGCGGAACACCGCCGCTTCGCCACTGACCACGATGGCCAAGGCCTGGTTCTGCTTCACTGCGGTGCCCGGTGCGACCAGCACGCGTTCGACGCGGCCGGTCACGGTCGACGCCACCGAGGCACGTGCGCCCACCGACGGCTCGACGCGGCCGGACAGGCGCGTCGAGCCACCGCCACCGCGGCCGATGGCGACCACCTCGATACCGGACGCCTTGATCTGCTCCGGGGTCAGCGGCACCACGCCTTCATCGGCGTCAGCCGGCGCCTTGGCGGCTTCCGCCTTGGCTTCCTTGCTGTCGGTCGCGTGGCCATGGCCATCGTCGGTGCCCGCCTTGGCCGCGGCGGGGTCTTCATTTGCAGGTGTCTGCGCGTTGCCTGCGCAGCCGGCCAGCAGCACGGTCAGCAGCACGCCGCCGATCAGCGGGAAGGTACGGGAGAGAGTCATGGGGCCTCCACAAAAGGTGCGCGCCCTTCAAGGCGGGCAAGATCGATTTCCGCGCCGACGCGCGACAGGCGCGCATCCACGGCGGCGCCGCGGGCGGCGATGAGGGCGCTGCGCGTGCTGCGCAGTTCCAGCTGCGAGATGCGTCCGGCGTCGAAGCCGATGCGTGCAAGGCGGTAGGCCTCTTCGGCGGCGACCACGCTTTCATCGGCGGCACGGGTGCGGCTGCCGGCCGCCTTCAGCCCGGCCACGGCGGACAGGCGTGCGGCCTCGCTGTCGCGGCGCTGCTGGTCCAGGCGTGCCTCGGCCGCGCGCTGGTCGGCATTGGCGGCGCGGATGCCACCGCGGTTACGGTCGAACAGCGGGATGCTGAGGCTGAGCCCGAGGTTGTAGGCACGCTCGCCGCCTTCGCGGAAGCGGGTCTGTGCGGCGGTGACGCTGAGGTCGGGCAGGGCGCGCTTGCGCTCCACGTCGACCAGCTTGCCCGCCGCATCGGCTTCGGCTTCGGCAATGCGCACTGCCAGTGCGGTATCGGTGGCACCGCGCGGCAGCGGCGGTGCGCGGTCGAGCAGGCTGTTGTCGATCGACTGCACCGGCGCATCCAGCAGCGCGGTGCCGGCCAGGCGGGCCAGCGCGGCATCGCGGAACGCCTGTGCTTCATCCAGCGACGCCATGGCATTGGCTACTTCGCTCTGCGCTTGCACCGCGCGCAGCTGTGGTTCGCGGCCCTGCTTGACCATGGCGTTGACGGCGTTGGCGTCATCGCGGGTCAGTGACAGTGCTTCCTCGGCCAGGGTGTAGCGGCGCAGTGCACTTTCCGCCTGTGCATAGACCACCGCCAGCTGGCTGGCCACGTCGCTGCGACTCTGCGCGCCACGCAGGTTGGCCGCCTGGGCCTCGGCACGGGCGGCACGAACGCGCGCGCCACGCTGGCCCCAGACCTCCAGCGGCTGGGACAGGGTGAGTACGGTGTCGGCCTTGCCCATGCCGCGGTAGGTGCCGGAGCCCCAGGCGTTTTCGGCCGACCAGGAAAGGGAGGGATTGGGTAGCGCACGGGCCTGGTCGGCGCGCGCATCGGCGGCCTCGGCCAGTGCCGTGCCCACACGAGTGCCGGGCAGCTGGTCCAGGCGTTCAAGCAGGGTGTCGTAGGAGGGGGCGGCTTGCGCCATCACCGATGCCGCCGGGGCCAGGCCCAGCAACACGGCGACGACCAGCCCGGCCGCACGCGGCGACCGAGGTGTCAGGATCGACATAGGGGGATTCCGGTTGTGAGTGAAACGGGAGCCCGCAATCGCGGGACGCGCTCAACTCACGCCCGGGGTGGACGCGTCAATTCATCCTGGGCGACCGCATAGGTCGCCGCATCGCCCGCACTCATCCAGCGCGCCGGCAGTGGCGCCCCGAAGGCGGCGATCGTGTGCGCCGGCAGGCTCAGGTTGGAGTGGTGGCAGTGGTTGTGGCCACAGGCACCGACATGCTTGCCGTCGGTATCGCCATCGGCATCCGGTGCGGATTCCACATGCACCGTGCTGGCGTGCGGTTCCACCGTGCACGCCAGGGCATCGGCCACCGGCACGACCACGAATGCCGCCATCAGCAGCATCAGCAGGGTCGAACGGAGGTGGCGGGTGATCCAGCGCATGAAGGGGAGGCTAGCAAGCGGTTTTCGCCGGATACAATATCAATGGCCGCTTCGGGAATACGTCGGAATCTCCCGTTCAGGTGGGCGGCCTGGGGCCTTCTGCCCTGGCGGGTGCAGACCTTGGCCGGCACGCTTTTCGGCCCGTGGGGTCGGACACCGGGCTGCGGGTCTGTAGAGCCGAGCCTACGCTCGGCTGCTTTCGCACGACCAGCTGAGCATGGGCTCGGTCACGGCAGCTTCGCGATCACCTTGATCTCGAACTGGAACCCATACAGCCAGGTCACGCCGATACCGGTCAGGGTCGGGTGCGGCGCCTCGCCCCAGTACTCGGGCACGATCGCCCAGGCCTTCTCGAAGTTGGTTTCCGGATCGACCAGGAACACGGTCACGTCGATCACGTCATCGAACGTGCAGCCCGCAGCAGCCAACACCGCATTGAGATTCTCGAAGGCGCGGCGCACCTGCGTCTCGAAGTCCGGCTCGGGCGAACCGTCCTCGCGGCTGCCGACCTGGCCGGAAACGAACAGGAAGCCATCGGACCGGATCGCCGGCGAATAGCGGTTGCGCTGGTACAGGGCCTGGCGCCCGGCGGGGAAAACGACATCACGCTGTGACATGGGGAAGATCCCGTGGGAGAGAACGCCATCCTCCGCGCCAGTGCTGTCTGGATAAACCGCGATGATCGGGCTAGATTGATTGCCAATCCCAAACAATAACGGCCGGCCATGGACCGTTTCGAGGCGATGCGGGCGTTTGCCCGGGTAGTGGAAACCGGCAGCTTCACCCGCGCGGCGCACACCCTGCAGATCAGCCGCACCACGGTGACCCAGCTGGTGCAGCAACTGGAGGCGCACCTGCGGCTGCGCCTGCTCAACCGCACTACGCGCCGGGTCAGCGTCACCGCCGATGGCGCGGCCTATTACCCGCGCATCGCCCGCCTGCTGGCCGAACTGGAAGAGGTGGAAGGCGGGCTGGGCGACGCAGCTACCCAGCCGCGCGGGCGTCTGCGCGTGGATGTGCCCGGGCCCTACGCGCGGTTGCAGCTGGTACCGGCGCTGCCGGATTTCCAGGCGCGCTACCCGGAGATCCAGCTGGATATCGGCGTCAGCGACCGCGAGGTCGATGTCATCGCCGACAACGTCGATTGCGTGATCCGTGGTGGCACCCCGGCCGACCCAGCGCTGGTGGCGCGGCCGCTGGCGGCGCTGCCGATCGGTTTCCACGCCAGCCCCGGCTATGTGCAGCGCTTCGGCCTGCCGACAGACCCACGCGCGCTGGAAGGGCCCGATCACCACATGGTCGGCTTCCTCAGCCCGCGCAGTGGCCGGGCGCGGGTGTTCAGCGCGCAGCGCGGCGATGAACGCGTTGAGGTGCAGGGCCGCTATACGGTCGGCTTCGATGACGGCAACGCCTATCTGGCCGCAGCGCTGGCGGGCCTGGGCGTGGTGGCGCTGCCCAGCTACATGGCCGAGCCGCATGTGGCGCGTGGCGAACTGCTGCCGGTGCTGCAGGACTGGCAGCTGCCGCCGATGCCGATGCACGTGATGTTCCCGCCGACCCGGCACATGAGCCAGCGGCTGCGGGTGTTCATCGATTGGGTGGTGGAGGCGCTGGGGTGACACACACGGGGCGTGCGAAAATCACCACAGCACGCAACAGAAAACAGCCTCACGCATGAATCGCATCGTCGCACTGGACACCGAAACCACCGGCATCTCCCACCGCCTGGGTCATCGCGTGATCGAGATCGGTGCCGTCGAACTGATCGAAGGCCAGCTCACCGGGCGCCAGTTCCACACCTACCTGCAACCGCAGCGCAGGGTCGATTGGGGCGCGCAGCGCGTGCACGGCATCAGCGATGCAATGCTGGTGGGAAAGCCGCTGTTCTCCAGCAAGGCCGCCGAACTGCTGGACTTCCTGCGCGGCAGCGAGATGGTCGCGCACAACGCCACCTTCGATGTGGGTTTCCTCGACAACGAGCTGCGCCTGGCCGGCATTCCCGCCACGCTGGCCCAGCACTGCCGCATCACCTGCAGCCTGAAGCTGGCGCGCGGGCGCTGGCCCGGGCAGGGAAACAAGCTGGACGATGTGCTGCAGCGCCTGCGCATTCCAGGGACGCGTGGCCTGCATGGCGCACTGAAGGACGCCCATCTGCTGGCCCAGGTGATTCCTCACCTGCGTTAAGCCGGTCCGGCTCTACAGGGGGCCGTCGTGTTCAGCCCCGGCCTGTGGGTAACTTGCGCAAGTGCTTGAACCCGTGCATAATGCGCGGCTCGCTGTGTCCGGTTTTCTACCGGGCGGCGCCCCCGGGAGCACGTCCCCGGCCGCCCAACGCCAGCGTAACCCTTTGATTCTCTTGACGTGTGGTGGGCAACCATCGAGGCCGCCGTCTCCCGGGCTACGGGCTGACAACTACTACTATCGAGGTGCGCAATGTCCCGCGTATGCCAGGTTTCCGGCAAGCGAGTGCAGACGGGTAACAACGTCTCGCACGCCAACAACAAGACCCGTCGTCGTTTCCTGCCGAATCTGCACGAGCGCCGTTTCTGGGTGGCCAGCGAGAACCGCTGGGTCAAGCTTCGTGTTTCCGCGCATGCACTGCGCACCATCGACAAGAACGGCATTGATTCCGTTCTGGCTGAGCTGCGTGCGCGCGGCGAAAAGGTCTGAGGAGTAAAGCATCATGGCAGGCAAGCGCGATAAGGTCCGTATGATTTCCTCGGCCGGTACCGGCCACTTCTACACGACCGACAAGAACAAGAAGAACACCCCGGGGAAGATGGAATTCCTGAAGTACGATCCGGTCGTGCGCAAGCACGTCCTGTACAAGGAAGGCAAGATCAAGTAATCCGCAAGGATTGCTGATCCCCGCGAAGAAACCCGCCCTTGTGGCGGGTTTTTTCATGCCCGGTATCCACGCCCGGTGTTCCCATGGTGGGTGCCGACCGTTGGTCGGCACGCTGTTCCCATACCCGGCGGCCGCCAACCTTGGCCGGCGCACTATCCCCGCGCCTGGTAGGTGTCGACCTGGGTCAACACGCTGGTTCAAAGCAGTCGAGCGCGGCTCGACTCCACTCACCCTGCTGGGCAGAATGGTCCATCACCTCCCGACGGGCGACACGATGCTGTTCGAGTGGCTGCTGGGTTCGTATCTGCTGCTGATCGACTGGCTGATCCGGCTGGTCGCGCTGTGCTGGATTCCCACCCGCACCACGCCGGGTGCGGCGCGCAGCTGGCTGCTGCTGGTCGGCTTCGTGCCGCTGCTGGGCCTGCCGCTGTATCTGCTGTTTGGCCACCCGTGGCTGTCACGCGAACGCATCCGCCGCCAGGCCGAGGCCTCGCAGGTCATCCGCGAGGAACAGGCGCTGCAGCACCGCCTGCGCTGGACCCCGCAGCCGGATACCGCAAGCGCCGAGATCGTGCCGCTGGTGCAGCGCCAGGGCGATTTCATGCCGGTGCACGGCAACGCCGTCGATCTGCTGACCGACTACGACGAATCGCTGCACACGCTGATCGCCGACATCGACCAGGCCGAAGACCGGGTGCACCTGCTGTACTACCTGATGTTCGACGACGCGGTGGGCGAGGCTATCGTCGAGGCACTGCAGCGTGCGGCTGCACGGGGCGTGCAGTGCCGTGTGCTGCTCGACGCGGTGGGTGCCAAGCGTGGCCTGCGCGCCTATCGCAAACGCCTGGAAGCTCGCGATATCGAAGTGCGTGCGATGCTGCCCGGTGGCCTGCGCTGGCGCCGCAGCGGCCGCATGGACCTGCGCAACCACCGCAAGATCGCGGTGATCGACAACGAAGTGGCCTATGTCGGTTCGCAGAATCTGGCCGGCCCGCAGTTCGTGCCCGGCCACCCGAACCGCGAGCTGGTGGCGCGCGTGCGCGGCCCGGCGGTCGCGCATCTGGAAGCGGTGTTCGCCAGCGACTGGTACATGGAAACCGGCCAGCGCCTGGATGTGATCACCGATGTTCCCGAATGCGGCGACGACATCGCCACCCAGCTGCTGCCCAGCGGCCCGGCCTACCCGTACAGCAACGCGCGCGATGCGGTTGCGGCGCTGATTCATCTGGCGCGGCGCCGGCTGGTGATGGTGACCCCGTATTTCGTGCCCGACGAGGCCACGTTGAGCGCGCTGCGTATCGCCGCATTGTCCGGCGTGCAGGTGCAGCTGATCCTGTCGGCCAGCAACAACCAGCGGCTGACCTCGTGGGCGCAGGAGGCCTACTACGACGAGCTGCTGCGCTGTGGCGTGCGCATCGCGCTGTACGAACCGCAGTTCCTGCACGCCAAGCACATGAGCGTGGACGAGGACATCGCCGTACTCGGCTCGATCAACATGGATATCCGTTCGTTCGCGCTGAATGCCGAGATCGGCCTGATCTGCTACGACCACGCGCTGGTGAAGCAGTTGTGCGGGATCGAGGACGGCTACCTGCGTGAATCGCGGCAGCTGGATCTGCAGCAATGGCGCAAGCGTCCTGCCTGGCGGCGCAGCCGCGAGGGCATCGCACGCTTGGCCGATGCGTTGATGTGAGGCGGCGGTAACCGCCCGCTTCGGCAATCCGGCCTGTCATCGCCGATGGCCTACAATCGGTGCATGACTGATTCACCGCGTAATGGCGAACTGGACCTGGCGATCATCGGTGGTGGTGCGGCGGGGGTGCTGGTGGCGATCCAGGTACTGCGCCAGGCCCACGCGCCGCTGGCGCTGGCCATCTTCGAACCCGCCTCGCAGCTGGCCCAGGGCATCGCCTATGCCACGCCGTGGCCGGAGCATCTGCTGAACGTGCCGGCGGCCAAGATGAGCGCGTTTGCCGACCATCCCGGCGATTTCCTCGATTACCTGATGGCCGCCAACGCCTACCCGGGCGAGGCGCGCGAGGTGCTGGGCGAGCGTTACGTGTGTCGCCATTACTTTGCTGCCTACCTGCAGCAGCGCCTGCAGGAGGCCGTGGCCGCCAGCCCCGCACAGCTGCAGGTGATCGCGCAGCCGGTACTGGGCCTGCAGCCGGATGACCATGGCTACCAGCTGACACTCGGCGATGGCAGCACGCTGCATGCTGCGCAGGCGGTGCTGGCCACCGGCAACAGCATGCGCCCGTTGCCCGTGGCCGGTGCCGACGCGCTGCCTGCCGATGATGTGATCGAGGCCTGGGACTACGACGGTGTGCGTACCCTGGCCGGCGAACAGGCCGTGGCCATTGTCGGCTCCGGCCTGAGCATGGCCGACACCGTGCTGGCGCTGGTTGCTGCCGGTCACACCGGCCCGCTGCATGTGATCTCGCGTCACGGCCTGCTGCCGCTGCCGCACGCACACGGCGGCCTGCCCACGTTCGACCCGGCCACGCTGCTGCCGATGAACCTGCGCCAGCGCCTGCGTGCGCTGCGTGGCTTCGCCCGCCAAGCGCAGGCCGATGGCCTGCCGTGGCAGGGCGTGATGGACCGCATCCGTCCGCACGGGCAGGCGCTGTGGTGCAGCCTCGACGAGGCCGACCAGCGCCGCTTCCTGCGCCATGTGGTGCGCTACTGGGACGTACATCGCCACCGCATCGCCGAAGAGGTGGATGCGCAGCTGCAGTCTCTGCAGGACAGTGGCCAACTGCGCATCCATCGGTCGCGCCTGCAGCGCGTCTGCCGCGAAGGCGATGCCCTGCGGTTGTCTGGCCGCGATGCCACCGGCAATGAACAGCAGTGGACGATGATTGGCGGGGTGATCAACGCCACCGGTGTGGAGACCCGTGCCAGTGCGCTGCGCAATCCGTTGCTGCAGCAGCTGCAGGCCGAGGGCCTGGCACGCCCCGGCCCGCATGGGCTGGGCCTGGACAGCACCGTGCCGGGCGACCGCCTGCGTGCTGCCGGTGGCCAGCCGCAGGCACGGCTGGGTGTGCTCGGCAGCCTGCGCATCGGCAGCCTGTGGGAAAGCCTGGCGGTGCCTGAACTGCGTCAGCAGGCCCAGGCACTGGCCACCCAGGTGGTCGCAGGAGCCGCGACGGCGATGCCGTAAAATGGGGGGCATGGATGTCTCCCACCTGCTTGATGGCCTGAACCCGGCCCAGCGCGAAGCCGTCTCCGCTCCTCCCGGCCACCACCTGGTGCTGGCCGGTGCCGGTTCCGGCAAGACCCGCGTACTCACCCACCGCATCGCCTGGCTGCATGAAGTCAATGGCGTGCCGACCCACGGCATTTTCGCGGTGACTTTCACCAACAAGGCGGCCGGCGAGATGCGCCACCGCATCGACGCCCAGCTGCCCCATGGCAGCCGCGGCATGTGGATCGGCACCTTCCACGGCCTGGCCAACCGCCTGCTGCGCCTGCACTGGCAGGACGCGAAGCTGCCTGAAGGCTTCCAGGTGATGGATTCGGACGACCAGCTGCGGCTGGTCAAGCGCGTGGTGCAGGCGCTGGAACTGGACGACGGCAAGTACCCGGCCAAGCAGATCGCGTGGTGGATCAACGCGCAGAAGGACGAAGGTCGCCGCCCGCAGCACATCCAGCCCGAACCGCACGATGCGTGGCTGGAAACCATGCGCCAGGCCTACATCGAGTACCAGGCGCGCTGCGACCGCGCCGGCCTGGTCGACTTCGCCGAGCTGCTGCTGCGCGCGCACGAACTGCTGCGCGACAACCCGG
Source organism: Stenotrophomonas sp. YJH_SMC_16 (assembly GCF_059367875.1). Lineage (NCBI taxonomy): Bacteria > Pseudomonadati > Pseudomonadota > Gammaproteobacteria > Lysobacterales > Lysobacteraceae > Stenotrophomonas > Stenotrophomonas sp. YJH_SMC_16. Next base: position 999,536 of record NZ_JCAFRH010000001.1, on the reverse strand, counting down.
CGCTGCTGTCGCATTACCGCGCCCGCTTCCGCGAGATCCTGGTGGACGAGTTCCAGGACACCAACGCCATCCAGTACGCCTTCGTGCGCGTGCTGGCCGGCGATTCCGGCCACGTGTTCGTGGTCGGTGACGATGACCAGGCCATCTACGGCTGGCGCGGCGCCAAGGTCGAGAACGTGCAGGGCTTCCTGCGCGACTTCCCGGGTGCGCAGACCATCCGCTTGGAGCAGAACTACCGCTCCACCGCCAACATCCTCGGCGCCGCCAACGCGGTGATCGCGCACAACCCAGATCGCATCGGCAAGCAGCTGTGGACCGACAGCGGCGACGGCGAGCCGATCGATCTGTATGCCGCGTACAACGAGATGGACGAGGCACGCTACATCGTCGAGCGCGCCCGTCAGTGGGTGCGCGACGGTGGCAGCTACACTGAAGTGGCCGTGCTCTACCGCAGCAACGCGCAGTCGCGCGCGCTGGAAGAAGCGCTGCTGAGTGAACAGGTACCGTACCGGGTGTATGGCGGCATGCGCTTCTTCGAGCGTGCCGAAATCAAGGATGCACTGGCCTACCTGCGCCTGCTGTCCAACCGCAACGATGACGCCGCCTTCGAGCGCGCGGTCAACACGCCCACCCGGGGCATCGGCGACCGCACGCTGGACGAAGTGCGCCGCGAGGCGCGTGCGCAGGGCATTTCGTTGTGGGAAGCGACGATGCTGGTCACCCAGGGCAGCGCGCTGGCCGCACGTGCGCGCAATGCACTGGCCGGCTTCCTGGGGCTGGTCAACGAGCTGCAGGCCCAGACCGTGCACATGACCCTGGCCGAGCGCGTGGACCACGTGCTGGCCCGCTCGCAGCTGCGCGAGCACTGGAGCAAGGAAAGCCGCAACGCGCTGGACTCGGAATCGCGCACCGACAACCTCGACGAACTGGTCTCGGTGGCCTCGCGCTTCGTGCGCCGCGCCGACGACATCGAGGAAGTGGGCGAGGACATGGACGAGCTGGTCGCGTTCCTGGCCTACGCCGCGCTGGAGGCCGGTGAAGGCCAGGCGCAGGCCGGCGAGGACGGTGTGCAGTTGATGACCCTGCATTCGGCCAAGGGCCTGGAATTCCCGCTGGTGTTCCTGGCGGGCATGGAAGACGGCCTGTTCCCCAGCGCACGTTCGCTGGAAGAAAGCGGGCGGCTGGAGGAAGAGCGCCGCCTGGCCTACGTCGGCATCACCCGCGCGCGCCAGAAGCTGGTGCTGAGCTATGCCGAATCGCGTCGCATCCACGGCCAGGACAACTACAGCCTGCCCTCGCGCTTCCTGCGCGAGATTCCGCGCGAGCTGCTGCACGAAGTGCGCCCGAAGGTGCAGGTCTCGCGGCCGGCCTCGATGGGCGCCAGCCGGGTGATGGGCCATGCCTCGATCGAAGCACCGCCGATCAAGCTCGGCGCGCTGGTCACCCATCCCAAGTTCGGCGAAGGCATGGTGACCGACTACGAAGGCAACGGCGCCCACGCCCGCGTGCAGGTCGAGTTCGCCGACGCCGGCAGCAAGTGGCTGGTGATGGCGTATGCGAGTCTGACGGTGATCTGATCACCGTCGAGGGGCGGGAACTCCTGTAGAGCCGAGCCATGCTCGGCTGCTTTTGGCGGAGAAAACCAGCCGAGCATCGCTCGGCTCTACCAAGGTGAGTACGCATGACCCGCAACGTGCTCTTCCTCTGCAGCCAGAACCGCCTGCGCAGCCCGACGGCCGAGCAGGTATTCGCCGATTGGCCGGGCATCGAGACCGCCTCGGCCGGGCTGCTGGCCGACGCCGAGGAAGTGCTCAGCCCCGAGCTGCTGCAGTGGGCCGACCTGGTGTTCGTGATGGAACGCGCCCACCGCAACCGGCTGTCCAGCCGCTACAAGGCGTGGATGAACGGCAAGCGGGTGATCTGCCTGGATATTCCCGATGACTACGAGTACATGGCCCCGGTGCTGGTGGAGTTGCTGAAGCGCAAGGTGACGCCGTTCCTGCGCTGACGGGCTGTTGTAGAGCCGAGCCCATGCTCGGCTGCTTCTGGCGCGAAAAGCAGCCGAGCATGGGCCTGGCTCTACAATAGGCGGCACTTCTTCCAGGAACGCCCCCATGACCGAACCCACGCTGCACGTCACCGTGAAGTTGAACGCCCGGCTGCAGCCGGAGCATCGCCACGAGCTGTTCGAGGATCCGCTTGACGCGTTGCTGCAGGCGGCCCAAGTGGGCGAGCTGACGGGCGGCGGCACTGCGATGTCCGATCTGGGTGAGGTCGAATACGGCGACATCGAAGTGGCGCTGGTCGATGCGAGTGGCGTGCCGAAGCTGATCGACCTGCTGGAGCAGTTGGGTGCACCGAAGGGCTCGAAGATCCACGGCGCGGGCGAGGCCGACCGCAGCTTCGGCGTGACCGAGGGCCTGGGCATCTATCTGGATGGCCTGAACCTGCCAGACGAAGTCTACGAACAGTGCGATTCCAACCACGTATTCGAACAACTGTCGGAGAACATCGACGGCCTGGGCGAGATCTGCAGCTGGTGGCAGGGCCCGACCGAAACCGCGCTGTACATGTATGGCGAATCGTTCGAGGCGATGCGTGATGCGATTGCCGAATTCGTGGCCAGCTATCCGCTGTGCCAGAACGCACGCGTGGTGCAGATCGCCTGAGGGCGGGCCTGATGTAGAGCCGAACCCATGCTCGGCTGCTTTTCCCGCCAGTAGCAGCCGAGCATGGGCTCGGCTCTACAGAAGCCGGCTATCGGCCGGCCGACTGCCGGGCGTTGTCGCGCTGGGCAAGATCTTTGCCCAGGTAATAACCGCCGCAGAACAGCACGAAGGCGGCGATGAGGCTGCACAGGATGACCTTGAGCGGGGAGCGTGATGTCGGTTTGCCGTCCTGCATGCGGGTTCTCCCAAGGCGGCGCGGCACCGCCTACCCAGCTTGCGCCGCAGTGATCGGGTACGCAAGCGGACGGTGCGCACACGCCGCTGCGCGGCGCCGGATTGATCCTGCTCAAGGCGCAGCCTGCACATCCGGTGTGTAATGGTGTCGTTCCCATCTGGCAGATCGCCACGGAGCCCCACCATGTACAAGCGCATCCTGATTGCCACCGACGGGTCCGAGCTGGCCGACAAGGGCCTGGCCAAGGGCCTGGAGCTGGCCAAGGACCTCAATGCCGAGGTCGATATTGTGACTGTGTCCGAGCCGTGGGCCGTCGGCATGTACGACGCCATGGGCTGGAGCGTGGGCTACATGAACAGCCCGGAGTACAAGGCTGACCGCGAGGAAGGCGCGCAGAAGGTGCTGCAGCCGGCGCTGGCCAAGGCCGCCGAGCAGGGCATTACCGCCAACCCGGTGCATGTGCTGGACCGCTACGCGGCCGACGGCATCATCGAGACGGCGGGCGAGCGCAACAGTGATTTGATCGTGATGACCTCGCATGGCCGCCGTGGCGTGACCCGCGTGCTGCTGGGCAGCCAGACTGCCGAGGTGCTGGCACGCAGCACGTTGCCGGTGCTGGTCATCCGCTGATTCAAGCGTTCCCGGGGAGGGGACCCGACGCCGGCCGCAGGATGCGCGCCGGCGTTGTTTTTTGTGGGGGCCGGGGGTGAATCCACGCATGGCGTGGATCTACTGGATCGCAGGGATCCGTCCCCGGTCACATCACCAGCTGTACAGCTTCCAGTACACCGGCGACACGCCATCCTTGTCGTTGTCGAAACGGCCGTCGCCGTTCTTGTCGTACATGTAGAACGGGGCACCGCGCGACGGGGTCACCTTGACCATGCGCAGCTGGCCGGACACGCGGTATTCCTCGATGACATCGCCGTTGTCCATGGTGCGCTTGGATACATCCGCGCCCTTGACGTCCACCGGGGGAGCGCCCGCACCACCCATGCTGGCGCAGCCAGCGAGCAGGAGCAGGGAAGCCAGCATCAGGGTCTTCATCGGCGGGGGCCTTTGCCTGGAAAGAGCCTTGATTATGCCCCATCGCCGGGCGCCTGCCGTGTCGCCGCGATGCAGGCACGGGCGCGTAGAATCGACCCATGAGCAGATTAGTCCTGATCGACGGGTCCAGTTACCTGTACCGCGCGTTCCACGCGCTGCCGCCCCTGTCCAATGCACAGGGCGAACCCACCGGTGCGCTGTTCGGCGTGGTCAACATGCTGCGCTCGACACTGAAGGAGCGCCCAGCCTACGTGGCGTTCGTGGTCGATGCGCCCGGCAAGACCTTCCGCGATGACCTGTACGACCAGTACAAGGCCAACCGCCCGCCGATGCCCGATGAGCTGCGCAGCCAGGTCGAGCCGATGTGCCGCATCGTCGAGGCGCTGGGCATCAGCATCCTGCGCATCCCCGGCGTGGAAGCCGACGATGTGATCGGCACGCTGGCCCTGCAGGGCGTGGCGCAGGACCTGAAGGTGACCATCTCCACCGGCGACAAGGACTTCGCCCAGCTGGTGCGCCCGGGCATCGAGCTGGTCAACACCATGACCGGCAGCCGCATGGATTCGGACGCGGCGGTGATGGAGAAGTTCGGCGTGCGCGCCGACCAGATCATCGACCTGCTGGCGCTGATGGGCGATACCGTCGACAACGTGCCGGGTGTAGAGAAGTGCGGGCCGAAGACCGCCGCCAAGTGGCTGGCCGAGTATCAGCACCTGGATGGGGTGATGGCGGCCGCGCCGACCATGAAGGGCAAGATCGGCGAGAACCTGCGGGCGGCGCTGGAGCGGCTGCCGCTGAACCGCGAGCTGGTGACCATCCGCACCGACGTGGAGCTGGACGCCAGCCCGACCATGCTGGCCCTGCGCGAGCAGGACGTGCCGGAGTTGACCGAGCTGTATGCGCGCTACGGCTTCACCCAGGCGCTGAAGGAGCTGGGTGCACCGCTGCCGGCGCCGACGGCCGCCAGCGAAGCAACGCCGAGCCTGCGCGGTACGGCAGCAGGCTTTGCCCGCGGCAGCGCCGAGGCACCGGCAGCGGGCACGCTGGATCCGGCGCTGGCCGCGCCAGGTGAATACGAGACCGTGCTGACCGCCGAGCAGCTGCAGGCCTGGGTCGAGCGCCTGCAGCAGGCTGACCTGATCAGTTTCGATACCGAAACCGATGCGCTGGACGCGATGCGTGCGCGCCTGGTCGGCGTCAGTCTGGCGGTCGAGCCGGGCAAGGCCGCCTACATTCCGGTCGGCCACGATTACCCGGGGGCGCCGGCCCAGCTGCCGATGCAGCAGGTGCTGGATGCGCTGCGCCCGATGCTGCAGGACCCGGCGAAGAAGAAGCTGGGCCAGCACGGCAAGTACGACCTGCACGTGCTGCGCCGTCACGGCGTGGACGTGCAGGGCTACCACGACGACACCATGCTCGAGAGCTTCGTGCTCAATTCCACCGCCACCCGCCACGACATGGATTCGCTGGCCCTGCGTTACCTGGGCTACAGCACCATCAAGTTCGAGGACGTGGCCGGCAAGGGCGCCAAGCAGATTCCGTTCTCGCAGGTGGGCATCGACGAAGCCAGCCGCTATGCGGCCGAGGACGCCGACATCACCTTGCGCCTGCACCGCGCGCTGCAGCCGCAGCTGCTGGCCGAACCGGCACTGGACAGCGTGTACCGCGACATCGAGATGCCGCTGGTGCCGGTGCTGACCAGCATCGAAGCCAACGGCGTGCGGGTCGACACCGACGAACTGCGCCGGCAGAGCCAGGACCTGTCCTCGCGCATGCTGGCGGCGCAGCAGAAGGCCACCGAACTGGCTGGGCGCAGCTTCAACCTGGATTCGCCCAAGCAGCTGCAGGCGGTGCTGTTCGACGAGCTGAAGCTGCCGGCGGTGGTGAAGACCCCGAAGGGCCAGCCCAGCACCAATGAAGAGGCACTGGAGGCGATTGCCGACCAGCACGAGCTGCCGCGCGTGATCCTGGAGTACCGCGGGCTGGCCAAGCTGCGCAGCACCTACACCGACAAGCTGCCGGAGATGGTCAACCCGGACACCGGCCGCGTGCATACCAGCTACCACCAGTCCGGCGCCGCCACCGGCCGCCTGTCCTCGTCGGACCCCAACCTGCAGAACATCCCGATCCGCACCGAAGATGGCCGCCGCATCCGCCGCGCGTTCATCGCCCCGGAGGGCTTCCAGCTGCTGGCCGCCGACTACTCGCAGATCGAGCTGCGGATCATGGCCCACCTGTCCGAGGACCCGGGCCTGGTGCGTGCCTTCGAGCAGGGCGCCGACGTGCACCGTGCCACCGCCGCCGAGGTGTTCGGGCGTACGCTGGAAGAGGTGACCCCGAACGAGCGCCGCGCTGCCAAGGCGATCAACTTCGGCTTGATGTACGGCATGAGCGCCTTCGGCCTGGCCCGCAACCTGGGCATCGACCGCGGCCAGGCGCAGGACTACGTGGCGCTGTACTTCAGCCGCTACCCGGGCGTGCGCGACTTCATGGAGCGGATGCGCCAGCAGGCCCGCGACCAGGGCTATGTAGAGACCCTGTTCGGCCGCCGCCTGTACCTGAACGACATTCATGCACGTAACCAGGGCCTGCGCGCCGGCGCCGAGCGTGCTGCGATCAACGCGCCGATGCAGGGCACCGCCGCCGACATCATCAAGCGCGCGATGGTGGACGTGGACCAGTGGCTGCGCGACAGCGGCGCACCGGCACGGATGATCCTGCAGGTGCATGATGAACTGGTGTTCGAAACCGAAAGCAGTTTCGTTGAAGACTTGCGTTTGCAGGTGGTGGAGCGCATGTCGCAAGCGGCCAAACTGCGAGTGCCGCTGGTGGTCGATACCGGCATCGGCAAGAACTGGGACGAAGCACACTGAGGGTGTTTCAGGCCGAAAACGACGTGAATTCGTTCATTCGTCAGAGGTTTCTGACTCGATCATGAATGTTGCCCTGATCGAGGTTCATTAAATTGGGCCCCTTCACGAACCGTTAGTGTTCGGAGTGCTTCTATAACTCTCGACAGGCGCAACGCCTGTTGTGGATCTCTCCCATCCCCTGGAGCAGATCTCGGAACGGGGACTCCTCCCCAAGTGCCCGTTCCCCGGCCCCGTTGACCTCCCCCTGGTCAGCGGGGCTTTTTATTTGCGCCGTTGCCAGACGCCATGGCCTGCGCCACGCTGGGCCACCGCTCCGCAGGGGAAGACCATGCCCGACCTGTTCGCACTGGCAATGCCGTGGTGGGAGTTCATCCTGCGCGCGGTGGTGGTCTATGTCGTGGTGCTGGGCATGGTCCGGCTCAGCGGCAAGCGCCCGCTGGGGCAGATCACCCCGTTCGACGTGCTGCTGGTGGTGCTGCTGGGCAATGCGGTGCAGAACGCGCTGCTGGGCACCGACACCTCGCTGGGCGGCGGCCTGCTGCTGGCGGCCACCCTGATCCTGCTCAACTACGGGGTGGGCTGGGTGAGCACCCGCAGCCGGCGGGTCGAGCGCCTGGTTGAAGGAGAACCGGTGGTGATCGCGCGTGATGGGCGCCTGTTCGATGCCGTTCTGCGCCGCGAGCAGGTCACCCGTGCGGATTTCGAGGCCGCCATGCGCCAGCAGGGCTGTCTGGGCGTGGAGGATGTCGAGCTGGCCCTGCTGGAAATCAACGGGCACATCACCATCATTCCGAGGAAGAGCACCTGACCTTGTAGAGCCGGGCCCATGCTCGGCTGCCTTGCGTCCGGAGCCGAGCATGGGCTCGGCTCTACAGGTGCATGAGCCTCAGGGCGCGGCTTCGGCCTTCAGTGCCGGCCAGTTGCGGGTGGCGTCCACATCACAGGCCACGTGCGTGCCTTTGCCATCCTTCGCGCAGATCGCAGCCATGGCTTGCGGGATCTTCGGGTCTGCGGTGTGCGAATACACCGCTGCCAATGCCAGGCACCCTTCGCGCACGCCCGCGCCGCACAGCGTCTCGAAGTAGGGCAGCGACGCGGCCCATTTTTCGGACTCGAACAGCGCTTCGCCGGCCACCTTGCAGCCGAGCAGCTTGCCATCGGTGCAGCAGGCCTTTGCGCCGTCCTTGCGTGCCAGGGTCGGGCAATCCAGCGGCAGCGGAATTTCCACGAAGGCCACAGGCGGCTTGCAGCTGGCGCTGCCTGTGGTCGGCTTGCGCTCGTAATAGGCAAAACGGTCGCCGCTATCGATGCTGGCCAGGTTGCCGTTCTGCAGCAGCTGCAGAACGAAGTCGCTGCCGACATCGCGACGGATGAAGATACGGCCGTCCTGCAGGCGCGCGCGCATGCGCTGGTCGCGACCCTCGGCCTCAACCAGGCCGCCATCAAGGAAGCGCAGCTGCGAGAGCACGCCGTATTCGGCTTCAAAGCTGCCACAGGGCAGTGCGGTGGCCGGCACCGGGGCCAGTGCAGCGGCCGGTGCGGTGGCCAGGCTGGCAAGTGCCTTGGCGCGGCCGCAGGCCACGCCGTCCGCGCGCTGCGCGCACGACAGCTGCAGTGCTTCGTGGGCCTGTGAAAGGCGTCCACCACTCCACAGCACCTCGGCAACGTCGGCGCAGAAGGTCTCGCCGTGCTGCTGCCGGCACAATGCGGCCAGCTCATCGAGCTGCGCCGACGGCAACGCAGGGTCGACCGCATGCTGCAGCCCGAGCAGGGACTTGCCGATCATCTCCAGCCCGATCACCTCGGCGATCGCCCGGCAGCCCTCGGCGTTGAAGGATGCGGAATCCTCCTTGCAGATCTCCGGTTTCGGCGGCTCGGCTCGTGCAGGCGCGGGGACTGCGTCCTTGGCCCGCTGCTGGTAGGTCTCCAGCAACCGCATGCAGGCTGCGCCCACGCCCTCGGCACACCAGGCGTGCAGTTTCACGGGTGCGGCCTCCGGCAGCGCCTCCAGGCACTCGGAGGTGTTCATCACGCAACCGTCTTCGATGGGCTCCGGCATCGTCTTGCAGGCGGCGGCGTGCTCACGGGTGAACTCGCGATAGGCCGTGCTGATCGTGCGGTCGTTGTCCGAGAAGTACCAATTTTCCAGCTGGCCCGTGGACAGGTTGCCGGTACCCAGCACGTCCTCCTGGCGGGCGATGCGCAGCTCCTCTGTCGCCTGGTAGGGGCCGGACAGGAAGCCGTGGCCTTCGCTCTCGAGGGTCAGCGTGGTGTTGCCGCTGCTGTCCTTGTAGGTGCCGCAGGCCATCGACTGCGCAGCGGCCGGCAGGCTGGCCGAGGCCAATGCAAGCAACAGCAGGGAGCGCCAGCCCGCAGCGCGGGGACGAAGGGAAACAGCAGCGGGCATGGGGTCATCCTTGAAAGAAGTGGGGCAGGGCCTGTCCGGTGCGGGGCGCACCGCAGGCGGGGAAGGCGCCACGCGTCAGGCGTGGCGCCGGAAGATCAGAGCCAGTCGCGCGGCACCAGGTAGTCGGCCAGGCGCGCCTCGGCGCTGCCGGCCTCCGGGCTGAAACCGTACTCCCAACGCACCCGCGGCGGCAGGCTCATCAGGATGCTTTCGCTGCGGCCACCGCTCTGCAGCCCGAACAGGGTGCCGCGATCGTAGACCAGGTTGAATTCCACGTAGCGGCCACGGCGGTACAGCTGGAACTCGCGTTCGCGCTCGCCATGGGCGGTGTCCTTGCGCTGCTGCACGATCGGCAGGTAGGCGTCGAGGAAACCATCGCCGACCGCGCGCAGGTAATCGAAATCGCGCTCGAAGTCGCCATGCAGGTCGTCGAAGAACAGGCCGCCGACGCCGCGCGTTTCATTGCGGTGGCGCAGGAAGAAGTACTCGTCGCACCAGCGCTTGTGCGCGGCATAGCGTTCTTCGCCGAATGGCGTGCACAGGTCGCGTGCGACCCGGTGCCAATGCTGCACGTCCTCGTCGAACGGATAGAACGGGGTCAGGTCGAAGCCGCCGCCGAACCAGCTGGCCACCACTTCGCCGTCGCGCTGCGCCTGGAAGAAGCGCACGTTGGCATGGGTGGTCGGCACGTAGGGATTGAGCGGGTGGAACACCAGCGACACGCCGGTGGCGCGCCAGGAGGCGCCGGCCAGTTCCGGGCGGTTGGCCGAGGCCGATGGCGGCAGGCGGCTGCCGGCCACGTCGGAGAAGCCGATGCCGGCCTGCTCGAACACCGCGCCGTCGCGCAGCACGCGGGTGCGCCCGCCACCGCCCTCGGCCCGCTGCCACAGGTCTTCCTGGAAGCGGGCCTGGCCATCGACGGCCTCGATCGCCGCACAGATGCGGTCCTGCAGGTCGGTGAGGTAGGCGCGCACGCGCTCGAATTCGTTCATGGCGCGTACTTTACCGCAGGGCCCGGCCGAAGCTGCGGGCAGGCCCTGGCGGGCTCAGCGCTTGCGGTTGGAGTTGCGCGGTACCGGAGTGTCGTCCACCGCCGCCTCGTCAACCGCCTTCTGCAGGGCACCGCCCAGCGTGATCAGCTCCCAGTTCTGGGTTTCGAGCACGTCGCAGGCCACATGCAGGCCGCTGCGGTCGGCCTTGCACAGCTGCTCCAGGGTTGCCCGTGCGTCCACATCCGCACCGTTGCCCTGAGCGGTGACCAGGTTCTCGCAACCCTCGCGGACACCGGCACGGCAGACCGTGGTGTAGTGCTCGACGGCCTGCAGCCAGTGCCCGGACAGCGCAAGACGGTTGCCGAGAATGTTGCAGCCCTGCAGCTTGCCCTGCGCGCAGCAGGCGTCGGCACCGTCCTCGTTGGTCAGTGCCAGCGGGCAATCCTGTGGCAGTGGCAGCACCCTGAACTGCTTCGGCGCACTGCACCGGGTCGGGCCCTCCCCGGTGGGGACGAACACCTGGAAGCGGGTCCAGTTATCCAGGCCCAGCAGCTGCCCGCCGGGCAGCGGGCGCAGCACGAAGTCGCCGTCCCGGTCGTGGTGGATGCGGATGTCGCCCGCTTCGACGCGCGCGCGAAGATGGCTGCTCCAGCCCACACCGACCAGGCCGGCATCGCCGAAATCCAGCGTGTCCATCAGGCCGCCGTCGGACCGGTAACTGCCGCAGGGCAGGACCGTTGCCGGCTGCGGCTGCAACGATGCACCCACCGCCTGCAACGCCGGCAGGCGCTCGCAGGTGGCGGTATCGTTGCCGGGTGTGCAGGCCGCAGCCAGGGCCTGCACCGCCTGCAAGTGGTCTCCTGCCTCCCAGGAAAGTTCAGCCACGCGGGTGCAGAAGCCGCCATGGGATACCTCGCGGCACAGCCGCAACAACTGTTGCCGCCGCTCGGCCGGAATGATCACCGGCACGGTCGGCGCCGTCATCGTCACCATGGCTTCGGTCATGGCTGCCGTCATCGCCGCCTTGACCAGCTGCTCCTGCACTGCGGGGTCGGCCTCGAGTGCGGCGGCACACGCCGCGGTTCCCTGTTCGAAGCCACCGTCGTCACAGGCGGCGGGGAGCTTGATGCCGGACAGGGCGGCGTCGAGCGCTGCCTTTGCCAGGGCAGGATCGGCCGCGACCGTGGGTTTGGCCTCCTCGTGCCAACGATCAGCCAGTTGCAGGCACATGCCGGGCACGCCTTCCCGGCACCCTGATTCCAGCGCGGTCGGGGTGGCTTCGCGACGGTTGTCCAGGCACGCCGCCGCATCGGCCAGGCAGCTGCCTTCAGCCGGCGCGGCGGCTGCGGCGCACTGTGCAGGGGCCTGCAGGATGTAGACCGTGCCATCCACCTCGACCGTCCGGCCACGATCGCGCACCTGCAGCGCGCTGGGCAGGCCGTACTCCAGGTTCACCAGTTGCAGCTTTCCGTCGATCTGCTGGAACGCGACCGGAGAGGGCGCACTGCCGAAGTGTTTCTGCTCGCCGCGGTTTGGCGAGCTGATGCGCAGCGTACCGCTGCCTTGGTCGGCCTTGAACATGCCGCATTGCGGTGACTGTGCGGCGGCCATCGGCGCGGCCAGCAGCAGTGCCCAGGCCAGCCAGCGGCGGCGCGGTGCGGGTGAATGCATGTCGTCTCCTTGACGATCGAACGGAAAACTCCAAGCGCTACGGCGAACCACGGCCCTCGCGCGGGGGCGTGCATTGTGCCGTGCCGGGCACCGGCTGGTAACGCTGATATCCCGTCTGCGCATCCATACCAAGCAGGTCGCCATTGCCGAGCTGACGCAGCACAAGGGTTTCGCCGTTCTGCTGCAGGTGGATCGCGCCGTCATGCAGACGGCCACGCGCGCCATCGCCGAAGTCGAGCCTGTCGATCACGCCACCGTCGGCCTGATAGCGGCCGCACGGCACCTGCTGGGCCGGGACGAGGCGCAGGTCCGCGCCGAGATCGCGCAGCGGTGCGACGCGTTCGCAGGCACTGATGCGGCCTGCATCGCAGACCACCTGCAGGGCCTGCACCGCCAACGCGGGTTCCAGCGCGATCAACTGCTGTTCGGCCACTTCGACGCAGAAGCGACCACTGCGGTGCTGCAGGCACAGCTGCTGCAGACGATCGCGTGCAGCGGCCGGAAGCGGTGAATCCAGTGCGTCTTCGTCTTCCTGTTGCAGGCGTTCACCCACCCGCTGCATCGCGGTGGCCAGCGCATCACCGGTCAGCGCCTCGCAGGCCTGCGGGTCATGCTCGGGCGTGTGTTCGCGGCAGGCGGACGGGCGCTCGAAGAGGGCGGCGCCGGTGTCACCAGCGGCTGCGGCATTGCCATCGCGCAGTTGTCGCAACAGCGCCGAGCAGCCCGCGCCAACGCCTTCGCTGCACGCGCGCTGGGCCTGGCCGGGAGAGGCCGTGGGCAGCTGCGCAATGCAGTGGCTGCCGGCGGCGCGACAGCTGCCGTCCATCGTGCTGGGCTCGACGGTGCAGGCACGGGACTGGCGCAGCGTGTAGGTCACCACCCCGTCGTCCTCGATGCGCTGGCCATCGGCACTGATCCGGATCGGCTCCGCCACGCCATCGTCGAGCATGACCAGGCGCGTCTGCGCCGCACTGCGATCAACCCACAGCGGCTGAGGCTCGCTGCCGTCAGCGTGGTGGTAGCCGCTGCTGGGGGTGGTGAACACCAGCGCCATGCCGCCATCGGCGCTGCGGTATTCGCCACACTGCAACGCGTCGGCGCCGGCTGGCAGCGCGGCGAACAGCAGCAGTGCGGGGAGAAGAGCCTGCAAGCGCATGCGACGGTCCTTGTCGTGCGGAAAAGGGGGACTCAGTGGAACCGTGAGCGGATGTCCGGCCGCAGCAGGCGCCAGGCCAGCCAGCCCTGCAGGCCGAGGAACACAAATGACATGGCCACCACGGTCAGCGTGATCAACCAGCGTTTCAGATGGAGTTCCTGCTGCAGGAGGGCGTCGTCGGAGAGAAACGGGATGACGTCACGCATGAACACGTCCAACCAGCCGGCGATCGCAAAGTTGGTCAATGCGCTCAGCAGCAGGATCACCACAAAGCTCCACAGGCCCCAGCTGCGCTCGCGCAGCAGGCCCCAGCTGGCCAGGGCCGAGGCCAGGCACAGCAGCGCGACGATCAACGACGCGGCCACCGGATGCGCCAAAAGCCAGATCAGGCTGTGCAGGTGCTGGTCTTGCACTTCCCTCTCAACCAGATGCCAGATCGGAAGGTTGTGCAGCGGCCACAGCAGCAGTCCCTGCATCACGAAGTAGACCGTGAGCAGCAGTGACAGCCAGAACGAGGCCTGTGCGATCGGGCGCACCCAGGCGTGATAGGCCGGCTGGACCAGCGAAGGAATCGGCGGGATCGACATTGACATCCGGTGTCCTTGCAATCGGTGCCCGCGCGGTCAGCGGGCTGTCATCCGGGTGGCGACGGCCGGCAGGATATGGTGTTCGCTCAAGGGTGCCAAGGGCAGGCCATGCGGTGGTTGCAGCGGCACCCAGGCCAGTTCGGCGATCTCGGCGCGCGCCTGCGGCGTGCCGTGCACCTGCACCCACCAGGCCTGTGCCTGTACGCGGTGGCCAGGCTCATTCACCGCCCAGTCCTCGAACGTGCCCAGCGCGATGGCGGTCCCGGCGCGCAGCTTCACACCAATTTCTTCATCCAGTTCGCGGGCCAGTGCCTGCAGTGGCGTCTCGCCGGGTTCGGGCTTGCCGCCCGGCTGGATGAAGCGGCTGGCGCCCTGCTTGCGCACCACCAGCGCCTGGCCGCGGTCATCCAGGATGACCGCGGCCACGATGTGGATCGTGGCCGCGGCGTTGCTCACTTCAGGTTCTGCTCGAACAGCTTGAGGATGCGCTTGTACTGGTCCAGCCAGGAATCGGCACGGGTGTAGCCGTGGCGTTCCAGCGGGTACGGTGCGATCGACCAGTTGTCCTTGTGCAGTTCGATCAGGCGCTGGGTCAGGTTCACCGAGTCCTGGAAGAACACGTTGTCATCCATCATGCCGTGGGCGATCAGCAGGTTGTCCTGCAGGTTCTGCGCGTACTCGATCGGCGAGGACACGCGGTACGCCTCCGGATCGATGTCCGGGGTGTTGAGGATGTTGCTGGTGTAGCCGTGGTTGTACTGGTGCCAGTCCACCACCGGGCGCAGCGCGGCGCCGGCCTTGAAGGTGCCCGGCGAGCGGAACAGCGCCATGAAGGTCATGAAGCCGCCATAGGAACCACCGTAGATGCCGGCGTGGTCGCGGTCACCCTGCTGGGTGTCGACGAGCCAGTCCAGGCCGTCCTTGTAGTCTTCCAGTTCCGGGTGGCCCATGTTGCGGTAGATCGCCGTGCGCCAGTCGCGGCCGTAGCCCTCGCTGCCGCGGTAATCCATGTCCAGCACGATGTAGCCCTTCTGCACCAGCAGGTTGTGGAACATCTGCTCGCGGAAGTAGGCCGGGTAGCGCTGGTGCACGTTCTGCAGGTAGCCGGCGCCGTGCACGAACATCACGATCGGGTACTTCTTCCCCGGTTCCTTGTTTTCCGGTTCGTAGTACTTGGCCCAGACCACGCCAGCACCATGCTTGGACGGCACTGCCACCAGCTTCGGCTGGATCCACTGGCGCGCCTTGTAGTCGGCGGTGCGGGTGTCGGTCAGCACGCGTGTCTGGCCACCGGCACTGGGCAGCACGGCCAGCTGCGGCGGCAGGTAGGCGCCGGAGTAGCGCACCAGCAGCTGCTGGCCGTCCGGCGACAGCGAGAAGTCTTCCACGCCGTTGAGGCTGGTCAGCTCGCGCACCTGGCGGCTGCCGGTGTCGACCGCGCAGACTTCGTAGTCATGTGGCGCCTGCTGGTTGCACAGGAAGTAGAAGCCCTTGCCATCGGCCGACGGCACCGGCGCCGAGGTTTCCCACTTGCCGCTGGTCAGCGCCTGCGGCTTTGCGGTACCGGCCTGGGTGTACAGGTGCGAGAAGCCCGATTCCTCCGACAGCAGCCACAGCGTGCGGCCATCGGCCATCCAGCCGAAATCGTTGAAGCCCCAGTTGATCCAGGCGTTGTCGGTCAGGCGGTGGCGGTTCTGCACGCGGCCGTCGGCAGCGTTGACGCTGATGATCCAGCGGTCCTTGTTGTCGTTGGCACGCAGCATCACCGCAGCTTGCTGGCCGTCGGCGCTCCAGCGGATGCCACCGCCCATGAAGTCGCTCATCACCTGCAGGCTGCGCTCGCCCTTCAGCGCGTCCTTGCCGGCCTTGCGGCGCAGCTCGGCCAGCGGATCGGTGCCGATGCCCGGCAGGCCAGCCAGCGAAACCTTCTCGGCCTTGCCGGTGCGCACGTCCACGTACCACAGGGTATGCGGTTCGAAGCCGTTGCGGCCGACGCGGGTGCGGGTGTCTTCGGTTTCCTCGTAGCCCGATTCGGTCACGTATAGCGGCATCTTGCCGCCACGGCCGTCATCGAAGTCCTTCGGCTTGGTCACCACGATCAGGTGGGTCAGGTCCGGCGACAGCACGCTGTCGGCGATCTCCACGTCGGCGCCCAGGTACACCGGGCCCGGCGCGCGGGTCGGGTCGGCCTGGCGCCAGCGCTGGTCCTGGTCCTTCAGTGCTTCGCGCTGGTCACGGTCGCGGCGAAGGGTTTCCAGCGTGCGCAGCTGCTGGTCGCGCAGCACGTCGGCCTTCGGCGGCGTACGCGGATCCTTTTCGGCCTTCAGGCTGGCCACCTGCTGCACGCCGCTGGCGGCGGTCCAGTGGAACCAGTTCTGGCCGACGCGCCAGATCACGCCATTGTCGGCGGCGAAGTTCACGTTGCCCGCGCGCTCGTTGCTGCGGGTCAGCTGCGTCAGCGCGCCGCTGCGCAGGTCGCGCACGAACACGTCGCCATTGCGCACGAAGGCGCTGCGGCTGCGGCTGCGGTCGTAGACCGGCTCGGCCACGTCCAGGGTGCCGCGCTGGTCATCGGCCACCTGCGCGGCCACGCCACCGGCCACAGGCTGGCGGAAGGTATCGCGCACCGGGCTGCCGTTGCGCTTGAGCTGGTACTCCACCTGCTGGCTGTTCCACGACCACCAAGCCTTCTCGACCGGCGGGCCGATCCAGTCCGGGTCGGCCATGGCCTGTTCGATGGTGATCGGCGTCGGCGCGGCATGCGCGGCCGGTGCGGCCAGCACGGCCGACAGCAGGAGGGACAGGGGCAGCACTCGGGACATGGGCGGACGGCACCAGTAGAGGAAAACCGGCCAAGCGTATCAGCCGCAAGGGCCGGGGGCAGGGGCCACAGGTCATGGCAGCGGGATTGGCAAAGTAGTGCAACCGCTGGCCGGCCTCGCGCATCCATTCTCCTGAACCCGCATCATCCATCGAACAGGAGTCCGACCATGCAGGAACTGATCCCGATCACCCTCTTCATCTGCATCGCCTACGCGATCCATGCCATTGCCGATGCGCGCGCGCGCAGCAAGCTGGTGGCCCCGCACGTGCCGGAGGAAGTGATCCGCTCGCTGGCCGTGCTGGAAGAAGAGCGGCGCCGCCAGGGGGCGTTGCGCTGGGGCATTAGCCTGGTCTGCCTGGCGCTGGCCATGGCCCTGCTGGAAGCGATGGGTGCCCGTGACCTGACCTTCGGCGCCGCCGCCGCACTGGTCGGCAGCGCCGGCCTCGGCCAATTGCTGGCCTGGCACTTCACCCGCCCTGCCGCACGCAAGGGCTGAGGCAGGCGTGCCACGGGCACAGGGGGCGCCCCGTAGATGAGCCTGCTCGGCGAAGCACTGTCGGCACTGCGGGGCCGTCGCCGCCACGATACAGCGGCGACGGCGGCACCCACCGCACCGCTGGACGCGGACCAGGCCCTGGTGCGGGCCATCATCGATGGCTCGCAGGTGGCGTTTTCGCAGCTGGTCGAGACCCATCAACGCACCTGCGCGCATGTGATCGGGCGCATGGTGGGCGATCGTGATCAGGTGGCCGACCTGCTGCAGGAAACTTTCCTTGCGGTGTTCCGCCAGCTGCACCGGTTTCGTTTTGAATGCTCGCTGCGCACCTGGGTATCCCGGGTCGCTTACACCACGGCGCTGCAGCACCTGCGCCGGCGGCGGCTGGAGGCGCAATGGATGGTGGCCGTGGAGGTGCCGGAGGAACTGGGTGTCGGCGATGAAGGCCCGGGCCCGGTTGAGTTGAGCGAGGCGCTGCAGGTAGGGCGCCAGCTCGGCGCGGCGCTGGAACGGCTGAGTGCACCGCAGCGCCTGATCGTCGGCCTGCACTACCTGGAGGATTTCGATCTGGCCGAAATCGAGCAGGTGACCGGGATGGCGCGCGGTACCATCAAGAGCCACCTTCACCGTGCGCGCCAGGTCCTGAAGCAGGAACTGACGCGGCGTGCCGCCGCCGGAGAACTGCTGTGAACCGACCGACCGACCCTCGCGATGCGGAAAAGCGCGCGCTGGCGCAGGCGTTGCGTGAGCAGGTGCAGCGGGAAGAAACGCCGGATGTGAGTGAGGCGCTGCAGAAGCGCATTGCCGCTGAGTCACGCGACAGTGGCGTGGGCTATGTGGTGGTGCAGGTGCTGTTGTTTGGCGCGCTGCTGGCTGCAGCGGCCTGGTATTTCTGGCACTGATTGAAGATCAAGCCCGGGGCCGTATATGGAGCCGCCGTGCTTCGAACCAGATCGAACCAATCTGAAATCCGTCCACGGGGATCACTTGGATCAGACCTTCGATTTCTCAATATCTTCAGGATTCAGATCGATGCTCTTGGACTTCCATTCGTCCAGCTGAAGTTGGTTGACGAACGCCCTGATCAGCGGATGATTGTCAATCTCTGCTTCGACCTCCTTCGTGACCAGCAGCGTTTGGCGTGTTGGACCCAGCTGATCGATCATCTCATCGGTCACCACTTCCTCGACAACTAATCTTTCGAATTCCTCAGGGATGAAGTCAAGCGATTCTGAAGATTCATCGGTCAGGAAAAGCACCAGGGAATCCAAGGCCAGAACGAACGCCTCGCCTTTATTGTCAGCGGCTGAAACACCGTACTGGTCGAGTGGAACGGCGTTCTCGAGATAGAGATGGGTCTCGCTCATCAGACGTTGTGAAGGCATGTCGCCTGTAGCAACCAAGTTCCACAATGAATCCAGAAAGTTGCGCGCTGGCTGCTCCTGGAAAATCGACGAGGCTGAGAAGCCAAGGTAGAGCCTTTCGGTGGAATAGAGTGCGCGCAGAAGCTCACGGCGTTGCGGAGTTGTGATCATTGGCTATCTGAATGATTTGGCTGATTTGAGCGATGTTCTGTGAGGATTCGGCAAGAACGGAGACACCACCTGTCGAGCTTGGCCGACTGCAGTCAGCAACCCAGGACTGCAAGAGCCTCGCACGTCAGAAGGCCCGCAGATATGGGACGAGTTGCAGTTTGTCCGGCCAATCTGAAATCGCGCCCGTTCCTGAATCCGCCTCCCCCTGCGACAAAGTGAAGCAGCGCGTCACCCGGTCGCATCCCGTCTTAACGAAATCCTCCTAAAGTGGTCCGGTATCCCACCGGTCACAGGCAGGAGGCGTCCCTTGGACGCGTTGTTGTTGTCCCGGATCCAGTTCGGATTCGTCATCAGTTTCCACGTGCTGTTCCCCGCCTTCACCATCGGTACGGCCAGCTGGCTGGCCTTCATCGAATGGCGCTGGCTGCGCACGAAGTTGCCCGTGTGGCGCGAGCTGTATTTCTTCTGGCAGAAGATCTTCGCGGTGTCGTTCGGCATGGGCGTGGTCAGCGGCATCGTCATGGCCTTCCAGTTCGGAACCAACTGGCCACGGCTGAGCGAGGTGGCCGGCACGGTCATCGGCCCGCTGCTGACCTACGAAGTGCTGACCGCGTTCTTCCTGGAAGCCAGCTTCCTCGGCGTGATGATGTTCGGCTGGGGCCGGGTCTCGCCGCGCCTGCATTTCCTGTCCACCTGCATGGTCGCGCTGGGCACGCTGTTCTCCACGTTCTGGATCCTGTCGTCCAACAGCTGGCTGCATACACCGGCCGGCTACGAGATGGTCAACGGCATCGTGCATCCAGTCGATTGGTGGCAAGTGGTGTTCAACCCCTCGTTCCCCTATCGCCTGGCGCACATGGCGCTGGGCTCGTTCATCACCACCTGTTTCGTGATCGGTGGCGTGGGTGCGTGGTACCTGCGAAAGGGAACGCACGTGGAAGCGGGCCGACGCATGCTGATCGCGGCGGTGGGGTTCGCAGCACTGACCGTGCCGGTGCAGATCTTCGTCGGCGACATGCATGGCCTGAACACGCTCAAGCATCAGCCGATGAAGATCGCGGCGATGGAAGCGCACTGGCATGAAACCAAGGAAGGCGAGGGCGTGCCGCTGGTGGTCTTCGCGCTGCCGAACGAGAAGGAAGAGCGCAACGATTTCGAAGTTGCCATCCCGAAGCTGGGCAGCGTGATCCTCACCCACAGCCTGGACGGCACCTTCGATCCTCTCACCTCGGTACCCGCCAGCGAGCGGCCGCCGGTGACGCCGGTGTTCTTCGCCTTCCGCATCATGGTCGGGCTGGGCACGCTGATGCTGTTGCTGGCCTGGGTATCGGCCTTCCAGTTGTGGCGGAAGAAGCTGCTGGATTCGCCGTGGCTGCTGCGCGGCTGGAACTGGATGCTGCCCAGTGGCTTCATCGCGCTGCTGTCGGGTTGGTTCGTTACCGAGATGGGGCGCCAGCCGTGGGTGGTGTATGGCGTGCTGCGCACCGCTGATGCAGTGGGCCCGCAGAGCGCGTGGATGACCGCGCTGTCGCTGGGCGTCTACGTTGTTGGCTATGCCTTCGTGTTTGGCTGGGGCATCTGGTACCTGGTGAAGATCCTGCGCCATGGGCCGCAGCCGTACGCCGAGGGGCCGTCGCTGGACCACGGCAGCCATACCCCGGCACGCCCGCTGTCGGCCGCCGACGAACCGCTGGAGGAACGCTGACATGGACCTGATGACCTGGCTGCCGGTGGCATGGTTCGCGGTGATCGGCTTCGGCGTGCTGATGTACGTGGTGCTGGACGGCTTCGTGCTCGGCATCGGCATCCTCGCCCCGTTCGCCGAGGACGAGGAACAGCTGGACCTGATGATGAACACCGCCGCGCCGATCTGGGACGGCAACGAGACCTGGCTGGTGCTCGGTGGCGCCGGCCTGCTGGCGGCGTTCCCGAGGGCGTATGCGGTGCTGCTGTCGGCGCTGTACCTGCCGGTGCTGCTGCTGGTGGTGGCGCTGGTGTTCCGCGGCGTGGCGTTCGAGTTCCGCTTCAAGGCGCATCGTTCGCGCCGGCTGTGGAGCGTGGCGTTCGGCCTCGGTTCGCTGCTGGCGACCTTCGCCCAGGGCGTGATCCTCGGCACCCTGGTGCAGGGCATCCCGCTGGTGGACGGTGTCTATCAGGGCGGGCCGTTCGCCTGGTTCAGCCCGTTCGCGATGCTGACCGGCGCTGCGCTGGTCGCCGGCTACGCGCTGCTGGGCAGCACCTGGCTGATCCTGAAGACCGAAGGGCGCGTGCAGGCGCTGGCGCGGCAGATGACCCGGCCGCTGGTGGTGGCGGTGATCGCGGCGATGGGCCTGGTCAGCAGCTGGCTGCCGTTCCTCGATTCGCGGTTGATGGATCGCTGGTTCAGCGACGGCAACTTCTGGTGGCTGTCGCCGGTGCCGCTGCTGACCCTGGCGGTAGCCGCCGCGCTGTGGCGCAGTGCCACCCACCCGCGCCGTGACCTGCCGCCGTTCCTGCTCAGCCTGGCCCTGTTCGTGCTCGGCTTCCTCGGCCTGGTGCTGGGCATGTGGCCCTACCTTCTGCCGCCGTCGATGACGCTGTGGCAGGCCGCCGCGCCGGCCTCCTCGCTGGGCTTCACCCTGGTCGGGCTGGTCATTCTGCTGCCGGTCATCCTCGGCTACACGGCATGGTCGTACCGGGTATTCCGCGGCAAGGTGCACGCCGACACCGGTTACCACTGATCGATTGAAGACGGGGCCTGCGCTTGCCGGGCCCCGTGTTGGGGAATGTGAAACCTGCACACCCCGCGCGGGACGTGCTAGCGTGCGCTCCTTTCCGGCGGCCAGGGGGGCAGCCGGCGACGTCCTGGACGGACGCACGGCTGCAGGAACGGGGGGCCGCCGCGCGTCGCCGTAATGGCTCGTGCCTATCGTTCTCCCGTTGAAGCACCATCGCCAAATGATCGAATTTTCCATCGTCGACTGGGCCGCCTGGGCGCCCGGCCTGAGTGAGCGCAGCCAGTGGCTGGGCTGGGCCGATACGCCGTACCTGCCGCATGGCGGGGACACGCCGGCGCTGGCCGAAGTGCCGGCGATGCAGCGCCGTCGCATCGAGCGGCTGGGTCGTATGGCGATCCAGGCCGCGTGCTGGTGCGAGGACGGGCAGGGCGCCGACAGTGACGTCCCGCTGGTGTTCGCCAGCCGCCACGGCGACGTGGCCCGTTCGATGGACCTGCTGGGCGCGCTGGTCGGCGACCAGCCGTTGTCGCCGACCGGATTCGGCCTGTCCGTGCACAACGCGATCGCCGCGCTGTATTCGATCGCCCGCGGTCACCGCGGCAACTACCTGGCGCTGGCGGCGGGCCAGGCCACGGTGGAGACGGCCTGCCTGGAGGCCGTCGGCCTGCTTGCCGATGGCGCCCGCGAGGTACGGGTAGTGGTCTACGAGTCGCCACTTCCTGAAATTTACGCGACGTTCGCCGACGAACCCGATCCGTTCTTTGCATGGTGCTGGCGTTTGACCGCTCCGGCAGAGGGCCGGCCGACGCTGTCGCTGCAGTGGCAGCCGGCCGACGGCCAGGCCAGCACTGCGCCCGGCCTGCTGCCGCATGCGCTGGACCTGCACCGGTTCCTGTTGTCCGGCGCGCCGGCACTGGAACACGTGGCCCACGGCCAGCGCTGGTGCTGGAGCCGCCGTGGCTGAGCTGCTGCGCCGCCTCGACCATGCTTGGCGGGTGTTTGGCACCGGCCTCAGCTTCGTCGCGTTTGGCCTGGGCGGGGTGCTGCTCGGCGTTCTGGTGATGCCGGTACTGCTGCTGATGCGTGACCCGGTGGCGCGCCGCCGCCGCGCCCGGCGCGTGGTCCAGGTCGCGTTCGCCAGCCACCTGCGGCTGATGCGCGGGCTGGGGGTGATGACCTACGAGATCGAGGGCGGTGAGCGCCTGCAGCGCGACGGCCTGCTGGTGCTGGCCAACCACCCGACCCTGATCGACGTGGTCTGCCTGATCTCGCTGCTTCCCAACGCCGACTGCGTGGTCAAGCGGGCCGTGGCCTGCAACCCGTTCATGCGCGGTCCGGTACGGGCCGCCGGCTACATCGCCAATGACGATGGCGCCGGACTGGTCGATGACTGCGTGGCCGCGGTGCATGCCGGCGGCACCCTGGTCATCTTCCCGGAGGGCACCCGCAGCGTGCCGGGCCAGCCGCCGCGGCTGCAGCGGGGCGCGGCCAACATCGCCGTGCGCGGCCGCCTTGACATCACCCCGGTGCGGATCACCTGCAGCCCGCCAACGCTGACCAAGGGGCAGAAGTGGTATCGTGTCCCCTCACGTCGCTTTCACGTTCGGCTGCAGATCGGCGAAGATATCCCGATCGCGCCATTTCTGGCCGAAGACGACTCGCCAAGGGGGGATGCCTTGGCAGCCCGTCGCGTCACCGAGCACCTTTCTCGTTATTTCGACCTGTCTGGAGATCCGAACCGTGCAAGCACTTGAGCACGAGATCAAGGAATTGATCATTTCCTCCCTTTCGCTGGAGGACATCACGCCGGAGGACATCGATCCGACCGCGCCGCTGTTCGTCGAGGGCCTTGGCCTGGATTCGATCGACGCGCTGGAGCTGGGCCTGGCGCTGCAGAAGAAGTACGGTGTGAGCCTCTCGGCCGATTCGGAAGAAACCCGTCGCCATTTCTCCAGCGTGCGCGCGCTCGGCGAGTTCGTCGCCGCCCGCCAGTCGTAACGGTGCCAGGACCTGCCATGACCAAGAATGAACTGTTCGAACGCATCGTCAGCATCCTGACCGACAGCTTCGAGATCGAAACCGCCCGGATCACGCCCGAGGCCCGCCTGTACGACGACCTGGACATCGACAGCATCGATGCGGTGGACCTGATCGTGCAGCTCAAGCCGCTGCTCGGCCGCAATCTGCAGCCGGAAGCGTTCAAGGCCGTGCGTACCGTGCAGGACATCGTTGATGTGGTGCACAGGCTGCTGCCGGACCAGGCAGCCGCCTGACCGCAGCGCCGACGGCTCCACCATGGCACGCGCACGCACGGTCGTGGTGGCTGCGATCTCGCTGGCCTACCCGGTACTGGTGTACCTGGCGATGGGCCGTTTCGAGCCACGCTGGCTGTCGCTGCTGCTGTTCACCCTGGCCCTGCTGCGCGCGCTGAGTACGCGCCAGCCGCTGTGGTGGGCCGCGGCCGCGGGCACCGGCCTGCTGGCGGTGCTGGCCACGGTACTCAACCAGGCCCTGCCGCTGAAGCTGTACCCGGCGCTGGTCAATGCAGTGATGCTGGCGGTGTTTGGCACCAGCCTGCGTTTCGGCCCGCCGCTGGTGGAACGCCTGGCACGGCTGCAGGAACCGGACCTGCCAGCGTTCGCAGTGGCCTATACCCGCCGCGTCACCCAGGTGTGGTGTGGCTTCTTCGTTCTCAACGGCAGCCTGGCCCTGCTGACCGCGCTGTACGCGTCGGACCGGGTCTGGATGCTCTACAACGGATTGTTGGCGTACGTGATGATGGGCGTGTTGTTCGCAGGTGAGTGGCTGGTGCGGCGGCGGGTGAAGGCGGCGCACGCGCATGGCTGAGTGGATTGCCCTGGACCGGCTGCTGCTGGAGGCGCGGCCGCAGCGCAATGTTGGCGTCTGCGATGGCGAGGTGATCGACCACGCTCGCTTCCGCCAGCGCGTGCTGGCCTGGCGCGCGGCCTTTGCGGCCGCCGAAGGCCGTGACTGGGCCCTGTATTTCGACGATGCCGTGGCCTTTGCTGCGGCGCTGTTCGGCGCCTGGCATGCCGGCAAGCGGGTGTTCCTGGCCGCCGACAACCTGCCGGCCACGCTGCAGGCGCTGCAGCCGCAGGTGAGCGGTTTCGCAGGCGACGTGTCCGCCGATTACCGCCCGCTGGCGGCGCTGGACGCCGCGCTGGACGACGAACTGCAGGCGCTGGACGAGCGCGCCTGCGAACTGTGCGTGTTCACCTCCGGCAGCACCGGCCAGCCGAGCGCGATCAGCAAGCGCATGGACCAGCTGGCGCGCGAGGTGGATGCGCTGCAGGCCGCGTTCGGCGCGCAGCTGGAAGGCGTGCAGGTACATGGCACGGTGTCCCACCAGCACATCTACGGCCTGCTGTTCCGCGTGCTGTGGCCACTGGCCGCCGGCCGCCTGATCCATCCACGCCGGTTCTTCCATGAAGACCTGGTGGGCGCGCTGGCCGGTACCGACACGGTGCTGGTGGCGACCCCGGCTCACCTCAAGCGCCTGCCCGAGCAGCTCGACTGGGCCAGCCTGCATGGCCGCCTGCGTGCGGTGTTCTCCTCCGGTGGCCCACTGCCGGAAGAAGCTGCACGCCAGGTACGGCAGTGGCTGGGCGTGGCACCGACCGAGGTCTATGGCAGCAGCGAGACCGGTGGTATCGCCTGGCGCCGCTGGGACGCCGACCTGCCGCCGTGGCAGCCGCTGCCGGGCGTGCAGTGGCGCATCGAGGATGGCTGCCTGGCCGTCGCCTCGGCGCATCTGGAAACCCTCGACTGGTGGCGCACCCAGGACCGCGTGGAAGCCTTGGCCGACGGCCGCTTCCGCCTGCTGGGCCGTGCCGACCGCATCGTCAAGATCGAAGAGCGCCGCGTTTCGCTGGATGCGCTCGAACGCGCGCTGCGCGAAGACGCCGAAGTGGACGACGTGCGCGTGCTGGTCCTGCCCGGCCAGCGCGAGCAGCTGGCGGCCGTGGTGGTGCCGGCCGACCTGGCGCTGCTGGAGGGCGGTGACGCCGCGCGCCGCGCGCTGGGCCAGCGCCTGGGCGCGCGCCTGGCACAGGCACATGACGCGGTCACCCGGCCGCGCCGCTGGCGGCTGGTGCCGACGCTGCCGATCAACGCACAGGGCAAGGTCACCCAGGCGGCGCTGGCAGCGCTGTTCCAGCCACTGATGCCGGTGCCGGTCTGGGACCGCCGCGACGCCGCCAGCGCCACCCTGCGCATGACCCTCGACCCGGCGCTGCGGCCGTTCCAGGGCCACTTCCCGCAGGCGGCGATCCTGCCCGGCGTGGCGCAGCTGGACTGGGCAGTGCGTTTTGGCCGCCAGATGTTCGCGATGCCGGCAGCGTTCCTGCGCATGGATGCGGTGAAGTTCCAGCATGTGGCCCGCCCGGGCGATGAGCTGACCCTGCAGCTGGACTGGGATGCCGCACGCAACGTGCTGGCCTTCCGCTACACCTCCAGCCACGGTGTGCATGCCAGCGGCAAGGTGGTCTTCGCCGATGCGGACTGATCCGGCCGTTGCCAGTGCCGCGTTCGCGCCACTGGTGGTGATCCCCGTCTACGACCACGAGCACGCCATCGCGGCGGTGGTCGACGGCGTGCAGGCCGCCGGCCTGCCGTGCCTGCTGGTCGATGATGGCTCGCATGAGGCGTGCGCGAATGCACTGCGCTCGCTGGCACAGCGCCAGGGCGTCGACCTGCTGCGCCTGGACATCAACCAGGGCAAGGGCGGGGCAATGCTGGCCGGTTTCGCCGAAGCCGGTGCGCGTG
The DNA here is from genome assembly GCF_059367875.1 of Stenotrophomonas sp. YJH_SMC_16. NCBI lineage: Bacteria > Pseudomonadati > Pseudomonadota > Gammaproteobacteria > Lysobacterales > Lysobacteraceae > Stenotrophomonas > Stenotrophomonas sp. YJH_SMC_16. Next base: position 973,542 of record NZ_JCAFRH010000001.1, on the reverse strand, counting down.
GCTACAGCCACGTGCTGCAGATCGATGCCGATGGCCAGCACGACACCGCTGACCTGCCACGCTTCATCGAAGCGGCGCGCGCCCATCCCGAGGCGGTGATCTGCGGCATTCCGGCCTACGACGCCAGTGTTCCGAAGGCGCGCCTGTACGGGCGCTACGCGACCCACATCTGGGTCTGGATCAACACGCTTTCGCTGCACCTGCGCGACACCATGTGCGGCTTCCGCGTGTATCCGCTGCCGGCGGTGCTGCGCCTGATCGATGAAGAGACCATCGGCCGCCGCATGGATTTCGATACCGAGGTGATGGTGCGCCTGTACTGGCGGCAGCTGCCGGTCGAGCACCTGGCCACGCGCGTGACCTATCCCGCCGATGGCGTGTCGCACTTCGATGTGTGGCGCGACAACGTGCGCATCAGCCGCATGCATACCCGCCTGTTCTTCGGCATGCTCTGGCGCGCACCACGCCTGCTGTGGCGCCGCCTGCGGGGGCAGCACTGAGATGGCGACCGCGCAGGGTGCCCCGCACTGGGCCGACATCGGCGAATCGACGTCGGTGGCCGGCGTGCTGTTCCTGTGCTGGGTGCACCGCTGGTTCGGGCGCTGGCCGTTCCGCCTGTGCGTGTGGCCAGTGGTGGCCTGCCATTGGCTGGGCAACCGTGTAGGGCGCCAGGCCTCGATGCAGTACCTGCAGCGGCTGCAGGCGCACAGCGGCGTGCTCGGCCGCACGCCAACGCGGCGTGACAGCCTGCGCCATTTCTTCGCCTTCGCCGACACGATGCTGGACAAGATCCTCGGCCTGGGCGGGCGCTATCCGGCCGAACGCATCCACCTGCATCGTGACCTGGTGCTGGAGAAGATCTCGCGCCGCGAAGGTGGGCTGATCCTCACCGCGCACATCGGCTGCCTGGAACTGTGCCAGGTGCTGGCCGAACAGGTGCCGGGGTTCCGCATCACCGTGCTGGTGCATACCGCACATGCGCAGCGCTTCAACCGCCTCCTGCAGCGCTTGGACCCGCTGGCGGCGGTGGAACTGGTGCAGGTCACCGAGATGGGCCCGGCCACGGCGGTGATGCTGGCCGAGCGCGTGGCCGCCGGTGGCTTTGTCGCCATCGTCGGCGACCGCACGCCGGTGCAGGGCGGTCGCAGCGTCACCGCCGATTTTCTCGGCCACCGGGCGCCGTTCCCGATCGGCGCCTACGTGCTCGCCGCCGCGCTGGGCTGCCCGGTCTACACCATGGCCTGCCTGCACCAGGGCGAAGGCTATCGCGTGGCGTTTGAACAGTTCGCCGAACGCATCGTGCTGCCGCGTGGCTCACGCGATGCGGCACTGGCCGAACAGGCACAGCGCTTCGCGCGCTGGCTGGAACTCCAGCTCATCCAGTCCCCGTTGGACTGGTTCAATTTCTTCCCCTTCTGGGATCAGGCTCCGCATGACGACTGACGCCGTACCCGTGTGCCGCTTTGGCGATGCACCGTTGACCATCGAAGACGTGGTTGCCCTGGCCCAGCGCCAGTGCGAGGCCGCACTGAGCGACGCGCCGGCATTCCGTGCGCACATCCAGCGTGGTGCCGACTTCCTCGACCGCCTGCTGCGCGAGGACGGCGTGATCTACGGTGTGACCACCGGCTATGGCGACTCGTGCACGGTGAACATCCCGCCGGCGCTGGTGGCTGAACTACCGCACCACCTCTACACCTACCATGGTTGTGGCCTGGGTCGTTACCTGGACCCGGTCGAGACCCGTGCGGTGTTGGCTGCGCGCCTGGCGTCGCTGGTGCGCGGCATGTCCGGTGTCAGCGTGCCGCTGCTGGAAGGCCTGGCCACGCTGCTGCAGCACGACGTGCTGCCGATGATTCCGGCCGAAGGCTCGGTCGGTGCCAGTGGCGACCTGACCCCGCTGTCGTACGTGGCGGCAGTGCTGTGCGGCGAACGCGAGGTACTGTTCGACGGCCGCGTGCAGCCGGCGACCGAGGTGCTGGCGAAGATCGGAATGACCCCGCTGAAGCTGCGGCCGAAGGAAGGCCTGGCGATCATGAACGGCACCGCGGTGATGACCGGCCTGGCCTGCCTGGCCTGGCAGCGCGCCGATTACCTGGCCCGCATGGCCACGCGCCTGACCGCGTTCAACGTGCTGGCCAGCGACGGCAACGCGCACCACTTCGACGAGACCCTGTTCGCGGCCAAGCCGCACCCGGGCCAGGGCCGCATCGCCGCGCGCTTGCGCAGCGACCTGCACAGCGAGCGCCCGCCGCGCAATGAACAGCGCCTGCAGGACCGCTATTCGCTGCGCTGCGCGCCGCATGTGATCGGCGTGCTGGAAGACAGCCTGCCGTTCCTGCGCCAGCTGATCGAAACCGAACTGAACAGTGCCAACGACAACCCGCTGATCGACGCCGACGGCGAGCGCATCCTGCATGGCGGCCACTTCTACGGCGGCCACATCGCGCTGGCGATGGACACCCTGAAGAACACCGTGGCCAATGTTGCCGATCTGCTCGACCGGCAGCTGGCACTGGTGGTCGATGCCCGCTACAACCATGGCCTGCCGGCCAACCTGTCGGCGGCCACCGGCCCGCGCGCGGCCATCAACCATGGCCTGAAGGCGCTGCAGATCAGCGTTTCGGCGTGGACCGCCGAAGCGCTGAAGCAGACCATGCCGGCCAGCGTGTTCTCGCGTTCCACCGAATGCCACAACCAGGACAAGGTCAGCATGGGCACCATCGCCGCGCGCGACTGCCTGCGCGTGATCGAACTGACCGAACAGGTGGTGGCGGCGATGCTGATCGCTGCGCGCCAGGGCCTGGCCCTGCGCGAGCGGGTTGGCCTGAACGCGCAGCTGCATGGCAGTCTGGCCGACATGTACGCCGACCTGGGGCAGCGCATCGCCCTGGTCGAAGAAGACCGCGCGCTGGATCGCGAACTGCGGGAACTGCTGGTGGAGATCCGCGCGCAACGTTGGGAGCTGTATGCCGGTGAATGAGGCCATTGAACGGGTCGGCGAAATCACGCTGACCCCCGCCTTCCATGACTGCGATCCGATGAACGTGGTCTGGCATGGCAACTACTTCAAGTACTTCGAGATCGCGCGCTGCGCGCTGCTCGGCCGCTACGACTACGACTACCCGCAGATGCTCGAATCGGGCTACCTGTGGCCGGTGGTCGATGCACGGGTGAAATATGTGCGCCCGCTGCTGTTCAACCAGGCCCTGCGCGTGATCGCGCGCATCGTGGAATGGGAGAACCGGCTGAAGATCGAGTACGAGATCCTCGATGCGGAAAGCGGCCAGGTGCTGACCCGCGCGATGACCATCCAGGTCGCGGTGGACGCGACCAGCAGGGAAATGCTGTACCAGTGCCCGCCGGTACTGTGGGAACGCCTGGGAGTGCCTGCGCCGTGACCATGCTTGCCCGTCTTTCGAGCGTGCTGCTGTGCACGCTGCTGCTGGTGGCCGCACCGCGGGTGCAGGCTGCCGACCCCGCTGTCGATGCGATTACCCAGGCGGTGGCGCGGCCGGAGGTGCTGCGTGGCCAGTTCAGCCAGGAAAAGCAGGTCAGCGGCTTCAAGAACCCGCTGCGTTCGCAGGGCCGGTTCGTGGTCGCACGCCAGCACGGCGTGATCTGGACCACGCTCAAGCCGTTCCCCTCCGAGGTGGTGGTCACCGCCGACCGCATCCTCAGCCGCCAGCGCGATGGCAGCACCCGCGTTGAGCTCGATGCGCGGCAGCAGCCAGCGATGCGTTCGGTCAACGCGATCATGTTCGCGCTGATGAGTGGCGACGTGCAGGCGCTGTCCAGCCAGTTCAACGTGGCGGCCAGCCGTGAAGGACAGGGCTGGCGGCTGCGCCTGACGCCGAAGTCGGCGATGCTGGCCAAGGCTTTCGAATCGCTGACCCTGCAGGGCGATCGCTACGTGCGCCAGGTCGAGATCGTCGAGGCCAACAAGGACCGCACGCAGATCCAGTTCAGCGCGTTGAGCGAGACGCCGGCCACGCTCAACGCCGACGAGGCCCGCCGTTTTGAGTGAGGCCGTGGCATCCAACGCACCGGACCGCCTGCGGCGCTGGTGGCACTGGCTGGGCATCGCCTGGCTGGTGCTGCTGCTGGCGCTGGGCGCGCAGCAGTGGCACCTGTGGAGCCAGCAGTCGCGGATCGACACCGACATCCTCGCGCTGCTGCCGCAGGATGCGCATGACCGCCTGTTGAGCGATGTCACCCGGCGCATCGCCGATGGCAGTTCGCGGCAGGTGGTGGTGCTGCTCGGCAGCAAGGACAGCGCGGCCGCCAAGCGCGCGCAGGCGGCCTTTGCGGCGGCCATGGCCAAGGACGCCGACCACGCCTTGTTGGTGCCCAGTGGTTCGATCGAAGGCTGGTTCGATGAGGCGCGCGCGTTCTACGCGCCGTACCGCGACCGCCTGCTGACCCCGGCCCAGCGCGAGCAGCTGCAGGGCAGTGAACCGGGCGCGTTGGCCGAGCAGGCGCTGGCTGCACTGTACGGCCCGATGGGCGCGCCGCGCCTGACCGACTGGCGACAGGACCCGCTGTCGCTGTGGCCGCAGTGGTGGCAGCAGCAGGCGCAGGGTTCGGGCCTGCGCCTGGGCGATGACGGCCTGCTCGAGGCCGAGGGCAAGCATTGGGCGGCGCTGCAGTTCGATACGCCGGGTTCGGCGTTCCAGCTCGATGGCGAGCGCCATCTTGATGGCCTGCTGGAGCGGGCCGGAAAGGCGGCCAAGACCGCAGCGCCGGAGCTGGAAATCCTGCATGCCGGCGTGCCGCTGCATGCCGAGGCCGCCGCGGTGCAGGCCAATCATGAGATCAACACCATCGGGTGGGGTTCGCTGGCGGCGGTGCTGCTGCTGGTGTGGCTGGCATTCCGCTCGCTGCGGCCGATCCTGCTGGTAGCCGCCTCGCTGCTGATCGGTTGTGGCGTGGCGCTGGCGGTGACCGTGCTGGTGTTCGGCAAGGTACACGTGTTGACCCTGGTATTTGGTGCGTCGCTGGTGGGCGTGGCCGAGGACTACGGCATCCATTGGTTCGCCTCGCGCCAGGCCGAGCCGGCCGATCGCCGCTGGAAACTGCTGCGGCACCTGTTGCCGGGCCTGTGGCTGGCCCTGCTGACCAGCGCGCTGGCCTATCTGGCGCTGGGCCTGGCGCCGTTCCCGGGCCTGCGCCAGATGGCGCTGTTCTCGGTGGTGGGCCTGGCCGCTGCGTTCCTCACGGTGATCTTCTGGTTCCCGTGGCTGGATGGCGGCGAGATCCGCCAGACCCGCTTCTCGCAGTGGCTGGGCAACACGCTGGAGCGCTTCCCGCGCCTGCACGGCCGTCGCGCGGTGATGATGTTCGTGGTGATCACGCTGGCACTGTCTGTAATCGGCATCGCACGCCTGCAGAGCAACGACGACCTGCGCAGCCTGCAGTCATCACCGCCAGCGTTGATGGCGCAGCAGATCCGCCTGAGCCAGCTGCTGGGCATGCCCAGCCCGGCGCAGTTCTACCTGGTGCAGGGCGCGGATGCCGCGCAGCTGCTGCAGCGCGAGGAAGCACTGACCGAGCGCCTGCGTGTACTGGCCAACGACAAGCGCATTGGTGGCTATCGCGCGATCAGCGATTGGCTGCCGTCGCCGGCGCGCCAGCAAGCCGATGCCGCGCTGACCGCGAAGGTGGAACCCGGCGTGCTGTCGGCCGTGTCCGAGGCCGTGGGTGAACCGCTGCAGCGACCGCAGTTCGCGGCTGCACCGCTTACCGCCGAGGCCTTCCTCGCTTCGCCGGCGTCGCAGCCGTTCCGCCATCTTTGGGTGGGTGCGGTGGGTGGGCAGATGATCAGCGTGGTGATGGTCGATGACCTGTCACGCGCCGATGCACTGACGACCCTGCGTGGCGCGGCCGAGGGCCTGCCGGGCGTGCGCTGGGTCGACCGCACCGCCGATTTCTCGCAGCTGCTCGGCCACTATCGCAAGCTGATGGGTGGGCTGCTGCTGGTCGGCATTGCACTGGTGTTCGGTGCGCTGTGGCTGCGCTACCGCCGCCAGGCCTGGCGCGTGTTCGCCCCGACCCTGATCGCCGGCGCGCTGACCCTGGGCCTGCTGGGCCTGTTCGGCCAGCCGCTGCAGCTGTTCAACGTGCTGGCGTTGATGCTGCTGCTGGGCATGGGCATCGACTACGGCATCTTCCTGATCGAGCACCGTGGCGATGCCAGCGCCTGGCTGGCGGTGTGCGTGGGTGCGGCCAGTACCTGGCTGTCGTTCGGTCTGCTGGGCCTGTCGCAGACCCCGGCGCTGCGCGCGTTCGGCCTGACCCTGCTGTTCGGCATCGGCCTGGTCTGGTTGATCTCGCCGTTGTTCCGGCCGCCGCCGCATGAGCTGCCGCCAGCCTGAACCTGTCTTCCGACTTCCTTCTTTCCACCTGATCGAGCAACAAGGACGCACCGATGAATACTGCTGTGGATGCTGTCGAACGTACTGAGATCCTGATCATCGGTGCCGGCCCGGCCGGCTCCGTGGCTGCGGCGATGCTGCGCCAGCAGGGCCGCCAGGTGCTGATGCTGGAGCGTCAGCAGTTCCCGCGCTTCTCCATCGGCGAAAGCCTGCTGCCCCAGAGCATGGAATACATTGAAGCCGCCGGGCTGCTGCAGGATGTGGTCGAGGCCGGCTTCCAGTACAAGAACGGCGCCGCTTTCGTGCACGGCGAAGCGCGTACCGCCTTCGACTTCCGGAAGAAGTTCTCGCCAGGCTGGGGCACCACCTACCAGGTGCAGCGCGCCGACTTCGACAACGTGCTGGCACGCGGTGCCGAGCGCATGGGCACCACGCTGCGTTTTGGTGATGAAGTGCTGTCGGTCGAACCCGGTGAACAGCCCACGGTGAACGTGCGCCGCCCGGATGGCAGCGAATACCGCATCGAAGCCGACTTCATCCTCGATGCCTCCGGCTTCGCACGCCTGCTGCCGCGCCTGCTGCAGCTGGAATCGCCATCCAACTTCCCGGTGCGCGGCGCGATCTTCTGCCACGTGCGCGACAACATTCCGGCCGAAGCGGACTTCGATCGCAACAAGATCCTGATCACCACCCACCCCGAGCACGTCGACGTCTGGTACTGGACGATCCCGTTCTCCAACGGCTGCTGCTCGCTGGGCGTGGTCGCCGAGCCGTCGTTCTTCGAGCGCTACGAGGGTGACGACCTGCAGAAGCTGCAGGCCATCGTCGGCGAGGACCCCAACCTGACCCGCCTGCTGGCCAACGCCGAATGGGCGGTGCTGCCGGTGCGCCGCATCACCGGCTACTCGGCCAACGTCAGTTCGCTGTGGGGGCCCGGCTATGCCCTGCTGGGCAACGCCGGCGAGTTCCTCGACCCGGTGTTCTCGTCCGGTGTGACCATTGCCTTCAAGTCCGCGCAGCTGGCCAGCGAATGCCTGGCGCGCCGCTATGCCGGTGAAACCGTCGACTGGGAAGCTGAATTCTCGATCCCGCTGCGCGCCGGCGTGAAGACCTTCCGCCGCTTCGTCGAAAGCTGGTACGAAGGCGGCTTCCAGAAGATCATCTACCACCCGCAGCAGCAGCCCGAAGTGCGCGACATGATCAGCTCCATCCTGGCCGGCTACGCCTGGGACACCAACAACCCGTATGTGGCCGACGAAAGCGGCCGTCGCATGCGCGTGCTGGAGGAATTGTGCAGCGCCTGATCTTCCGTACTGCGGCCCTGCTGCTGTGCCTGCTGCTGGCCGCCTGTGCCGGGCGCATGCCCAAGCCACAGGTGGAACTGCCGCCGCTGCGCCTGTCGCCGGCCAGCCTGCCGGCGCCGCTGGCCCTGCAGCAGCAGCTGCATTTCCGCTTCGGCAGCCATGAGCGCGACCTCGACGCGCTGCTGGAGGCCGACGCGCAGCGGGTGCAGCTGGCGGTGCAGGCGATGGGCCAGACCGGCGTGCGCCTGCAGTGGGACGGCCAGCAGCTGACCCAGCAGCGCGCGCCGTGGCTGCCGCCGCAGGTACGTGCCGAGCGTGTGCTGGATGACCTGCAGTTCGCGCTGTGGCCGACCGCAGCCATCGCCGCCGCGCTGCCGGCCGACTGGCAGGTCAGCGACGACGGCCTGCAGCGCAGCCTGTCGCGCGACGGCACGGTGTGGCTGCTGCTGCAGCGCCTGGACGATGGCAGCGTGCAGCTGGACAACCGTGCCGAAGGCTATGCGCTGCGCATCGAATCGATCGATATGGCCGGACAGGACCGATGAGTGCACCGATCTACCTGAACGACCTGGGCGTGGTCTGCGCGCTCGGCGATGGCCGCACTGCGGTCGCGTCGGCGATGTTCGCCGATGTGCCGGGCGGGCTCAGCGACAACGACAGCCTGCTGCCGGGGCGCACCCTGGCGCTGGGAGAGGTCCGCACGCCTCTGCCGGCGCTGGAAGACCTGCCGGTGGCCCTGCGCGGGCGCAACAACGCCCTGCTGGACGTGGCGCTGGCGCAGATCGCACCGGCGGTGGCCGCGGCGATTGCCCGCCATGGTGCCGAGCGCGTGGCGGTGGTGCTGGGCACCAGCACCTCGGGCATCGGTGAATCCGAGCAGGCCCTGCGCAGCCACGCCGAACAGGGCCAGTGGCCGCAGGGCTTCGATTACGCCCAGCAGGAAATGGGCACCGCTGCGCAGTTCGTGCGCCAGCGCAGCGGCGCACAGGGACCGGCGTGGACCCTGTCCACGGCGTGTTCGTCCAGTGCCAAGGCACTGATGTCAGCCGCGCGCATGCTGCGCGCCGGCATCGTCGATGCGGTGATCGCCGGTGGTGCCGATTCGCTGTGCCGCTTCACCGTGGCTGGCTTCAGCGCGCTGGAATCGGTGTCGGCGGCACGCTGCAACCCGTTCTCGCAGCACCGCGCCGGCATCAACATCGGCGAAGGCGCCGCGCTGTTCCTGCTCACCCGCGAGCCCGGCCCGGTGTGCCTGGCGGGGTGGGGCGAATCGGCCGACGCGCACCACATGTCCGCTCCCGACCCGCAGGGGCTGGGTGCCATCGACGCGCTGCAGCAGGCGCTGCTGCGCGCAGGCTGGGGCGCCGACGAAGTGGATTACGTGAACCTGCATGGCACCGCCACCGGCCACAACGATGCGATGGAAAGCCTGGCGGTCTCGCAGGTGCTGGGCAACAGCGTGCCAGCCAGTTCGACCAAGCCGCTGACCGGGCACACGCTGGGTGCCTCGGGCGCGATCGAGGCCGCGCTGTGCTGGATCCTGCTGGCCGAGAACCCGCAGCAGCAGCTGCCGCCGCACTGGTGGGACGGCGTGGCCGACCCAGCGCTGCCGGTGTTGCCGCTGGTCGCACCGGCCACCCGCCTGGCGCAGCCGCCGCGACGGGTGCTGAGCAATTCGTTCGCTTTCGGCGGCAGCAACGCCGTGCTGGCACTGGAGCGTCGATGAACACGCTGTATGCAATCGAAGAGGTGGTGCCGCACCGCCAGGACATGTGCCTGCTGCAGCGCATCACGCATTGGGACCAGGACACCCTCGAGGCCGAACTGGTGGTGCCCGAGGCCGGCCTGTTCGTGGAGAACGGCGAAGTGCCGGCGTGGGTCGGCATCGAATACATGGCGCAGGCCATCGCGGCCTGGGCCGGCTGCCGCGCGCGTGCGGCCGGCAAGCCGCCGCAGCTGGGCTTCCTGCTCGGCAGCCGCCGCTACAGCAGCGCGCGCAGCAGCTTCCCCGCCGGTTCGCGGCTGCGCGTACAGGCGCGCTGCGAGCTGTTGGGTGACAATGGATTGGGGATGTTCGCCTGCCGCATCCTGGCAGGTGAGGACGAATGGGCGACAGCCAACGTGTCGGTGTTCGAACCGGCCGACGCGATGGCCTATCTGGAGAGTGGACAGGCATGACAGGGAATCGAAGCGTGCTGGTGACCGGCGCCAGCCGGGGCATCGGCCGGGCCATCGCGCTGCGCATCGCGCGTGATGGCTTCGACGTGGTGGTGCATTGCCGCAGCCGCCTGGAAGAGGCACAGGCCGTGGTGGCCGAGATCCATGCACTGGGCCAGCAGGCCCGCGTGCTGGCGTTCGACGTGGCTGACCGCGAGGCCGCACGCGCCGCGCTGGAGGCCGATGTCGAGGCGCATGGCGCGTACTACGGCGTGGTCTGCAACGCCGGCATCGCCCGTGATGGTGCTTTCCCGGCACTGTCGGCCGAGGATTGGGACCAGGTCATCCACACCAATCTGGATGGCTTCTACAACGTGCTGCATCCGCTGATCATGCCGATGGTGCGGCGGCGCAAGCCCGGCCGCATCGTCACCCTGTCGTCGGTGTCCGGACTGGCCGGCAATCGCGGCCAGGTCAACTACAGTGCCGCCAAGGCCGGCATCATCGGTGCCACCAAGGCCCTGGCGCTCGAACTGGCCAGCCGCCAGATCACCGTCAACTGCGTGGCTCCGGGCCTGATCGAGACCGAAATGCTCAACGATGAAGTGATCGAACACGCGCTCAAGCTGATTCCCGCTGGCCGTGTCGGCCGCCCCGACGAAGTGGCGGCGACGGTGTCGTTCCTGCTGTCCGAGCCGGCCGGCTACATCACCCGCCAGGTGATCTCGGTGAACGGGGGCATGCTCTGATGGGCGCCGATCGTCGCGTGGTGGTTACCGGTGCTGCGGCCATCAGTCCGCTTGGCCACGACTGGCCTACCATCGAAGCGCACCTGCGCAGCTGCCGCAATGCCGTGCGCACGATGCCCGAATGGGATGTCTATGCCGGCCTGAACACCAAGCTGGCCGCGCCGGCGCAGGACTTCGAGCTGCCGCCGAACTACAACCGCAAGACCACCCGCTCGATGGGCAAGGTCGCGGTCATGTCGGTGCGCGCCACCGAGGTGGCGCTGCGCGAAGCCGGCCTGCACGAGCATCCGGTACTGCGCAGCGGCCGTACCGGCGTAGCCTACGGCTCGTCCTCGGGCAGCCATGAGGCCACCGGCGAATTCGGGCGCATGCTCAACGAATTCACCACCGAAGGCATCAGTGCCACCACCTACCTGAAGATGATGAGCCACACCGCGCCGGTCAACATCGGCGTGTTCTTCGGTTTGTCCGGGCGCGTCTACACCACCTCCAGCGCCTGCACCTCGGGCAGCCAGGGCGTGGGCGCGGCCTATGAAGCGATCCGCAGCGGCAAGCAGACGGTGATGGTGGCCGGCGGTGCCGAGCAGCTCGATGCCACCGCTGCGGCGGTATTCGACACCCTGTTCGCCACCAGCGTGCGCAACGATGCGCCGCAGACCACGCCGCGCCCGTTCGATGCTGGCCGTGATGGCCTGGTGCTGGGCGAGGGTGCCTGTACGCTGATCCTGGAAGACCTGGAGCACGCGCAGGCGCGCGGTGCCACCATTCTTGCCGAGGTGGTCGGCTACGGCACCAACAGCGACGGCCAGCACGTCACCCAGCCCAGCGCCGACACCATGGCCCAGGCCATGCGCCTGGCGCTGGAGGATGCGGGCCTGGAGCCGGCGCAGATCGACTACGTCAACGCCCACGGCACCGCCACCGATCACGGCGACATCGCCGAGACCCAGGCCACCGCGCAGGTGTTCGGCAGCCGCATGCCGATCAGCTCGCTGAAGAGCTATGTCGGCCACATGCTCGGCGCCTGTGGTGCGTTCGAGGCCTGGATGAGCATCGAGATGATGCGTGCTGGCTGGTTCGCGCCGACCCTGAACCTGGCCGAGGTCGACCCGCGCTGTGGCCAGCTCGACTTCATCACCGGTCAAGGCCGCGAACTGCAGGCCGAGTACGTGATGAGCAACAACTTCGCCTTCGGCGGCATCAACACCTCGCTGGTGTTCCGCCGCTGGCGCGAGTGATCCACCGCCCCACCGCCGTTGTTCCCGCAACCTACCCGCACCCTCGACAAGGAGATGTTCCGATGCGCCGCACCCTGATGATCGCCACGGCCACCGCACTGCTGGCCCTGGCCTCCACCGCTTCTGCCCGCGATACCCGCGTGGAGCAGTCCCTGCAGGAACTGGTCAGTTCGCAGGCTGCCAAGGACGCCGGCATCGACGGCAGCGTCCGCTTCTACCTGGCCGGCCAGCCGGTCAGCGTGCAGCAGCGCCTGGGCGAAGACGTGACCAACAAGAAGACCAACGCCGCCAACAAGAGCGATGCCGAAGCCTGCCGCTGGGTCGCACTGTCGGCGCTGCGCGCGTTGCAGGACGGCGCCAAGTCGCGCGGCGCCAACGCCGTGGTCGACATCGTCAGCTACTACAAGAAGAACGAGTTCAAGAGCAGCACCAACTACGAATGCTACGCCGGTGCGATCCTCGCCGGCGTCGCGCTGAAGGGTACCTACGCCAAGGTCAAGTAAGCGCCTGCGTGGTGCCGGCCGTGGCTGAACGCCGCCGCCACATTGCTGAACCCCGCCGGGGAAACGCCGTCGATCACGCCGTCATCGTCGGCTGACGGCTTTCCCCGGTGTCGGCTTTCCGACACAATCATGGCTCTTCCCGGGTTATCGTCCCGCGGACATGCACGCCTACGTCTATAAAAGCCAACTCAAGCCGGACACCTACGTCTACGTTCCCCGTCGCGATGATTTCAGCGCGCTGCCTGCGCCGCTGCTCACCTCGCTGGGGACGCTCGCCTTCGTCCTGGACGTGGCCCTGGATGCTCAGCGCCGCCTGGCCCAGGCCGATCCGGAAAAGGTCCGCAGCGAAATGAGCGAGCGCGGGTTCTACCTGCAGGTGCCGCCGTCGGTGGCCAGCCTGATGCCGCGCCACTATGACTGACACGTCCCGTCCGCGCGCCCTGTCGATCGTCTTCGCCGTGGGCGCCGTGCTGGCGCTGGGCGCCGCCGTGGGCGGCGTTCCAGGCGCCATCCTTGCTGCACTGGCGCAGCCGGCGTTCGCGCTGGGTGTGTCGTGGTGGCGGCGCAGCCGCGCGCTGCTGCCGCTGAAGGTGGTCGCGCGCCAGGACCTGCCGGCGCTGCTGGCGTTGTGGACGGCAGCGCCGTTGTTGCTGGCGCTGCTGCTGGCCTGGCCGCTGGCCGCACTGCGTGACAGCGGCAGCCTTGCGGCGGTGCTGGGCCTGAGCGTGCTGGTCAGTGCCGGCCTGCTGGCGGCCTGGCGCACCTGGCCGCTGTGGAACGATGTCGAACGCCTCGATGGCAGCCTGGCCCAGCACTGGCAGGCGCTGGCTGGGCGCGACCTGACCGCCTGGCGTGGCCTCGGCGTGGCCGCGCTGGTGATCGCGCTGGCCGCGCTGGTGGTGCTGCCGGCCTGGCCGGGCCTGCTGCCGGAAAGCGCGCGCTGGCCCGCCGCGCTGGCGGTCGTGCTGCTGTCGCCGGTGCTGCACCTGCTGCTGCAGCGGGTCGCGCCCGCGCCGCTGGTGTCGCTGCGCGCGAGCCCGTTGGCCACCGCCGGCAACGAGCACGAACCGATGTTCGCCGCCGCGGCCGAAACCGCGCCGCTGGAGGCGATGGCACCGCAGGAACTGACCCCGGCACTGTATGAAGCCGCCCGCCATGGCCGCATCGACCGGGGCCTGCAGCTGCTGCAGGCCGGTGCCGATCCGTATGCGCTGCCGGACCCGAACTGGCGCGACCAGCGCAGCCTGGCGGTGCTGGCGGCGGTGCTGCCGGACCTGCGCCTGCTGCGCGAACTGATCGCCCGCGGCGTCGATGTGAATGCGCCGCACCGGGGCATGACCCCGCTGCTGGCCGCCACCCGCGACAGCTGGCACGGCCGCCCCGAAGCGGTGATGACCCTGCTCGCCAACGGCGCCGACTCGCGTGCCGTCGACAGCGATGGCAACACCCCGCTGCACCATGCCGCGCGCAGTTCCGACCCGGGCGTGGCCGCGCTGCTGCGCGATGCCGCCGCCGAAGTCGATGCGTTGAACAACGAGGGCTGGTCGCCGCTGGCGGTGGCCTGCCAGGTCGGCAACTGGCGCCTGGCCCGCTTCCTGCTCGAACGCGGTGCGCGCAGCGAACCGGCCGAGGGCACGCCGGTGCTGCTGGCCGCCGCTGCCACCGAAGATGACGATCCGGCCGGGGTGCAGCTGCTGCTCAAGCACAAGGCGCGCGCCGACGCCCGCGATCGCCAGCGCCGCAGTGCATTGCACGAGGCGGCCCTGGCCGGCCACGTGGAGATCATCGGCGTGCTGCTCGGCGCCGGTGCCAATCTGGAAGCGCGCGATGCGCTGGGCCGTACGCCATGGCTGGAAGCGGCCCGTGCCGGTCGTGCCGCCGTGGTCGAGCATCTGCTGCCGCACAAGCCGGACCTGGTCGCGGTGGACGGCGAAGGCCGCAACGCGGTGCAGCTGGCGGCGATGGCCGAGGATGTCTCACCGCTGCTGATCAAGCGCCTGGTCGAACTGGGCATCGCCGCCGATGCCGCCGATCCGGTCGGTCGCCGTGCGGTGGACTACGCTGCCGAAGCCGGCCGCTGGGCGATCGTGGCTCTGCTGGACCCCTCCTATCCGTTGCCGGCCGCGGTCAGTGATGGCCTGGCCGAGCGCGGCGAAGCCGCCAGTGCCAGTGGCCTGCTGCCGGACCGTCCGCCGTTGACCCTGCTGCGTGAAGCGCTGGGCTTCGGCAACACCGAAGGCATGGCCGCGCTGGCCAAGCTGTGCCAGCCGGAAGAACTGGGTGGCCTGCTGCTCGATCCGGAACTGGCGCTGGAGCCGCGTGCGGTCGATTGGCTGCTGGCCCACGGTGCCGATCCCTACGTGCGTGACGCCTGTTCCGACACGCCGATGTTCGCGCTGTTGTCGCGCGGCATCGACGCGGTGCCGGCGCTGCAGGTCATGCTGCAGCGTGGCCTGTCGCCGGCCGGACGCGGTGGCCTGGCACGCTTCCTCGCCGCGTGTGCGCAGCACGACCAGGCCGCCCGTGGCCTGGAACAGCTGGCACTGGAACTGCTGGAACGTGGCGCCGATCCGTTCGCCGCCTCGCCGGCCGGTGATCCGCCGCTGTCGCTGGCGGTGCGCCTGGGCTGGCTGCGCCTGCAGCAGGCCCTGCTCAAGGCCGGTGTCGATCGCGAAGCGCGCGACAGCCATGGCATGACCGCATTGCATCTGGCCACCGCATTGGCCCGCGAAGGCGCGCTGAAGCTGCTGGTGCAGCACGGTGCCTCGCCGGAAGCCCGTGCCGCCGACGGCCAGACGCCGCTGGGCGTGGCGCTGTCGATTGGTCGCCGCGATCTGGCCGACTGGCTGGACTGGCGGGTATGGCCGTTGCCGCGCCGCACCCTGCGCGAGGCCGATCTTCCGGCCGCCGCGATGGCTGGTGACGTGGATGCGGTGCGCCGCCTGATCGATCTGGGCTTCGCCGTCGACGCGGTCGATGCGCAGGGCTGCACCGCGCTGCTGCGCGCCGCCGGTGGTGGCCATCTGGCGGTGACCGACCTGCTGCTGGCGCGTGGCGCCGATCCGCAGCACGCTGCGGCCAGTGGTGCCACGCCGCTGTCGGCGGCGGTCAGCATGCGTCAGGTGGATATCGTTTCGGCCCTGCTCGACGCCGGCGCCAAGCTGGAACACCGCCTGCCGGGCGGCGTGACCGTGCTGATGCTGGCCTCGGCGCTGGGCCTGCCGGACATCGTCGCGCGCCTGCTCACCGCCGGCGCCGACGTGCATGCCGGTGACGCGCAGCAGCTGGGCCCGCTGCACTGTGCCGCGCTGTACGGCTTCAGTGCGCGCGACCGCTCGCGCCTGCTGGCCCTGCTCGACACCCTGCTGCTGGCCGGTGCCGAACCGGACCAGGCCGCCGCCGGTTCAGTCACGCCGCTGCTGCTGCTGCTGGGTGCGCGTGCCGAGCCGGGTACTGCCTGCGACGAGCAGGTGGTGATGGCGGCGGTGGAGCGCCTGCTGGATGAGGATGTCAGCCTGGACGTGCGCGATCCGCGCGGCTTCGGTCCGCTGCACCTGGCCGCGCTGCATGGCCTGCCGTTGCTGGTGCAGCGCCTGCTGCGTGCCGGTGCCGATCCGGAAGTGCGCGACAGCCTCAACCGCAGCCCGCGCGAGATCGCGGTGATGCGCGGCTTCATCGACGTGGCCGGTGAGTTCGAACCGCGCGTGCCGGGCGTTTCGTCGATGGCGCGGTTCCTGCGCGACAACGGCTGATTCCTGGAAAAGGGTCGTGCCGGCCGCTGGCCGGCAACCGCAATCTGTGGTGGGTGCCGACCGTTTGTCGGCCCCCTACTTGCCGTCGCTTTCCGCGTCGGCCTCGAACAGATGCATCAGGTCGTTGCGTGCGTCGCGCGAGGTCTGGATCACCGCCGCCTCGTCGTCGTACACCAGATACTGGTCGCGCAGCAGCTGTTCGTCGTGCTCGCGGAAGCGCTGCACATGGCGTTCGGCAACGTCCGGTGCCACGCCCAGCGCGGTCAGCACGCGGCCGCTCATCTCCAGGCTGGTGCCGAACACTTCGCGGAACGGCTCGGCCGACATGTCCATCAGGCGCCACGCATGCTGGCGGTTGCGTGCACGCGCCAGCACCGTCGCGTCCGGGTACAGCCGGCGCACCATACGCACCGCGCGCAGGTTGGTCTCGGGGTCATCCACGGTGATCACGAACACATCGATGTGCTCGCCGCCCGCAGCGCGCAGCATCTCCGGCCGGGTCGGGTCGCCGTAGTACAGCTGGTTGCCGAAGCGGCGCAGGTCGGCCACGGTGTCCGGGTTCGCTTCCAGCGCCACGAACGGCACCTTCTGCGCGGTCAGCAGGCGCGCGATCACCTGGCCGAAGCGGCCCATGCCGGCGATCAGCACCTTGGGCCGGTTGTCCGGCGCCACCTTGTCGGCCTCGGCGGCCTGGCGCGGCGCCGCCTTCTCCTGGCCCAGAAGCTTGAGCAGCGCGATCATCAGCAGCGGCGTGATCGCCATCGACAGGCCGACGATCGCCACCAGCCGGTCGTGGTTGGCGTTGCCCAGCAGGTGCGCGCGCTGCGCCTCGTTGAATACGACGAAGGCGAACTCGCCGCCCAGCCACAGCACGCTGCCCAACAGCAGTGACTGCCGCGAACTGAGTTTGGCGATACGCCCGATCACGTACAGCAGGCTGAACTTCACAACCAGCAGGATCGCCACCCCGGCCGCGATCAGCCACGGCTCGGCGGCGATGCGGTCGAGGTCGATGCCCATGCCCACCGCGATGAAGAACAGGCCCAGCAGCAGCCCCTTGAACGGCTCGATCTGCGCTTCCAGTTCGTGCCGGAACTCCGAATCGGACAGCAGCACGCCGGCCAGGAACGCGCCCAGGCTGGGGCTGAGGCCGGCCTCCTGCATGAACCAGGCAGTGCCGAGCACCACCAGCAGGGCGGTGGCGGTGAATACTTCCGGGCTGCGGGTGCGCGCGATGATGCTGAACACCTTGCGCAGCACCGGGCGCCCGCACAGGATCACCACCGCCAGCGCACCCAGCGCCACCATCGCATCCTCGATGCGCAGGGTCTCGTTCTTCGCCCCGCCCAGCAGCGGGATGGCTGCCAGCAGCGGGATCGCGATCAGGTCCTGGAACAGCAGGATGGCAAAGCCCAGCCGGCCATGGTCGCTGTTGATCGCCTTGTGCTCGGACAGCAGCTGCAGGCCGACCGCCGTGGACGACAGCGCCAGTGCCACGCCCACCACCAGCGCGCTTTTCCACTGGAAATGGTCAAGCAGCAGCAGGCCGCCCAGCACCAGCCCGGACAGCGCCACCTGCGCCGCACCTGCGCCGAACACCGAGCGCCGCATCACCTTCAGGCGTGCCGGCGACAGCTCCAGGCCGATCACGAACAGCAGCATCACCACGCCGATCTCGGCGGCGCCAAGGATGCGGTCGGCATCCTGCACGAACCCCAGCCCGTCCGGGCCCAGCACCACACCGGCCGCCAGGTAGCCCAGCACCGCACCGAAGCCGAATTTCTTGAACACCGGCACGGCGATGACCGCCGCCAGCAGCAGCACCAGGGCCAGTTCCAGACCACCGCTATGCATGGGAATACCTGGTCATCGGGGAAGCCCGCAGTGCGTCCATTCGGGTGGGGGAAGGGGTGGCGAGTACCACCGCGTCATTATGCGCGCCGGCCTGTGTATGCACGAGAACAACCTGCCGGGCAGGCGCCCTGCGCACAGCGGCCGGGTTGACCTGCATGGCCCACGGGTCCAGACTGCCCGCCGCTGGCGGCGCGTCCGCCGGCACACGCATCCCGGAGTTCCCAACCCATGTCCAGCGACAGTAGAAGTCGACCTCGTTCGACGCCAGCGATGGCCACCGCCTGACATCGGGACGGTTTGCCTGCGTTGGCGTTGCGCGAGGTCGCACCCCCACAAGGCAAACCCGATGAACCAGAAGCAATTGCTGCGCCCGGTGGCCGATGCCGCCGCACTGGCCGCGCCATTGGCGAACTACAACACCGCCGATGCGGTGGAATTCCTCAACACGCTGGAACTCGTGCGCGCTGCGGAAACGCTGGCCGCGCTGCCGTTGCCGCGTGCGGTGAAGATGCTGGAGGCACCGGAACTGCACCGCAGCGGCGAACTGGTCGCCGCGCTGCCGCCGGCCCGCGCCGCCGCCCTGCTTGGGCTGATGGCCGATGACCGTGCCACCGACATCGTCCACGAGCTGGACGAGGAAGAACGCGCGCGGCTGATCCCACTGCTGGGCACCGACGCCCGCCAGGCCATCCAGAAGCTGCTCAGCTACCCGCCCAACACCGCCGGCGCGCTGATGACCACCGAGTACGTGGCGGTACCCGCCAGCTGGACCGTGGCGCAGACCCTGCAGCACATCCGCCAGGTCGAGCGCACCCGCGAGACCGTGTACGCCATCTACGTGCTCGACCCGGCCAGCCAGCAGCTGCAGCAGGTGGTGACCATGCGCCGGCTGATCACCGGCCTGCCGGAGGAGTCGATCCTGGACGTGGCCCAGGTCAATCCGCCGGTGACGGTGGATGCGCTGATGGACCAGGAAGAAGTGGCGCGGCTGATCCGCCGCCACGACCTGCTGGCGATTCCGGTGGTCGATGCGCAGCTGCAGATGCTCGGCATCGTCACCGTCGACGACGTGCTCGATGCACTGATCGAGGAATCCACCGAGGACGCGCACAAGTTCGGTGGCATGGAAGCGCTGGACAAGCCGTACATGCAGATCGGCTTCTTCGAGATGCTGCGCAAGCGCGCCGGCTGGCTGAGCGTGCTGTTCCTGGGCGAGATGCTGACCGCCAGCGCGATGCAGCACTACGAGGACGAACTGGCGCGCGCGGTGGTGCTGACCCTGTTCATCCCACTGATCATGAGTTCGGGCGGCAATTCCGGTTCGCAGGCCACCTCGCTGCTGATCCGCAGCCTGGCGCTGCGTGAACTGCGCCTGCGCGACTGGTGGAAGGTGGCCATCCGCGAGATCCCGACCGGCATGGTGCTGGGCGCCATCCTTGGCTGCCTGGCCATCGTGCGCATCGTGATCTGGCAGCTGGGCGGCCTGCATGACTACGGCGAGCACTGGATCCTGCTGGCGATCACCATCGGTGCCGCCCTGGTCGGCATCGTCACCTTCGGCTCGCTGTCCGGCTCGATGCTACCCTTCATCCTCAAGCGGCTCGGCTTCGACCCGGCCAGCGCCTCGGCGCCGTTCGTGGCCACCCTGGTGGATGTCACCGGCCTGGTGATCTATTTCAGCATCGCCGCGATGATCCTGCACGGCACGTTGTTGTAAGCCGGAGCCACCGTGCCGACCTTGGTCGGCACGCAGAACAAAAAGGGGACGGAGGGGATTAAGTCGTTTGTGGCACAAACGACTTAATCCCCTCCGTCCCCTTTTTTGGGTACCGTAGGCGCATGAGTACCTACCACCTGCAGTCTGTGTTCCGTCCGCAGTCGGTCGCGGTGATCGGCGGCAGCCCGCGTGAGCGTTCGGCCGGCCGCGCGGTGATGCGCAATCTGCGCGGCACCGGCTTCCCCGGCAAGGTGGCGTGGATCAACCCGCGGCATGCCGAGATCGATGGCATCCGCACGGTCAAGCGCTTGAAGGATCTGGACTGGGTACCGGACCTGGTGGTGATCACCGCACCGGCGGCGATCGTGCCGCAGGTGGTGCGTACCGCCGCCGAGCGCGGCGTGCAGGCGGCGATCATCCTCACCGCGCACCTGGGCGAAGGCCCGGGTTCGTTGTCCGCACAGGTAGAGGCGGTGGCGCGCAAGCATGGCCTGCGCATCCTCGGGCCGCACTGCCTGGGCGTGATCGCGCCGCACGCGCGACTCAACGCCAGCATCGCCGCGCACTTCCCGCAGGCCGGTGATCTTGCGTTGATCTCCGAATCCTCGGCCATCGCCGCCGCGCTGGTGGAGTGGGGCGTAGCGCGCTCGGTCGGCTTCTCCGCGGTGGTCTCGCTGGGCGACACGATGGACGTCGACTTCGGCGACCTGCTCGACTACTTCGCCACCGACTACCGCACCCGCGCCATCCTGCTCTATGTCGAGCAGATCAAGGACGCGCGCAAGTTCATGTCGGCTGCGCGTGCCGCCGCCCGCGCCAAGCCGGTGGTGGTGGTGAAGTCCGGCCGCGCCGAGCGCGTGCAGCCGGGCAGCCGCGATACCCATGTGCAGGCACTGGCCCGCGCCGACGACGTGTACGGCGCCGCGTTCAACCGTGCCGGCCTGCTGCGCGTGGGCGCGCTGGACGAACTGTTCACTGCTGCCGAATCCCTGGGGCGGTTGGGCACCTTCCCGGGCCGTCGCCTGGCGATTCTCAGCAACGGCGGCGGCGTCGGTCGCCTCGCCGTGGACCAGCTGATCGCATTGCGTGGCACCCTGGCCAACCTGTCCGACACCACGGTCGAAAAGCTGGACGCCGTGCTGCCGCAGGGCTGGTCGCGCAGCAATCCGGTCGACATCGTGGTCGACGCCGATGGTGACCGCTATGCCGCGGCCATCGAAGCGCTGCTGGCCGACAACGAGAACGACGCGGTGATGGTGGTCAACGTGCCGACCGCATTCACCTCGTCCGCAGACGCTGCGCAGGCGCTCACCCGCACGCTCGGCCTGCGTCCGCGCCATCATCGCGACAAGCCGGTGTTCGCGGTGTGGCTGGGCAACGATGACCAGGCCACCGCCACGCTCAACGCGGCGCGGGTGCCGACCTATCCGACCGAGGCGGAGGCAGTACGCGGCTTCCAGCATCTGGTGCGTTACCGTGAAGCGCAGAACGCCCTGATGGAAACGCCACCCAGCCTGCCGCAGGACTTCAGTGTCGATGCAGCGGCCGCACGCGCGCTGGTCGATGCCGCGTTGGCCAACGGCCAGCAGTGGCTGGACCCGCTGGCCACCCATGAACTGCTCAAGGCCTACGGCATTCCGTCCGCACCGGTCATGCATGCGCGCGATGCGCACGAGGCGATGGACCTGGCGCAGCCGCTGCTCGAGCGCGGTGCCACGGTCGCACTGAAGATCCTGTCACCGGACATCCCGCACAAGTCGGAAGTGGACGGCGTGCGCCTGAACCTGTCCACGTTGCCGGCGGTGCAGAGCGCGGCCAACGCGATCCTGTCGCGCGCACGCCAGCTGCGGCCGGATGCCCGCATCGATGGCCTGCTGGTACAGCCGACCATCGTCCGCCCGAAGGCACGCGAGATCATTGTCGGTATTGCCGATGACGCGACGTTCGGCCCGGTGATCGTGGTCGGCCGCGGCGGCACCGCGGTCGAAGTGATCAACGACAAGGCGCTGGCGCTGCCCCCGCTGGATCTACGCCTGGCCCATGAGTTGATCGGCCAGACCCGGGCTTCGCGCATCCTCAAGGCCTATGGCGATGTGCCCGCCGCCGACGAGCGTGCACTGGCGCTGGCGCTGGTCAAGCTGGCACAGCTGGCCGCGGACATTCCCGAAGTGCGTACGCTGGACATCAACCCGCTGCTGGTTGACAGCAAGGGCATTCTTGCCCTCGACGCACGCGTGGCGGTGGCGCCGTCGCGCATTCTGCACAAGGGCCGCGGTCATCCGCGCTTCTCGGTGTTCCCGTACCCGAAGGAGTGGGAGCGCACCATCGAACTGTCCGATGGCGGCCGCGCCTTCGTGCGTCCGGTGCGTCCGGAAGACGATGCGCTGTTCCGCGCATTCTTCGCCCGTGTCAGCGACGAGGACCTGCGCCTGCGCTTCTTCCAGTCGGTGAAGCATTTCAGCCACGAGTTCATCGCGCGCCTGACCCAGCTCGATTACGCACGCTCGATCGCACTGGTGGCGATCGAGCCGCGCAGTGGCGAGATGCTCGGTGCGGTACGCCTGCACGCCGATGCCGATTACCACCGCGGCGAGTACGGCATCCTGATCCGCTCGGACCTGAAGGGCCACGGCATCGGCTGGCGGCTGATGGCGATCATGATCGAGTACGCCAAGTGGCTGGGCCTGGACGTGGTGGAAGGCCAGGTGCTGCGCGAGAACAGCACCATGCTGGCGATGTGCCAGAGCCTGGGCTTCAAGACCAAACTCGACCCGGACGACCCGACGGTGATGATGGTGACCCTGCCGGTGCAGCAGGTCGAAGTGCCTGAGACCCCTCTGTAGAGCCGAGCCCACGCTCGGCTGCCTTGCATCGCACGGGCGCGCCTGAGCCGAGCATGGACTCGGCTCTACAGTATCAAAGCACCGGCTCCACCACCACTGCCGTGCCATAGCACAGCACCTCGGTCAGCCCGGTCATCACATCGGTGGCGTCGTAGCGCATGCCGATGATCGCGTTGGCGCCCAGCTGCCGCGCGTGCTTGACCATGTCGCGGTAGGTTTCCTCGCGGGCCTGTTCGCACAGTTCGGTGTAGATGGTGATGTTGCCGCCGAACAGGGTCTGGATGCCGCCGAGGAAATTGCCGACGATCGAGCGCGAGCGCACGGTGATGCCGCGTACCACGCCGAGGTTGCGCACCACGCGATGGCCGGGCAGCTCGAAGGCGGTGGTGACCAGCGCATCGTCGAAACGCAGCGCGGGCGGGGACGTGGGGCTGCTGTTGTAGGGGTCTGCCATGGTCGCGTCCGTGTCGTAGAGTCGAGCTTGCTCGACTCTACAGTGCAATCACCCGTTGCGGCATGGTGCCGTCACCCCGCCGGCGCGACAATACCCCCATGACCGACCGTATCCCCCTGTTGCTGCTGCCCGGCCTGCTCAACGATGCTGAACTGTGGCGCGCACAGCTGGCCGACCTGGCCGACATTGCCGATTGCACCGTAGGCGACCAGACCCGCGGCGAGACCCTGCAGGCGGTGGCCGAGGACGTGCTGGCACAGGCACCGGAGCGCTTCGCGCTGGCCGGTTTCTCGCTGGGTGGCTTCGTGGCCCAGCAGATCCTGCGCATCGCCCCGGAGCGCGTATTGCAGCTGGCGCTGATCGATACCTCGATCCACGCCGATTCACCGGAACGTGCCGAACAACGGCGTAGCCAGCGCGCCAGCGTGCGCCTGCCTGGCAAGTTCCATGGCTTCGGCGATGTGCTGATGCGCAGCTACATCGACGCCTCACGGCTGGACGACTACGTGCTGGTGCAGCGCGTGCGCGACATGACCGCCCGCCTGGGGGCGGAGGTATTCCTGCGCCAGAGTGCGCTGGAGCGGCGCGACGGCCATGACGTGCTGGCGGGCTACCGCGATCCGCTGCTGATCGTGTGCGGTGCCAACGACCGCATCACGCCGCTGGCGGTGAGCGAGGAAATGCACGACCTGGTGCCGCACTCGCAGCTGGTGGTGGTGCCCGATTGCGGGCACCTGGCCCCGATGGAAAAGCCGGACGAGGTCAGTGCGGCGATGCGTGGGTGGCTGTCTGTGGATTGAAGGGGATCGGTGGCATCGGTGGTTCGTTCCACCCCAGTCTGTTGTAGGCGTGGTAACGAAGCACGCCGATACGTTCGTGCAACATCACCTCAGCCAGCAGCAGGTTGAAGGCCGAGGGGAGCCATCCGGGTGTGGCGCGTAGCCGGTCGCTGGGCAGGCCTTCGGCAATCACGCCGAAATGCTGGAAATAGAGCAGGCTTCGCCTGAGGTGAAGGCCCGAGGTCACGATTACCACGCGCGATGGGTCGTGGTGGAGCATCGCACTGCTGTTCCGGGCGTTCTCCCAGGTGTTGGCGCTGGCATCCTCCTGCTCGATGCGATCCATCGGCACACCCAGACGGACCAGCTCGCGCGCATAGACGTTGGCCTCGCTGTTATTACGGTTTCGTGAGGCACCTCCGCTCACGATCAACCTGCAGGTCTCGTGCTTCTGCTGGCAGAGCAGATAGCGCTGCGCCGTAACCAGCAATCGGCTGTACCCCACCATACC
The DNA here is from genome assembly GCF_059367875.1 of Stenotrophomonas sp. YJH_SMC_16. Classification (NCBI taxonomy): domain Bacteria; kingdom Pseudomonadati; phylum Pseudomonadota; class Gammaproteobacteria; order Lysobacterales; family Lysobacteraceae; genus Stenotrophomonas; species Stenotrophomonas sp. YJH_SMC_16. The sequence goes on along the minus strand of NZ_JCAFRH010000001.1, from coordinate 949,307 downwards.
CGGGCTGGAGCCCTCGGCATGGTGCTCGATGCCACCGCCCAGCAGTACGATCGTTGTCTTCGGCCGATCTGCAGGTGTCGTGAATGCAGCGCTGGCCTGGGCCCGGTCGAGCATCCATTGCGTTATCGGGCCCGTTGCGCTGGACAAGGCCATCAGGGGCAGCACCGACAGGAGTGCCGCGGTGCGGAATCGGCGTGTGGCGATCAGTGCAGCACATGCCAGCAGAAGAAGAAGGGTAAACGCCAGCACAGTGCACCTCAGGAAAGTTTGAATGAATTCCGATGGCGCGGGGCCTTCGTTGTGTGGATGCTGGATGCCATGGATCTGAAGCGACTGTCACCCTCCGCAAGAGCGGGCGTCATTCTCGGCGGCGTATGGCTTGGATTAGGGCTGGGATACGTGTTTTCCGAGCGGTTTCCGGGTTTGTTCGCTCTCATTCATGAGCGGATGCAGTAGCGAATCGGGAAGATGCGTTGTCGCGAATGGCCCTGCACGAAATCGTATTTGGCCGGGAGCGACATGCACGAACAGGTCGCATGCGACATATGGCGGAGACAGATGCACGCAATCGATCGACGTGGCATGGCGGGAACGCAGGCGGCAGGCGCCGATCGCCCTGAGCTTGGCGAGCATTCAATGCTGAAGGTGATTGCCGCGGTGTCACCATGCGAGCTGCCGTCCTTTGTTGCTGCGTTGGACGAAGCGATAGCACGGTGGAGGGTGGAGTCTGCGAGTACGCCCAGCAGCGATCTGGATGCAGAACTGGCGCGCCTGCACGCGCTCAAGAGCATCACGTCGGCGCTGGGCAGCAGGCTGATCGCCAGCGCGTGCGACGACCTGGGTGAGTGCCTTCGATCGGGCGCGGCGGCAGACCACATACGACGCCGCTCCCAAGCCTTGGCGGTAGCGGCGCAGCGCCTTCTGCAACGTTCCATCGTTTCTCACAGGTGAAGGAGTCCGGCCATGCCCCATGCACCCTCTGCTCTGCTCGATCCTGGCCCCGACGCACTGCTTCAGGCGGCCCGCTCACTGGAAATGAAACGACTTGCGCTGTTGCTGTCCTGGCTGCAGGAGCCGCGTGCCAGCCTGTCCAGAGTGGTATTGCAGGCACTGACCGTGCTGTGGTGCTGGCTCTGGATGGATGGACCACAACCCGTGCTGGCCAACGAGGCGGCGAAGGTGCTGCCTGCGTCGATTGCGCTGCTTGTTGCGTCCGTGGCATGGGCCGCATGGGTGAACCTCCATAAGGATCGCGGTGTGGCATGGCGCGACGCGGTGGGCCTGCTCCTCAGCCTGGTGATGGTGACGGTGCAGGTCGATGCAGCCTTCATTCTTCTGATGACGCTCAATGCAACGCTGCCCTTCCTGGTGATCGCGGCGACGGCTGCCTACGGGCGGAGGGCGATCGCGCCAGCCATCGCTGCAACGGCGTTGGGGCTGCTGTGGGCCGCGCCGGATGGCTATTGGATCTCACGACCTGCCTACCTGGCCTATGCCCTGGCGCTGACGATCCTGCTGCCGGCCGTGGTTGCCTCCATGGTTGCGGCCATGCGCGATATTGCGCTCCGTGCCGTCGCGTCGCGCGAGGCCCAGGGGCGGTTCATCGGAACGATGAGCCATGAGCTGAGGACGCCGTTGAACGCCATCATCAATGGCATCCAGTTGCTGGACATGGACGCCGCGACGCCGGCGCAGCGCAGTTCGTTTGCGATGGTGGCCCGGCAGGCAAGAGCGCTGCGGCATCGCATTGATGATGTCCTCGATGTGGCCAGCATCGAGGGTGGAACGCTGCGGCTTCGTCCTCAACCCTGTTCATTGGCGTCCGCGCTCGATGCGATGCAGGAAAGCTGCGCACCGGCTGCTGCGGAGAAAGGTGTACTGCTGACGGTGGAGGACTGCGATCCCGCAGTGTGGATGCTGGTTGACGCAGGCCGGGTCGAACAGGTGATCAGCAATCTTGTCTGCAACGGGATCAAGTTCAGCCCGGTGGGGGGCGAGACCCGCGTGTCCATTCACGCCTCCCGCATCGGTGAGCAATGGCAGGTGCGGGTGACCGTTTCCGACTCCGGGTGCGGTATCGACGAGAGCGACCAGGAGGCGATCTTCTCCCCCTTCGTCCAGGTGAGCGAGGGCGATGCCCGTTGCGAGCAGGGGGTTGGGCTTGGGCTCTACATCGTGCGACTGATTTCCGATGCCATGGGCGCGACGATCGAGGTGGGCCGCAGCACGTGGGGTGGCGCCTCGTTCCAGTGGTGCTTCACCGCTCCTGCCGTGATCGGCGAGGCAGCATCACCTTCGCTTGAGGCGGTGTTCAAGGCACATGCGGCGTCGGTACGATCCCTGCATTGCCTGCTGTTCGAGGATGTGGAAACCAACCGGCAGGTGGTCGAGCGGCTGATGGAATGTGCAGGTCATCGACTGAGTTGCCGGCACGACGGGCGCGATGCGCAGGCTGCGGTGGCGTCGCTTGCGCCAGACGTGGTGCTGCTGGACCTTCATATGCCGGGTTGCAGCGGTTGGGACGTACTTGAAGCGGTCGGCTCCAGAACGGACGGTCCGCCCATCCTGGTGATGAGCGCGGACACGCGTCTGCAGGTCATCGAGAGGGCGCGTTCAATGGGCGCCGCCGGCTTCCTGTGCAAACCGTTGGATGTGCACGAGGTGCTGCGGATGCTGCACGAGGTGGCGCCTCGGGGATCCAGTCTGTAGAGCCGAGCCATGCTCGGCTCCAGGGAGACGGCAGCCGAGCGTGGGCTCGGCTCTACAACAACGGGGCCTCAATCCCAGGCCGGCGCAATGCCTTCCGGGTTGGCCAGGCGGTGCCCACGATCCAGCTTGGCGATCTGCGCCATGTCTTCGTCGGTGAGGCGGATTGCTGCCGCTTCCAGGTTGCCCGACAGGTTCTCGCGCTTGGTCGAAGACGGAATGATCGAGTAACCCTGCTGCAGTGCCCAGGCCAGTGCGATCTGCGCGGGCGTGGCCTGGTGACGGCCGGCAATGGCCTGGATCACCGGGTCCTTGATCACCTCGCCATAGGCCAGGCTCATGTAGGCGGTGATGTGGATGCCGTTGTCCTGCAGGAACTTCACCAGCAGGCGGTTCTGCAGGTACGGATGGATCTCGATCTGGTTGGTGGTGATCGCATCGGCGCCGAGGATCTCGATCGCCTTGCGGGTCTGTGCGATGGTGAAGTTGGAGATGCCGATCTCCTTCGTCAGGCCCTGTGCCTTGGCCTCGGCCAGTGCGGTCAGGTACTCCTCCATCGGCACGTCGACCTTGTCGTTCGGCGACGGCCAGTGGATCAGTGCCAGGTCGACATGGTCGGTGCGCAGCTTCTCCAGGCTGGTGCGCAGGCTGGCCAGCAGCGCTTCGCGCTTGAACTCGGTGATCCAGACCTTGGTGGTCAGGTAGATCTCATCGCGCGGCACGCCGGAATCGGCGATGGCCTGGCCGACCTCGGCTTCATTGTCGTAGATCTGTGCGGTATCGATGGCGCGGTAGCCGACATCCAGCGCGTTGCGCACGGAGTCGATCACGGTCTGGTCTTTGAGGCGGAAGGTGCCGAGACCGAAGGCGGGGACAGTCATGGGGAGCTCCAGCAGAGGGGAGGGATGCGAATATCCGGCAAAGGGTAGGCCAGTGGCCGCATACGTGCCGGCAACGGTGCATTGCACCACCGTACCGGCAGGGTGCCGGCACGGCATGACCTGTCTCAATGCGCGGCCACGGCGATGCCGTGGGCACGATCATCGATGCCATCACGACGGTCCAGGCGGCCGCTGAGCACGGTCAGCGCATACGCGCCCACCACCACCAGCGCGCCCAGCCACGGCGTGTGCATCAGGCCGATGTTCTCCACCACCAGGCCGCCGAGCGAGGCGCCCAGCGCGATGCCGATGTTGAAGGCGGCGATGTTCAGCCCCGAGGCCACGTCAGTGGCCTGCGGCGCATAGCGCTGCGCCTGCTTGACCACATAGACCTGCAGGCCGGGCACGTTGCCGAAGGCCACCGCGCCCAGCGCCAGCACCGTCAGCAGCATCAGCCAGATGTTGTAGGCGGTGAAGGTGAGCACGAACAGTACGACCGCCAGCAGGGCGAAGATGCGCTTCAGCGCGGGCACCGGGCCCATGCGGTCGGCCATGCGCCCGCCCCACAGGTTGCCGATCGCCACCGACACGCCGTACACCAGCAGCACCAGGCTGACCGCGTTGGCCGAGAAACCGGTGACGTCCTGCAGGATCGGCGCCAGGTAGGTGAAGGCCAGGAAGGTGCCGCCATAACCCAGCGTGGTCATCGCATAGACGAGCAGCAGGCGCGGCTGGGCCAGCACCGCCATCTGCTGGCGGAAGCTGGACGGGGCGCTCTGCGGCACGCTGCGCGGCACGAACAGCAGCGCGCCCAGCAGTGCGATCACGCCGAGCCCGGCCACCGCCAGGAAGGTGGCGCGCCAGCCCAGGTGCTGGCCGATGAAGGTGCCCAGCGGCACGCCGGTCACCAGTGCCACGGTCAGGCCGGTGAACATGATGGCGATGGCACCGGCGGCCTTCTCCTTCGGCACCACCGCGGTGGCGATGATCGAACCGATCGAGAAGAACACGCCGTGGGCCAGGCCGGTGAGGATGCGCGCGGCGATCAGCGACGTGTAGCCCGGCGCCAGGAAGGCGATGACGTTGCCAAGCGTGAACAGCACCATCAGCGCCACCAGCAGGGTCTTGCGCGGCACGCGGCCGGTCAGCGCGGTCAGCACCGGCGCACCGATGGCCACCCCGAGGGCATACAGCGAGACCAGCAGGCCTGCGGAGGGCAGGCTGACCTGCAGATCGGCGGCAATGGTGGGAATCAGGCCGACGATGACGAACTCGGTGGTGCCGATGGCGAAGGCACCGAGGGTCAACGCCAGCAGGGCGAGGGGAATGCCACGGATCATGGCCGGCTCCGGAGGGAAGGAAGGCGCGCAGTGTGCGCGGTGCACCTTTGCCGAAAAACCAGTCTTCACGCCAATCACTATTGCCGCTCAGTCAATAATGGCGGGATGAAGACCACTCTCGATGAAATGCAGGCCTTCCTCGCGGTGATCGACGGCGGGTCGATCAGTGCCGCTGCCGAGCAGCTGGGGCAGACGCCCTCGGGCGTGAGCCGTGCGCTGGGGCGGCTGGAGGACAAGCTGGGGATCACCCTGCTGACCCGCACCACCCGCCGCCTGCACCTGACTGCCGAGGGCGAGGCGTTCCTGCGCCATGCCCGGGCGATCATCGATGCGGTGGAATCGGCCGAGGAACAGATGGCGGCACGCCGCGAGCGCCCGGCAGGGCGCCTGCGCGTGGATGCGGCGATGCCGTTCGTGCTGCACGTGATCGCGCCGCTGGTGAGCGGCTATCGTGCGCGCTACCCGGAAGTGCAGCTGGAGTTGAACAGCTCCGACCGCTACATCGACCTGCTGGAGCGGCGCACCGATCTGGCGATCCGGATCGGGCCACTGGCCGACTCCACATTGCATGCGCGGCCGCTGGGGCGGTGCCAGCTGCGGCTGGTGGCAAGCCCGGCCTACCTGGCTGCACACGGCGAACCGGCCAGCGTCGCCGCACTGGGCCAGCACACACTGCTCAGCTTCAACGAGCCGGAGTCACTCAACCGCTGGCCGTTGCCCGGAGAGTCGGATGGGCTGCTGCTGGTGCGGCCGGACATCGCCGTGTCCAGTGGCGAGACACTGCGCCGTCTGGCGGTGGAAGGTGTCGGCATCACCTGCCTGTCCGACTTCGTCACCGATAGCGACCGCGCTGCTGGCACCCTGGTGCCGGTGCTGGCGGCGCAGACGCTGGATGTGTACCAGCCGATCCACGCGGTGTATTACCGCAACACGGCGGTATCGGCGCGGATCAGCTCGTTCCTGGATTACCTGGGTGAAGCAATGGCGCAGAGCGGTTACCTGCGCTGATCGGATTCGGGTGGGTGCGGACCGTTGGTCCGCACTGCACCTGCCATCGCCCGACCAACGGTCGGGCGCTACCCATCTGACGCTGGCCGGCAACCGGACCAATCAGGCCGCGCGCGCCAACCCGCCCTTCGCATCCGCCGTGGTCGACAGATCGAACACATCCACCGCCTCGATCAACCGGTTCGCCTGCTGTTCCAGGCTGCGTGCCGCGGCGCTGGCTTCCTCCACCAGCGCAGCGTTCTGCTGGGTGGTGCCGTCCATCTGGATCACGGTCTGGCTGACCTGCTCGATGCCCGCGCTCTGTTCCTGCGAGGCGGCGGAAATCTCGACCATGATGTCGGTCACGCGCTGCACCGAGGCCACGATCTCGGCCATGGTGTCGCCTGCCTCGCGCACGCGCTGTGCGCCATGGCCAACCTGTTCCACCGAGGCTTCGATCAGTGACTTGATCTCCTTCGCGGCCGCCGCCGAGCGCTGCGCCAGCGTGCGCACTTCGCTGGCGACCACCGCGAAGCCGCGGCCCTGTTCTCCGGCGCGTGCCGCTTCCACCGCAGCATTCAGCGCCAGGATGTTGGTCTGGAACGCGATGCCATCGATGACGCTGATGATCTCGGCGATCTGCCGCGACGAGGTCTCGATCGCGCCCATCGTCGCCACCACCTGGCCGACCACGCTGCCGCCCTGCGAGGCGACCGCGTGCGCGCCGATCGCGAGCTGGTTGGCCTGGCGCGCGTGTTCGGCGTTCTGGCGCACGGTGGAGGTCAGTTCCTCCATCGATGCCGCCGTCTCTTCCAGGTTGGCGGCCTGCTGTTCGGTGCGGCGCGACAGATCATTGTTGCCGGCAGCGATCTCCGCGGCGGCGGTGTGGATGTTGCCGGAGGCGTGCTTGATGTCGGTGACGATGGTCGCCAGCTGCGCGGCGGTGGTATTGGCGTCGCCGGCGATGCGCGCGAATACACCCTGGAAATCACCGTGCATGCGCGCGCCGAGACGGCCATCGGCAATCGCGCGCAGCATGCTGGAAACCTCGCCCAGGTTCAGTTCGGTGGTCTGCATCAGGCGGTTCAGGCCGTCGACCATCGCGCGGAAATCATGTTCGAAGCGTGCGCTGTCGCCGCGCTGGCTGAAGTCACCGGCGGCAGCGGCTTCGGCCAGGCGGCGGATCTCGCCGTTGATCACGCCGAGATTGGCCTTGGCCGTATCCAATGCATTGGTGATCACGGCCTTTTCGCCGGGCAGGCGTTCCATGTCCTGGCTGAGGTCACCGACGGCGTAACGCCCCATGATCGCGATCGCGCGCATCTTCACCTGGATGTGCGCATCCACCAGCGTGTTGCTGTCGGCCACCATGGTGCCGAACGCGCCGGGGAAGGCGCTGGCGTCCATGCGGTGGCTGATGGTGCCGGCCTCATGCGCCTGCGCCATCGTGGCCTGTGCATCCAGCACGCCGCGCAGTGTCGACTGCACCGCCTGCATGGCCTGCGCGAGGCGACCGATCTCGTCGCGGCTGCGCACCTGCACCACATGCTGCAGGTCACCGGCGGCCACCGCACGTGCGGCGGCTTCCACGGCCAGTACCGGCTGCACCACGGCACGCCGCAGCCACCACGCCAGGCCCATCAGCAACAGCACGGCGGCCAGCACGGTCAACGCCGCGCACACCAACAACGTCTGCCGCGCCTGCTGGGAACGCGCGGCCACCGCCGCTTCTGCCACCTGTGTGGCGTGCGCGCTCAACGTATCCAGTGCGCTCGCCACCGGGCGATCCTTGCCGTGCACGAGGTTGTCGCCGGCAGCGGGATCGTAGCCGGCCTCCGCAAATGCCTGCAGGGCGGCGTGATAGTCCTTCTGCAGCTGCGCGTGCAGGCCGATGAAGGCCTGCGCCAGTTCACGCGTGCGCGCGTCCGGGCTGGCCAGCAGGCCCTTGGCCAGCTGCTCGACCAGGCGGCCCTCGCTGTCGAAGGCATCCAGATGGCGCTGGCGCAGCGCATCGTCGCGGCCGCGCAGCAATACGTTCTTCCATTCCTGCACCTGGCCGCGGAACTCGCGTTGCAGGCGTTCTGCATCGCGGCTGTGCGCGACTTCGGATGGAACTTCGGTGGACAGCTTCAACCAAGCGGAGGCCAGGCCCGCCAGTGCGCACAGCAGGACCACGGCCAGACCAACAGAAACCGCGCCGAGCAGCTTGGACTGCAGGCGCGGAGCACGGACAGACGCTTTCATGGAAGGGACTCTCGGGAAGGGGCAATGCGGTATCGACCCGTGCCCTGCACGTCTGAAGTGCGACAACGATCACATTCGCGTTCCGTTTAGCGATGTGAAGGAGATGTTTCATAGGACAAATGTGTCCATATGGAACGAATACGGACTCTCGACAGATGGTTTAAATGTAACTATTGTTGTTACATGAAATCAGCAAGCCCGCTTTCCGACGCCCTGCACGTGATGGCACATCTGGTGGGCCACGCTGCCCCGCGTACGTCCGAGCAGCTGGCGTCGTGCCTGCCGACGCATCCGGTTGTGATCCGTCGCCTGCTGGCACAGCTGCACAAGGCCGGCCTGGTGCGCAGCACCCGTGGCCACGGCGGTGGCAGCCTGCTGGCACGCGATCCCGCAACGATCACCCTGCATGACATCTATCTGGCCGTGGGCGCACCACCGCTGGTGCAGGCCGGCGCCCGCGATTCCGGCGGCGGCTGCCCTATCCAGCAGCTGGTCAACAGCGCCCTGCTCGAAGGGGCGCGCGAAGCACAGCGCCTTCTCGAACAGCGGCTGCAGGCGACCACGCTGGACCAGCTCGGCGCCGACTTCGCCCGCCATCTCGCCCATCACCGTTCCCTGGAAGGTCATCATGAATCCTGATGTGCTCATCGTTGGCGGCAGCTATGCCGGCATTGCCGCCGGCCTGATCCTCGCCCGCGCCCGCCGCCCGGTCACGGTCATCGACGCCGGATTGCCGCGCAACCGCTTCGCCAGCCATTCGCACGGCGTGCTGGGGCTGGATGGCATCAGCGGCGCCGAGCTGCTGAAGACCGCGCGACAGCAGCTGCTGGACTACCCCACCGTGCGTTGGGTGCATGCCGAAGCCGTGCAGGCCACCGCCCGCGCCGAAGGCGTGGAAGTGCGTACCGCCGATGGCCAGGTCCTGGCCGCGCGCAAGCTGCTGCTGGCCAGCGGTATTGCCGACCAGTTGCCGGCGTTGCCGGGCCTGGCCGAGCGTTGGGGCAGCACCGTGCTGCATTGTCCCTACTGCCATGGCTACGAAGTGGGTGGTGGCGCAATCGGTCTGCTTGGTGGGCACCCGATGTCCGCCAGCAAGGCGCCGCTGTTCGTCGATTGGGGAAATGTTACCTTCTTCAGCCAGGGCCTGCCGATCACCGATGAGGAGCGGGCCGCCATGCAGCAGCGCGGCGTGCAGATCGAGACCGCGCCGGTGGTGGGCGTGCAGGGCGACCAGCCGACCTGGCTGGAAGTGGAGTTGGCTGATGGCCGCCGCATCGCGCAACGCGCGCTGTTCGTGCCGGCCACGCAGACGATGGCGACGCCGCTGGTGCAGCAGCTGGGCTGCACCCTGTTGGAAAGCCCGCTGGGCGTGCTGATCGAGGTCGATGCGATGAGGCAGACCTCGCTACCGAACGTGTACGCCGCCGGCGATGCAACCACAGTTGGCAACATCACCCTGGCTGCTGCCGAGGGCGTGCGTGCGGGCATCGGCGTGCACCACGCGCTGGTGACTGAAGACAGCGTGGCGCGCTGAACGTGTTCCGGTGGGTGCCGGCCTAGGCCGGCACCGCTCGGTTACCCCTTCACGCACAGCACCTGGCGCAGGGTGTGCACCACCTCGACCAGGTCCAGCTGCGCGGCCATCACATCGTCGATCGACTTGTACGCGGCCGGTGACTCATCCAGCACGCCGCTGTCCTTGCGGCATTCCACGTGCGCGGTGGCGTCGCGATGCTGGGCCAGCGTGATCTGCTGGCGCGCGGCGCCACGGCTCATCACCCGGCCGGCACCGTGGCTGCAGCTGTGGAAGCTGTCCGCGTTGCCCTTGCCACGCACGATGTAGCTGCGCGTGCCCATGCTGCCGGGAATGATGCCCAGCTCACCCTCGCGGGCACTGACGGCGCCCTTGCGTGTCACCAGCAGCTCCTGGCCGTGATGCGTTTCCTTCTGCACGTAGTTGTGGTGGCAGTTCACCGCCATCGCCGCCAGCTGGAACTTCGGCAAGCGGTGGCGCATCTCGGCCAGCACACGCGACATCATCGCCTCGCGGTTCTGCCGCGCGTAGTCCTGCGCCCACGACACCGCTTCAACGTAGTCATCGAACAGCGGCTCGCCTTCCATGAAGAACGCCAGGTCCTTGTCCGGCAGGTGGAAGCCCAGCACGCGCCGTGCCAGCTCCTCGCGCGCCTTCTCGATGAAGTAGGTGCCGATCAGGTTGCCGGTGCCGCGCGAGCCGCTGTGCAGCATCACCCACACCGTATCCGTCTCGTCCAGGCACAGTTCGATGAAGTGGTTGCCGCCGCCCAGCGTACCCAGCTGGCGGTCCAGCTTGTCGGTGCGGATCCGGCGGTGCTTGTCCTTGATCTTCTCCAGGCCGTCGGCCAGCCCGGACTGCACCAACCGGGTGTGGATGCTGTCGGGCATGCGGTGATGCTCGCCGCCGCGCCCATTGCCGACCGGGATGCTGCGCTCGATGCTGTTGCGCAGTTGCCGCAGGTCATCGGGCAGGTCGTTGGCGCGCAGCGTGGTACGCACCGCCGCCATGCCGCAGCCGATGTCGACACCGACCGCGGCCGGAATGATCGCGCCACGGGTCGGAATCACCGAGCCCACGGTCGCGCCCTTGCCCAGGTGCACGTCCGGCATCACCGCCACCCACGGCCCTACGAACGGGATCGCGGCGATGTTGCGCAGCTGCTCGTGGGCCTGTGCTTCCAGCGGCACGCCGTTGACCCAGCCCTTGATCGGCGTGGTGCCCTCGGCGTGCAGCCATTGATAGTTCTGTTGCGTGTCCATTGTCTTGTTGAATGTCCTTGATGGGCCGGCGGCGCGTCCCTGCGCCGCCGCTACCCCTACCTGATCGTCACCAGCTGCTTCAGCACGCCCTCCAGGCCGCCAAACACGGTGAGCTTGTCGATCTTCTCGGTGACCTTCTCCAGCGCCTCCAGCTCCTTCAAGCGCATCAGCACCGGGTTGTCCTCGATCAGCTTTGCGGTGTTGAGCTGCGAACGCGTGGCGTTGGCCTCCTCGCGGCGACGGATCACGCTGGCCTGGGCCTGCTTCTCGGCCAGCACCACGCCGTTGAGGATCTCCTTCATCTCGCCCGGCAGGATCACGTCCTTGATGCCCACGCCGAGCAGCCGCACGCCATGGCCCTCGATCGCCGCCTGCACATGGGCAGCGATCTCGCCGTCCAGTGCCGCCTTGTCGCCCAGCAGCTCGTCCAGGCTGCGTGCGGCGATCGCCTGGCGCAGGCCGAACTGCAGCTGCCGATAGATGAACTCATCGGCATTGCTCAGCGTGCGGTGTGCACGCACCGGGTCGACCACCTGCACGGTCGCGGCCAGGTTCACCCGCAGGGTCACCTTGTCGCGGCTGAGCAGTTCCTGGCCGGACACGTCCAGCGAACGCGCACGCAGCTCCACGCGCTCCACCGACACGTTGCCGTTGAAGTTCCAGAACGCGTGCAGGCCGGCGTCCAGCGTCTGGCGCAGCGTGCCATCGATGAACAGCAGGCCGACCGACTCGCTCGGCACGGTGCTGATCACCGCGACACGCGGCAGCACGCCCAGCTGGCCCAGGCGCTGCTGCACGTCCAGCGGGATGCGCGGCTCGTCACCCAGCGTCATCACGCGTACCTGGGTGTCGACCGAACCGCGCCAGTACAGACGGCGGCTGCCCGGCGGCAGCACCTCGTCGATGCGGCCGTTGCGCAGCAACAGGCCGACTTCGCCGGCGCCGACGTTGGCCAGTACGAAGTGCGTGTCCAGCTGTGCGTCCAGCGCTTCGATCAGGCTGTCCTGGTCGCTGCCGGTGTAGGCCGCGCCCTTCGATGCGTTGTGGAGGTCCACGTGCGGCCGGCCGCCGAACGGCGACAGGCGGTGCACGCCCGGCAGCAGGATCTGCTGGAAACGACGGTTGCGATACACCAGGCCGCGCTCGCCGTCGCCGATCACGACCTTGATGGTCCAGAACATGGGAGTCTCTCCTTGTATGGCTCTGGTGGTCCGACCCGATGCGGATGAATCACCATGACCCGGGTCGATCAGGTCGTGGCGAGGCCGCCTGCACACCACGTGCAGGCAGCGGAAGAGGGCGGCCATCGGCCGACGGTCCGCGCGCGGAGCCTTCGGTGCGTCATCACCCTTGCGGCCATCGCTGCCGGCAGACAGCACCGGAGCAGAGTGGGGCAGGTAGTGGTGACAGGCCGAGGCCCGGCGTGCGGTCCGTTGCCTTCCACGTTCCTGCCCGAAGGCAATGACGGTGGACGGCGACGATGGCCGCTGGGGCTTGCGCCCCGGGTGTTGCTTCAAGTCATGACGTGACAGGTCATGTGGTTGGAGTGGGAATCGAACCCACGACAGACGGATTACGGATCCGTTGCTCTGACCAAGCTGAGCTATCCAGTTGGGGACCGCGCGGAATCGAACCGCGTGCCGGCGAACCGGCGCCTGCCTCCAGCAGGCGATCCAGGCGATGGCATGTCCGCGACCTCCGGCATACGCCACGGCAATGCCGCGCGCACCAGCCCGTGGTTGAAACGGGACCGTTGGTAGTCGAGGGTGCAGGCCACCGACATTATCGCGAGCGATAATGTTTGGGTGCGATGCAGATAATGTCCAGGCGTTGCCATGCACGCGGAGAAAATCCTCCGGTGCGGCGAAGAAACCTGGGTCAGTGAGCGGCGGGTTGCCGCGCGGGGTGCAGTTCTGGCATCGCGGGTCCTTGTGCCGACGCAAACGAAAACGCCCCCGGGACGTGCGTTCCGAGGGCGTCGTCAGGCCTCGGAGATCGGGGTGGCCGATCTCCGCAGGGCGGGTATCAGGCCGTTGTCAGCTGGTCTTCCTTGCCGAACGCGCGCGCCAGCACGTCCATGCGCAGGCATGGCAGTAGTTTGGCGGTGGCGACGGAATGCGCGTTCAAGGGAGTTTTCCAGTGGTCGTTGAAACGAGGTGCGCACGATAAACCACGATTTAGTCGCGCGCAACCATTTTGTTCAATTATTTTCTTCGCTGTTGTGAAATGCCGGCCGGCGGCCGGCACTACAACTCAGGCTTCCGCGCTGGCGGCATCCAGCTGCGCGACGTCCTGCACGCTCAACGACAGGTTGGCCGCTGCCAGCAGATCGTGCAGCTGTTCGACGGTGGTGGCGCTGACGATCGGCGCAGTGATCGACGGCCGCGCGATCTGCCACGCCAGCGCGATCTGTGCGGCGCTGGCGCCGTGCTTGCTGGCCACGTCATCCAGCGCCTGCAGGATGCGCAAGCCGCGCGGGTTCAGATAGCGCTTCACTACGTTCTCGCCACGCGCCGGGCTCTTGGCTGCATCGGCCGGCGTGCGGTACTTGCCGCTGAGGAAGCCGCTGGCCAGCGCGTAGTAGCCGATCACGCCGATCTGCTCGCGCTGCACCAGCGGTTCCAGTTCCTTTTCGTAGCCGGCGCGGTCATACAGGTTGTACTCCGGCTGCAGGGTTTCGTAACGCGGCAGCTTGTAGTCGGTGGAGACCTTCAGCGCGTCGGCCAGGCGCGTGGCGCTGTAGTTGGAGGCGCCGATCGCACGCACCTTGCCGGCCTCGATCAGGCGGCCGAATGCCGCAAGCGTCGCCTCCAGTGGCGTCGACTCATCGTCCTCGTGCGCCTGGTACAGGTCGATCACGTCGGTCTGCAGGCGGCGCAACGAATCCTCGACCGCCGCATTGATGTTGTCCGGGGTCAGGCCGGGGCGTTCGGCCCACTTGGCCACCTTGGTCGCCAGCACCACCTTGTCGCGCTTGCCGCTGCGCGCGAACCATTTGCCGATCAGCGTCTCCGATTCGCCGCCGACATTGCCGGGCACCCAGGCCGAGTACACATCGGCGGTGTCGACCAGATTGAAACCGGCGTCGACGAAGGCATCGAGCAGGGCGAAGCTGGCCTTCTCATCGGCGCTCCAGCCGAACACGTTGCCACCGAAGGCGAGCGGACGTACATGCAGGCCGGAACGGCCCAGTTCGCGGGTTGCCGTCATGGGCACGGACTCCTTGGGGGAAGTGCTCCAGAATAGAACGCGATGTGTGACCGTGCTGCGGCGACGACCACAAAACAGTGTTCCGCGGCGCGCACGCAGCTAACGTTTTGTGAACACCTGGGACGCTGTGACTGCTAGTCTCGCCGCATCTTCCGCTGGAGTCGTCCCGATGATGCCTGCTTCGTCCCTGCGTGGTTGCCGACTGCTGCTTGCTTCGGCCCTGCTTGCTGCTGTTCCCGCGTTCGCCGCACCGGCTACGGTCGCGCCGGCGAAGATCGAGGTCTCGCCGGCCATCGACGCGGCGGTGAAGGCGCCCACCCGCGATGCCAACAACGTCAAGCGCGATGGCTTCCGTCATCCGGCGCAGACGCTGTCGTTCTTCAGGGTGGCTCCGGAAAAGACCGTCATCGAGATCACCCCCGGCAACGGCTGGTACTCGGAGATCCTGGCGCCGCTGCTACATGACAAGGGTCATTACGTCGCCGCCGTGGTCGACCCGATGGCCGTACCCGAAGGCCGCGGCCGTGACTACCAGCAGCGCAGCCGCGACAGCCTGGAAAAGAAGTACGCCGGCGCACCGGCGCAGTTCGGCAAGACTGCCGTGGTCGCCTACGATCCGGCCAAGCCGGTGTTCGGCCCGGCCAATTCAGCCGACGTGGTGCTGACCTTCCGCAACGTGCACAACTGGCGCAAGGCCGGCCAGGCGCAGGGCATGTTCCAGGGCTTCTTCAACGTGCTCAAGCCGGGCGGCGTGCTGGGCGTGGTCGAGCATCGCGCCAAGGCCGATGTGGCCGACGACGATGACACCGGCTATGTCGGCCAGCAGCAGGTGATCGCGATGGCCGAGGCGGCTGGTTTCAAGCTGGATGCGCGCAGCGAGGTCAACGCCAACCCGCGCGACACCAAGGACCACCCGAACGGCGTGTGGACGCTCCCGCCGACCAACCAGCACGACAAGGCCGACGATGCGAAGTACCAGGCGATCGGCGAGAGCGATCGCATGACCCTGCGCTTCATCAAGCCGTAAATCGGCAGGGCCGGGCCACGCCCGGCGAGCGCAGCGGCGTGGCAATCGACGCAATGTGCATCCGCCGGGCATGGCCCGGCGCTACCATCCATGGAGTGGACTGTTGAAGAAAGTGTTCTACATCGCCGTGGCCGTGCTGGTGCTGGCGCGGCTGATTGATTTCGTGTTCTACGGTGGCCATGCCTACGACCTGGTGGCGACGGTGGGGTTTGCCGTGCTGTTCGCCGGTGCGCTGCTGGAGGAACGTGCGCGTGCCATGAATCCGCCACCGGTCCGCCTGCGGCGCCGGGCCAATGTCATCGCGGCGTGCGGCATCGCACTGGTGTTGGGTTCGTTCCTGCTGGAGTGGAAGGTCTTCGGCTGATCCCGCCGCAGCCTCGGCCAAAGCGGTGCCCGGCGAGCGAGCAGCGCGGCGTGGGACAATGCGCCATCTGCCGCCCGCCGTGCCCGCAATGCTGATTGCCTTCAACAAGCCCTTCAACGTGCTCTGCCAGTTCACCGACCGCAGCGTGCCGCCGCGGCCGACCCTGGCCGGGTTTGGCCTGCCGCCGCGCGTGTATGCCGCCGGCCGCCTGGACCATGACAGCGAGGGCCTGCTGCTGCTGACCGACAACGGTACGCTGGCGCACAAGCTGACCGACCCGAAGCACAAGGCCGACAAGACGTACTGGGTGCAGGTGGAAGGCACCCCCAGCGACGAGCAGCTGCAGCGGCTGCGCGACGGCGTTGAGCTGAACGACGGGCCGACCCTGCCGGCGAAGATCGAGCGCCTCGATCCGGCGCCGTCGCTGTGGACGCGGGATCCGCCGGTACGTTTCCGCAAGACCGTGCCTGACAGCTGGTTGGCGATCACAATCCGCGAGGGCCGCAACCGCCAGGTGCGGCGGATGACCGCGGCGGTGAACCTGCCGACGCTGCGGCTGGTCCGCGTGTCGATGGGACCCTACCGGCTGGACGACCTGCAGCCGGGCCAGTGGCGCCAGATCGGTTGAAATGAAAAGGCCGGAGCCCTTCCTGCGGAAGGACCCCGGCCCTGGCAGCGGCCGACGATCTCAGGCGTCGCTGCCGATGTCGCTGTGCTCATCCACCACGGTGTCATTGCGGCGGTCACGTGCATTGATGCGCTGCGCCTGCCCATTCACCACGTGGCCATTGGCGGCCTTCTTCTTCTGCTGCTTGCGGTACAGCGCATAGCCGAGCAGGCCCACACCGACCGCAGCTGCGGCCACGGCCACTGCCGGATTGCGGCGCACGAACTTGGTCGCAGCCTTGCCGCCGGTCTTCACTGCGCCGATGGCGGCGCCGGTCTTGATCCAGTCCGCATTGCGCAGGCTGCCACCGGCGCTCTTCAGGCCATCGCCGGCGGTGTGGGCCAGCTCCAGGGCGCGCTCCAGAGCGCGGTCGGTGATTACGGTCAGCTTGCTCATGCGGGGGTCCTTTGCCTCGGGTCGAAGTCCAGTGTCGCGTGTTGCCCGTAAACGGTATGTCAGTCGAGGCCGCACGTGGCGTGACTTTACCGCAGCCATTCAGGATCAGGCAGGGTCCGCAACCGGTGGTGCCGGCAGGGCCGGTCAGGTCCCGCGTGGCTTGGCCCGGTGCGTGGCCGTGGCCGTCCACGGGTCATCCGGCCACGGATGGCGCGGGTAGCGGCCCTTCATCTCCTTTTTCACTTCGGCGTAGGTGTTTTCCCAGAAGTTGCGCAGGTCCTGGGTGACCTGCAGCGGCCGGCCACCGGGCGACAGCAGGTGCAGGGTCAGCGGCACGCGCCCATCGGCGATGCGCGGCGTATCAGCCAGGCCGAACAGTTCCTGCAGCTTCACCGCCAGCACCGGCGGCAACGGCTCGCCACTTTCGCTGTCCAACGCGTAGGTGATCGGCCGTTCCAAGCCTGAAGGTACGGTGATGCGGGTCGGCGCATGGCGCTCGACCAGCTGCCGCTGCGACCACTCCAGCGGCGACTTCAGCGCCTCGCCGAAGCTGGACTCGTCCAGCGCATCCAGACGGCTCTTGCCGGCGAACGCGGGCTGCAGCCACTGCGCAAGGTTGGCCAGCAGGGCCGCGTCGCTGCAGTCGGGCAGATCCAACTCCGGCATCCAGCGCCGCAGTGATTCCACCCGTGCCTGCCACTGGCGCAGGCCTTCGGTCCATGGCAGCGCCTGCAGGCCGAGCTCGGCCACCGCGTCAGTCAGCGCCTGCGCGGCGTGCTGCGGATCGACCCGGCCGGCCGAGCGGCTGTCCAGCACGATGCGGTCGAAACGGGTCTCGCGCAGGGCCACCAGGGCGCGGCGCTCGCTTTCCCAGCGGACCACATCTTCGGTGACGAAGCGCTCCGGCCACGCCTTGCGTAGCTGGCCTTCGTCCACCGGTGCGGCACGCAGCAGCAGCGCATCGCGTGCCTCGAAGCGAAGCTCGCTGGCCACCAGCCACGGTTCGCCACGCAGGTCGCTCAGTTCGTGCAGGCGCGCGCTGCGACCATTGGCCAGCAGGTAGCGCAATGGATCGCTGGGATGCTGGAAACCGATCCGGTCGGGGAAGGCATGTGCGAGCAGGTCACCCAGTTCGTGGGCCTCGATGCTGGCGGGCGGCGCGGCATCACAGCGTAGGCGACGTCGCCACTGCTTGGCGGCCGCATCGATGGCGGCCAGACCGCTGCGGTTGGCGTCACCCGGTGCGCGGCCATTGCGGAACGCGGCCAGTGCGCGCCAGCGTGCCGCCAGCGCGTCACCGCCCTGGCGCAATGGGTCGCGCGCCTCCAGCAGGGCGGCCAGATCAGCGGCCAGCGCCTGCGCACGTGCATCGGGCGCCGCCAGCAGCATCGCCGCCATCCGCGGATGCGTGCCCAACGCCAGCACGCGCCGGCCAAGTGCGGTGATCGCACCGCTGCTGGCCAGGGCGCCGAGCCGTTGCAGCAGTTCGCGTGCCGCGCCCATCGGGCCGGCCGGCGGCGGGTCGAGGAAGTGCAGGTCGCTGCTGCCCCAGGCCGCCAGTTCCAGTGCCAGTCCTGCCAGTTCCACCTGGTCGATCTCGGCGCGACGCTGTGGCTCCAACCGCTGCGACTGCGGCCACAACCGCCAGGCCACGCCCTCGGCCACGCGTCCGGCGCGGCCGGCGCGCTGGTCGGCCGACGCCTGCGCGATGGCCACCACGTCCAGCCGGGTAAAACCGCTGTTGGGGTCGTAGCGCGGTTCGCGTGCCTGGCCACTGTCGATCACCACGCGCACGCCGGGCAGGGTCACCGAGGATTCGGCCACGTTGGTGGCCAGCACCACGCGGCGGCGACCATCGCTGGCGGCCTGCAGCACGCGCGCCTGTTGTTCCACCGGCAGTTCACCGTGCAGGGCCAGCACTTCGACGCCGGCATCCAGCGATTCCTGCAGTCCAGCCTGCACGCGCGCGATTTCGCGCTGGCCGGGCAGGAACACCAGCAGGTCACCGGGGTGTTCGGCCAAGGCCTGCTGCACCGCGCGGCGCACCTGCAGTTCCAGCGCCTCATCGCGGCGCGCCGGGAAATGGCTGATCGCGACCGGGTAGCTGCGGCCCTCGCTGCTCAGCCGCGGCGCGTCGAGGAAGCGTGCCAGGCGCTCGCCATCCAGTGTTGCCGACATCACCACCAGACGCAGGTCGTCACGCAGCTGTGCCTGCACGTCCAGCGTCAGTGCCAGGCCGAGATCACCGTTGAGATGGCGCTCGTGGAACTCATCGAACAGGATCGCACCGACCTCTTCCAGCATCGGGTCGTCCTGCAGCATGCGGGTCAGGATGCCTTCGGTGACGACTTCAATGCGTGTGCGCGCCGAGATCTTGTTCTCGAAGCGGATGCGGTAGCCGACGGTGCCGCCCACCTCTTCACCGAGCTGCCGCGCCATGAACAGCGCCGCGCTGCGCGCGGCCACCCGGCGCGGTTCCAGCAGGATGATCTTCCGGCCCTGCAGCCACGGTGCATCCAGCAGTGCCAGCGGTACCTGGGTGGTCTTGCCGGCGCCGGGCGGGGCTTCCAGCACCAGTCGCGGCTGCGCGGCCAGGTGCTGCTGGATCTGTGGCAGCAGCGGGGAAATGGGGAAGAGCGGGGCGTTCATGGGCAAAGGATAAGGGGCCACGGCGGGCGCAGGTACAATGCGCGGGCACTTTTCCCCCGCGATGACCATGCACCTGATCGATATCGGCGCCAACCTGACCCACGATTCCTTCGACCGCGACCGTGACGCCGTGCTGGACCGCGCGCGCCAGGCCGGCGTGGTGCAGATGGTCATCACCGGCGCCAGCCGCGAGCACTCGCCGTTGGCGGTGCAGCTGGCCCAGCAGCATCCGGGCTTCCTGTACGCAACGGCCGGCGTGCACCCGCATCACGCGGTGGAATACACCGAGGAATGCGATGCTGAGATGCGCGCGCTGCATGCCCACCCGGAAGTAGTGGCGGTGGGGGAGTGTGGGTTGGACTACTTCCGTGATTTCTCGCCGCGCCCGGCCCAGCACCGCGCCTTCGAGCGACAGCTGCAGCTGGCCGCTGAGAATGGAAAGCCGCTGTTCCTGCACCAGCGCGATGCGCATGCCGATTTCATGGCACAGATGAAGAACTTCGAAGGCCGCATCGGCCCGGCGGTGGTGCATTGCTTCACCGGCGAACGCGACGAACTGTTCGACTACCTGGACCAGGACTGGTACATCGGCATCACCGGCTGGCTGTGTGACGAGCGCCGTGGCGCGCACCTGCGCGAACTGGTGAAGAACATCCCGGCCAACCGCCTGATGATCGAGACCGATGCACCGTACCTGCTGCCGCGCACGCTGAAGCCGATGCCGAAGGATCGCCGCAACGAGCCGATGTTCCTCTCGCACATCGTGGAAGAGCTGGCGCGCGACCGTGGCGAGGACGTGGCGGTGACGGCGGCCAACGCCACGGCGGCCACGCGTGCGTTCTTCCGCCTGCCCGAGGTGGGTTGATCCGTAGAGCCGAGCCCATGCTCGGCTTATCGCGCGCAGCGCGAAAGACGCAAAGAGCAGCCGAGCATGGGCTCGGCTCTACAAAGCGCTGTCCGGTAGCGCCGGGCCATGCCCGGCGAGCGAAGCGGCCAGCGCCTGCAGTCCTTCCCGATACGTCGGAAACCGCGGTGCCCACCCCAGCGCCGCACGCGTGCCACGACTGTCGATGCGCTTGTTGCTCTGGTAGAAGCGCTGCAGCGTCGGGCTCAGCGCTGGATCGTCCCAGGCCACGGCCGGCGGCATCGCAAGCCCGCCCAGCTGCGCGGCGAAGGCCAGCACATCCTGTGGTGGTGCCGGTTCGTCGTCGCTGGGCAGGTACAGGCCCTGGTGGGTCGGTCGCTGCATCGCCGCGATGATCACTGCCGCAAGATCCTCTACGTGCAGGCGATTGAACACCAGGCCCGGCCGAATCACATGGCGGGCACGGCCTTCGGCCAATTGCAGCAGTGCGTTGCGTCCGGGACCGTACAGGCCAGGCAGGCGGAACACCGCAGAGGCAATGCCACGTTCTTCTGCAAGCGCACGCCATTGCGCTTCGGCACGCAGGCGCTGCACGCCGGCTGCTTCAGTGGCATCGGCTGCGCTGCGCTCGTCAACCCAGCCGCCGGCCCGGTCGGCATACACCGACGTGGATGACAGATAGCCCACCCAGCGCAGTGCCGGGCTGTCCTGCAGTGCCGGCAGCAGCAGACGCAGTGCCGGGTCGCCCTCGGCATCTGGCGGTACGCTGCACAGCACGAACTCCGCCTGTGCAATCTCATCGAGCAGGGCTGACGAAGGTGGCGCGTCGGCGCGCAGCTGATGCCGCAGCAGGCCATCGTCCGGCGCCGACGAGGGGTCACGCACCGTGCCGACGACGTGCACTCCCCGTGCCTGCAGCTGCGTGGCCAGCACGCATCCGCTCCAGCCCATACCGAGGATCAGCACCCGCGTAGGCAGCGCACTGGCCGGCAACGGGATGCTCACGCGCCGCGCAGTGCCTGGTAGGCCTGCAGGCTGCTGTAGGCGACCTGCAGCAACAGGGCTTCCTGATCGGCCTTGCGTGCACGCGCCAGCATGTCGCCGACGATCTGTTCGGCCTCGACCTGCTGGCCAGCCTCCAGGTCCCGCAGCATCGATGCCTTCAATGCAGAGCCGGCCTGGGTGAGGGTGCCGCGCGCGGTGTCCTGCGCGGCATCGGGAATCGGCTCACCGGCAGCTTCGGCCACGGCCAGGCACTCGTCGTACAGGCCGCGCACGATGGCCTGGCCATCATCGGTGGCGACGATGGTGCCGATGTCCGCGCGCAGCAGGCAGGTGGCGGCGGCCAGCGCGGTCAGGAAGGTGTACTTGATCCATTGCTCCTGGCCGATGCGCTCGCTGGCCAGGTGATCAAGATTGGCCTGTGCGCAGGCGGCAGCGAAGGCGCGCACGCGTGCGGAGATCGCTCCGCCGTCGCGCTCGCCGAAGGTGAGCTTGGCCGGCTTGCCCAGATGCAGCACCGCGCCATCGGGCGCCTTGGTGGCGCTGATGAAGCACAGGCCGCCCAGCACCGCCTCGCGGCCGAAGCGCAGGTCCAGCGCATTGTAGTGATGCAGGCCATTGAGGATGGGCAGCACGGTGGTGTTCGCGCCCACGGCTGGAGCAATGGCGTCGATCGAGCTGTCCAGGTCGTAGGCCTTGCAGCTGAGAATGACCAGATCGAAAGGCTTCTGCGCGGCCAATGTGGGCAGCGCATCGGCGGTCACGTGCTGCACCGGGAAGCGGGCATCGCCGATCGGGCTGCGGATGACCAGGCCATCGCGGTCCAGCTGTGCGGCGCGCGCGGGGCGTACGAGGAAGGTCACGTCCACGCCGGCCTGGGCCAGGCGACCACCGAAGTAACCGCCGGTACCGCCGGCGCCAAGGATCAGGATGCGCATTGCAGGTTCACCGTGTTCTGGGGGAATCATGGGTCCGATTGTGCCGGAGAATGTGGCCAACGGCGGTGCCCCCGTGGTGGTTCGCGGAAAGCACTGTTCATCGGGGTTGGCCGGGCGCGGCCACCACGGGAAGCAGATCAAGAGCGGAAGCGGGTCGTTCGCGGCGCTCGCTCGTGTAGAGCGGTGCTCAGGGCAGCTGTTCGCTGAAGTCCTCGGTGTATCCCAATAGAAGCGTGGTTCGGGTGGCCAGCGTTGCAGCCAGTTGTGACCAGATGTCGTGCGTTCCGGCAGCGTAGACACGCTGCAGGTCAGCGACCAACGCGTTTGCCTCTGCTGGCGGTGGCGCGCGGTTACGCTGGAAGCCAAGCCACGATGCGCCGAGTCCGAACAGGCGGTAGTCGTACCGCTCCTGCAGGTGCCGTATCAGGGCGTGGTTCTGGAAGATGTCCCAGTCCGCGCTGAAGTAGCCGTTGGGCAGGGCGGCGATCAGCAGGTCATCGCGGTCCACCGGCACCTGCTGTACGCAGACCGCTTCGTCGACGATGAGGTCGGGTGCGGCATTGGCCGTGACCAGCGTCTCGATGTCTGCGTCATTGCACAGCAAGGTACCCGGCAGGGTGGTCCATTCCAGCCGATGGAAGGAGTGCTCCAGCTGCGCGATGACATGCGCCAGCAACCGCTCGCGTGCCGCCAACGCATCTTCGGGGGTCGCCGGGTCTTCGTCCTCGTACAGTGCGATGCGCGCGTCGTCGGACGCGTGCATGCTGGTGTAACGGCACTGACCGACATCGTCGAGCGTGCACAGATAGCGATGGCGGGGATTGGCCACGTGCAGCGACGCCAGGCAATCCAGTACCTCATCCAGGGTGGGCGAATCGCCCAGCACCACATGGCTGAAGGCATCGATGGGGCCGTCCGACACGGCCTTGTCCAACGGAATGGAAGTGATCTTCATCGCCACAGCCTAGCCGCAATCCCAGACGAAAAGCGCCGAGCATCGGCTTGGAACGCTTCATCCACGCATGGCGTGGATCCATCGTGTCGACCAAGGTCGACACCTACCCACAGCAGCGGCAATCTGTCCAAGGCGGGGTGGGTCCGATTGCGGGGGTGTCCGCGGCATGGATGCCGCGGCCAAGCCCCCAGGGATGGGTTTACGGCGTCCCCCGCAACCGGACCCACCCCGCCAACCCACGGAATGCCAGCTTTTGATGTTGCCGTAGAAGTTGACGTTGATTCGGCGGGTGCAGGGCCGCAGGCCCTGCACGCAAAACTCAGCTGCGCATGCCCACGCCACGGCGCAGCAGCCACAGCGCCAGCGCCGTCAGCACCACCACGAAACCGATCATCAGGCCGTAGGCCACCGGCAGCGGCACATCGCTGCTGCCCAGCAGGCCATAGCGGAACGCATTGACCATGTAGAAGATCGGGTTCGCATGCGTGGCTGCTTCGGCCCAGCCCGGCAGCAGCTTCACCGAATAGAACACGCCACCCAGGTAGGTCAGCGGGGTCAAGATGAAGGTCGGCACGATCGCCACGTCGTCGAACTTCTTTGCATACACCGCATTGATGAAACCGGCCAGCGAGAAGATCGTCGCGCCCAGGATCACCGTGGTCAGCATCACCAGCGGGTGCGGGATGCGCACCGGGGTGAAGAACATTGCGATGATCAGCACGATCACGCCCACCATCAGGCCGCGCAGCACCGCGCCGGCCACGTAGCCCCACAGGATCACCCAGTTCGGCATCGGGCTGACCAGCAGCTCTTCCACGTGGCGGCCGAACTTGGCACCGAAGAACGAGGAACTGATGTTGCCGTAGCTGTTCTGGATCACGCTCATCATCACCAGGCCCGGCACGATGAACTGCATGTAGGTGTAGCCGCCCATGTCACCCACGCGCGACCCGATCAGGTTGCCGAAGATCAGGAAGTACAGGGTCATGGTGATCGCCGGCGGCACCAGGGTCTGGCCCCAGATGCGCATGATGCGGGCGACTTCGCGGCGCACGATGGTCAGCAGCGCGACGCGGTTGCGCTGGCCGTCGGTCAGCTCGGTGGTGCTCATGCGGAAGTCTCCAGGTTGCCAGTGAGGCGCACGAACAGCTCCTCCAGGCGGTTGCTCTTGGTACGCATCGAACGCACGCGGATGCCGGCCTCGTTGAGCGTGGCGAACACGCGGTTGAGGTCCATTGCGCGTGGCATGTCGATGTCCAGCGTGTGCGGGTCCGGCGCGGTCAGCGTCGCGCCTTCGATCACCGGCAGCTGCGCCGGCAGCTCACCGTCGATGTCCAGCAGGAAGCCTTCCACGTCCAGCTTGGCCAGCAGGGCGCGCATCGGCCCCTGCTCGACGATCTGCCCATGGTTGATGATCGCCAGGTGGCGGCACAGGTACTCGGCTTCTTCCAGGTAATGGGTGGTGAGGATGATCGTGGTGCCTGCGGCATTGATCTCCTTCAGCACCCGCCACATGTCGCGACGGATCTCGATGTCCACGCCGGCGGTTGGCTCGTCCAGGATCAGCAGGCGCGGGCGGGTCATCATCGCGCGGGCGATCATCAGCCGGCGCTTCATGCCGCCGGACAGCGTGCGGCTCATCACCTGGGCCTTTTCCCACAGGTGCGCGCGCTTCAGCTCCTCTTCGGCGCGCTGTTCCGCTTCCTCGCGCGGCACGCCATAGAAGCCGGCGTAGTTCACCAGGATGTCGAAGGGCTTCTCGAACAGGTTGAAGTTGATTTCCTGCGGCACCAGCCCGATCAGGCGCATGGTGGCGCTGCGGTTGCGCACCAGGTCGCTGCCGAACACTTCCACCTGGCCCTCGCTGAGGTTGACCAGGGAGCTGATGATGCCGATCAGGGTCGACTTGCCGGCGCCGTTGGGGCCGAGCAGGGCGAAGAAATCGCCCGGGGCCACTTCCAGGGAAACCCCCTTCAGGGCCTGGGTGCCGTTGTCGTAGGTCTTGCGCAGGTCGCGCACGCGCAGGGCGGGCGCCATATCGTTCTGGGATGCCAAGCTCGAAGCCTTCGCGCCCATGGGCTGGCGCTGGAGAGGGGCGGGGAGGGGCTATTATAGAAGACCCCGAGGGCTTGCCCCGGCTACACACTGTCCCGAAAAGTCGTGCCTGTTCAATTCCCCCTCAAGCTGGTCGGCTGCCGCATGCTGGCCCCGACCGTCGGCCACTACCAGTTCGTGCGTGACGATGGGCAGCCGCTGGATTTCCAGCCCGGGCAGTTCATCCAGGTCCATTTCAGCTACGCCGACGGCACTGAAACCAAGCGCAGCTACTCGCTGGCGACCATCCACGACCATGCGCTGGGCCCGGGCGAGGCGGTGGATATCGCGGTCAGTTTCGTGCCC
The DNA here is from genome assembly GCF_059367875.1 of Stenotrophomonas sp. YJH_SMC_16. Taxonomy (NCBI): domain Bacteria; kingdom Pseudomonadati; phylum Pseudomonadota; class Gammaproteobacteria; order Lysobacterales; family Lysobacteraceae; genus Stenotrophomonas; species Stenotrophomonas sp. YJH_SMC_16. Next base: position 923,880 of record NZ_JCAFRH010000001.1, on the reverse strand, counting down.
GGTGGCGCCGCCACGGCCCTGTTCGAGGCGCTGGAGCCGGGCGGCCAGATCAGTGCGTCCGGCCCCTATGGCCGGTTCTGCCTGAATCCTGGCGACCACAATGCCCGTTACCTGCTGATCGCCACCGGCACCGGCGTCACCCCGTACCGCTCGATGCTGCCGCTGCTGGAAACGGCGATGGCCGAACGGGGCGTGCAGATCGTGCTGCTGCAGGGCGCGCGCAGCGCGGGTGAGCTGCTGTACAGCGAAGACTTCTACAGCTTCGCCGAAAAGCACCCGAACTTCCGTTATGTTCCGTGCCTGTCGCGCGAAATGCCGGCTGATCCTCACCCGGACGTGCAGCACGGCTACGTACAGCAGGCGCTGGCCGGCTTCACGCCGGACCCGGCCACCGACATCGCCTACCTGTGCGGCAACCCGGACATGGTCGATGCCTGCGCCGAGCTGCTGAAGGCCGCCGGCCTGGGCAACCCGCAGATCCGCCGCGAGAAGTACGTCAGCAGCAAGTAGGCGGGGCGTGCCGGCCGCTGGCCGGCATTCCCTGAACCGGAGGCGGCATCACGCCGCCCCCGGTCGCCTGCGTCAGTACGCGATCCAGGCATCGCGCCAGGCAAAGCCCGTGCCCGGGCGATAGGCATCGGCATTGATGTTGCACCACGCGCCTTCCGGGAACGGGCGGCAGGCGTAGAGCCTGCCGTCGGTGCCCTTGACCACGGTTTCGCCCGGCTTGTAGCTGCCGATACCGGCCGGATACACGAAGTCGTAGTCGTCGCCCGGCGGCGGATCGATCGGGCCCGGCACACGGGTATCGATCTGGAACAGGTTGCCCGGCTTCAGGTAGACGCGGTTCTCGGTGGCCGAGGCGACCGGTGTGATCACCCCGTTCTTCATCACGCCTACGCGCGCCTGCTGCGCACTGGCGTTGACCTTGCGGGCCAGCGCCAGCGGCCACTGGTTCGCAGCGGTCTGACCTGCGGCCAGGGTGATCTCCGGGCGCTCCAGATCGTTGCCCTGAGCGTTGAACACGCGCAGGGTCACGGTGGTGCCCACGTCCAGCGCACCGCGGGCGGTGACCGGGCCGGCATCCTGCCACTGCGGCGGCGGGGTCACACCACCGCCCCCCTCAAAGCGCACGTCCGCGCAGGTATAGAACGCTTCACCGGAATCCGAGCGCTGCCAGGTGTTGTAGATGATGTGCTGGCCGCTGCGCTTGGGCAGCGGGCAATCCAGCTTGTAGACGTCGCCGGAGACCGGCACGTTGCCCACCGTGCAGAATTCCTGCAGGTCGGCCCAGCGCAATGGGCTGTCCGGCTGCCAGCCGTCGCGGGTGACGTAGAACTTCCACTCGCGGGTGGCATGCGGGGCCGGGGCCTTGAACTCGAAGGTGTAACGCCCGCGCGAATCGGCGTGGATCGGTGAGGTCGGCCAGTCACTGCGGTTCAGATCGAGGCCGCGGTACTTGCTGTTGCCGCCGCTGCACAACTCGCCATCTGGAACCACCGCTTGATGATTGCCATTGGCGTTGGCCTGATTGACGCCTGCCCAGTCGTAGAACGGCTGGGCGCCACCGATGGTCTTGGCAGCAGCGCAGGCCGGGTTGGTCGGATTTTCGGGATTGCCCTGGTAACAGGAGTAGACGCGGCTGGAGGGTTTGGACATGGTGCCGTGGGCGAAAGCGCTGCCAGAGGTGGCAATGCCTGCGATCACAGACAGCGCGATGACAGTCCGATATGACAGATGCATGGAGATCTCCTGTGGGTGGTGAAACCCCGCGAAGTCTCGGCATCCCACCCGCCCGCATCCATAGGACTACTTTGAAAAAAGCATCGCGTGGTTCCGTATGGGAACGGCTTCACACTCACGCGCTGGCGCGTCTCACGCTATGCAGGGAACGGCGCTCTGCCACCGTTCCCTGTACACGGTCTCAGTACGCGATCCACGCATCGCGCCAGGCCGCACCCACACCCGGCCGGTACGCCTCGGCATTGACGTTGCACCACGCACCTTCCGGGAACGGGCGGCAGGCATACAGCTTGCCGTCGCTGCTCTTCACCACGGTCTGGCCCGGTACATAGCTGCCGATGCCCGCCGGGTACACGTGGTCGAAATCACCGCCCGGCGACGGCGTACCCGGGTCCGGCACCCTGGTATCGAGCTGGAAGCGGTTGCCGTCCTTCAGGTACACGCGATTGTCGGTGGCCGACGCCGACGGCGTGATCACGCCATTGGCAAGCACGCCCACGCGCGCATGTTGTGCACTGCCATTGACCTTGCGCGCCAGCGCCAAGGGCCACTGCGAGGCAGACGTCTGGCCGCTGGCCAAGGTCGTTTCCACACGTTCGACATCGTTGCCGCTGGCGTTGAACACCCGCAGTGCCAGCGTGGTACCCACCGGCAACTCACCGCGTGCGGTCACCGGGCCAGCATCCTGCCATTGCGGTGCCGGCGTCGTACCTCCGCCGCCGCCTTCAAAGCGCACGTCCATGCAGGTGTAGAACGCTTCGGTCGAATCCGAGCGCTGCCAGGTGTTGTAGATCACATGCTGGCCGGTGCGCTGCGGCAGCGTGCACTGCAGCTTGTAGGTGCCATCGGCCGACAGCGGCGTATTGCCCAGGGTGCAGAACTCCTGCAGATCGGCCCAGCCCAGCGGGCTGCCCGGCTGCCAGCCTTCGCGGGTGACGTAGAAGCGCCAGTCACGCGTGGCATGTGGCGCGGTCGCCTTGAACACGAAGGTGAACTTGCCATTGGCATCGGCGTGGATGGGCGTGGTCTGCCAGTCGCTGCGGTTCACGTCCAGGCCGCGGAAGGTGGGATTGTTGCCGCTGCACAGCTTGCCGTCGGGCACCACGGCCTGGTGGTTGCCGTTGGCGTTGGCCTGGTTGATGCCGTTCCAGTCGTAGAACGCCTGCGATCCACCAACCGCCTTGGCGGCGGCACAGGCGGGGTTGGTCGGATTCTCGGGATTGCCCTGGAAACAGGCATAGACGCGGCTGATCGGCGTGGTCATGGTGCCGTGGGCGGATGCATTCCCGGCCAGGCATAGGCCCGCAGCCGCGAACGAGGTGGCCATCAGCAACGGTATGGATCGGAATGACATGGCGCTTCCTTGTGGTCGTCGAATGAGAGCGGTGACCGCAGGAGCTGCGCTGCACGGCGGACTTTCGGCGGCACCACGGCGAGTATCGAGTCGCAGCGCAGGGTGCGGAACCATGGAAATGCCGATCCGTGACTGTGGGTGTGAAGCCCTTCCCGCAGGCTTCACGCGGGACTGAACGGATGCGCTGACGATCACGTCTTTGGCGTGGCAACGATCACGTCGTGGAGATCCTGCTACGTCGGCGCCATACCCATGCGATCCGCCTGGCATGAGAAGCAGCCGTGCGCCGCGTTGTGCAGCTGCACGAAGGCCACGGCAGGATCGGCAAACAGCGCGTCCAGCCGAGCGGAGACGTCCGTGCCCGCGCTGATCTCTGCGGCCAGCATCCATGCAGCCTGGTCATAGGCGCGCAACGAGATCATCCGGCGCTGTACGTACGGCGGTACTTCACCTGGCGGCAGCACGCATCGGGTCACGCCACGCTGCACGAAGATCGGGCCCGAGGCGTGATAGGGCGAATGCAGGGGCAGGTGCACATGGGACAACAGCAGCAGCTCGCTGCCACCGGGTGGATCGCCCAGGCTGATCCGGCAGGGGTGTCCTCCTGTTTCGCCGGCCCAGCGACGCTGGATGCCCAGCGCAGCCAACGCGGTGTCGCTCTTCTCGAACAGGTGCAGAAACGGGCGGTGGTCGATGCCACCGAGGTACCACGCATGCATGGGCGTCTCCTTGGTTTTCCGCGGATTCTGCGCATGCGCCGGCCGCCATGCTCGCCGTTTTCAGACCCCGCATCGCCATCGGGGCGGGAAGCGCCGGAGGGATCGCACCACAAGGCGCTAAGATGCGCGCGCCCCCCGGCCGATGAGCGCCGCATGTCCCTGGATTTCCCGACCATTACCGTGCTTGGCTTCCTGCTCTGCATCGGCATTGCCGTGGGGTTCTCATTGCTGCTGGTGGTGCTGCGCGGGCAACCGGTGCTGCGCCTGTGGACCGCCAGCCTGTGGCTGCTGACCCTGGGTGTGACCCTGCTGGCGCTGCGACCCTACCTGCCGTTGGCGCCGGCCATACTGGCCGGGAATGCGGCGATGGCCGGCTGCGCGGTGCTGATGCTGCGCGGCGTGGCGCTGCATCTGGAACAGCCGCTGCCGCTGTGGCGTCCATTGTTGATGGCGGCCGCCTTCATGGCCTGCATCTTCGCCTTCCTGGTGCTGTGGCCGGACCTGGGCGCGCGCCTGCAGGTGTTCAGTGTGTTCACGTTGCTGGTCGATGGCTGGATCGCGTGGCTGCTGCTGCGGCATGCCCCCGTGCAGCAGCGCACCAGCTGCCGTCTGGCGGCGGCGGTGTTCCTGGCCGAGGCGGCCCTGTACGCGGTGCGCCTGTTCCTGCCGGTGGCACCCGATGCCGGCGAGGACATCATGCGCACCGGTACACCGATGTTCGTCACCTACCTTGCCGGCGTGATGCTGGAACTGGCGCGGTGCTTTGCGATGGTGCTGCTGCTGGTCGAGCGCATGCTGGTCGATCTGCGGCGTGCGGCGCGCACCGATGGGCTGACCGGGCTGCTCAACCGCAGCGCGGTGCTGGCCGATGGACAGGCACAGTTGCAGCGGATGCGTCGGCAGGGCCGGCCACTGGCCCTGTTGCTGGTCGACGTCGATCACTTCAAGCAGATCAACGACCGCTGGGGTCATCTGGCCGGAGACCAGGTACTGCGCCACTTCGCTGCGCTGCTGCAGCACGGTTTGCAGGGCCACGACACGCTGCTGGGCCGCTACGGTGGCGAGGAGTTCGTGCTGGTGCTGGCCGGCAGCACGCAGGGTGAAGCGATGGCGGGGGCTGCGGCGATCCGTACCGCTCTGCAGCAGAAGCCGGCGCGGCTGACCACCGGGCCGGTGACGGTCACCGCCAGCATCGGCCTGGCCATGGACGACGGCCACGGCGACCTGTCCACGCTGCTGGCAGCGGCAGACGCGGCGCTGTACCGGGCCAAGGCCGCCGGCCGCGATCGCCTGGCCTGCGCCACGCCGGCGGAGATTTCGCGTCTGCCCATCGCCGACGACGCCGTGCCCGTGTAAGTTGAGTCACATCTTCCGCGGCAGCCCGTCGTGGTTGCCAGGAACGTCCTCCAGGGGAAACGAGCACGATGCAAAGACACCACCTCGCGCTGGCCGCAGCGTTGGCCAGCCTGATGCTTGCCGGTTGCAGCCAGTCACCGTCACCCGGCGCCGAAGGCGCCAGCGATGCACCCAGCCGCCGCTTCGGCAGCATCGATTTCCAGCCCTGCACGCTGTCCACCGAAGGCGCCAGCGCCAACGTGGAAGCGCAGTGCGCCACCCTGCAGGTGCCTGAGGACCGGGCCCGGCCCGATGGTCGACGCGTCGGCCTGCGCATCGCCTGGCTGGAATCGGGCGATGGCGGCAGCAGCCAGCCCGATCCGGTGTTCTTCCTGGCCGGTGGTCCTGGCCAGGCAGCCAGCGAGGTGGCCGTCATTGTCGATACCGCCCTGCGCCAGGTGCGCAAGCAGCGCGACATCTTCCTCGTCGACCAGCGCGGTACCGGCGGCTCCAACCCGCTCAACTGCCGTGGCGCGGATGGCAAGGAACTGGCCATGGACGAGGATGCCGCACCCACTGAAGCGTCGCTGCGCGATTACGCCGAGCGCTGCGCCGCTTCGCTGCGGGGGCGGGCCGATGCGCGCTTCTACACCACCACCGAGGCCATTGCTGATCTGGATGCGGTGCGTCAGGCGCTGGGCGTCGAGCGTATCAACCTGGTCGGCGGCTCCTACGGTACGCGCGTGGCCCAGCGCTATGCAGGTGCCTATCCACAGCACACGCGCAGCATCGTCATCGATGGCGTAGTGCCGAATGAGCTGGTGGTGGGCGGTGATTTCGCCACGACGTTCGAGGATGCGATCGCCCTGCAATCGGCGCAGTGCCGCAAGGATGCCGCCTGCAGCAAGCGCTTCCCGACCGACACCCGCGCGCAGCTGCGCAGCGTGGTCGAGACCCTGCGCCGTGCGCCGGTCTCGGTGGAGTATCGCGACCCCGGCACCAACCAGACCCGGCAGGATGTACTGAGTCCGGACAGCGTGATCGGCCTGGCGTTCGCCTTCTCCTATGTGCCGCAGTATTCCTCGCTGCTGCCGCTGGTTCTCGATGAAGCCGCGCATGGCCGCTATGCACCGCTGGCGTCGCTGGCACGCGGTGCGAACCGCAGCATGGATTTCCAGATCAATCGTGGCATGCAGTGGTCGGTGATCTGCAGCGAAGATGCGCCGCGCTACCACGCACCGGCCGAAGATCCCGAGCGCCTGTTCGGCAACGACGTGGCCAGTGCCTTCTTCGCCGCCTGCCCAGTATGGCCGCACCGGCCGGCACCGGCGGCCAATGCCGTGCCGCTGCGCAGTGACGTACCGGCGCTGCTGCTGTCCGGTGAGCTGGACCCGGTGACGCCGCCGCGCTATGCCGAGCAGGTGCTCAAGGGCCTGCCCAATGGCCGCGCGCTGGTCGCCCGCGGCCAGGGCCACGGCACGCTGACCGCCGGCTGCATGCCGCGCCTGCTCGGCCAGTTCATCGACAAGACCGATGCCAAGGCGCTGGATGCCGGCTGCCTGGACACGCTGAGCTACGTGCCGGCGTTCACCTCGTTCAACGGATGGGAACCATGATCGTCGCCGACAACCTGCACAAGGCTTTCGACACCCGCACGGGCCGCATCCAGGCGGTCTCCAACGTCGGCTTCCGCGCCGAGGATGGCCGCATCACCGGCCTGCTCGGCCCCAATGGTGCCGGCAAGACCACCACCATGCGCATGCTGTACACGCTGATGACCCCCGACCAGGGCAGCATCAGCGTCGATGGTGTCGATGCTGCGCGCAATCCGGTGGACGTACGCCGCCACCTTGGCGTGCTGCCCGACGCGCGCGGTGTCTACAAGCGCCTGACCGCGCGCGAGAACATCGCCTACTTCGGCGAACTGCATGGTCTCTCGGCCGAGCGCATCCGCGAGCGCATCGAGGTGCTGTCACATGCACTCGACATGGGCGATATCCTCGACCGGCAGACCGATGGCTTCTCGCAGGGCCAGCGCACCAAGACCGCGATTGCCCGCGCGCTGGTGCACGACCCACGCAACGTCATTCTCGATGAGCCGACCAATGGCCTGGACGTGATGACCACGCGCGCACTGCGCCGCTTCCTGCTGGGCCTGCGCGATGAGGGGCGCTGCGTGATCCTGTCCAGCCACATCATGCAGGAGGTGGGGGCGTTGTGTGACCACATCGTGATCATCGCCAAGGGCACGGTGATGGCTGCCGGCAGCGCCGATGAACTGCGTGCGCAGGCCGGCGAATCCAACCTGGAAGATGCGTTCGTGAAACTGATCGGCAGCGAAGAGGGCCTGCACGCATGAGCATGATGTCGACCCTGATGACGGTGATGCGCAAGGAACTGCGCGACCTTTCCCGTGATCGCCGCACGCTGCTGCTGACCCTGCTGTTCGGGCCGCTGCTGTACCCGGTGCTGCTGCTGGGCATGGGCAAGCTGGCCGAGAGCCGGGTACGCACCCAGATTGAACAACCGCTGCAGATTCCGACCATCGGTGCGGACAACGCCCCTAATCTGGTGCGTTTCCTCGCCGCGCAGGGGCTGAACGCCGCGCCGGCACCGAAGGACCTGGCCGAGGCCATCCGCAGCCAGCAGATCGACGTGGCACTGCGCATCAGCGATGACTTCGGCAAGGACTGGGCCGATGGCAAGCCGGCGCTGGTGGAGGTGATCAAGGACAGTACCCGTCGCGCCGCAGAAGTGCCCAGCGCACGCCTGGAGGCGGCACTGGCGACCTACAATGGCCAGATCGGTGCGCTGCGCCTGATGGCGCGTGGCATCGACGCACAGGTCGCGCGGCCGCTGGACGTGGCGCGCCAGGACCTGGCCAGTGCCGAAGCCAAGCGCGGCATGATCCTGTCGATGCTGCTGCCGGTGTTGCTGACGCTGACCTCGTTCATCGGTGGCGCCTACCTGGTGATGGACGCTACCGCCGGCGAGCGCGAGCGGCAGTCGCTGGAGCCGCTGCTGGCCACGCCGGGTTCGCGCAGCGCGATCGTAAGCGGCAAGATCGCCGCCGCCTGCGTGGTCGGGTTCGTGTCGCTGCTGCTGACCCTGGTGGCGTTCAAGGTGAGCGCGCAGATCGCGCCCGGCAACATCGGCCGCCAGTTCAACATGAATGTCGGTTCGATGCTGCAGATGCTGCTGGTGATGTTGCCGATGCTGATGATCGGCACCTCGCTGCTGACCTTCCTGTCGGCCGCAGCCAAGAGCATGAAGGAGGCGCAGAGCCACATGACCTGGCTGATGCTGCTGCCGATGATGCCCGGTTACGCGCTGGTGGCCTATCCGTTGAAGAGCGAGCTGTGGCAGTACGCCGTGCCGTTCCTGTCGCAGAACCAGATGCTGCTGAAGGTGATCCGCCACGAGCCGATCACGCCGGCAGTCTGGGCCATCTACCTGGGCGCCAGCCTCGGCCTGGCCGCACTGCTGTGGTTCGCCGCGGTGCGGCGCTACCACAATGAGCGTCTGGCGATCTCCGGCTAAGTGCGGGTGGTAGCGCCGGGCCATGCCCGGCGGATCTGAAACGAGGCCCGGTCATTCCGGGCCTCGTTGATTTCAGGACTGCGTTGCCTGCCAAATGGCGAAACGCTGGGCAATCACCGGTGCCAGTCGATCGAAGTTCTCCCAGGTATCGGCGACGTGGTACAGATCCGGGACATTGGCGCCCAGCTGTCCCTCATAGTCGTCCAGGTACTGGCCATTCTCGAGGTCGTAGTACGCAGCGGTGAACGTGTTGGCTTCATCACTGATCAGATCGTCGACGAATTTGCCGTCGCTGCACTCCAGCAGGAACAGGCCTGGCGTCGTTCTGCGTTCCAGCAGCGCCTGCAGGTCTTCTTCTGCGTCCTCGGCGAGCTCTTCGCTTGCCATGCCCTGTAGCAGCAGCCATGCCAGGTACATACCGATGTGAGTGGCACCGGCCTCTGCAGGAAGATCCGAAGGGAAGTCACCCCCGGAATGCCAGCTGGCGTCGTCGTACTTCATCTGTTGCGCTCCTGAAATCAGCAAGCAGCTTAGGTCGCAAGGAAGCATAGAGGGAGTGCTGGATACGTCAGTCCTCCCCGTACCGCGCAGGCGTCACGCCCATCTCGCGCTTGAACACGGCGATGAACGCACTGGGCGTGTCGTAGCCCATCGACAGCGCGACGCTGATCACCGGTTCGCCCGCCAGCAGGCGTGGCAGCGACAGCAGCACGCGCAGGCGCTGCCGCCACTGGCTCAAGGTCATGCCTGTTTCGGCCTGCCAACGGCGGGCAAGGCTGCGGCCGGACAGGCCGCTGCTGGCGGCCCAGTCCTCGATGCTGCGGCCGTCTTCGGGTGCGTGCGCCAGTGCGGCGGCGATCTTCTGCAGTCGCCGGTCACGCGGTTGTGCCAGGGCAAGCGGCAGAGGCGTGCTGGCGGCGATCTCATCGGCGATCACACCGGCCAGTCGTGCCTGCGCAGCATCCAGTGGCTGGTGGGGCCATCGCAGCGCACGTGTTGTCGCCGCCCGCAGCAGTGCATTGGGCTGGAAAATGCGCGGTGTGGCGGGCAGGCCCAGGCAGGCCTGGGCGTTGAAGTACAGGCTCCAGCCATCGAACCCGTCTGCGCTCAGCAGCGCGTGGGGCAGCAAGGGCGGTATCCAGGCGACGTGACCTGCGGGCAGCAGCCAGTGCAGGTCGTCGGCGGCGATCCGCAGCAGCCCTTGGTGTGCACCCAGCAGCTGCCCACGGGCATGCCGGTGGCGCGCTGTGCGACGCATACCGCGTTGGTGCAGCCCGGCCGCCAGCACCACCGGTCCGTCGGCGGTATCGGCCAACGTGGGGTCGAGTAATCCGGTGGTTGTCTGATCTGCCATATCAATTGGCAGTTATACGGCAGAAACGTCGCGTCCGCGTCCCGACACTGGAGCCTACTTCAACGGAGCGCTTTCCCATGCAGCCACAGGACATTCTTCCCGACCATCAGAACGACGTGCAGGTGAACGGCGTCACCGTGCGCAAGGGCAGCGTAGGTGCTTTCCTGGCCAGCGTTCGTGACTGGCAGGATCCGTCCAACGATCCCGCCTTCCGCGCCACTGCCGAAGCTGACCTGCGTGCGTTGCTGCCGGGCCTGCATGCGCTGGGCCTGTTCCAGGTGCTGGTCGCGCGCGATCCTGCCCTGCAGCACCTGATTGATGGCGCGGCCTGAAACGGACAAGGCCCGGACGGACCGGGCCTTGGCGTCATGGAGGCGGCAGAAACGACTTGATCCCGTCCGTCCCCTTTTCTGCGGTCAGCCGCCCGGCGCGAACACCAGGGTGCGGCGGGTGGTGACCGGCGCGTTGACCGGCTCGAAGCGCCAGCGCTTGACCGCGTTCAGGGCTTCGCGGTCGAAGGTCCGTCCGGACGTTGCGCGCAGCACGCGGGCGCTGACCACTGAGCCGTCGGTGCCGACGGTGATCTCCACCAGTACTTCCCCCGACGTTCCCGAACGCAGGGCTTCGGCCGGATAGCGCGGCGCTGGCGTACTGACCGGGCGCAGGGTGGGAGCTGCGGCGGCGGCTGCCTGGCGCGCGGCGCTGGCCTGCTGGGCGGCGGCCTGCTGCTGCTTCTGTTCGGCATCGCGACGGGCCGCGGCCTGGCGCTCGGCCTCCTGGCGCTCGTTGTCGCGGCGTGCGGCATCCTGCTGCGCGGCGATCTGCTTGGCCGCGTCGGCTTCCTTGGTGCGCTGTTCGGCCAGGCGCTGCTGTTCGATCTGCTGCTTGCTGCGGTCCTCGGCGTCCTTCTTTGCCTTCTCGGCTTCGGTCTCGGTGCGCTTGGCGGCGTTCTCCACGCCCTTGGCCAGGCCTTCCTTCAGGCGCGGAAGTGCGGGGGCGGAGGCATCCACCTTCTCGATCAGTGCCACCAGGCGCTGCGCCTCGGTGTAGTCCTCGCGGCCCAGGTGCTGCTCGGCGGCGATCAGGGTGTAGGGCAGCAGATCGGTCAGCGCGCTCTTCACCGAGGCGTCGTCCGGCGTCTTGTCACGCAGGGCGAGGTAGTACTCGATGGCGTTGTCGCCGGCCGGTGCATACATGCGGTTCTCGCGCAGCGCCTGGCTGGCCGACTCGCGCAGCTGCTCGGTACCCATCGACTGCACCTTGGCAGCGACCACCGGTGCGGCGGGTGCGGCAGCGGCAGGCGCCGTGGCGGCAGCAGGCGCTGCGGATTCTTCCTTGCCCGAGCAGGCGGCCAGTGCCACTGCCAGGGCAACCGGCAGCCACCGGCGCGCGGCGGTGATCGTTGAGACGTGCGACATCCTGCTCCCCTCTAGAAGACGACGTGACGTAAATCATTGATACGCATGGCCGGGACCTGGGGTCCGGGCGCGGCAGGGTGACGTTTCCCGACGCCACCGCCGGCAACGGCGAGGGTGCAATCTAGCATCCCGGCCACCGCCGCGTACAAGGGGTGGTGGCCGGGACGGGCAACGGCGTCATGCCGCTGCTGGCAACGACCTCAGTGGTCGTGCGACTTGTCGTGGGACTTGCTGTGGCTGTTGGACATCAGCTTGTCGGTCCAGGCGATGCCGATCGCCGACAGGATGAACACGCAGTGGATGATGGTCTGCCACAGCACGCCTTCCTGGGTCATGGTCGTGCAGGTATCGACGCCAGCGTTGTAGAAGCTGGTCGAAGCCGACGACACTGCAGCGGCCCATTGTTCCGGTTTGCACAGCGGCAGTCCCTTCAGCGCGCTGGTGGCGATGAAGGTCTTCAGCAGGTGGATCGAGGAGATGCCGATGATCGCCATCGCCAGCTTCACTTTCAGCACGCTGGCGTTGACGTGGCTCAGCCATTCCGGCTGGTCCGGGTGGCCTTCCAGGCGCAGGCGCGAGACGAAGGTCTCGTAGCCGCCGACGATCACCATCACCAGCAGGTTGGAGATCATCACCACGTCGATCAGGCCCAGCACGATCAGCATGATCTGCTGTTCGCCCATCGAGACCGAGTGGGACAGCAGGTGCCAGAGTTCCTTGCCGAACAGGAACACGTACACGCACTGGGCAAGGATCAGGCCCAGGTACAGCGGCAGCTGCAGCCAGCGCGAGGCGAAGATCAGCGAGGACAACGGGGACAGGGGGCGAGGACTGTGGCTCATGCAGGACAGTGCGTTTCGGGGGAGCCGCGAGGTTACCGGCCCGCCATGACGGTGCCAACCCAACTCACGCACTAGACTTCAGGTTCCTTTCCGCACCCCGAGCCGCCGCCATGATCGACCTGTATTACTGGCCCACCCCGAACGGCCACAAAGTGACCCTGCTGCTGGAAGAAGCCGGCCTGGAGTACCGCATCCACCCGGTCAACATCGGCTCGGGCGACCAGTTCAAGCCGGAATTCCTCGCGATCTCGCCGAACAACAAGATGCCGGCGATTGTCGACCACGCCCCGGCCGATGGCGGCGCCCCGCTGAGCGTGTTCGAGTCCGGCGCGATCCTGCTGTACCTGGCCGAAAAGACCGGCCAGTTCCTGCCCAGCGACCCGCGCGGCCGCGTCACCACCCTGGAATGGCTGTTCTGGCAGATGGCCGGCCTGGGCCCGATGAGCGGCCAGATGGGCCACTTCAACGTGTATGCGCCGGACAAGATCCCGTATGCCATCGAGCGCTACGACAACGAGGTGCGCCGACTGCACGGGGTGATGGACAAGCGCCTGGCCCAGCACGCCTTCCTTGCCGGCGACGCGTACAGCATCGCCGACATGGCCAGCTATCCGTGGATCGGCGCCTACGACAAGCTGCCGGTGGATTTGGCCGCGTTCCCGAACCTCAAGCGCTGGCACGACGCCATCGCCGCACGCCCGGCCACCCAGCGCGCCTATGCCCTGCGCCAGCAGGTGAACCCCAACGCCGGCAAGCCGCTCAGCGACGAAGAGCGCAAGCACCTGTTCGGCCAGCGTTGACCCAGGACGGTGGGTGCCGGCCGTTGGTCGGCACTCGTCAGCATTCCTTATGGGCAAAAGGTCATGCTGCCTTCCTGCACGGGCTTGGTTAGGATGGGGAACGACCGCCCCGTGCTCCGAGCCGGGGTGGACCTGCCGTTTGCCGGGATCCTCCATGCGCCACCTGTTCGCTTCGCTCGCCCTCATGTTCGCCACCACAACCGCCGCCCACGCTGAAAAGCTGACCCTGGAAGCCATCACCGGCCCGTTGCCGTTGTCCGGCCCGACCCTGATGAAGCCGAAGGTGGCGCCGGACGGTTCGCAGGTCAGTTTCCTGCGCGGCAAGGACAGCGACCGCAACCAGCTGGACCTGTGGACCTACGACATCGGCAGCGGCCAGACCCGGCTGCTGGTCGATTCCAAGGTGGTGCTGCCCGGCACCGAAACCCTCAGCGATGAGGAAAAGGCACGCCGCGAACGCCAGCGCATCGCCGCGATGACCGGCATCGTCGATTACCAGTGGTCGCCGGACGCGCAGCGCCTGCTGTTCCCGTTGGGCGGCGAGCTGTACCTGTACGACCTCAAGCAGCAGGGCCAAGCCGCGGTACGCCAGCTGACCCACGGTGAAGGATTCGCCACCGACGCCAAGCTGTCGCCCGAGGGCGGCTTCGTCAGCTTCATCCGCGGCCGCAACCTGTGGGTGATCGACCTGGCCAGTGGCAAGCAGCTGCAGCTGACCCGTGATGGCAGCACCACCATCGGCAACGGCGTGGCCGAGTTCGTCGCCGATGAGGAGATGGACCGCCACACGGGCTACTGGTGGGCGCCGGATGATTCGGCCATTGCCTTTGCCCGCATCGACGAGGCACCGGTGCCGGTGCAGAAGCGCTACGAGGTCTACGCCGACCGCACCGACGTGATCGAGCAGCGTTATCCGGCCGCCGGCGATGCCAACGTGCGCGTGCAGCTGGGCGTGATCGCACCGGCCGCCGACGCGCAGCCGCGCTGGGTCGACCTGGGCAAGGAGCAGGACATCTACCTGGCCCGCGTCGATTGGCGCGATGCGCAGCACCTGAGCTTCCAGCGCCAGTCGCGCGACCAGAAACAGCTGGACCTGGTGGAAGTGGCGCTCGATTCCAACCGCCAGCGCGTGCTCGCCCACGAGACCAGCCCGACCTGGGTGCCGCTGCACAACAGCCTGCGCTTCCTCGACGACGGCAGCGTGCTGTGGTCGTCCGAGCGCACCGGCTTCCAGCACCTGTACCGCATCGACAGCAAGGGCAAGGCCACCGCGCTGACCCACGGCAACTGGCCGGTGGACGAACTGCTGGCGGTCGATGAAAAGGCCGGCAAGGCCTACTTCCGTGCCGGCATCGAGACCTCGCGCGAAAGCCAGATCTACGCGGTGTCGCTGCAGGGTGGCGAGCCGCAGCGCCTGTCCAGGGCGCCGGGCATGCACAGCGCCACGTTCGCCCGCAATGCCAGCGTCTACGTTGACAGCTGGTCCAACAGCACTACGCCGCCGCAGATTGAACTGTTCCGCGCCAACGGCGAGAAGATCGCTACGCTGGTGGAGAACGACCTGGCCGATCCCAAGCACCCGTATGCGCGCTACCGCGATGCGCAGCGCCCGGTCGAGTTCGGCACGTTGACGGCTGCCGATGGCAAGACCCCGCTGAACTACAGCCTGATCAAGCCGGCCGGCTTCGATCCGTCCAAGCGCTACCCGGTGGCGGTGTACGTCTACGGCGGCCCGGCCAGCCAGACCGTCACCGACAGCTGGCCCGGCCGTGGCGACCACCTGTTCAACCAGTATCTGGCCCAGCAGGGCTACGTGGTGTTCTCGCTGGACAACCGTGGCACCCCGCGACGTGGCCGTGACTTCGGTGGTGCGCTGTATGGCAAGCAGGGCACGGTGGAAGTGACCGACCAGCTGCGCGGCGTGACCTGGCTGAAGCAGCAACCGTGGGTGGACCCGGCGCGCATCGGCGTGCAGGGCTGGTCCAACGGTGGCTACATGACCCTGATGCTGCTGGCCAAGGCCTCGAACCAGTACGCCTGTGGCGTGGCCGGTGCGCCGGTGACCGACTGGGGCCTGTATGACAGCCATTACACCGAACGCTACATGGATCTGCCGGCGCGCAATGAAGCGGGTTACCGCGAAGCGCGCGTGCTGACCCATATCGACGGCCTGCGCTCGCCGCTGCTGCTGATCCACGGCATGGCTGACGACAACGTGCTGTTCACCAATTCGACCAGCCTGATGAGCGCGTTGCAGAAGCGTGCACAGCCGTTCGAGCTGATGACCTACCCGGGTGCCAAGCATGGCCTGTCCGGCGCCGATGCCCTGCATCGCTACCGCGTGGCCGAAGCCTTCCTGGGACGTTGCCTGAAGCCCTGATCCGCAGCCGGGAAGGAGCCCGCCGATGACCCTGCCACCACCGATTCCCACCCATCGACAGACGTCCGCCGGTTGGTGGTGCCGCCATTGGCGCTGGGCAATGCCGCTGACGGTGGTGCTGGTGCTGGGCGGCGCAGGTGGCGTGGTGACCTGGAGCGTGCTGCGCTGGAGCGAGGCGGCACGCGAGAGCCCGCCGATGCGCGAAGCGCTGCGTCGCGCGGGCTGCAGCATCGAACTGGTGGAAGCCTTCGGCGAGCCGCTGCATATCGAATCGATGCCGCTGGGCAGCATGCAGACCGCGATCAACGGCCAGCGCGATGTCGGCCTGACCGTTGCGCTGGAAGGACCGCATGCGCACGGACGGTTGTTCGTGCAGGGCAGCCGTCGCGATGAAGTCTGGGATTACCCGGTGATGTATGTACTGGCCGAAGACAAGCAGACCTTCGATCTGACCGCGCTGGATGACGACGAGGCTGCGGGAGAGTGCGAGTTGCAGGCCTGCCGTGATCGCGGCGAATGCCCGCTGACCGCGGCGTTGTGACCTCCGGCCGATTGTCGCCACCGCGCTGAGCGCGTAGGGTGCGGGCAACCCTGTCCTGGAGTGCACCATGAAGCCGATTGCGTTCGCCGTTGCCCTGGCCCTGACTGCCGCACCGCTGCTGTCCGCACCGCCGGCCCTGGCCGCGCCGGCTGCCAAGGCCACTACTCCGGCCAGCCCGGCCTGGGTTGCCCGCAGCAATGCACTGGCGCAGATCCTGCTTGATGCACAAGGCCCGTTCCAGCCGGAGGAAACCGGCTTCTTCGGCGTTCCCGGCTACGACGACAAGGTCGCAGACCTTGGCCCGGACAACGGCAAGCGCTATCGCGCCGCGATGGCCAAAGCCCGCGATGAACTCAAGGCAAAGCTGGTCACCGAGAAGGATCCCAACGTCCGCCAGGACCTGGAGATCATGATCCACGCCGCCAGCCAGAACATCGAAGGCAGCGAGCTCAACGAGAAATACCTGCTGCCGTGGAGTGATGCGCCGCAGACCGTGTTCAGCGGCCTCAACCTGCTGCTGTCCGACCAGGTGCCGGCCGAGCGCCGGGCCAAGGCGCTTGACCGCCTCAAGGCCTATGCCGGCCTGCAGCCGGGCGGCACCGCGTTCACCACGCTGGCCCGCCAGCGCTACGAAGAACGCCTGAAGGACAGCAGCCTGCTGCAGCCGACCAAGATCGAAGTGCAGCAGTCGCTGGACAACGTCGAGACCTACATCACCGGCATCGAGTCGCTGCTGAAGAAGTACCAGATCGCCGGCGCCGATGAGGCGATGAAGGCGCTGGCCGGGCAGATGAAGGACTACGCCGCCTGGACCCGCAAGGAAGTGCTGCCGAAGGCACGCACCGATGCGCGCCTGCCGGCGCCGTTGTACGCCTACCAGCTCAAGCAGGTCGGCATTGACATCGATCCGAAGCTGCTGATGCAGCGCGCGCAGCTGGAGTTCATGGAAACCCGCTCGGCGATGCAGCAGCTGGCGCCGCTGGTGGTGAAGGACAAGGGCCTGAAGGTGGCCGACCCGAGCGACCCGGTAGCGGTGATCCGCGCACTGAAGGCCGACAAGATCGCCGACGATCATCTGGAAGGCCACTACCGCAAGGTGATCGATGCGATCGATCCGCTGATCCGCGAACACGCCATCGTCGACGTGCCCCAGCGCGCCATGCAGATGCGCCTGGGCTCGGCCGCCGAGAGCGCGGCCAGCCCGGCGCCGCACTTCCTGCCGGCACCGCTGGTCAACAACACCGGGCAGCAGGGCACCTTCGTGCTGCCGCTGGGCAACCCGGCAGCGGGCCCGGGCGCGCAGTACGACGACTTCAACTTCGGTGCGGCGGCATGGACGCTGAGCGCGCATGAAGGCCGCCCCGGTCACGAGCTGCAGTTCACCGCGATGGTCGAGCGTGGCGTGTCGCTGGCACGCACCATGTTCGCGTTCAATTCGGTGAACGTGGAAGGCTGGGCACTGTATGCCGAGGCCGAGATGGTGCCCTACGAACCGCTGGACGGTCAGATGATCGCCCTGCAGTTCCGCCTGCTGCGTGCCGCGCGCGCGATGCTGGACCCGATGCTCAACCTCGGCCTGACCGATCGCGCCAACGGCGAGCGCGTGCTGATGGAGCAGGTCGGCCTGTCCAAGGCGATGGCCACCCAGGAGCTGGACCGCTACATGGTGCGCATGCCGGGCCAGGCCGGCAGCTACTTCTACGGCTACACCCGCATCCTGGAGCTGCGCATGCAGACCGAGCTGGCACTGGGCGCGAAGTTTGACCGCCTGGCGTTCAACAACTTCCTGCTCGACCAAGGCCTGCTGCCGCCGGACCAGCTCGCCGATGCGGTGAACAAGGTGTTCGTGCCGAAGTACCGGCAGAAATAATCGGTAGCGCCGGGCCATGCCCGGCGAGCGCAGCGGGAGAGACGCCGGGCATGGCCCGGCACTGCCCGCGGTGACGCTGCCGCGTCACCGCTGCGGGGTGATCACCTGTGTCGGCAACCGCGCTGGCGGTGCCGGATTCGGCACCCAGATGGCGACGCCGGCGGCGCGCTTCTGCGTCGTCGGAATACCGATGCCGACGCCGCCACCGACGTGCGAACCGAACGTGCCGGCGCCCACCGACATGCCCACCGGCGAGCCGCTGCTGCCCACGCCCATCAGCACCACGCCATTGGCGCCGAGCGCGGCGGCCTCACGCTTCAGGCGTGCCACAGCGGCATCGGTCTGGCCCTGGGTGCCGAAGCCGACGGCGGACGCCGATTCCAGCTGGGCGATTTCCTGGGAACCGGCCGGTGGCGTCGAGTAGATCTGCACCAGCGCCGGATCGATCGGTGCGCGGGCGCGGCCCAGCATCACCTTGGAGGTGCTGGCACAGCCAGCGGCGACCAGCAGGATGGCCGCCAACGCGGCCCAACGGATGTTCATGGCACGACCCCTGTAGGACTGGTTGCGATCATCGGCGGGCCACTCTGAATCGGCGCCAACACCCGGGCCAGGGCACGCACGGCAGCACGCTAGCACGGTGCGGGTGACAGCTCCGCCAATGGCAGTAGGCGGCGGCAGCGGGAACGTCTATGGTTGGGGCAGGAACCAACTGCGGGAGAGCGGCATGGGTGTGATCAGTCTGTTGTGGGGCGTACTGGCGCTGTTGTGGATGATCCTGGCGCTGATTCCGCTGCTCGGCTGGGGCAACTGGTTCCTGATCCCGTTCGCTGCGGTGGGCGCGGTCATCGCCGCGCTGGGCATCCTGTTCACCCACCCGAGCAAGCGTGGCCGGGCCTGGGCCGGCCTGGTCCTGAACGGCATCGTGGTGGTGGTGGGCATCCTCCGCCTCGGCCTGGGTGGCGGCGTGATCTGAGCCCGCGCCCGGGTGCGACAGGGCGTCGCAGGCGCACGGCCGGTGGCCGGGCAGGGGCGTACAATGAATGGCTGCGCGAGCCCCACGCGTGCCTGTGAATCCGCGCCCGGCGCGGCTGCCCCATGATCATCCGACCCCGTCCCCACGGCTGGCAACTGCTGTACATCCTGCGCGGTTCGATCGTCAAAGCGATCGCGCCCAAGGTGCTGGCCATCCTGATCCTGTCCATCGCCGTGGCCGCGGTGGTCGAGCTGGCGCCGCCCACCGGCATCGAACGCGTGTCGGTCACGCCGTTCACCCTGCTTGGCCTGGTGCTGTCGATCTTCCTCAGCTTCCGCAACAGCGCCTGCTACGAGCGCTGGTGGGAAGGCCGCAAGCTGTGGGGCCAGCTGGTCTACGAATCGCGCTCGCTGGCCCGCCAGGTGAACCTGCTGCTGGCCGATGACACCGGCCGTCGCCGCCGCATCGCCTATCTCACCACCGCCTTCGCCCATGCATTGGCCGGTCGCCTGCGCGGGCGCATCGTGGCGCTGATGGCCCTGCCGTGGCTGGACAAGCGCCAGCGCGAACAACTCGGGCAGCGTGAGAACGTGCCCGACGCGCTGCTGTCGATGATCGCGGCCGAGCTGGCCCAGGCCCTGCGCGCCGGTGACCTCGACCCGATCCTCTACACCCAGCTGGAAGAGCGCCTGCACGCGATGTCGTCGATCCAGGCCGGCTGCGAGCGCATCCTCACCACCCCGCTGCCGTTCGCCTACACCCTGCTGCTGCACCGCTGCGCGTGGATGTTCTGCGTGCTGCTGCCGTTCGGCCTGGCCAGTTCGCTGGGCTGGGGCACGCCGGTGCTGTCGGCGGTGCTGGCCTATGCCTTCTTCGGCCTGGACCAGCTGGGCGAAGAAATGGAAGACCCGTTCGGCCTGGAGCCGAACGACCTGCCGCTGGACGCGCTGGTGCGCACGATCGAGATCGACCAGCTCGACGCGCTCGGCGAACGCCCATTGCCCGAACCCCTGCTGCCGCAGGGTTACCTGTTGCAATAGCCACTCCTCGGAGCCTGCCATGTCCCACCCGCTTTACCGCCCGCGCCGCATGCGCCATGACGAGTTCTCGCGCCGCCTGATGCGCGAGAACACGCTGACCACCGACGACCTGATCTACCCGGTGTTCGTGCACGAACTGGCCGGCCGCACCGCGGTGCCGTCGATGCCGGGCGTGGAGCGGCTGTCGATCGAAGAGCTGCTGAAGGTGGCCGAAGAAGCGCTGGAGCTGGGCATTCCGGTGATCGACCTGTTCCCGGTGATCGACCCGTCGCTGAAGTCGCTGGATGCGTCGGCGGCGTGGGCCGAGGACGGCCTGGCGCAGCGTGCGATCCGCGCGCTGAAGTCGCGCTTCCCGGAGCTGGGAGTGATGACCGACGTGGCGCTGGACCCATACACCACCCACGGCCAGGACGGCATCATCGATGACAAGGGCTATGTGCTGAACGACATCACGGTCGAAGCGCTGGTCAAGCAGTCGGTGTCGCACGCCGAGGCCGGTGTGGACATCGTCTCGCCGTCGGACATGATGGACGGCCGCATCGGCGCGATCCGCCGTGCGCTGGATGCCGGCAACCACATCAACGTGCGCATCATGGCGTACTCGGCCAAGTACGCCTCGGCGTTCTACGGTCCGTTCCGTGATGCAGTGGGCAGCGCGGCCAGCCTCGGCAAGGCCGACAAGAAGACTTACCAGATGGACCCGGCCAATGGCGACGAGGCCCTGCGCGAGATCGCGCTGGACCTGGAAGAGGGCGCCGACATGGTGATGGTCAAGCCGGGCATGCCGTACCTGGACCTGGTGCGCCGGGTGAAGGAGACGTTCAGCGTGCCGACCTTCGCCTATCAGGTCAGTGGCGAGTACGCGATGATGAAGGCCGCCTTCGCCAACGGCTGGCTGGACGAGCGCGCCTGCGTGCTGGAGTCGCTGCTGGGCTTCAAGCGGGCCGGTGCCGACGGTGTGCTGACCTATTTCGCGCCGCAGGTGGCGCGATGGCTGCGCGAGCGCTGACAATAGCGCCACGATAGACGGAGGACTGCGCGATGGGACCCGAACTGGGATGGATGCAATGGTTGATCTGGGGCATCGGTACGCTGGTGTTCGGCGCCATCATCGTCGGTGTCTTCATCGCCGCATGGCGCGCGGGCAAGCGCCCGCCGGAGCAGCTCTCCGCCGCCCGCCACGTGGCCCGTGAGCAGGCCCTGCCGGAGAGCGTGCAGGCCGAGCTGGCCGCGCTGAACCAGCGCAAGGACAACGGCCAGTTGAGCGAAGTCGAGTACGAGCAGCAGCGCGCGAAGGTGTTGTCGCGCTGACGGGTGGGTGCCAACCTTGGTTGGCACTTTCCCGCATGCCAACCAAGGTTGGCATCTACCGGGCGGCAGGCACGCACCCCGCAACCGCCGCCACCTTCGGCACCGCCAACCGGTACACATCCACGCCACCGGCACGTGGCGCCTTCGCCGCACTGCTGGCAACCATCATCTCGCCCGGCTTGGCGTTGTCGATCACCGGCGCGCCGGTCCAGCCGCCGGCCTGGTTGAATGACAGCCCCAATGGCTGCAGCGCCGCGCTGGTCCACGCACAGCCGCTGCTCCACACCTGCGCGGTCGCGCCGCCGCCACGACTGAACACCACGGCGCCGTCGTTGCCCAGCCAGTCGCCGTCGGTCTCGTCGTCGGCGCTGTTCAACGCGGCCAACGCGGTGGCTGGGCCACGCACGCCCTGCGCGTCCAATGACGCCACGAACAGGTCCCAGCCCGCGCCGCGACCCTGCTCGCGGGCGAACAACAGCCGCTTGCCGTCCGCACTCAGGGCCGGCCCGCGCTCTTCCCGGCGCCCACCATCGCCCGCCAAGGGCTGCGCCTTCCCGAGCTGGCCGTCGGCTTCCACCGTGGCCCGGTACAGCGCCAGCGCGCCCTCGCGGCCGGCCGCGAACAGCAGCCAGCGGCCATCACGGCTGAAGTAGGGATCGCGGGCCTCGCCGGCCACGCCCACCGGCAGCGCCTGCGCCTGCTGCCAGCGGCCCTCGACCATGCGTGCCTGCCACAGGCCCCAGCCCGCCTCGCCGCGGCGTGCGAACACGATGCGCTGGCCATCGGCGCTGATCGTGGCGCGGCCCTCGTCGGCACGGGTCGAGACCACGCCCATGCCTTCGATGCCGTACTCGTTCAACGCCCTCGCCACGGGGGCAGAGAGTAGACTGGCGGCAAGCACCAGCAGGGGCGGGGTGATGCGCATCATCCGGGTCCGTGCACGAAAGAGCATCAGTCTAGCCAGCTTGAGGATTCCATGACCGACCGTTACGCCGTCTTCGGACACCCCGTTGCCCACTCGAAGTCGCCGCAGATCCACGCGACGTTCGGTCGCCAGGAAGGCATCGCGGTGGATTACCGCGCGATCGACCTGGCGCCGGATGCGTTCCTGGCCGGCCTGGAAGCCTTCGCCGCCGAAGGCGGTGTCGGCGCCAACGTCACCTCGCCGCACAAGGAGGCTGCGTTCTCGGTGTGCTCCACCCTGACCGCACGTGCGCGCCGCGCCGGCTCGGTGAACACGCTGCTGCGCAAGGGCGACCGCTGGCATGGCGACACCACCGATGGCATCGGCCTGGTGCGTGACCTGACCGACCGTCATGGCCTGGACCTGCGTGGCCGCCGCATGCTGCTGATCGGTGCCGGTGGCTCCGCGCGCAGCGTCGCCCCGGCCTTCCTCGATGCCGGCATCACCGAGCTGGTGGTGGTCAACCGCACGCCGGAACGCGCCGATGAACTGATCGACGCGATGGGCGAACCGGGCCGCGCGATCAGCCGCTACTGGGAAGACCTGCGTGATCTGGGCGACTTCGAACTGATCGTCAATGCCACCTCGGCCGGCCGCGACCGCGACGTCGAGTTCAAGCTGCCGCTGTCGCTGGTCAATTCGATGACCACCGCCGTCGACCTGAACTACGGCGAGGCCGCCATCGCCTTCCTGGCCTGGGCGCGTGCGGCGAACTGCCGCAATACCGTGGATGGCCTGGGCATGCTGGTCGAACAGGCGGCCGAGAGCTTCCTGCAGTGGCATGGCGTGCGCCCGCAGACCGACGAGATCTACCAGTCGCTGCGCCAGGGCTCGGCCGTGCTGGCCGGCGAGGACTGATCGATGGACAGCACAACGTTGATGGTGACCGTGCTGAGCATGGTCGGCGTGCGCCTGCCGGTACTGATCGCGCTGTGCATCGGCCTGGTCTGGGTGATCGGCGCACCGCGCGATGCCACCCGCACCGGCGCCCTGGTCGGCCTGGGGCTGTTGCTGCTGTCCAGCCTGGGTGGCCTGGCGGCGGGCATCCTGCCCATGTGGCTGGTCAGCAGTGGCAACTTCAGCGCCATCTCGGGCATGGGCGCCATCCTCGGCGTGCTGCATTTCGCGCTGGCGATGGTCGAGGCCATCGGCGTGGTGCTGCTGGTGTGGGCACTGGTGCGCCTGCTGCGTAGCCGTACGATCCCGGCGGCCTGACCGGTCGCGCCGGGCCATGCCCGGCGTATCTGGCCCCTGAGAGGTCCGGCCACCGGACCGTGACCGCCGCCAGGCGTCGTCGCTGGCCCGTTCAGGGTGCCAGCGGCGGTGAACGTGGCCGGCCATGCGACAATGACCGGCCTGATCCAGCCACGGTACTTCCCGGCGTGACCGAAACCGTTGCCGCTCCGCGCACGCTCGATGACACCTTGAAGGATGCGATCCGCAAGGCGTACACGACGCTGCAGGCCAATACCCCCGGCTTCTCCACCCGCCGTTCGCAGAGCCAGATGATCGGCGTGGTGTCGCGCGCGCTGTCGAAAAGCGGCGGCGTCGGCGTGGTCGAGGCGCCCACCGGCGTCGGCAAGAGCCTGGGCTACCTCACCGCAGGTGTACCGATCGCGCTGGCCAGCAAGAAGAAGCTGGTGATCAGCACCGGTACCGTGGCGCTGCAGTCGCAGCTGGTGGAGCGCGATATCCCGAATTTCCTCAAGGCCACCGGCCTGGAAGCGACCGTGGCGCTGGCCAAGGGCCGCACCCGCTATCTGTGCACGCGCAATGCTGCCGAGGCACAGGGTGAGGGCTCGCAGGGCGGCATGTTCGAGGATGACGCGCCGCTGTTTGATCGGCCGCTGGCGCCGATCGAAATGGACATCGCCAAGCGCCTGACCGACGCCTTCACCAGCGGCAGCTGGGATGGCGACATCGACAACGCACCGGAGACCATCAGCCCCGGCCTGCGCAGCCGCATCACCACGCCGGCCTCGGGCTGCGCCGGGCGCCGCTGTGCCTATTCGGCGCAGTGTGCGGTGCTGCGTTCGCGCAACACCGTGCGTGATGCGCAGATCGTCGTTACCAACCACGCGCTGCTGCTGTCGGCGCTGTCGATCGGCGACAGCGACAACGGCCAGCCGTTGATCGCGCCGCCGTCGGACATGCTGCTGGTGCTGGACGAAGGCCATCACATCGGCAACGTGGCGATCGACCAGGGCGCGGCCAGCCTGGCGCTGGATGAAATGGCCAAGCGCACCGGCCGCCTGCAGATCCTGATCGCCGGTGCCTACCGCGCGGTCGACAAGGACCGCCTCGGCAACCTGCTGCCGAACGAAGCGATCGAAGTGGCCAGCAACGTGGCCAAGCAGTTGCGCGCGTTCCGCGATCATATCGAGCGCGTGTGGATGCCGGCACCGGCGGACGAAGAGCCGATGTGGCGCGCGGCCAACGGGCGCCTGCCCGAGGCCTGGCGCGAGCCGATCGAGGCCCTCGCCGACGATACCCGCAGCCTCTACAACTGGGCGCACGCCGCCACCGCGCAGGTGGCCAAGGGCAAGCCGGACGATGCCGCGCGCGAGCGCCTGCAGCGCAACCTGGGCATGGCGCTGGAGATGATCGAGCAGCAGTACAACCTGTGGCAGGCGTGGCGCCGCGAGGACAAGGACGGCGCGCCGCCGATGGCGCGCTGGGTCACCGCTACCCGCGATGGCGACCTGGTGCTGCACGGCTCGCCGGTGTCGGCCGCGCACGTGCTGCGCAAGCTGCTGTGGGATGAAGTGGATTCAGTGGTGATGACCTCGGCGACGCTGACCGGCGGCGGCGATTTCCAGTCGCTGGCGATCGACAACGGCATCCCCGAAGAGGCCGAGATGGTCTCGCTGTCGTCGCCGTTCGACCTGCCCAACCAGGCCGAACTGATCGTGCCCAGGTTCCCGGTCACCCCGGACGACCGCGAAGGCCATCCGCGCGAAGTGGCACGCTACCTCGACACCGAGCTGGATTGGGCCAAGGGCTCGATGGTGCTGTTCACCTCGCGCTGGAAGATGGAGAAGGTGGCCGGCCTGATGTCGGCCGCGCGCCGCAAGCAGGTGCTGGTGCAGGGCGAGATGTCCAAGACCCGGCTGATCGACGAACACCTGCGCCGTGTCGCGGCGGGCGAGGGCTCGGTGCTGTTCGGCCTGAACTCGTTCGGCGAAGGCCTCGACCTGCCGGGTGAGGCCTGCACCACGGTGGTGATCACCCAGGTGCCGTTCGCGGTGCCGACCGATCCGCAGACCGCCACGCTCAGCGAATGGTTCGAGGGACGCGGGCTCAATGCGTTCAACCTGATCGCCATTCCGCACGCGCTGCGCACGCTGACCCAGTTCGCCGGCCGGCTGATCCGCACCTCCACCGACACCGGCCGCGTGGTCATCCTCGATTCGCGGCTGCTGACCCGCCGCTACGGCAAGCGCATCATCGACGCCCTGCCGCCGTTCAAGCGCGTGATTGGTTGACGGGTGCTGGTAGCGCAGGGCCATGCCCGGCGGAGGGCCTCAACGGCCTTCCGGATTCCGGCAGCCTGGCCCATAGGCCTCCACGTAGGGTTTGCCGAAGCAGCGCAGCAGTCCATCAAGCACGTCCAGGTTCGGCGGCCACGGCATCTGCACCTGCTGCCCGCCCTCGGTGGTGAAGTGGTAGCGGCCGTCCTTGATGTTCTCCGCGATCGCGGTGGGCGTCGGTATCGCGACCAGCCTCGCACGAGCCTTCTCCAGGGCGCTGCGATCCTGGCGCAGGAACGCGACCATGCCGTCCACGTAGGCATTCCAGTAACCCGGGTCGCTCCCGTTTACTGGCTTGTGGCTGCGTTCCATTAGCGCAATCGCCTGCGCGGTCTGCCCCAGCTCCGCGCGCAGCTGGCCCTCGTGCCACGTGATGATGACATTGCCTTCCGCTTTGGACAGTGCGCCGTAGGCGGACAGCAGGTCGGCCGCTTCGCGGGTACAGCCGCGGTCGGCCAACGGGCGCCAGCCACCTTCCAGGTCCTGATCGAACCGGCCAGGTTCCATCGCCAGCATCGCTGCACGGTCGTAGCTGCAGTCGGGTGCTTTTGGCGGTTCGGCTGCTGCACCCATGGCAGCGGCCAGCGCAAAGGAAAGCAACATCATCTCAACCTCCGTGTTGGTGACTTCCTGGACCACCATAACGGATCAGGATGGGGAGCGCCGGCCGCCGGCCGGCAACCTCATTGATGTGGAGCGTCGCAGTACAGATGCCGGCCAGCGGCCGGCACTACCGTATGGCGGTCAATCGCCCAGAAGCGCGGTGTTGCGCACGGCACCCTTGTCTGCGCTGGTGGCGAGCAGGGCGTACGCCTTCAGGGCGCTGGTGACCTTGCGCGGGCGCGCCGCACGCGGCTTCCAGCCGCGGGCATCGGCGTCGGCGCGGCGTTGGGCCAGGGTGGCCTCATCCAGCAGCAGATCAATGCGGCGGGCCGGAATGTCGATGCGGATGCGGTCGCCATCTTCCACCAGGCCGATCGCGCCGCCGCTGGCCGCTTCCGGCGAGACGTGGCCGATCGACAGGCCCGAGGTGCCGCCGGAGAAGCGGCCATCCGTGAGCAGCGCGCACTGTTTGCCCAGCCCCTTCGACTTCAGATAGCTGGTCGGGTACAGCATTTCCTGCATGCCCGGGCCACCCTTCGGGCCTTCGTAGCGGATCACCACCACCTCGCCGGGTTGCACTTCGTCGGCGAGGATGCCGGCGACGGCCGCGTCCTGGCTTTCATAGACGCGCGCAGGGCCTTCGAACACGTGGATCGACTCGTCCACGCCGGCGGTCTTCACCACGCAGCCATCCACGGCCAGGTTGCCGCGCAGCACGGCGAGGCCGCCTTCCAGTGAGTACGCGTGCTGCAGCGAGCGGATGCAGCCTTCAGCGCGGTCGATGTCCAGCGTCGGCCAGCGCGTGGCCTGGCTGAAGGCTTCCTGGGTGGGAATGCCGGCCGGGCCTGCCTTGAAGAAGGTGTGCAGGGTGTCGTTGTCACTGCGCACCACGTCCCAGCGTTCCAGCGCTTCGGCCAGGCTGGTGCTGTGTACGGTCGGCACCGTGGTTTCGAGCAGGCCGGCGCGCTCCAGTTCACCGAGGATGCCGAACACGCCTCCGGCGCGGTGCACGTCCTCGATGTGGTACTTCGGCGTATTCGGCGCCACCTTGCACAGCTGCGGTACGCGCCGCGACAGCGCGTCGATGTGGGTCAGGTCGAAGTCGACCTCCGCTTCCTGCGCGGCGGCCAGCAGGTGCAGGATGGTGTTGGTGGAACCGCCCATGGCGATATCCAGGGTCATTGCATTGGCGAACGCGGCCTGGGTGGCGATGCCGCGCGGCAGCGCGCTCGGGTCTTCGCCGCCATACCAGCGATGGCAGAGTTCGACGATCAGGCGCCCGGCACGGCGGAACAGCGCCTCACGGTCGGCGTGGGTGGCCAGCGTGGTGCCGTTGCCGGGCAGCGACAGGCCCAGTGCTTCGGTCAGGCAGTTCATCGAGTTGGCGGTGAACATGCCCGAGCAGGAGCCGCAGGTGGGGCAGGCGCTGCGCTCGAATGCGGCCACCTTCTCGTCGGAGGCGCTGTCATCGGCGGCCACCACCATTGCATCGACCAGGTCCAGCTTGTGCTCGGACAGCTTGGTCTTGCCCGCTTCCATCGGCCCGCCGGACACGAACACCACCGGGATGTTCAGGCGCAGCGCGGCCATCAGCATGCCGGGGGTGATCTTGTCGCAGTTGCTGATGCACACCAGTGCGTCGGCGCAATGCGCGTTGACCATGTACTCCACGGCGTCGGCGATGATCTCGCGGCTGGGCAGCGAATACAGCATGCCGTCGTGGCCCATCGCGATGCCGTCGTCCACGGCGATGGTGTTGAATTCCTTGGCGACGCCGCCGACCTGTTCGATCTCGCGCGCGACCAGCTGGCCGAGGTCCTTCAGGTGCACGTGGCCGGGCACGAACTGGGTGAAGGAGTTGGCGATGGCGATGATCGGCTTGTGGAAGTCGCCGTCCTTCATGCCGGTGGCACGCCACAGGGCGCGGGCGCCGGCCATGTTGCGGCCGGCGGTGGAGGTGCGGGAACGGTATTCGGGCATGGCTGGCGGAACGGGCGGGCCGTACGACGTGGGAGTCAGCCGATCATGGCCAATTTTTTCGGTTGCTGCTGCAACCACCGGAGGTGGTCCGGCCGGGCTGCGCCCGGCACCCGCCGAAGCAACAGCCGAAGCAACAGCGGGCTTCCTGCGGGAGGCGGGGTGGGTCCGCTGGCGGGGGACGCCGTAAACCCTTCCTTGGGGGCTTGACCGCGGCATCCATGCCGCGGACACCCCCGCCAGCGGACCCACCCCGCCTTCGACAGTTTCCCGCGATCTGTCGGGGCCGGCGCTCTGCGCTGCTCGTGGTAGGTGTCGACCTTGGTCGACACGATGGATCCACGCCACGCGTGGATGATGGGGAACGACGAAAATGAAAGGCCGTTCATCTTTCCCACTTTGCCGATTCCGGTTGCTGGCCCGGATTTGGCATCATTGGGGCATTGATCCGTCGACAGGGCATGAGGCCATGAAACGTTCCCGCACCACCGCGCTGCTGCTGATGAGCGCCGCGCCGCTGCTGTTCACCGCCTGCCAGAAGGAGCCGGAGGTGAAGGTGCAGGAAGGCCTGTACACCTCGGTGGAAGCCTGCACCGAGGCCACCGGCGATCCGTCGTCGTGCCGCAATGCCTTCGCCGAAGCGCAGAAGCAGGCCGCCGATGCGGCGCCGAAGTACGCCAGCAAGGAAGCCTGCGAGAAGGACTACAAGCCGGAGCAGTGCGTGCAGCAGCACACTTCGGCGGGGACCTCGTTCATCGGCCCGATGATGATGGGCTTCTTCATGTCGCAGATGCTGAGCAACCGCGGCGGCCTCGCCCCGCAGGCGCCGGCGTCGGCACCGGCTTACCAGGACAAGAACGCTGGCTGGGCGCGCCCGGCACCGGGCGGCACCGGTGGCCTCAACACCGCCAGCGGCATCGGTGCCGGCAAGGCTGGCCTGGCGCCGGTCACCAGCGAGCCGAACCGTGCGGTCACTGCCAGCCGTGGTGGCTTCGGCAACACCAGCGCACGCCGCAGCACCAGCGGCAGCTACGGCGGCTGATCGACCCATGCAGCGCATCCGGATTGCCGAGCGTGCCCAGTGGCGGGTACGCGCGGAAGAGGCGGGTTTCCGCTTCCACACCATCGACGGCCAGCCGTACTGGGATGAAAGCGCGTACTACGCCTTCACCCTGCGCCAGATCGAACAGGACATCGAAGACCCCAGCGCCGAGCTGCACCAGATGGCGCTGGACCTGGTGGGCGATGTCATCGCCAGTGAACGGTTGATGGACCAGCTGGCGATTCCGTCGCACTACCGCGACTGGATCGCCGACAGCTGGCGCCAGCGCCAGCCACACCTGTACGGGCGCCTGGACCTGGCCTACGACGGTACCGGCCCGGCCAAGCTGTACGAACTGAACTACGACACGCCGACCTCGCTGTTCGAGGCCAGCTTCTTCCAGTGGCAGTGGCTGGAAGACCAGCGCAACGCCGGTCGCCTGCCGCAGCACGCCGACCAGTTCAATGCGATCCACGAGGCGCTGGTCGAGCGTTTCGGCGAACTGGCTTCACAGCTGCCGCCGCCGCTGTACTTCAGCGCGGTGGGCAGTTCGGAGGAAGACCGTGGCACGGTCGAGTACCTGCGCGACTGCGCCTCGCAGGCCGGCCTGCATGGCCAGGCCATCGCCATCGAGGATATCGGTCTGTCCGAGGACGGCCGCTTCACCGCGCTGGATGATTCGGTGATCGGCACGCTGTTCAAGCTGTATCCGCTGGAAGACCTGATGGCCGAGGAATTCGGTCGCGCGCTGCCCGGCTCGGGCGTGCAGCTGCTGGAACCGGCCTGGAAGGCAGTATTGAGCAACAAGGGCATCCTGCCGCTGCTGTGGCAGCGCAACGTGGGCCATCCGAACCTGCTGGAAGCGCACTTCGATGACGGCAGCATGCTGGCCTCGGGCTGGGTGCGCAAGCCGCTGTTCTCGCGCGAGGGCGCCAATATCGAGATGCACCTGGCCGATGGCAGCACCCAGCGCAGCGACGGTCCCTACGACGGCCCGGCGATCATCCAGCGCGCGCATCCGCTGACCCGCTTCGAAGGCGGCTACCCGCTGATCGGCAGCTGGGTGATCGGCGACCACGCCTGCGGCATCGGCATCCGCGAGGACGACAGCGCGATCACCCGCGACAGTGCGCGCTTCGTGCCGCACGCGATCGTTGATGAGGCGCCGACGCGGATCTACGTCTGATGACGGTGCGGCGTTGGCCTGGCCGGCATGGGCGTCCCACGCCCGTGCCGGGCCGGCATTTCGATGACGGGCGCAGCCTGCAGGCCTTCGCGGACCGCGTCGCTGTGCGTTGCCATCGCTGCGACACCCCCGGTTGGGTGATCGCCAGCTGGAAACCCTACCGGTGGACGGCGCGATTCCGCTGCACAGGCTGCAGTTCAGCGCTGGACAGTGGTGACTGGGTCGGTGCGGTCTACATCCTGGGCCGCCAACCTTGTGGATTCTGTGGGCATCAGTGGCTGCATGTGCGCCGCCGGGTTCCCGCTGGCGTGCCTGCACCGGCGTCCTTCGCTGCTCTATGTGCGCAATGTGATCGCAGTACCGATGTTTCGGTCGTGGTGCGTCCGTTGCGTGACGCCGAGCCTGCCGATCCGCACTTCGGATTGCCGCTGCGCCTGGTCGAACCGACCCGCGCGGGCCTGCTCTGGGCCTATAACACTGAACATCTGCAGGCACTGCACGAGTACGCGAGCGCGACGTTGCGGGAAAGCCGCGGCCATCACCGATCCATGTTCTCGCGCCTGCCGCAGTGGATGAAGCTGGCCCGCAACCGGGTGTTGCTGCAGCGTGCGGTGGAGCGGTTGCAGCGGCGATTGCTGCAGGGGTAGTGCCGGCCGCTGGCCGGCAATCGCCGTTGGTAGATGCCGACATTGGTCGGCGCTGTGGGTTTCGTGCCAACCAAGGTTGGCACCCACCAGCGCGATCGTTGGTATCAGAGCAATCCTTCGCGCTTCACCGCCAGGTAGCGCTCCACCAGCGCGCCGGGCAGGGCATCGGCGGTCACGTCCAGCACCATCACCTTCTCGCTGCGCAGTGCGTCGTGCGCCTTCGCGCGCTGCTGCAGGTAGAGTGCGGCGGCAGCGGCCTGGGTGGCGTCTTCCAGTGTCTGCACTTCGCTGTCCAGCACGCCGTCCAGCTCGCGCTCGCGCAGGCTGGCCACGCATACCAGGTGGCGCCGCTGCAGCAGGCGCACTGCCGCCAGCAGGTCTTCGATGTCCTCGTCGCGCACGTTGCTGACCAGCATCACCAGCGCGCGCCGACGCTGGCGCAGCGATACCTCGGTGGCGGCGGCCAGGTAGTCGGTGGCCACCGCGCGCGGCTGCAGGTCGTAGCTGGCACGCAACAGGTGCTCGACCGTGCCCATGCCACGCTGCGGCGCCACCCAGCGGCGTTCACCACCGGCAGCAAACAGGCCGGCGGCGTCGCCCTGGCGCAGCGCCAGGTACGCCACCACCAGCGAAGCGTTCAAGGCGTGGTCGAAATGCGAGAGCCCGCCTTCGCTGGCCAGCATGCGCCGGCCACTGTCGAGCATCAGCAGCAGCTGCTGGTTCTTCTCGTCCTGGTACTCACGCGAGACCAGTTTGCGTGCCCGTGCCGTGGCCTTCCAGTCGAGCTGGCGCAGGCTGTCGCCGATGCGGTACTCGCGCATCTGGTGGAAGTCGGTGCCTTCGCCACGCCGGCGTTTCACGTGCGCACCCACCAGCCGTGAGGCCTGGTCCGCACTGAACAGCGCGAAGCGGGTGAGCGGCACGAAGTTCGGGTAGACGCGCACGTCCAGCGCCGGTGGCAGGGTGCGTTGCTGCCACCACAGGCGCCACGGCGAGCGCATGCGCAGGTGCACGCCTTCAAAGCGGAAGTGCCCACGCTGCAGCGGGTGCAGGTGATAGTGCAGGGTGGAGGCGCTGCCGGCCTGCAGGCGCACGCGCTGCGGCAGCGATTCCAGCGGCCAGCCGCCGGGCACCAGGTCGAACACCTGCACCGTCATCGACGTGTCTGCCTGCAGCCGCAGCGCGGCCTCGCGGCGCACGCCCAGTGCCAGCGCTTCGGGCAGTTCGCGTTGCACCTGCGGCGACGGACGCCGCGACTGCCGCCACAGATCCATCAACGCCGGCACGGCAATCGCCAGTGCCGCCAGCGCCCAGCTCCAGCGCGGCAGCAACCCGCCCAGCACCAGGCCACCCAAGGCGGCCCAGGCCAGCAGCAGCGCCAGCAGCAGCGGGGCCGGCCTCATCGGCGCGGCGCTTCCACCTTGGCCAGCAACGCGCCCAGCACGTCGTCGGCGTCCTGGCCTTCGATCTGCAGTTCCGGGGCCAGCGCGATGCGGTGGCGCAGCGCCGGGCGTGCGATGTCGCGCACATCATCCGGAGTGACGAAATCACGGCCGGCCAGCACCGCCTGCGCGCGCGAAGCACGCACCAGCGCGATGCTGCCACGGGGGCCGGCACCGACCGCGATACCCGGCCACTGCCGGGTGGCGGCAACGATGCGCACCGCGTAGTCGATCACTTCGTCATCGACGGTGATCGCCGCAGTGGCACGCTGCAGTTCCAGCAACTCGCCGGCACCGAGCACGCGCGGCACCTGGCTCAGGTCGAAATCGCTGGCAGCACGACCACTGGTGATCGCGGTCACCATGCGCTTCTCGTCCTCCAGCTGCGGATAGTCGATCAGCACCTTCAGCAGGAAACGGTCCAGCTGCGCTTCCGGCAGCGGGTAGGTGCCCTCCTGCTCCAGCGGGTTCTGCGTGGCCAGCGCCATGAACGGCGGCGCCAGGGTGAAGGCCTTGCCTTCGATGGTCACCTGGCCTTCCTGCATCACTTCCAGCAGCGCCGACTGGGTCTTGGCCGGTGCACGGTTGATCTCATCGGCCAGCAGCAGATTGGTGAACACCGGGCCGCGGCGGATCTTGAAGCTCTCGCTCTTCGGGTCGTACACCGCGTGGCCGCTGACGTCGCTGGGCATCAGGTCGGGGGTGAACTGCACGCGACCGTAGTCCAGCTCCAGGGCCTGGGCCAGCGCGCGCACCAGCAACGTCTTGCCCAGCCCGGGCACGCCTTCGATCAGCACGTGGCCGCCGGCCAGCAGGGCCACCAGAATCTGGTCCAGCACATCGGCCTGGCCGATGAAGGCGTGTCCGACGGCGGTGCGGATGGCATCGACGCGTTCGATCAGGCGGGCGTTGGCGGCCGCCGGCAGCTCGGGGACTTCGGTCATAGCAGGGATCTCATCTGGAGCAGCAAGCGGATGCGCTCGCGCAGGGCGGAGGAATCGTGCGGCGGAGGGGGCGTGAGCGCGCTGGCAACGCGGCCTTGAGGCCACTTCAGCAGCTCGGCGATGGCCTGATCGCGTGGCGCACCAACCAGTGCGGCCGCAACCGGTGCGCGCAGGCGCAGGCGGTGCAGGAACAGGGCGAGTACGGCCTCGTACAGGCGCGTACCGTGGCCGAAACGCAGCAGCAGTTCACCACTGGCACGCACGTGTTCCAGCAGCGAACGGCGTTCCAGTACCGGTGACGGCAGCAGGCTGCCGAAGCGCTGCGAGCGGCCCCACAACCAGCCCAGCAGGGTCAGCAGCAGTGGCGCCCACAGTGGCCAGCCCTGGTAGAACATGCGCGACCACAGCGACGGCGGGCGGCTGGCGTAGATCAGCCAGACCGCACCCTTGCCGTAGTTCGGATCGAGCAGATAGCGGGTCAGGTCGCGGTGCGACGCGTCGTGCAGGCCGTCGCTGGCCTTGCCCCCTGCCGATGCCAGGCGCGCTGCCGGTGAGTCCACCTCGCTGCGCATGAACTCCATGTCGGCCAGCACGCTCACCTTGCCCTGGCCATGGCGCAGGCGCGCAAACACCAGGTCGCGATCCGTGCCCCAGCGACGTTCGGCCTGTGCACTGGCGGCAAAACCCAGGGTGAAGCGGCGGCCTCCACAGAACTCAACGTGACCAGGATCGTCGTCGACATGGAACGGCTGGCAGTCGCTGCGCTGGAACAGGCTGTCCACGCCCAGCTGATCCAGCAGGGGCCCCTGCGTGCTGCCGGCATCGTCCTCGGCCGGTGGCGGCGTCCGCACCAGCAGGTGGCCGCCCCCATCGACCCAGTCCAGCAGCGCGCTGGCGACGGGCGGCGGCAGTTCGCTGCTGTCCTGCAGCAGCACCACCGTGTCGTGCGGCCCCAGCGTCATTTGCCGCAGTTCCAGCCGTGGCCGCGAGTGCACGTCAATGCCGTCGGCGCGCAGGGCCTGGCCGAGCACGTACAGCGGGTTGTAGCCAGCTTCGCCCTGCGGCGGCAGCTGCACGGTCTCGGTCACCCGCTCATGCGTGCGCAGGTAAAGGATCGTCAGCGGTACACCGAACAGCACCAATGCACCGAGCAGCAGCGACCAGAACAGGCGCGGGCTCATGCCTGCCACCGGTACTGCTGGCGCAGCGTATCGGCCAATGCATCGAAATCGGCGCGGCTGGGCAGGCGGCCACCGTAGGCGGCGTACTGCCACATGCGCACGATGCGCGCGAACAGGTCACGGTCGCTGGCCTCGGGCATGCGCCGCGACGCGCGCAGGCATTGCGCTTCGGTGGCACCGGGTGGAAGCGCGATACCGCTGCGCTCGCCCACCGTGCGCACGCTGGCGCGGTACAGAAGGGCCAGCGCCTGCCGCGGCCGGCCCTGGTCCCAGAGCAGGCCGGCCTGGGTGGCCACGTCCGGCGGCAGCACCACCGGCAACTCCACCTGTTCCTCCACCACCGGCGGTGCGGCCTCGGCCTTGCGTCGGCCACTGCCCCGCAGCCACGGCAGCCACAGCCGTGCGGTCAGCAGCAGCACCAGCAGCAGGACGCCGAGCAGCCCCCACAGGCCCCATTCGGCCAGCCGCGCCAGCCAGGCGATGCCGTCCTTGCGCGCTTTGCGTTCACCGTTGCTGTTGGTGTCACGCTGCAGCTGCTTGTCTTCCTTCTTCTCTTCCTCGGCCTGTTCGATCGGCTTCCAGCGGGTGACCTGGCGGGTCGGGCGCTGCAGCGGGTCTTCATAGGCGCGGTTCACTGCCTGACGGAAACCGGCGGTGTCCACCGGCGTACCGCCGAAGATCGTTGCCGGGGTGTTGCCCGGGTCGATGGTCGGTGCTTCGTCGCCTTCCTCGGCGTCGATGCCACGGTCGTTGGGCTTGCCCATGGCGCGTTCGGGCTCGGCGTCTGTGTCCTGCGCATGCACCGGTGCGGAGACCAGCGGCAGTGCCAGGCACAGCAGCAGGGCCAGCGTCGATGCCGCCGGCAGCAGCCGCTCGCGCAGGCGGCGCAGGGCGATCTCCACATCCCAGGCTTCCATCTGCGTGCGCCGGTTCAAGTACAGGCCAAAGCCCGCACCGACGAAGAACGGGCCGATCAGCACCGAGGCCAGCCAGCACGCCAGGTTGAAGCCCAGCCGTGCCCATGCGGGTGTGTCCTGGCCGATCATGTCCCATGCGGCGCGCCATGATTCGGACATCAGCTCCAGTGGCATGAACATGAACACCGCACCGATCGCGCCGGACACCAGCACGGCTTCGAACGCCATGCAGGTCACGGTCAGTACCAGTGCCGCGCCCGCTGCGCCGGCTGCCACTGCACGACGACGTGGGCCGCGCTGGCCCGGTGTGTTGCCTTCCAGCAGGTTCACCGGCAGGCACAGGCTGCGCAGCACGCTGAAACGACGCCAACCCAGGTAGCCCCAGAAGCCGCTGTTGCCCCAGTGACGTTGCGCACGCAGCGCGGCCAGCGTGCCGACTGGTTCACCGAAGATGCCGCGCGACAGCACATACAACGGCGCACGTTCGAACAGCGGTTTGCACCACCACATCGCCAGCCAGGCCCAGCCGAAGGCATCCAGCCACCAGCCCAGCGCGTTGAAGATCACGAACAGCGGTGCACTGGCCAGCAGCCAGCTGCCCCACAGCGCGCGCGCGTGACGGCGGGACAGCGCGGTGCCCAGCTCCATCGCTTCCCAGCCACTGCGGGCACGCAGCGCCACGTCCAGGTGGTCAATGCGCATGGCCAGCTCCACGTCCGCCGCGCCACAGCCACAGCAGCACGCCGGCCCACAACACACCGGCCACGCTGAACTTGCCCCATGCAGGTACTTCGGCGATCGATGACCAGAAGGCTTCGATGAAGGCGGCCACCAACAGCATGAAGGCGACGCCGAGGCACAGCCGCGCGCCGATGCGGCCGCCGTCGACCAGTGCATCCAGGCGGCTGCGCCGGCCCGGCGCCAGCAGCTTCATGCCCAGCTGCAGGCCGGCACCGCCAGCGATCACGATCGCAGTCAGCTCGAAGGCGCCGTGGCCGACCACGAAGCGCCAGAACGGGTCGCCATGGCCGATGTGCTGCAGGTGGCCTGCCACTGAACCGATGATCACGCCGTTGAACAGCAGCACCAGCAGCGTGCCCAGCCCGGCCAGCAGTCCGCTGGCGAAGGTGCGCAGGGCGATGCTGATGTTGTTCATGATGTAGTGGCCGAACATCATCCAGTCGGTGCCGCTGTCACGCCCCAGGCGCTCGGCGGCGGGATCGTACATGCGCTCCATCTCTGCGATCTGGCGGTTGTCCATCAGCATGTGGATCAGGTCCGGATAGACCTGCACCAGCACGAAGCAGGCCACCGCCGGCAGCGCGAACATCGCCAGCGCTACCCACATGCTGCGCGCCTGGCTGCGCACCAGCAGCGGGAAGTCGGCCACCAGGAACTCCAGGGCACCCCGCCAACGTGTCGGCGGCGTGCGGTACAGCACGCTGTGGCCCTGCTGCATCAGCTGCTGCAGGCGCTGCACCAGCTGCGGGCTGTAGCCGCGCTCGCGGGCCAGCGCCAGCTGCTGGCACAGCCGCCGGTAGCGCTGCGGGAAGGTCGTGTCGTCCAGTGCCAGGCCGCTGGCCTTGCGGCGCGTGCGGCGTGAGGCGCCGGCACGCAGCAGCAGCCACTGCTCCAGGTCCTGCCATTCCTGCTGGTAGCGGGCGACGAACTGCTCCTGTTTCATCGCCGCCCCAGCAGCCAGTTGGCCATCGCATACAGGCGCAGAACGCCGACCTGGCCGTGGGTGCCGGTCAGTGGCTCGGCAATACCGGCCAGCTCCTGCTGGCGCGCCGCCGACAAGCGTGGCGCGCGCTCGGCGAAGGCCATCAGCGCGGCCTGTTCCTCTGGTCGCAGGGGCTGCGGCGGGGCCAGCACGCTGTCGATGGTCGGCGGCGGTGGCAGATACAGCGCGGGTGCATGCACCACCACGGTGCCGGCCACCAGGTCGCCCAGGCGGCGGCCATGCGGATCGAACAGGCTGCTGATCAGGCCCAGCGCATAGCCGAAGGGCAGCATGTCCACCGTGCGCAGCAGGTTGCGGGTGATCGCCGCCATCCAGCCTACCGGCGCGCCATCGCGAGACAGCACGCGCAGCCCCAGCGCACGCTTGCCCAGGGTGCGTCCCCACACTGCTTCGCAGACGATCGGGTAGGCCCAGTAGACCAGGAACATCAGCACCAGGTAGAGGCCGGAGCCGAACTTGTCCAGCAGCGCCAGCGGAATGGACACCAACACCAGTGCCGCGATGCGCACGCCGAGATCGACCAGCCAGGCCATCGCCCGCGGTACCGGGCCGGCGGCAGGCAACTGCAGCGGCACACCCTCTGGCGTCACCACCTCGCGGTAGGTATCGAGCATCGGTGCGGCCATCAGCGCGATGGCCTTCGTTGTGGGCGCCGGAGTCCTCTCCGGCAGGCAGCCACAGGCATGGGGGTCTCGACAGGTCCTGGTCGGGCCCAGACTTTAGCAGAGCCGCGTGGCGGCGTTGGCTGCTCAGCCCCGGTATTCGTCCTTCAACCGCACGTAGTGGTCGGCCGAATAGTGCAGCGACTCGATCTCCTTGTCGCTCAGCGTGCGCGCCGGCCGGGCCGGGTTGCCGACCCACAGCTCGCCTTCGCCCACCACCTTGCCCGGGCCGACCACCGCACCGGCGCCGACGAAGCCATGGCGCTCCACGCGGGCGCCGTCGAGGATGCAGGCGCCCATGCCGATCAGGCTGTAATCGCCGATCGTGCAGGCGTGGATGATGCAGCCGTGGCCGACGGTCACGCCTTGGCCGATCAGGGTCGGGTAGCCGGCCTTGTTGTACGGGCTGTGGTGGCTGACATGGATGATGGTGCCGTCCTGCACGTTGGTGCGCGCACCGATGCGCACGTAGTTGACATCGCCGCGGATGACCGTGCCCGGCCACACCGACACGTCGTCGGCCAGCTCCACGTCACCGATGACGGTGCAGGCCGGGTCGATGTACACGCGCTCGCCGAGGACGGGCATCTTGTCGCGGAAGGGGCGCAGCGGGTTCATCGAAGTCTCCGGAAATCAGGGCGTTCGCGACGATGATACGCGTGCGAACGCTGGGGGAGGTACCGCCCTGGGGCCGCGCGGATACACAGTAGATCCACGCCATGCGTGGATGGTGATCTCGGTGCCGACCAAGGTCGGCAGCTACCAGAAACGGGTGCAACCGCTCAGGACGGCGCGTGCTCGGCCAGCATCTGCCGGAACAGCGCGTCCAGCCAGGCGCTGTCGCCCTGGCCAGCAGGCAGCCGTGGGGCCTGCCCGGCGCGGGCGGCTAGTTCACGATCGATGAAATCGCTGATCGCCGCGATGCGTGGTCCGGCACTGAACTCGGCACTGGCGCGTTTCACGGCCAGCAGGGCATCGATGGCTTCACGCACCGGGCCAAGCGGCAGCAGCCGGTCCAGCAGATCCTCGAAGGCCATCGGCGGGGGTGTCTGTTCGTGTTCGATCCACTGGCAGGCCAGCAGTGGGCGCAGCACGTACAGGTATTTCTTCGTGCGTACCGTTTCGCCACGCAGGTAACCGCGATGGTTCGAGCGCGCCATGTTGAAGTAGTGCCACCACGTTCCCAGTGGTGAATAGAACGACTCAGCTGCCTTCCACAGCTGCGACATCGCAGCGTGATCCTGCTGGTAGATGATCGGCGAACGCAGCCATTCGATCAGTGTCGGATTGGATTTTGAGACCAGCCGCAGTGCCTTGCGCAGGTCCCAGCCGCTGACATCGAGCTCATCGTCGATCGGCAGTTCGATCACATCGCGCTGCGCTTCGCCGGGACCGGTGCTCTCGTTGACGCTGAGATACCACGGCTGGCGATGCACGTAGATGAAGCGCGCGTCGTAGTCACTGTCCGGCGAGGAAAAGCCCCAGCCGCGGCTGCCCGACTCGCAGGCCAGCAGCACGCGTACGTCGTAGCGTTGTTCGATGTCGGCCAGGGTCGAAAGGATGGCGGCGCGCTTGTCCGGCGCGATCGGGTGGATGTCGTCCATGCAGTCGTGATTCGTTGATGTCGAGCGTTCTCGACTGTAGCGCAGGTCTGCATCGCTGCGCTCGCCGGGCATGGCCCGGCGCTACCAGGGGGTGACGTTCGTCGACGAGGCATGACGGGGTAGCGCCGGGCCAAGCCCGGCGAACGCGATCACGGCTCGTAGCTGTAGCCCATGCCGTACACCGAACGGATTGGCTCGCCTTCCATGCCGGCGTCGGCCAGCTTGCGGCGCAGGTTGCGCACATGGCTGTCGACAGTGCGGTCGACCACCACGCGATGGTCCAGGTACAGCCGGTCGAGCAGTTCATCGCGCGCCCAGATCCGGCCTGGCGTGGCCAGCAGCGTGCGCAGCAGGCGGTATTCCACCGGCGTCAGGTCCAGGCCCTTGCCGTTCCAGGTGGCGCGTGCGGCCGGCTCGTCGATGTGCAGGCCGCCGTTGGCGCGCGCACCGGGGTCTGGGCGGTAGCGGCGCAGCACCGCCATTACCCGAGCGACCACTTCGCGCGGACTGAACGGCTTGCAGATGTAGTCGTCGGCACCGATCTCCAGGCCCAGCAGGCGGTCGATCTCTTCCACCCGTGCGGTGACCATGATGACCGGCACATCGCTGCTGGCGCGCAGTTCGCGGCACAGGTCCACGCCGTCGCGCTGCGGCAGCATCAGGTCCAGCAGCACCAGATCGGGCTGGTAGCGCGCGAACGCGTCGATCACCTGGCCACCGTCGTCCACCCACTCGCTGGCCATGCCGGCAGCGGCCAGGTAGTCGCGCAGTACCGAGGCCAGGCGTGGCTCGTCCTCGACGATCAGGATCTTCGCGGACGTGGCGGGCGACGTGCTCATGCAGGCTCCGGCAGGGTGATGACCACGCGCAGCCCGCCCAGTGGCGAAGGCTCGGCGTGGATGACGCCGTGGTGGGCGAGGATGATGTTGTGGCTGATGGCCAGGCCCAGCCCGCTGCCACCACTGGCACGATTGCGCGAACTCTCCACGCGGTAGAAGCGTTCGAACAACAGCGCGCACTTGTCGGCCGGCACGCCCGGCGCGGTGTCTTCCACGATCAGCTGCACGCCGGCAGGCACGTGCGCTGCCTGCACGAGTACGCGGCCACCGGCGTGGGTGTAGCGCAGTGCATTCTCCAGCAGGTTGGCCAGCACCTGCTGCAGGCGCCGTTCGTCACCGGACACCTGCAACGGCATGGCGGGCAGATCTTCCTCCAGCGCCAGGCCTGCATTGGCGAAGCGCACGCGCATGCCGTTGAGTTCGCTGCGCAGCAGTGCCGCCAAGTCCAGTGGCGCGAAGCGGTACGCCAGGCCGCCAGACTGGGTCATCGACAAGTCGTGCAGGTCGTCGATCAGCTTGCCCAGCTGGCGGATCTCGCCCTGCAGGCCCACCAGGTTGGCGCGGTCCAGCGGACGGATGCCATCTTCGATCGCCTCCAGCTCGGCGCGCACCACCGCCAATGGCGTGCGCAGCTCATGCGAGATGTCGGCGATGAAGGCGCGGCGGTTGCGCTCGGTATCGTCCAGCGCCTGCGCCATCCGGTTGAAGTCGTTGACCAGTGCGTCCAGCTCATCGTCGCTGGTGCGCTCGATGCGGGTGGCGTAGTCACCGGCCGCCAGCCGGTGCGTGGCCGCGGCCAGCTTGGCCAGGCGCTGGCGCAGCGCCCGCGATACCAGCCAGGCCAGCAGTACCGTCACCAGCAGTAGGGCGATGCCGATCACCCACCAGGCGCGCACCTGGGTGTTGTAGAAATTCAGGTCGTTGGTGGCGATGACGGTCTGGAACGGCACCATGCCCAGCCAACCTACGGTCTGCCCGTCCACCTGCACCGCATGCGGCTCGTCATCGCTGGTGGCGTCGGGGTTGCCGGCCACGAAGTGGTGCTGCGCATCGAACAGGCCCAGACGCGACGGCACGCCGGTCTGGTCGGACAGCGGCGGCACCGGCCCTTCGTGCCCATGGGCCAGATCCGGGCGCAGCAACCGCGCCCAGCGGTCGCCATCACCATGCAGATGTCCCCAGCCACCGTGCTCGCGGTACTCACGCTGCAGGTGGGGCATCAGCCGCTGCATGCGCAGGTCGCCCTGGTCGTTGAGGTAGTCCAGGAATCCGGTCTGGAAGGCCACGCGGCTGGCAATACCGTTCACTGCCAGCACCAGCAGGCAGGCGGTGAAGATCGCGAGGAAGGTCTTCGCGGTCAGGCCGAATTTGAGTCGAATCTTCGCCATCGCGGAGGCCATTAGCGGCGCATGCGGCGCCGAAAGCAAGCGCCAGCTGAGCCGGTCGCACAATCTCCATATTCTCTGCACAGTTCCACGGCAGCGTGCACGGGTCAACGCAAGGCCCCCACGCCCCCCATGTCACTCCTGCGCCCGCTGTCCCGTTCCCCGCGTCCCCTGCTGCTGCCCCTGCTGTTGGCCCTGGCGGCCTGTTCGGCGGGCAGGACTGAAGCACCGGCCATGCCCGAAGTGGGCGTCATCACGGCCAGCGCGCAGCCGCTGGCACTACAGCAGACGCTGCCCGGCCGCGCCGTGCCGTTCGAGATCTCCGAGGTGCGGCCGCAGATCGGCGGCCTGATCCGCCAGCGGTTGTTCACCGAAGGCCAGCAGGTCAAGGCGGGGCAGCTGCTGTACCAGGTCGATCCGGCGCCATACCAGGCGGCCTTCGATACCGCCCGCGGGCAGCTGGCGCAGGCCGAGGCCACCGTGTTGTCGGCACAGCCGAAGGCCGAGCGCACCCGCGCGCTGGTGAGCATGGATGCGGCCAGCAAGCAGGATGCCGACGACGCCACCTCGGCGCTGAAGCAGGCGCAGGCCAACGTGATTGCCGCGCGCGCTGCATTGCAGGCCGCCCGCATCAACCTCGACTACACCCGGGTGACCGCGCCCATCGACGGTCGCATCGGCACCTCCAGCGTGACCGCTGGTGCGCTGGTCGCGGCCGGGCAGGACGCCGCGCTGACCACCATCCAGCGGCTGGACCCGGTGTACCTGGATGTCACCCAGTCCAGCACGCAGATGCTGGCACTGCGCAAGCAGCTCGATGCCGGCCTGGTGAAGGCCATCGATGGCAAGGCACAGGTGAAGGTGCTGTTGGAGGACGGCAGCACCTATGCGCACGAAGGCACGCTGGAGTTCGTCGGCAGCGCGGTCGATCCGGGTACCGGCAATGTGGTGCTGCGTGCGGTCATCCCGAACCCGGACGGCCTGTTGCTACCCGGCATGTACCTGAAGGCGGTGCTGCCGATGGCTACCGACGCGCGCGCGCTGCTGGTGCCGCAGAAGGCGGTGACGCGCAACGAACGCGGCGAGCCGCTGCTGCGCCTGCTCGACGCCAAGGATCATGTGGTCGAGCGCCGGGTCCGCACCGGCCAGGTGGTCGGCAACCAGTGGCAGATCACCGATGGTCTCAAGACCGGCGAACGGGTGATCGTCAGCAACGGCAGTGCGGTATCACTGGGCCAGCAGGTGAAGGCGGTGGCGGCCACCACGGCGCAGCTGGCGGCGATGCCGGCGATCGACCCGAACGGCAACACCGACGAAAAGTCGCACTGAGGCCTGCCGCGCATGGTTCGTTTCTTCATCGACCGGCCGATCTTCGCCTGGGTGATCGCCATTGCGGTCAGCCTGCTCGGCCTGCTTGCGATCCTGATCCTGCCGGTGGACCGCTACCCGCAGATCGCCCCGCCCACCATCACCATCCGTGCCACCTACACCGGTGCCTCGTCGCAGACCGTGGAAAATGCGGTCACCCAGGTCATCGAGCAGTCGCAGCAGAGCCTCGATCACCTGATGTACATGACCTCGACCAGTGCCTCCGACGGCTCGGCGCAGGTCAACCTGGTGTTCGCCACCGGCACCAATCCGGACACCGCGCAGGTGCAGGTGCAGAACCAGCTGCAGGCGGCCATGGCCACGCTGCCGCAGGCGGTGCAGCAGAACGGCCTGACCATCACCAAGTCCAGTGGTTCGATCTTCGAGGTGCTGTCGTTCACCAGCGAAGACGGCAGCATGGACAACTTCGATGTCGCCAACTTCATGGAAGCGCGCATCGATGACCAGATCAGCCGCGTCAGCGGTGTCGGCAACATCCAGCCGATCGGCCAGGAGTACGCCATGCGCATCTGGCTGGACCCGGAGAAGATACGCCAGTACGCGCTGATGCCGTCGGACATCGAGACCGCGCTGCAGGCACAGAACACCGACGTCTCGGCCGGTGAACTCGGCGGCCAGCCGGCGCTGAAGGGCCAGCAGCTTGACGCCACGGTGACCGCGCGCAGCCGCCTGCACACGCCCGAACAGTTCGCGCAGGTGGTGCTGAAGGCCGATGCCAACGGCAGCGTGGTGCATCTGGGTGACGTCGCGAAGATCGGGCTGGGCCCGGAGAGCTACGACAGCATCAGCACCTTCAACGGCAAGCCGTCTGCATCGCTGGGTATCGAACTCAATGCCGGTGCCAACGCCATCGCCGTGTCCAAGGCCATCGATGCACGGCTTCAGCAGCTGCAGAAGTACTGGCCGCATGGCTACACCGCCCACGTGGCGTTCACCACCACGCCGTTCGTGACCATCTCGCTGAAGGAAGTGGTGATCACCCTGATCGAGGCGATCATCCTGGTGGTGCTGGTGATGTACCTGTTCCTGCAGAACTGGCGCGCCACCCTGATCCCGACCATCGCAGTGCCGGTGGTGCTGCTGGGCACGTTCGGCGTTCTGGCCGCGTTCGGTTATTCGATCAACACGCTGACCATGTTCGCGCTGGTATTGGCCATCGGCCTGCTGGTGGACGATGCCATCGTGGTGGTGGAGAACGTGGAACGGGTGATGACCTTCGA
The DNA here is from genome assembly GCF_059367875.1 of Stenotrophomonas sp. YJH_SMC_16. NCBI lineage: Bacteria > Pseudomonadati > Pseudomonadota > Gammaproteobacteria > Lysobacterales > Lysobacteraceae > Stenotrophomonas > Stenotrophomonas sp. YJH_SMC_16. The sequence continues at coordinate 879,381 of NZ_JCAFRH010000001.1, read as the reverse complement.
AGGGCTGGCGCCGAAGCCGGCGACGCTGAAGGCGATGGGCCAGATCACCGGCGCGCTGGTCGGTATCGTGCTGGTGCTGACCGCAGTGTTCCTGCCGATGGCGTTCTTCAGCGGTGTCACCGGCGTGATCTACCGCCAGTTCTCGGTGACGATTGCGGCAGCGATGATCCTGTCGGTGCTGGTGGCGATGACCATCACCCCGGCGCTGTGCGGCAGCATCCTGCACCAGATTCCCAAGGGCGGCCATCCGCACGGCGACCACGGCGGCGAACCGAGCCTGCTGGGCAAGTTCTTCATCTGGTTCAACCACCGTTTCGAGCGCACCTCCAACGGCCTGCGTCGTCGGGTGGATGGCTTCCTCGGTCGGCGCACGCTCGGCGTAGTGTTCTACCTGGTGCTGAGCGTGGTCACCGGCCTGCTGCTGTGGCACCTGCCTGGCGCGTTCCTGCCCGACGAGGACCAGGGCATGCTCAACGCGCTGGTGAAGCTGCCGGCCGGCGCCACGCTGGAACAGACCCGTGCTGTGATGGATCGCCTCAGTGCCGCCGCAGTAAAAGACGACAGCGTGCTGTCGATCCAGGCCACCGCCGGCTTCAGCGTGACCGGCAGCGGCCAGAATGTCGGCCAGGCCTTCATTCGCCTGAAGGACTGGGATGACCGCAAGGATGATGCCGATACCATCGCCGTACGGTTGACCAAGGCCATGGCCAGCGTGCCCGATGCGCAGGTGTTCATCACCTCGCCGCCGGCCATCCTCGGCCTGGGCGATGCGGGCGGATTCACCCTGGAACTGCAGGACGAAGGCGGTGCCGGCCATGCCGCCGCCGTGGCTGCACGCAACACATTGCTGAAGGAAGCTGCCAAGGATCCGAAGCTGGTCAACGTGCGCTATGCCAGCCTGGAAGATGCACCGGTGTATGCGGTGAAGGTGGACGACGCGAAGGCGCAGGCGATGGGCGTGAATCCGCAGGACATCAATGACACCTTGAACGCGGCGCTGGGCGGCGACTTCGTCAACAACTTCATCTACAAGGGCCGCATCAAGAAGGTGTTCATCCAAGGCGCTGCCGAAGCACGAATGCAGCCGCAGGACATCGAGCGCTGGAGCGTGCGCAACCAGGCTGGGCAGATGGTGCCGCTGTCATCGCTGGTCAGCGCGCACTGGTCCAGCGCACCGGCCGCGCTGCAGCGCTACAACGGCATCTCGGCGATGGAGATCACCGGCCAGCCGGCGCCGGGCGTCAGCTCCGGCGAGGCGATGGCCGAGATCGCGCGCCTGGCCGATACGCTGCCGGAAGGCTTCAGCCACGCGTGGTCGGACATGGCCTACCAGGAACAGCTGTCGGGCAACCAGGCGCCGATGCTGTACGCCATCTCGCTGCTGTTCGTGTTCCTGTGCCTGGCCGCGCTTTATGAAAGCTGGGCGGTGCCGTTCGCGGTGATGCTGGCGGTGCCGGTAGGCGTGTTCGGTGCGGTGCTGATGATGAACCTGCGCGGCCTCAACAACGACGTGTACTTCCAGGTCGGCCTGTTGACCACGATTGGCCTGGCGGCCAAGAACGGCATCCTGATCGTCGAGTTCGCGCGCATCCTCGAACAGCAGGGCAAGAGCACCCGCGAGGCGATCCTGCAGGCGGTCTACCTGCGGCTGCGGCCGATCGTGATGACCTCGCTGGCCTTCCTGATGGGCGTGCTGCCGCTGGTGTTCGCCACCGGTGCCGGTTCAGCCGCGCGCCGATCGCTGGGTACCGGCGTGGCCGGCGGCACGGTCGCCTCGATGGTGCTGGGCATGTTCTTCGTGCCGTTGTTCTACCTGTTGGTTCGCCGCATGTTCCCGGGCCGCGCACCGACCGAAGCCACTGTCCCGGAGGCACGCCCATGAAGCCGATGCTGCTGCGCGCCCTGGCGGCCGCGACGATGACCACCGTGCTCGGTGGCTGCGTGGGCATGGCGCCGCATTACCAGCGGCCCGGGGCACCGGTGCCGGTGCAGTTCGGCAATGCGGCCACCGGCGAGGCTGATCCTGCGCTGGCGATGCCGGCATGGCGTGAGGTGTTCCTGGAACCACGCCTGCAGCAGGTGATCGCGCTGGCGCTGCAGAACAACCGCGACCTGCGCGTGGCCGTGCTGCAGGTGGAGAAGGAGCGGGCGCAGTACCGCATCCAGCGTGCGGCGCTGCTGCCGTCGGTGAATACCAGCGGCAGCGTCACCCGTTCGCGGGTCAGTGACGCCAACAGTGAGACCGGGGCCACCCAGGTAACCGAGTCCGACGCGCTGCAGGTCGGCATCAGCAGCTGGGAGCTGGACCTGATCGGGCGCATCCGCAGCCTGAAGAGCGAAGCCCTGCAGAACTGGCTGGCCAGTGCCGAGAACCAGCGTGCGGCGCGCACCAGTCTGGTCGCCGAAGTGGCGACGGCGTGGCTGGCGCTGGCCGCCGATGGGCAGTCGCTGGCATTCACGCAACAGACCCTGGACAGCCAGCAGCAGACCCTGCAGCGCACCGAGGCCCGCCATGCGCAGGGGCTGGCCTCGGGGCTGGACCTGTCGCAGGTGCAGACCAGCGTGGAAGCCGCGCGCGGCGTGCTTGCCAAGCTGCAGACGCAGCAGGCGCAGGATCGCGATGCATTGCAGCTGTTGGTGGGGGCGCCGCTGGATCCGGCCCTGCTGCCGACCGCGCAGGCGCTGGAGGGCAGCGTGGCACTGGCGCCGTTGCCGGCCGACCTGCCCTCAAGCGTGCTGCTGCAGCGCCCGGACGTGTTGTCCGCCGAACACGCGCTGCAGGCGGCCAATGCCGATATAGGCGCCGCGCGCGCCGCGTTCTTCCCGACGCTGACATTGACTGCCAACTACGGCCACAGCTCCACCGCGTTGTCGACGCTGTTCTCGGCTGGTACCCGTGGCTGGTCGTTCGCGCCCAGTATCACCGCTCCGATCTTCCATGCCGGCGCACTGAAGGCGTCGCTGGATGCCTCGAAGATCGGCAAGGACATCGGCATCGCGCAATACGAGAAGGCGATCCAGCAGGCCTTTAGCGAGGTGGCCGATGCGCTGGTCACGCGTGACCACCTGACCGCACAGATGGACGCGCAGCGCGCGCTGGTGGCCGCCAGCCAGCGCAGCTACACGCTGGCCGATGCGCGTTACCGCACCGGGCTGGACGGCTACCTGCAGTCGCTGGACGCACAGCGCAACCTGTATGCCGCGCAGCAGGACCTGATCGCGTTGCAGCAGCAGGAAGCGGGCAACCGGGTGACCTTGTTCAAGGTGCTGGGCGGCGGCGCGGACGCGCAGTAACGCGAACTGCTCTGGTAGGTGCCGACCTTGGTCGGCACGGATCATCAGATCGCGACACTCCATGCTTCCGTGCCGACCAAGGTCGGCACCCACCAAGGCAGACTCATGTGCCGACCAAGGTCGGCACCCACCAGAGGCAGGTGCGACCGCTTACGCCACGCGGCCGCGGCGTGCGCGTTCCAGATGCACCAGCAGCAGCGAGATCGCCGCCGGCGTCATGCCGGGAATCCGCTGTGCCTGGCCGATGGTCTGCGGGCGTACGCGCTCCAGCTTCTGCAGTGCTTCGGCCGACAGCCCGCGCACCGTCGCGTAATCGAAGGCTTCAGCGATCGGCGTGGCTTCGTGCCGCTGCTGGCGCTCGATTTCCTCGCGCTGGCGATCCAGATAGCCGGCGTACTTCACGCCGATCTCCACCTGCTCGGCCACTTTGGCGTCGGCTACCGCCGGGCCCAGCGACGGCACCTGCATCAGCTGCGCGTAGTCCAGCTCCGGGCGCTTGATCAGGTCCAGCACGTTGGTTTCGCGGCTGACCGCCACGCCCAGCGTGTCCTGCACTTCGCGGCCCAGCGCATTGGCCGGGGTTGCCCACAGTGCACCCAGGCGTGCGCGCTCGGCGGCGACGGCGGCCTGCTTGGTCTCGAACGCGTTCCAGCGGCGGTCATCCACCAGGCCCATCTCGCGGCCGGCCGGGGTCAGGCGCTGGTCGGCGTTGTCTTCGCGCAGTTGCAGGCGGTACTCGGCGCGGCTGGTGAACATGCGGTACGGCTCGTTGGTGCCGTGGGTGATCAGGTCATCCACCAGCACGCCCAGGTACGCCTCGTCGCGACGCGGGCACCAACCGTCCAGCCCGCGCACCTGGCGTGCAGCGTTGAGGCCGGCCAGCAGGCCCTGCGCGGCGGCTTCTTCATAGCCGGTGGTGCCGTTGATCTGGCCGGCGAAGAACAGGCCGTTGACCAGCTTGGTTTCCAGCGAGGCCTTCAGCCCGCGCGGATCGAAGAAGTCGTATTCGATGGCATAACCGGGGCGGGTGATGTGCGCGTTGGCGAAACCGCGGATGCTGCGCACCATCTCCAGCTGCACGTCGAACGGCAGCGAGGTGGAAATACCGTTGGGATAGATCTCGACGATGCCCAGGCCTTCCGGCTCGACGAAGATCTGGTGGCTGGCCTTCTCGGCGAAGCGCACCACCTTGTCCTCGATGGACGGGCAGTAGCGCGGGCCGATGCCTTCGATCTGGCCGCTGTACAGCGGCGAGCGGTGCAGCGCGTCGCGGATGATCTGGTGGGTCTGTTCGGTGGTGTGGGTGATCCAGCAGCTGACCTGCTGCGGATGCTCGTCCACCGAGCCGAGGAAGGACATCACCGGGCGCGGCGTGTCGCCCGGCTGCTCGTCCATCACGCTGTAGTCCAGCGAGCGGCCATCGATGCGCGGCGGCGTGCCGGTCTTCAGGCGGTCGACCTGAAACGGGCGCTCGCGCAGGCGCGCGGCCAGCGTGGTGGCCGGCGGGTCGCCCATGCGGCCGGCGGCATACTGGGTCGGGCCGACATGGATCTTGCCGGCCAGGAAGGTGCCGGCGGTCAGCACCACGGCCTCGGCGTCGAAGCGCAGGCCGGTCTGGGTGATGACCCCACGCACGGCATCGCCTTCGATGACCAGGTCATCGACCGCGGCCTGGAACACCGTCAGGTTGTCTTGGCCTTCGACGATGGCGCGGATCGCCATGCGGTACAGGTTGCGATCGGCCTGGCAGCGGGTGGCACGCACGGCCGGCCCCTTCGATGCGTTGAGCGTGCGCCATTGGATGCCGGCGCGGTCGGCGGCATGCGCCATCGCACCGCCCAGGGCGTCGATCTCCTTGACCAGGTGGCCCTTGCCGATGCCGCCGATGGCCGGGTTGCAGCTCATCGCGCCCACCGTTTCGATGTTGTGGGTCAGCAACAGGGTGCGCACGCCGGTGCGGGCCGCGGCCAGCGCGGCTTCGGTGCCGGCGTGGCCACCGCCGATGACGATGACGTCGTAACGATGGAAGGACGGGTTCATGGGGGCTGTTCAGCTTGGGGCAGGCGCGGCCGGGGGCGCCGCCGGGGTGGCGATTTTAGCGCCATTCGGGGTCCGGACGCCGGCGCCGGCCAGTTGGCGGCGAAATCAGCCCTAAAGTTGGCAGGATTTTTGCAGATAACCCAATAGCACCCACCGTGGCTGGCGCCGTAGGCGCCCGTGACCGGAATTGGAACAGGGGCCGGTACAGGCGCACGGTGGGGGAGCAGAGGGCCGGCAGTCGGGGGACTGTCCGGCCCTGTTTTTTTGGGCTGTCGGGAAGGCGCCATCCACGCATGGCGTGGATCTACTGAAGCTGGGGCCTTCGCCGGTCGGCGACCCGACAAAACAGACGGCCCCGCATTGCGGGGCCGTCTGCCTTCAGAGGTGCCGACATCCGACAGGGCCGGAACAGGGGGGATCCAGATGTTCCTGTCGGATATCGACGTAGAGCTTTTTGCGGCGGCCCGTGTCGTTTTTGTCACTTTGTGACGCGGGCCGTCACTGTCCGCGTAGATTGCGGCTTAGACCGTGTGAAATGCAAGACGGTTCAGCGCTCAACTGTGCGCTGCGTCGCACGATCCATGTTGCGCCAGGGGGAACCGTTCATCCTCGGCGCACTCGGTGCCGGTGCCGGACGGGCCTGCGGCGGGGGCGCCGACGGCTGCGCGTTCGACTGCGGCGGGCGGCGCATGGAGTCCATGTTCCGCCACGGCGAACCACCGTTGTACGACGGTCGCGACGGCGGCGGCGGACGGTGCTCGCCACCATTGCCCGGGCGCGGCGGCGGGCGATGGTTGTGCGGCGGGCGGTAGATCGGGCGCGAGTAATACGGATTGCCGTAGCCGCCGTAGTAGCCGCCATAGCCACCGTAGTAGGGGCCGTAGTTGTAGGGATAGCCGGCCGGGTAGCGGTACTCCACCGACGGCGCACCGTGGTAGTAGCTGCCGCTGCGGCCGCCGCCGACATAGTCGTAGGTGGTGCAGCCGGTCAGGGCCAGCAGCAGGCCACCGGCAAGCATCAGGCGCATTTTCATGGTGGGTCCCCCCAGAGGACGGGTGTGCAGTCAGCTTCGGGCGCCAGCGTTGAATCGGCCCTTAATTCCGCCGGCCAGGATGAATGGAGGCGTAGGGCTGCATGCTGGCATGACCTGTGTCCCGGTCGCCAGCGCGAAGCCATACGTTAATCTTGCGTCATGAGCGATTCACTGTTGCCCCGCGCCGATGACGTCCTGCTTGCTGCGGCGAGGATCGCCCCGCACGCCAGCGTGACGCCGGTGCTGCGGTCGCGCACGCTCGATGCGCTGGCCGGCGCACAGCTGGCGTTCAAGGCCGAGCACCTGCAGCGCGGTGGCGCATTCAAGTTCCGTGGTGCCTGCAATGCGGTGTGGTCGCTTGATGCTGATCGTGCCATCGCTGGCGTGGTGACCCATTCCTCCGGCAACCACGGTGCCGCGCTGGCCCTGGCCGCACGCACCCGGGGCATCCCCTGCCATGTGGTGGTGCCGGAAGGGGCGGTGGCCGCCAAGCTGGCGAACATCGCCCGCCACGGCGCCACGCTCTGGCGCTGTCCGCCGACCATCGCCGACCGCGAGGCCACCTGTGCCAGGGTGCAGGCCGATACCGGCGCGACCCTGGTGCATCCCTATACGGACCCGGCGGTGATGGCCGGGCAGGGCACTGCGGCCCTGGAACTGCTGCACAGCGACGGCCCGTTCGATGTGCTGGTGGTGCCGGTGGGCGGCGGTGGCCTGGCCAGCGGTACTGCGCTGGCGCTGCAGCACACCAGCCCGCAGACCCGCCTGGTGCTGGCCGAGCCAGCCGGAGCCGACGATACCGCGCGCTCGCTGGCCGCTGGCGAGCGGCAGGGCGCGTTCACCCCGGACACGATCTGCGATGGACTGCGTACCCTGATCGGCGCGCCGAATTTCGAACTGCTGCGCGCGGCCGGTGCCGAGGTGATCGTGGTCGATGACACTGCGACCATGGCCGCAATGCGCCTGCTGTGGGAGGTGCTCAAGCAGGTGGTCGAGCCATCCTCGGCCACCGTACTGGCCGCGGTGCTGGCACAGCCGCAACGTTTTGCCGGCCTGCGCGTGGGCCTGGTGCTGTCCGGCGGCAACGTCGACCTGCCCGCGTTGCGCTGGGGGGCGCCATGAGCCGCGACCGCCATCGGCCTCGCACCGGCCTGCTGGGCTGGCTGTGGCGGCTGTTTGTCCTGCTGGTGATCTGGCTGCTGGGTGTGACTGCCTGGATCGTCTGGGTCGGCGAGCGCGACCAGGCCGCCAAGGCCGATGCCATCATCGTGCTGGGTGCGGCCGCCTATGACGCCAAGCCATCGCCGGTGTTCGAAGAACGTATCCGGCATGGACTGGACCTGTACGAGGCCCGGTACGCGCCGCTGCTGATCTTTACCGGCGGCTATGGCGGCACCGGTGCGCGCTTCTCCGAATCGCAGGTGGCGCGCCGCTACGCGCTCAAGCATGGCGTGCCGGACGATGCGATCCTGATCGAGACCGCTTCGCGCAACACCGTGCAGAACCTGGTCGAAGCCAAGCGACTGATGGACCAGCGCGACCTGCACCGGGTGATCATCGTCAGCGACCCGCTGCACATGGCGCGCGCGCTGCGACTGAGCAAGGCACTGGGCATCGATGCGCTGGCCTCGTCCACGCCCAGCACGCGCTTCCGCAGCTTCCACACCAGCTGGCGCTTCCTGGTGCAGGAAATCTATTTCTTCCACCGTGACCTGGTGCGCCCGCCGCTGAGTTCGCCGGCCAACACCTGAGCGGCTGCCGCGCCGCTGCGCTCGCCGGGCATGGCCCGGCGCTACCATTGGTGCACCCGGCGCGGCCCCTATCGCGCGCCCGGTAGCGCCGGGCCATGCCCGGCGGCTTTCGATCAGGTCTGCTTGCGCCGGATCGGAATCGCCGACACCGGCACCGAGGCCACATCATGCCCGCCTTCGCGGATTGGTGCGCCGGGGTCCGGTGCCCAGGCATGGGCATAGATCACTTCCCAGCTGCTGGGCAGCTTGCCGTCGGCGCGCCGCATCGGTTCATACGCCGCTGCCGCCGCCGCGAAACGGCTACGCCCGGTCAGTGTGTGGCGGCGGTCCACCCGCGCGTTGGTCGCGCCCATCGCGCGCAGTTCGCGCATCAACGAGGGCAGGTCGTCGTAGGTCAGGGTGAACAGATCGCGGTCCAGCACCGGGTCGCGGAAGCCGGCCATCATCAGTGCGTCGCCGAACTGCGCGATCTGCGCGAAGCGGCTCACGTGCGGGCGGTCATCGGCGGCCGCGAAGGCTTCGTTGAGTTCGATCAGGGTTTCCGGGCCGAAGGTGGAACACAGCAGCAGGCCACCGGGCTTGAGCACGCGACGGAAGCCTGCGAACACCGCCGGCAGGTCGTCCACCCACTGCAGGCACAGGTTGCTGAAGATCACATCCACGCTGTTGTCCGCCAACGGCAATGCGGCGGCGTCGCCGCACAGGCGCTGGAACGGCTTCCACCAGCCGGCCTGGCGCTTGGCCTGGTCCAGCATCGGCAGCGCCACGTCCAGCGCGATCACCTGCGCCTTCGGCCAGCGCTTCTTCATCAACGCGCTGGCGTGGCCGGTGCCGGCACCGATGTCCAGCACCACCTCGGGCTTGCGTGCCTCCAGGTAGTCCAGCGATTCGATCAGCCGCGACTGCACCTCGCGCTGCAGGGCGGCGGCGGCGTCATAGCTGCTGGCGGCACGCGCGAACGCGCGGCGGACATGGCGGGCATCGAAGTGGGACGGCATTGCGGAAGTCTCTTAGAACGTACCGGGGTAGGCGCCGCCGTCGATCAGCAGGTTCTGTCCGGTGAGGTAACCGGCCTGTGCACTGCACAGGAAGGCGCAGGCGGCGCCGAATTCGTCAGGCGTGCCGAAGCGGCCGGCGGGAATCTGCTGGCGGCGGCGTTCGGCGACTTCGCCGGCATCGCCGTCCTTGCCCGCACTGTGGGCGAAGTTGGCGCGCAGGCGGTCGGTGTCGAACTGGCCGGGCAGCAGGTTGTTGATGGTGACGTTGTGGGCCACCGTGCGGCGCGCCAGGCCGGCGACGAAACCGGTCAGGCCACTGCGCGCGCCGTTGGACAACGCCAGGATGTCGATCGGGGCTTTCACCGCCGACGAGGTGATGTTGACGATGCGGCCGAAGCCGCGCTCGATCATCGCGTCGACGGTGGCGCGGATCAGCGCGATTGGCGCCAGCATGTTGGCGTCCAGCGCGGCAATCCAGTCGTCGCGTTCGAAATTGCGGAAATCACCGGGCGGCGGACCACCGGCATTGTTGACCAGGATGTCCACCTGCGGGCAGGCGGCCAGCGCCGCAGTGCGGCCGGCCTCGGTGGTGACGTCGGCGGCGACGGCGCGCACCTCACCGGCACCGGGCAGTGCACGCAGTTCGTCGGCGGCGACCTTCAGTGCAGCCTCGCCACGCGCCACGATCACCACGTTCACGCCCTCGCGTATGAGCGCACGCGCGCAGCCCAGGCCCAGCCCCTTGCTTGCGCCGCAGACCAGTGCCCAGCGGCCGTTGATACCCAGATCCATGCGTCAATCCTGCGGAATTCGGAGGGGGCTCATTGTCCGCCATCGGCCGGTGACAGGCCGGCAACGAAGTGTTGCAGGGCGGCAGCCACTTCGTCGGCATGGCCGAGGAAGGGCGCATGGCCGCCGTGGGCGATGGTCAGCGCCTGCGCACCCGGGGCCAGCGCCGCAGCGGCCTCCATGGCGACCGGTGACACCAGGCGGTCGCGCTGGCCGGCGATCCACAGGCTGGGCTTGCCCAGCGTCGGCAGTGCCCCGCGCAGGTCGGTGCTCTCCAGCAGGCGCAGGCCTTCCAGCAGGGCGCGTTCGGTGGGCGCACCGCGCTCGACCAGGCGCTGGCGCAGGGTGCGCAGTTCCTCGCGGGCATGCGCCGAGCCCATCACGTCCAGCGCGAGGAAGCGTTCCAGCGTGCCGCCGAAGTCGGTCGCCAGCTCACGCCCGAACTGCTCGAATACTGCCGGTTCGACCCCGTGCGGCCAATCCTCGCCACGCACGAAGCGCGGCGTGGCGGCGATCATCGCGAGGCCGCGGACCTTCGGCAGCGTGGCCGCCGCATGCAGTGCGAACAGGCCACCCAGCGACCAGCCGCACCACACCGCCGGCGGTGTGGCCGCGGCAATGGCACTGACCACGAACGGCAGGCGCAGCGGCGTGGTGTCGTCGCGGCTGTGGCCATGGCCGGGCAGGTCGACCAGGTGCAGGGTGAACTGGTCTGCCAGGCGCTGCACCAGCGGCGCGAATACACCGCCCTGCAGGGCCCAGCCGTGGATCAGTACCAGGTCCGGCCCACGGCCGGTGACGTCAATATGCATGGGCAACGACACGGAACTCAGGCAAAAGCGGGCAGCGGCGGTGGCGCGGCTTCACGCACGGCCAGGGTCACGCGATCGCGCGCGCTGGCGATGGCCTCCACCAGGCCACGCACCTGTTCCGGCGTATGCAGCGCGGACAGTGTCACGCGCAGGCGTGCCTTGCCTTCCGGCACCGTCGGCGGGCGGATTGCACCGACCAGCCAGCCGGCCTGTTCCAGCGCCGTGGACATCGCCACGGCGGTGCGGTCATCGCCGCACAGCAGCGGCTGGATCGGTGTTTCCGAAGCCATCAGGTCCAGGCCATGGCGACGCGCTTCAGTGCGGAACAGCGCGATCAGGTCGGTCAGCTTTGTGCGACGCCAGTGGTCGCGGCGCGCCAGGCGCACTGCTTCAAGCGCAGCAGCGGCCATCGCCGGTGGCACGGCGGTGGTGTAGATGTACGGGCGCGCGGTTTCGGCCAGATGCTCGATCAGGTCGTCGCGGCCCAGCACCAGCGCACCGGAACCGCCCAGTGCCTTGCCCAGTGTGACCAGCTGCAGCGGTACGTCGTCCACGCCCAGCCCGGCGGCGGCCACGGCACCACGGCCATCACCGACCACGCCGACACCGTGCGCATCATCCACATAGAACAGCGCCTGCTGCAGGCGTGCCACAAGCGACAATGCACGCAGCGGTGCGATGTCGCCATCCATGCTGAAGACACCATCGGTGGCCAGCATGGCCGCGCCATCGGGCGCGTGCTTGAGCTGACGCATTGCGCCTTCCGGATCCAGGTGCGGATAGCGGCGCAGACGTGCACCGGCCAACCGGGTCGCATCGAGCAGGCTGGCGTGGTTGAGCTTGTCTTGTACGCAGACATCGTTCTCTTCGCTCAGCAGTGCCTGCTGCACCGCCAGATTGGCGGCGAAGCCACTGCCGAACAGCAGCGCACGTGGATAGCCAAGCCACTCGGCCACCTCGCGTTCCAGCGCCTCATGCAAGGCATGATGGCCGCAGACCAGGTGCGAGGCACCGGCGCCAGCGCCTTCGCGTGCGGCGGCATCCTGAAGCGCGTTGACCACGCTGAACTGCTGGGCCAGGCCCAGGTAGTCGTTGCTGCAGAAGCCGGTCAGCCACTGGCCGTCCACTTCCAGGCGCACGCCATCACGACGGGTGACCGTGCGTCGCGGGCGGCGACGGCCTTGGGCATCGCGCAGAGCGCGCTGGGCGTGGAGGCGGGCGGTCAGGTCGGGGCGGGCCATGGTGGCTGAATGCGTCGACGGGGCGGCTAGGGTAGCGCGTTGCCGCGGCGCCTGCTTGCGGCCCGTCTCAGGCCGCGTGAGCGCAGCCACAGCCGGGCGTATCGGCACTGATATCGGCGTGCACGGTACCGCCGTGGTCGTGGCCTTCGGCATCCACCTGCACCGCCATCGGCTGCAACCCCAGCCGAGCGAACAGGGCCAGGTCGCGCTCGCTTTCCGGGTTGCCGGTGGTCAGCAGCTTGTCGCCGTAGAAGATGGAGTTGGCGCCGGCCAGGAAACACAGCGCCTGCAGTTCGTCACTCATCGCCTCGCGCCCGGCCGACAGCCGCACCATCGAGCGCGGCATGGCGATGCGGGCCACCGCGATCATGCGCACGAACTCGAATGGGTCCAGTTCGGCGCTGCCATGCAGCGGCGTACCCGCCACCTGCACCAGCTTGTTGATCGGCACCGAATCCGGATGCGCCGGCAGCGTGGCCAGCGCCAGCAGCAGGCCGACGCGCTGCGCGCGCGTCTCGCCCATGCCGACGATGCCGCCGCAGCAGGTCTTCAGGCCGGCATCGCGCACGTGTTCCAGCGTATCCAGGCGGTCTTGGTACTGGCGCGTGTGGATGATCGAATCGTAGTAGTCCGGCGCGGTGTCGAGGTTGTGGTTGTAGTAGTCCAGGCCGGCGTCCTTCAGCGCACGCGCCTGCTCGCCGCTGAGCATGCCCAGCGTGGCGCAGGTCTCCAGACCCAGTGCCTTCACCCCGGCGATCATCGCCGCGACCTTCGGAATGTCTCGATCCTTCGGCGAACGCCATGCGGCACCCATGCAGAAGCGCGATGCACCGGCGGCCTTGGCCTGGCGTGCCTTGGCCAGCACCGCGTCGGTCTCCATCAGCTTCTGCGCGTTCACCCCGGTGCTGTAGCGCTGCGCCTGCGGGCAGTACGCGCAGTCTTCCGGGCAGCCGCCGGTCTTCACCGACAGCAGCGTGGACACCTGCACCTGCGACGGGTCGAAGTGCTCGCGATGGACCGCTGCGGCGCGAAACAGCAGCTCGGGGAACGGCAGATCGAACAGCGCCTGCAGTTCGTCGTGTTGCCAGTCGTGGCGGATGGCAGCAGCCATGGCGGGACCTTGGGTACGAGTGGAGCGAGGGCGGCAGTGTGGGTGCGTTGATGAACCCTGTCAACCTCAATGATGTTATTGTGGTTTACGGTTGGCCGCTCCCATCAAGCCTGGCGGAAACGCCGCATTTCACCGCATCCTGCAAGGGCTGCGGCCAAAGTGGCCGCTGCCCAACGGAAGCGCTGGCGCGCAGACTCTTTCCCATGACCGATCTCCATCGCCTTCGCGGCCGCATCACCGCGCTGGTTCTCAGCGAAGCCTGGCGCCGCCGCGCCGCGCTCTGGGGCGGCGCCGTGGCCGTGGCGCTGGTGGCGATCCTGTTCGCCAAGGCCAGCGACGCGGCGTTCCATCTGTTCCAGCGCATCACGTCGCACTCGCCGTGGTGGGCCCTGCTGCTCACGCCGGGCATCTTCGCGCTGCTGGCCTGGTTGACCGCCGGTGTGCTGAAGCCCACGCGCGGCAGCGGCATTCCGCAGGTCATCGCCGCGTTGGACAAGGCCGATGAGCCGTTCCGGAAGACCAACCTTTCACCCGCGGTTTCGGCCGGCAAGCTGCTGCTGACCTCGCTGTCACTGCTGGGTGGCGCCTCGGTGGGCCGCGAGGGCCCGACTGTGCACGTAGGCGCCAGCTTGATGTACCTGTTCGGCCGCTGGTTCGGCTTCAAGGATCCCCGCGAGCTCTCGCACTTCCTGCTGGCCGGTGGTGCGGCGGGTATCGCGGCGGCGTTCAACACGCCGCTGGCCGGCATCGTCTTCGCCATCGAGGAGCTCAGCGGTCGTTTCGAGCATCGCTTCTCAGGCACCCTGCTGACCGCGGTGATCGTCGGTGGCGTGGTGTCGCTGGGCCTGTTGGGCAACTACACCTACTTCGGCCATGTGAGCGCACGCCTGCCGCTCGGCCAGGGCTGGCTGGCAATCCTGCTGTGCGGCGTGGTGGCGGGCCTGCTGGGTGGCCTGTTCGCGCGTGCGGTGCTGGCCAGTGCGGCGGGCCGCCCGCGCTGGCTCGGGCAACTGCGGCAGCGGCATCCGGTTCTGTTGGCCGCAGGCTGCGGTCTGGTGGTGGTACTGCTCGCCCTGGTCTTCGGTGAAGGCGCGTTCGGCACCGGCTACGAGCAGGCGCGCAGCCTGGTGCAGGGGCAGGCGATGGTCGGCCACGAGTTCGGGTTGATGAAGCTGCTGGCCAACCTCGCATCGTACGTGGCCGGTATTCCCGGAGGCTTGTTCTCGCCCGCGCTGGCGGTCGGTGCGGGACTGGGCCACAACCTGGCGGTGCTGATGCCCGGCGTGGACCCGCGCGCGTTCGTGCTGCTGGGCATGTGTGCGTACCTCACCGGCGTCACTCAGGCGCCACTGACTTCGGCGGTGATCTCGCTGGAGCTGACCGACAGTGGTGATCTGCTGCTGCCGATCCTGGCCACGGTGCTGATCGCGCGTGGCGTGTCCGGGCTGGTCTGCCGGGTGCCGATCTACCGTGGGTTGGCGGAGTTGTTGATGGTGCCGAAAGCAGAGCCAGCGGATAGGCATCACTGATTACCTTGATCAACAGGATCAATCAGGTCGAAATCTTCACTTTTGCAGTGAAGCTGATTCCCCGTTGCACCGTCTACCCGATGCCAGGTGCGCCGCTGAAGATGCGTCGACCCCCGGGGCTGCACCCGGACCTGCATCGAGAGCCACCATGATCAACTGCCGTATCCGCAGCCTGGCGGCTGCCGTCCTGGCCCTGGCCAGTTCCCCCGCGCTGACGCTGGCCGGAACGCCCCTGCTGCCCAGCGAGCGCAGCATCGGCATCATCGAACCGGTGGCGCGTTTCGAAAGTGCCATGCCCACCGGCGTGGCGGTGTCCGAGACCGGGCGGATCTTCGTCAACTTCCCGCGCTGGGGCGATGAGGTGCCCTACAGCGTGGCCGAGTGGCGTGATGGCCGCGCCGTGCCCTATCCGGATGCGCGCATCAACCGCAAGGACGGTCCCGATCCGGCGGCCCACTTCATCAGCGTGCAGAGTGTGGTGGCCGATGGCCAGGGCCGGTTGTGGGTGCTGGACACCGCCGCGCCCGGGTTCTCTGCCCCGCAGGCCGGTGGCGCCAAGCTGGTGGCAATCGATCTGGCCACCAATACCGTGGCCAAGACCCTGGTGTTCCCGGCCAACGTCATCGACGCGCGTACCTACGTCAACGATGTCCGCTTCGATTTCCGTGTCGGCCGCGAGGGCGTCGCCTACGTGACCGACTCGTCGCTGAGCGGCATCGGCGGCATCATCGTGATCGACCTGGCCACCGGCGCCGCGTCCAAGCGCCTGATCGGACATGTGTCCACGTCGGCCGATCCGGCGTTCGTACCGATCGTGGAGGGGCAGCAGATGCGGTTGCGCAACGCCGATGGAACGTCGCAGCCCTTCACCGTGGCTGCCGATGGCATTGCGTTGTCGCCCGATGGCAGCACGCTGTTCTACACCCCGCTGTCCAGCCGCCATCTGTACAGCGTGCCGACCGCCTTGCTGCGCGAGCCCAAGGTAAGTGAAGCGGCGCTGGCTGCGGCCGTGGTTGACCTGGGCGACAAGGGGGCGTCCGATGGCATGGAAATGGATGCCAACGGGCAGCTGTATGCCAGCGATTATGAGCACAATGCCATCCATGCCCGCGATGCGCAGGGGCGCTGGACGACCGTGGTGCACGACCCACGCATCCTGTGGCCGGATACCTTGTCGATGGGGCCGGATGGCTACCTGTACTTCACCGCCAACCAGCTGCATCGGCAGGCCGGATTCAATGGCGGCGTGGATCGCCGGCAGACGCCGTACATGGTGTATCGCACCCGGGTGGATGCGAAGCCTGCGCCAACGCGGTGAAGTGATCGGGGCAGCGGGTGGGCGACAAAACCCCTACGGCTCATTGAGGGCACCCCCGATAACAACGCGCTGACGGCGGCGACATGCTGAAGCGCATGTCTGCCTTCTTCGACCCGGGCTGCTACGTGCAGGCCGCACTTCGCGTGCTGCTACCGCTTCGTTGCCTGGTCTGCGGTGACCCGGGCCACGATGGACTCGATCTCTGCGATGCCTGCCTGGTCGGACTGCCCTGGGCACGCCGGGCCTGCCTGCGCTGCGCGTTGCCGTTGCCGGACACCGCGCTGATCGTCTGCGGCACCTGCCGTGAGGAGGTCCCGCCACAGGCCGCCACCCATGCCAGCCTGCTGTACCTGCCGCCCGTGGATCAGCTGCTGGTGCGCTACAAGTTCCATCAGGATCTCGCAGCCGGACGCCTGCTCGCGCAGCTGATGCAACGCGCACCGCCGCCCTGGTGGTGTCCACCGCTGGTGCCGGTGCCGCTGCACAATCGCCGGTTGCGCCAGCGCGGCTACAACCAGGCGGGCGAGCTGTGCCGCCTGCTGCCGATGCCGGTCTGGCAAGGGCTGTACCGGCGCCGCCACACCGCGCCGCAGTCCGAACGCACGGCCGAACAGCGCAGGGAAAACCTGTTCGATGCGTTCGACGTGCGTGGTTCCGTGCCCTCGCGGCTGACCGTGGTCGATGACGTGATGACGACTGGCAGCACGGTGATGGAGGTCGCCGAGACGCTACGCCTGGCCGGAGCAGCGGAGGTGCGCGTGTGGGTCTGTGCGCGGGCGCCGTGATCGCCCTCTTCATCCACAGGGGCTAGGATGAGGCCGGTTCCGGATCGGAGGAGTGGCCATGAATTCCCCCTTGTCTCCCTTGTTGTCGGCGGTTGGGCGCAGCTGGTGGATCCTGCTGCTGTACGGGCTCGTCGCACTGGGTTTCGGCATCGTTGCCATTGGCTGGCCGCTGTCCGCAGCGATGGCACTGGCCTGGACACTGGGCGTGATGGCCATCGTTGAAGGCGTCATCAGCCTGTTCGCACTGATCAGCGGCGGCAGTGGTGCCTCGCGTGGCTGGTTGGCGCTGTATGCCATCGCCTCGCTGGGCTTCGGCATCCTGGCGGTGATCAATCCGCTGGCCACCGCCAGCGTGCTGGTGCTGTTCCTGGCGGCGTGGCTGCTGGTGGCCGGCATCTATCGCATCGTGTTCGCGATCCGCGTGCGCAAGCAGATCCAGGGCGAGTGGCTGCTGATCCTCAGTGGCGTGCTGGCGGTGGTGCTGGGGCTGCTGTTCGCGGCCAATCCGTATGCAGGCGTGGCGGTGACCACTCTGTGGATCGGCATTGGCAGCCTGCTGTACGGGCTGCTGCAGGTGCTGGTGGCGTTCAAGCTGCGGAAGCTGAAGTGAGGGGCGCGTTTCCGTTCCTGCTGGGCGCAGCGCTGGTGCTGGCCGGATGCATGCCGGGTGCCACGCCCGGTGCGCTGGCAGGCAAGGATCATGCGCCGCGCGCGGGTGTGGATGTACGCCTGAGCGCGGTCGATGCGGACGGCAAGGGCAGGCAGGCGCAGTGGCAGGGCGAAACGCTCGCCCTGCGCGAGCCGCCGATCGCTGGCAGCGCCGACATCGCCGATGTGCGCTACGTGCTGGACGAGGCCAAGCAGCCGGGCCTGCAGATCCGCTATCGGCCCGAAGCGCACCAGCGCATCCACGATGGTACGGAAGCACTGGTGGGCCAGCGCGCGGCGCTCAGCGTGGACGGCCGCGTGCTGATGGTGGCGACGGTGAAAGGCCCGTTCGGTGAATCGATGATGCTGAGCGGGTTGCCGAGCATCGCCGAGGCGCAGGCGTTGGCGAAGCACATCACCGGTCAGTGACGGGCGCGCCAACACCAACGCGTTGCGCGCGGAGGTCGACCAAGGTCGACTGCTACCGGGCGAACCGTGCCTCGATCTCCTCCAGTGACTTGCCCTTGGTCTCCGGCAGCCAGAATGCGGCCACCAGGAAGAACACGAAGGTGCACGCCGCCCAGAACACGAACATGCTGGCGTAGCCGTAGTGGCCCACCGTGGGCAGGAAGAGGGCGGCGATGGTGGTGGACACGAACTGGTTGATCAGCAGCGCGATGCTCATGCCATTGGAACGGATGCGGTTCGGCATCAGCTCCGACAGTGCCAGCCACACGCACACGCCGGGGCCGACGGCGAAGAACGCGACGAACACCAGGATGCAGGTGGCCACGGCCCAGCCGTGTGCCGGTGGCGGCACCGGGCCAATGCGGGCCTGCTCGATGCGCAATGGCGCCTGGCTGGCACTGGCCGGGTCGGCAAATGGATTCAGGTGGAGTTTGCGGAAGAACGCACCGATCACGCTGTCCGGCTGCACGGTGCCGGTGCGCTCGATGCGCAGTTCGCGATCAATCAGGTTGTCGCTGCGCAGGGCGCGCACATTGGTGAAATCACCATAGGCGTACGACACGGTCAGCTGCATCGGTCGGCCCTGGCTGTCGATGCCATTGCTCAGGCGTTGCCACTGCGCGTCATCCAGCACCAGCTGCAGGCCGTCGCCGCTGGCCGCCGCCTGCAGCTGAGGCTGCACATCGGCGCGTCCGCGCTCGGCCTGGAAGAACAGCGTGGCCGCCGCCAGCAGGGCCACGCAGATGCCACCGCTGCCCAGCATCAGCAGGAACTTGCGGCCCTTGCGGTCGACCAGCAGCAGCGCGACCACGGTCATCACCGCGTTGAGCAGCTTGATCGCCACGTCGGCACCGTTGGCCACCGAACCGGACAGGCCGGCCTGGTTGAGGATGTTGACCGCGTAGGCCAGCACCGAGTTGATGCCGGTGGCCTGGGTGCAGGCCAGCACCACGCACGCGAGCACGAACGGCACCACGTAGCGGCGGCTGGGCAGCGGGTCGCGCTTGCCGTCGCTGCTGCTCGATTCCGGCGCCTGGATCTGGGCCAGCGTGGGCTCGACGTCTGCGGCGGGGAGGACGCGCTGAAGGCTGCGGCGGGCTTCATCGATGCGGCCGCGGCGCACCAGCCAGCGTGGTGATTCGGACAGCCAGAAGATACCGGCGCAGAACAGCAGGCCGGGCGCCAGGCAGGTCCAGAAGATGGTGCGCCAAGCGTGGTCCTTCACCGTGAACAGTTCCTGCGCCTGCTGCGCGACCGGCAGCGAGCGCACGGCCTCGGCGGCGGCATCCACGGCATGGGCGTGGTACAGGCCGATCAGGGCTGCCAGCACCAGGCCAACGGTCAGCAGCAGCTGGAACATGGCCGCGCCGCGCCCGCGCCGTTCGGGGCTGAGCACTTCGGCCAGGTACAGCGGAATCACGACGCCGATCAAACCGCCACTGATGCCCTGCAGCAGGCGTCCCAGCAGCAGCGGCGTGTAGCCGGAGGCCAGTGCCATGATCGGAATCGAGGCGGTGAACAGCAGGCCGGCCAGCAGCATCGCGCCGCGGCGGCCAATCAGGTCGGCGATCATGCCGGCGAACAGCGAGGACAGCACGCTGCCCAGCAGTACGGCCGCCACCACGAAGCCGAGCTGCTGGCTGCTGAGCTGCCAGGCGTGACTGGCGGTCGCTTCAAGATAGGGCAGGGCACCGGCGATGATGCCGATGTCGATGCCGTACAGCAGGCCCCCCAGGCCGCCGATGAAGAGCAGGTAGCGTACGGGCCAGCGCGGGGCGGTGCTTGCAGTCATCGGCAGTTCCTGTGGTAGCGCCGGGCCAGGCCCGGCGGCGGTTCGTCGCAGAGTGCATTCTGTAGAGCCGAGCCATGCTCGGCTGCTTTCCGTTCCGATATCGAGGTTCCCCATGCCGCGCTTCGCGCGGCGAGCCGAGCATGGCTCGGCTCTACAGGGAGCCCGCGCGGCATCCGGGCCGCATCGCTTGCGTCAGGTCAGATCGACGACGCGCCCGCCGATCACCACCTGCTGCAGGCGCAATCCGGCATCCAGTACCACCAGGTCGGCACGGGCGTCGGGCGCAATGCGACCGCGATCATCCAGGCCCAGGTAATCGGCGGGGAAGGTGGACACGCGATGCGAGGCATCGGCCAGTTCCAGTCCCACCTGCACCAGATTGCGCAGCGCCTGGTCCATGGTCAGTGCACTACCCGCCAGCGAACCGGTGGCCAGGCGCACGCAGCCTCCACACTTGTGCACGCGCTGTTCGCCCAGCGCGTACTCACCATCGGGCATGCCGGTGGCCGCCGTGGCGTCGGTCACCGCGTACAGGCGCGGAATCGCCCGTGTGGCCAGGCGGATCACGCCGGGATGGATGTGCTGCAGGTCGGGAATGATCTCGGCGTACTGCGCATGCGCCAGTGCCGCCGCGGCGATGCCAGGCCGGTAGTGGTCGACGCCGGTCATGCCGTTGAACAGGTGAGTGAAGCCGGAGGCACCCGCCTGCAGGGCAGCAACACCCTCTTCGTAAGTGCCGGCGCTGTGGCCGAGCTGCACGCGAATGCCCATTGCCGCCAGCGCGGGAATCAGTGCGGTGTGCTCGCCGATTTCCGGCGCCAGCGTCATCACCCGGATCGGTGCCAGCGCGTGCAGCTGCTGCACCAGCGCCAGCGTCGCCTCGATGGTGCGGTTGGGTTGCGCGCCCAGCCGCTGCGGGCTGATGAACGGCCCTTCCAGATGTACGCCGGCAATGCAGGCGGCATCGGCATCGGGCGCTGCGATGGTTGCGGCCACGCCGTGCAGCGCGTGCTCAATCTCATCCAGGCCGGCGGTCATGGTGGTCGCCAGCAGTGTGGTGGTACCGAAACGCAGATGGGTGCGGGCGATGGTGCGTGCCACGTCGCCGCCCTGCATCAGGTCGACGCCGGCCGCACCATGCACGTGCAGGTCGATGAAGCCGGGCAGGATCACCGGCAGCTGCAGGTCGTCAGCGCCGCTGTGGTCGTCCACCTGCAGCTGGCGGATGTGCGAATCGAAGTGGACGTGGCCACGCCGCCAACCCAGCGGCGTGAGGATGCGGCCATGCAGGGTGCGGGTGTCGGTCATGCAGTGGGCTCGGCGATGATCACTTCGATGCCCAGCCGCTGCAGCCCTTCACGGGTTGCGTCGTCGATGCCGGCGTCGGTGATGATGGCGTGGATCTGATCGAGAAGTGCGATGCGGTGCAGGCTGACGCGGCCGAACTTGGAGGCGTCGGTCAGCACCACGATGCGGCGCGCGCGCTCGACCATGCGGTGGTTGAGGCGGGCTTCGGCTTCATCGTGGGTGGTCAGGCCGAACTGCAGGTCCAGGCCGTCCACGCCCAGGAACAGGGTGTCGAAGCTGTAGGAGTTGAGGCTGGCTTCGGCCTGGCTGCCCTGCAGCGACAGCGACTGCTGGCGCAGCAGCCCACCGGTCAGCAGCACGTTGATGCCGGGCGCGTTGGCCAGTTCCCAGGCGATGTTCAGCCCGTTGGTCATCACCGTCACGTCGCGCTGGGTGCGCAAGTGACGGGCCAGGGTCATCGTGGTCGAGCCGGAGTCGATGATGATGTTGTCACCGGGCCGCACCAGGCGCGCGGCACACGCGCCGATCGATTCCTTCAGCGGCAGGTTCAGTGCGTCCTTTTCGTGGATGTCCTGTTCCTGCGGCGGCGTGCGTACCAGCGTGGCGCCACCGTGGGTACGGTTGGCCAGGCCTTGCGATTCGAAGTGGGTCAGGTCGGCACGGATGGTCACCGCCGACACGCCGAAGCGCTCGACCAGATCGGCCACCTGCACCGAGCCGTGCTCGATCAGCAGCTGCAGGATCTGTTGCCGGCGGGAGCGGGTGTTGCGCATGGCCATTCTCGGTGTCGCGGGGAAAGGTAGAGATTAGCCGTTCGCAGCAACGGCGGCAGCCGCGTCTGCGTGATGCGTGCGGGTTCCGGCCTGGTTGGCGCTGCACGCACGGGCGTACTCGCCCAGGCACAGGCCGACGCGATGCCGTGCCAGCGCGGTAGGCGTATTGGCCAGGGTGCCCTCGCGCACGGCGCGGTACTGCTCCGGCAGGTACTGGCTGAGCAGTACCAGCGGCGGCGCGTGCTGTTCCAGGTTGGCGAACAGGGTCTTCACCGCCTGCACCAGCGCGGGCTCGCCCCAGTAGTAGCGGCAGCGGTCGCTGAAGGAATAGCTGCGCAGCAGGCGCAGCGCTGCCTCATCGCCCTGGTAGTAGGACTGCCAGTACTTCGGCTGCGCCGCCATCACTTCATCCAGCACCTGCGGCAGGCGCGAGCACTGTGCGGCCGGCAGCAGTTCGGCCTCGATCGCGGCCAGCGCGAACAGCGCTTCGCGGTAGGCGAAGGTCGCCGCCGGGCCGACCTTGAGGATGGCGAAGTGGTCGCGCACCAAGGCGTGCAGGCCACTTTCGCGCTGGTAGTCGGTGGAATGCGCTTCGAAC
This sequence comes from Stenotrophomonas sp. YJH_SMC_16, assembly GCF_059367875.1. Lineage (NCBI taxonomy): Bacteria > Pseudomonadati > Pseudomonadota > Gammaproteobacteria > Lysobacterales > Lysobacteraceae > Stenotrophomonas > Stenotrophomonas sp. YJH_SMC_16. Next base: position 857,093 of record NZ_JCAFRH010000001.1, on the reverse strand, counting down.
ACGATGCGCGGCTGCTGTTCGAGGAAGTCGGCCAGCGTGCTGGCGGCGGCCGGGTCGTACTCGTGCACACTGCTGTGGTCGAAGTCCACGCCCGGTTGCACCACCATGGCGATCACGCGCTGCCACGCATCGCGCAGCTGCGGCGTATCGAACGCTTGCTGATGAATCGCCAGGGTCTGCGCGGCAGCAGCGGGCGTGGTCACCTGCAGGCCTTCGGCCAGCGAGGCTTCGCCACCGGGAATCGGCACTTCGGTACCGATCACGTAGACCGGCGGCGGCAGGCCATGATCGGCGGCGGTGCGTTCGGCGATCTCGGCCAGCTCGGCCGAGCGCGCGGCGACGATGGCGTCGGGCAGCGGCACCGGGTCATCGGCGCAGGACATGCTGCAATCGAGGTGGATCTTGTGGAAACCGGCGGCGACGTAGGCTTCGATCAGCACGCGCGCGTGGGTCATCGCTTCGGCAGCCGGGCGCTTCTGCCAGGCATTCGGGCCGAGGTGGTCGCCACCCAGGATCAGCCGCTCGCGCGGGAAACCTTCTTCATCGGCCAGCGTGCTGACGTAATCGCGGTACTGCGGCGGGGTCATCCCGGTGTAGCCGCCGAACTGGTCGACCTGGTTGGAGGTGGCCTCGATCAGCAGCACGGTGCCGTGCGCCAGCGCCACGTGCATGGCCGCACGCAGCACCTGCTCGTTGCTGCAGCAGACGCTGTACAGGCCGACGTTGGCACCGGCGCGGTGGGAGGCAAGCAGGGTCTGCAACGGGGACATGGTCAGGCTCCGGTCAATCAGGAAAACGAGGGTTGGCAGGCGAGCAGGGCGGCACCACGTGCGCCACCGGCATCGCCGAAGCGCGGTGGCACGATCGGCGGAACCTGCACGCCGTTGAACAGATGAGCGGCGATGGCCGCCGGCAGCTGCTGGTACAGCGGCGCGTACTGCGAGAGGCCACCGCCGAGCACGATCACGTGCGGATCCAGCGCCAGCACCAGCGCGGCCAGGCTGTGGCCAAGCAGATCGCGGTGGATGTCCAGCGCCTTGCGCGCATGTGCATCGCCGGCTTCGGCCAGGGCGATCACGGCGCTGGCGTCTGCGGCACTGCCACCGAGGTGGCGCTCGATCATTGCCAGCCCGCTGCCGGACACGTAGCGCTCCACGCAGCCCTGCAGGCCACAGGCGCAGTCGATCAGCGGCAGGCCATGTCGCTGCAGCAGGTGGCCGGGCACGCTCCAGTGGCCCCATTCGCCGGCCAGGCCGTTGAAGCCGGATAGCAGGCGGCCCTGCAGGCAGAAGCCGCCGCCGGCACCAGTGCCGAGAATGGCGCCGAACATGCTGGGGTAGCCGTCGGCGGCCCCGCCATGCGCTTCCGACAGGGCAAAGCACTGCAGGTCGTTGCCGAAGTGCAGCGGGCGTTGCAGGCGTGCCTGCAGATCCTGCGCCACGCATTGGCCGGTCAGTGCCGGCACGTTCGCGCTGAGCTGGCGGCCGCTGCGGCGGTCGCGCACGCCGGGCAGGGCGATGCCGATGGCGGCATCACCGCGGCCCAGCGCCGCATCGGCCTCGGCCACCAGCGCCACCACCGCCTTCAGGAAGCCGTCGTAGTCACCCTGTGGGGTGGCCACGCGGCGGCGCCAGGTGACCTGCATCGCCGCATCGCACGCCACCAGCTCGATCTTGGTGCCGCCGATGTCGATGCCGTAGCAGGCGTGGGCGATCAGCTCAGCCATGGTGGATGGTGACGCCCTTGACGACGCGGTTGACGGTGCCGTCCGGGAACGGGTTGTCCGGGGTCAGGCCCAGCGCGGCCGAGCGCTGCAGCGCGAACAGCTGCGCGAAGCCCAGCCACACCGGTGCCAGCCACGGATCGTCCAGTGCCGGCACGGTGAGGGTGTATTCGTCGTCGGCGCCGATGTCCGAATGCGGGCCGATCGCCAGTACCTGGCCGGCCACGCCATCGCGGCGCAGTTCTTCCAGCAGGTCCTGTTCGTAGCGGCGCGCCAGCGGCTGCACGCTGCGCAGCACCACCACCAGGGTGTTGCCGTCCAGCGTCGACTTCGGGCCATGGCGGAAGCCCAGCGGTGTGTTGGCCAGCGCCAGCACGCGGCCGGCGGTCAGCTCCAGCACCTTCAGCGCGCACTCGCGCGCCAGCGCTTCCAGCGGGCCGCTGCCGAGGTAGATGATGCGGTTGAACGGGCGCTGCGCCAGCACCGCCACCGGTGCATCCCACTGCGCCTGGCCTTCGCGGGCCAGCGCGGCGATCTGCTTCAGGCGCGCCACGCGCGCATCCCACGGCGAACGATCGAACACGGTCAGTGCGGCCAGCAGCATGCAGGTCAGGCTGCTGGTCATGGCGAAGGCGCGATCGCAGCTGGCCGACGGCATCAGCAGCGTGCAGGTATCGGCACGGCCGGCACCACGACGGGCGAGTTCGCCATCGGCGTTGCAGGTGATGTCGAGGAAGCGTGCCTCATCCACATCGGCGCGCACGCGGTCCACCGCGGCCACGCTTTCCGGACTGGAACCACTGCGGCCAAACGAGACCAGCAGGGTGGGGCGGTCGCGCTGCAGGTACAGCGCCGGATGGGTCAGCAGGCTGGTGGTGTGCACCACGCGCACCTCGGCCGGCCACTGCGCGTTGATCGCATCGGCCACCATCTCGGCGATGAAGCCGGAGCTGCCGGCGCCGGTGAACAGCACGCGCTGGTTGGGATCGTTGAGGCTGCCGCCGAGGAAGGCCTGCAGGCGGTCGCGGGCACGCGACAGATCCTGGGCGAGGGCTTCCCACAGCGCTGGCTGCTGGGCGATTTCGGTAGCGGTATCGGCTCCGCCAAGGCGCTGCCAGGCGGACACATCGGAAAGCAGGGTGACGTCCATTCGGAGGTTCCAGTTGGGCCAGCGCACCATCTGCGTTTTCTTTCGAAATGTCAAACATCGAAAGTAAAAAGAAAGAAAATGACGCGATAACTTTTCCCGCTGCCGGGCGCTCGGGAAAACGAAAGAACGGGGCGAATGCCGTATCGCACAATGCTTAACAGGCAGCTGCAATCGATTACACAAAGTATTGCGACGCAACAACTTTCGTTTCAGTGGAATATATCTTCCTTTTTCCTTTCAATTTGTTGACATCTTTCGAATCGCTGCCCTAGAGTCGGCCCAACCGCTTTCGAAACGCCCGGTGAACGGGTTGGGAGTCCGTGTGGAAATCTGCGTTCGTCGCTCGCCGCTGATGCTGGCTCTGTTGCCGGCATTGATGTTGGCGTCCATGCCGGCCCAGGCCGAGCCGGTCGGCAACCTGCGTTCGGTTGCCGCCAGCGCCAGCCGCGACGGCGTGCAGGGCTGGGACCTGCAGACCGACAAGGGCGCGCGCCTCCGCATCGAACTGCCGGCCACCGACATCGTCCGCGTGCAGGCCGGCCGCAACGGCACGCTGACCGGCGCCGGCGACAAGGCCGCGCCGATCGTACTGCCGCAGCCCAAGGCCAACGTGCAGGCGAAGCTGGAAGAAGACGCGCAGGAAATCCGCGTGCGGACCGAGTCCCTGGTGCTGCATGTACAGCGGCAGCCGCTGCGCATGCGCCTGGAACGGCTGGACAACGGCCAGCCCACCGCGCTGTGGCAGGAACTGCAGCCGCTGGACCTGGATGCCACGCAGAGCGTGCAGGTGCTGTCCTCGCAGGCCGATGAGGGCTACTTCGGTGGCGGCCAGCAGAACGGCCGCTACCAGTTCAAGGGTCGCGAGCTGGAGGTGTCCTATTCCGGCGGCTGGGAAGAGGGCGACCGCCCCAGCCCTGCACCGATGCTGCTGAGCAGCCGTGGCTGGGGCATGCTGCGCAATACCTGGAGCGATGGCAGCTACGATCTGCGCGAGGCCGACCAGTCCACGCTGCTGCATCGCGAAGACCGCTTCGATGCCTATTACTTCGTCGGCGCCGACCTGCCGAAACTGATCGAGCGCTACACCCAGCTGACTGGCCGCCCGAACATGGTCGCGCGCTGGGCGCTGTCCTACGGCGACGCCGATTGCTACAACGATGGCGACAACAGCAAGAAGCCCGGCACCGTACCCGAAGGCTGGAGCGACGGCCCGACCGGCACCACCCCCGATGTGATCGACAGCGTGGCCAAGCAGTACCGCGCCCACGACATGCCCGGTGGCTGGATCCTGCCCAACGACGGCTACGGCTGCGGTTACAAGCAGTTGCCGGAAACCGTGAAGGGGCTGGCCGGCTACGGTTTCCGCACCGGACTGTGGACCGAGAACGGCGTCGACAAGATCGCCTGGGAAGTGGGCAAGGCCGGCAGCCGCGTGCAGAAGCTGGACGTGGCCTGGACCGGCAAGGGCTACCAGTTCGCGATGGACGCCAACCGCCAGGCGTTCAACGGCATCCTCGACAATTCCGATTCGCGCCCGTTCCTGTGGACGGTGATGGGCTGGGCCGGCATCCAGCGCTATGCCGTGGCCTGGACCGGCGACCAGAGCAGCAGCTGGGACTACATCCGCTGGCACGTGCCGACCCTGGTCGGTTCCGGCCTGTCCGGCATGGCCTATGCCAGCGGCGACGTCGATGCGATCTTCGGCGGCAGCGCCGAGACCTTCACCCGCGACCTGCAGTGGAAGGCGTTCACGCCGGTACTGATGGGCATGAGCGGCTGGTCGTCGAACGCACGCAAGCATCCGTGGTGGTACGACGAGCCCTACCGCAGCATCAACCGCGATTACCTGAAGTTGAAGATGCGCCTGACCCCGTACATGTACGGCCTGGTGCACGAGGCCGCGCAGACCGGCGCACCACCGGTGCGTGGCCTGATGTGGGACAACCCGCGCGACCCGCACGCGCAGGATGAAACCTACAAGTACCAGTTCCTGCTTGGCCGCGATCTGCTGGTGGCGCCGGTGTACCGCAGCCAGGCGGCCAGCCGTGGCTGGCGCCGCGATATCCACCTGCCGGCCGGCGGCTGGATCGACTACTGGGACGGCCGCCGCGTGCAGGCCGGCGCCGACGGCCGCCAGCTCGACCGCCAGGTGGACCTGGCCACGCTGCCGGTGTTCGTGCGTGCCGGAGCGATCCTGCCGATGTACCCGTCGATGCTGTTCGACGGTGAGAAGCCGCTCGATGAAGTGACCTTCGACCTGTACCCGCAGGGCGAGTCGCACTACACGCTGTACGAAGACGATGGCAACACGCGCCGCTACCAGCAGGGCGAGTCGAGCACGCAGGTGATCCGCGTGCAGGCGCCAGCGCAGGGCAGTGGCCCGGTGCAGGTGCAGATCGATGCGGTGCAGGGCCAGTACAACAGCCAGCTGCCGCAGCGCCGCTACGGCTTGCGCGTGCTCAGCCGCCAGGCGCCGCGTGCGGTGCAGGCCGCTGGCCGCGCGCTGCCGGCGCTGGCTGATGCCGCTGCGTTCAACGCTGCTGCTGAAGGCTGGTACTTCGATGCCGCCGAACGACGCGGCACGCTGCATGTGCGCACCGCCAGCCAGGACATCCGCCAGCCCCTGCAACTGCAGCTGGACTTCGCGGTCGCCGCCGCCGCTGCCGACGACGCCTATCCGGCCGCGCCGGTGCTCGGCCGCGAACTGCCGGCCGACAGCCTGCTGGTGGTCAACCGCCCGGCCGAGGAGCCCGGCCATGCGCTGGAGAACGCCTTCGATGACGATCCCAACACCTGGTTCCGCAGCGTGCGCAACCAGGCCGTGCGCACCGGTGCGCATGAATGGGTGATCGGGTTCGGCGAGCGCAGGATGATCGATGGCATCGACATCGCGCCGCGCAACGACAAGAACTGGAAGCACGGCCAGGTACGCGATTACGAGGTCTACCTGGGCGACAGCAACGGCGAGTGGGGCGAGCCGATCGCGCGTGGCCGCCTGCAGTTGAAGGAAGGCGTGCAGCGCATCGACTTCCCGGCCCATGCCGGCCGCCTGCTGCGCTTCCGCGTGTTGAGCGTGCAGAACCCGGAAGGCGACGGTGCCAGCAGCACCGATCCGATGGTCACCGCCGCTCAGGGCAGTGCCCGCGCCTTCGATGCGCTGCAGCCGCGCGACGTCGGCCCGATCGCACTGTCCACCTTCCACATCCTCGAACACCAGGAACCGGAGCGACCGGCCCGGCAGCGCTATCTCTCCGAGCTGCCGGTGCCGGCCGCGCTGGCCAGCCAGGTGCGCGCCGACCAGTCGTTCCGTGGCGATGCCGGCATGCGCATGAACGGCCTGCAGTTCCGCCGTGGCCTGGGCGTCGGCGCCAACAGCCGCATCGACCTGCGCCTGCAGGGCGGCTGGCACCTGCTGCGTGCCGACCTCGGCATCGACGACGCCTGCCGCAGTGCCGGTGGCCTGCAGTTCCAGGTCTGGGGCGACAACCGCCTGCTGTACGACAGCGGCCTGGTGAAGGCACCCGGCGTGGTCAAGCCGGAGCTGGACATCCGTGGCCTTTCCACCCTGAGCCTGCGCACGCTGGGTGCGCAGGGCAGTCAACCCGCCCAGGTCTGCGCCAACTGGGCCAATGCCGTACTGATCGGCCAGGAGGGCGACTCCGCCAGCATCGTCGCCCCATGACCCCCTCGTAACACCGCTCCTCCCCCCGCCCATTCCGACTACGGCCCCCATGGCCGTGGCCCGGGAGCGTTTTGCCCGCCGAACGCCCACGCGCTCACCATTCGCGCCGCACCCCTGCCAGGAGAGAACCCCGATGTTGCCCGCCCGCCACCACCGCCCCCCCTGTCGTTCGATCGCTCCGCTGTCGCTGGCCATCGCCGGCGTGCTGCTGTCGGTCGCCGTTCCTGCCTTCGCCCAGGAGAGCAAGGACAAGGCCACCGACCTGGCCCGCATCGAGGTCACTGGCTCCAACATCCGCCGCACCGACGTTGAAACCGCCTCGCCGGTGCAGGTGATCAGCAAGCAGGACATCCAGAACATGGGTGCGCGCACGCTGTTGCAGGTGCTCGACAACCTGCCTGCCGCACGTCCGGCGCAGCAGGATGCGCGTTCGTTGTTCACCGGTTCCGACGGTGCCTCGCAGGCCAATCTGCGCGGCCTCGGTGCCCAGGGAACGCTGGTGCTGCTGAATGGTCGTCGCCTGTCGTACTACGGTGCACCGGCCGGCTTCCAGACCCAGTTCGTCAACATCGACGCGATCCCGGCTGCGGCCATCGAACGCATGGAAGTGCTGACCGACGGCGCGTCGGCGGTGTACGGCACCGACGCGGTGGCCGGCGTGATCAACGTGATCACCAAGCGCAACTTCCAGGGCGCCGAGGTCAGCTTCACCAACGACACCTCCTCGCGCATCGACTCCTACGGCGAGCGCCAGGCCAGCATCACCGCCGGCTTCGGTGACCTGGCCGAGAACCGCTTCAACATCTACGGTGCGGTCAACATGTACCGCCGCGACGCGATTCCGCTGAGCGATTTCTACGACAAGCGGCCCGACCAGTACTACGTCAATAATCCGAACTACCTCAACAACCTGCGCCTGGGCGTGGGCAGCAAGCCGGGTGAATTCAATCCGGGCACTTACTTCGCCTTCGATCCGGTCACCGGCCGCCGCGTGCAGGAAGCCGCGCCGGGCTGCAAGAACGTGCTGACCAGTGAAGCGGCCGGTCCGCGTTGCGTCTGGGAAACCTGGATGAACAACGAGATCGATGCCGGCGCCAAGTCCGAGCGCAATACCGCCTACCTCAACGGCACTTTCCTGGTGGGTGACAGCACCGAGATCTTCGCCGAGGCGACCTACACCGACATCGACCTGCGCGCCAACGGCGGCACGCCGCGCACCTACGGCACCACCACCGGCAACCCGACCAGCTGGTTCTCGCGCAACACCGGCAACACCGTCAACCAGTTCCTGTACCCGTTCCTGGGCCCGAACAACGAGTACAACCACGCCAGCCCGCAGATGAAGGCCATGATGGGCGGCGTGGTCGGCCTGAACTACCTGCTGCAGGATGCCGGCCCGAACTACTTCGGCCAGCGCAATACCGACAAGAGCTACCGCGTGCTGGCCGGCGCGCGTGGCAACCGCGGTGACTGGAACTGGGAAACCGCGTTCGCCAGTGCCGGCACCCACTCCACCACCTACCAGACGATCAACGTCAACACCAAGGGCTTCGAGAAGGCCTTCGGCCCGTACACGATCGATCCGGGCACCGGCCGCGTGATCATCTCCGACCACCCGGCGTACAAGTTCGGCGAGATCAGCGAAGCCAACGCCGCACTGATCCGTGAAGCGTTCCCGACCTTCGACATCCAGTCGTGGACCCGCCTGCACACCCTCGACGGCAAGATCGAAGGCCCGCTGTTCCAGCTGCCGGCTGGTGAGATGCGTGCGGCATTCGGCTTCAACGCCAGCCGCGAAACCTTCTACACTCCGGGCAACGCCGATGCAGCCAACGGTCTGATCACCCAGCAGGGCGGTTCCTGGTTCGACGGCAAGCGCAACACCTACGCGCTGTTCGCCGAGACCGTGGCGCCGATCACCGACAAGCTGGAACTGGATGCGGCGGTGCGCGTGGACAAGTATCCGAACTTCAGCGCCAATGTGGCGCCGAAGATCGGCTTCAAGTACCAGGCGTTCGACCAGCTGATGCTGCGCGGTACCTACTCGACCGGTTTCCGTGCACCGAGCCTGGCCGAATCCGGCAACGGCGGCGTGTTCGCGCAGCTGGGTGGCTACCGCGACGAGCTGCGCTGCAACGAGACCAACGCCATCGCCAACCTGCTGCTGCGCTCGCAGCGTCCGGGCGATGTCGACCTGGGCAAGAACCTGCTGAACGTGGATTGCAGCCGCACCGTGGCGCGCATGACCCAGCCGAACAAGAACCTGAAGCCGGAGAAGGCCAAGATCGCCACTCTCGGCTTCGTCTACGAGCCGGCGACCTGGCTGTCGGTGTCGGCCGACTACTGGTTCATCTATCGCGACAATGAAATCGTCGCGCCAGACTACCGCCGCATGGAAGACATCATCTCCTCGTCGCGCTCGCCGATCACCGACAGTGACCGCGCCAACCTGGCGCAGCTGGCGGCGATGTGTGCCGACCCGGCCAGTGGCGTGAGCTGCCCGTCGGTGCTGCCGGGCTACTCCGCCGGCAACGTGGCCAGCGTGGTGGGCCAGTACAAGAACCGTGGCAAGACGCTGATCGACGGCTTCGACATCGATGCACGCAGCCGCTTCTCGCTGGGTGACTGGGGCAACCTGAACATCGGTCTGGCCGCCACCATCGCCAACCGCAACCGCTTCTACATGGATGAAGCCAACGGCTGGTACTACGGCGACGTGGTGGGCTACTACAACAACCCGCGCCTGCGTGCCACGCTCAATGCCGACTGGACCTACAAGCAGGTCACCACCAGCATGTTCGTCAACTACGTGGGCGGCACCAAGTGGGCCACCGACCAGGTTGATGAGGTGAGCAACAACAAGGAAACCTGCACCGGCGGCTACCTGGCGCTGCAGAAGAGCAAGTGCGACGGTGCGCCGTCGTGGTGGACCGCCAACATGAGTGTCACCTGGCGCCCGGATGATGCGTGGAACCTGAGCTTCACCGTCAAGAACCTGTTCGATCGCCTGCCGTTCTACGATCCGAACAGCTTCCTGGGTGACTCCAGTGACTACGCAACCATCTTTGGTCGTGGTTACAGTGTGACCATCGGCTACCGGTTCAAGTAATTCCGTTTGCGTGACCTGGCGTGCCGGCTGCGGCCGGCTCGCTGCCAAGAGGAGAGATGTTTGCCATGAAGCGTAGGGAATTCATCGCGGCCAGTGCCGCTGTCGCCGCCAGCAGCCTGCTGCCGCAGACCCCGGCATGGGCACGCGGGCGCAAGGTGCGCCTGGCCATGATCGGTACCGGCATGCGTGGCCTGGTGCTGCTGAAGGAACTGGTGCGCCGCGACGACGTCGAGGTGGTCGCCGTCTGCGATATCGAGCCGATCATGCTCGGCCGCGCCGTGGAGATGGTGACCAAGGCCGGCAAGCCGGCCCCGAAGACCTACGGCCAAGATCGCGACACCAATGCCTGGAAGCGCCTGCTGGATCAGAAGGGCATCGATGGCGTGATCATCGCCACGCCGTGGGAATACCACGCGCCGATGGCGATTGCCGCGATGCAGGCCGGCGTGGCCGTGGGCTGTGAAGTGGTGGCCGGCATCACCCTGCAGGACCACTGGGACGTGCTGAAGACGCAGCTGTCCACCGGCACCCCGTACATGCTGCTGGAAAACGTCTGCTACCGCCGCGACGTGATGGCCGCGCTGCAGATGGTGCGCCAGGGCCTGTTCGGGGAGCTGGTGCACCTGCAGGCCGGCTACCAGCACGACCTGCGTGGCGTGAAGTTCAATTCCGGCGACCCGAACCAGCCCTACGACAGCGGCGTGGAATTCGGCCCCAAGGGCTGGAGCGAAGCACGCTGGCGCACCGAGCATTCGGTGGAACGCAACGGCGAGCTGTACCCCAGCCACGGCATCGGCCCGTGCGCGATGTACACCGGCATCAACCGTGGCAACCGCTTCACCCACATCAACGCGTTCGCGACCAAGGCACGCGGCCTGCACGAATACACCGTGGCCAAGAGTGGTGGCACCACCCACCCCAGCACCAAGGTGAAGTTCAAGCTCGGCGATATCGTCACCACCACGCTGGCCTGCGAGAACGGCGAGACCATCCTGCTGCAGCACGACACCTCGCTGCCGCGCCCGTACTCGATGGGCTTCCGCGTGCAGGGCACCAAGGGCCTGTGGATGGATGTGAACCATTCGATCCACATCGAAGGCCGCAGCCCGCCGCACCAGTGGGAAGAGTTCAAGAAGTACCAGGACGAATACGAGCATCCGCTGTGGAAGCAGAATGCCGACACCGCCGCCAGCGCTGGCCACGGTGGCATGGACTGGTTCGTCATCCACGCGTTTGTGGAAGCGCTGAAGGCCAAGGCGCCGATGCCGATCGACATCTACGACGCGGTGACCTGGAGTGCGATCACGCCGCTGAGCGAGCAGTCGATCGCCAACAGCTTCCAGACGCTGGAGTTCCCGGACTTCACCGCTGGTGCGTGGAAGCAGCGCAAGCCGATTTTTGCGTTTGATGGGAAGTACTGATCTGCACATCAACGGCAACGCCGCGCATGCCCGGCGTTGCCGTCTGCATCGGTGCATTGTTTTTCCCGCCGACCGCATTGAACTAGCGGCCCCACCACTGGCGGAGCCCCAGACCATGCCATGGCAGAAGATCGGCGAACTTCCTGACCAGCGATTCGTCGGCCCCTACGGCATCGAATTCTGGCGTATCCACAAAGGCCAGGTCTTCCACCAGGGCGGGCTGCTGCGCAAGCCCGACGCGGCCAGTTTCGAGCTCATGCCGGCGCACCACTTCATCGGCCGCGATGCACACGCGGTCTACCATGCCTGGACCCGGCAGACCTCCATCGACCGCGACAGCTTTCGTCAATCTGGCGCGCACTGGCTGGACAACCACGCCGTCTACTTCGAGCACGAGACCTCGCTGAAGGCGTTGGCCGGGGCAGATTGCACGACGTTCCGCGAACTAGGCGGCGGCTACGGGGGCGACGACCATGGCGGCTGGTACTGCGGGCGGCGGATGAGCACTGCCTGCGTGGGGATCTGCTGCAGGTGGTGGCGGAGGACCCGCTGTTCGCCCCTGATGACAGAAATGTCTACTGCGATGGCAAGCCGCTGCCCGGGGGGATTCCGCGTGCTGGTGGCTGCTGGGCGGACACTTCTCGGGCGATGGCCGCCGGGTCTACTACCCGGAGCGGAAGCTGCCGAGGGTGGATGTGGCGTCGTGGCGGAGGCTGGAGGGGAGCTGGTCGCGGGATGCGACTCAGGTGTTCCGCATGCATCTGGTTGAGAGGGATGCTGGGGTGCGGGCGTTGTATGGGGTTGAGTGACGGGGACGCGCGCGGCCGGTTGGCCATGGGTCTGTGTCGCCAGCTGAAGCGCCTGGCGGTGGGGCATCTGGGATACCGGATGCTGCTGGGGAGACGTCCTGCTGGGGGGCGAGGTCTGCAAGGGCAGACTGGAGCAAGGGAAGATGGCGCGCCCGGAGGGATTCGAACCCCCGACCAATGGCTTCGGAAGCCACTACTCTATCCGGCTGAGCTACGGGCGCGTTGTACTGCAGAGAGCGAGACTGGTGCTCCCAATCTGAGGATTGTACGTAGTTTTTCCCGAAGTACCAACTGCTGGCCCAGTGACTGCTTGACCTGGTCCGCGCTGATCCCAGTCGCGTCTGACTATGCATGCCTGTCAGCCGACCTCAACACAGTCAGCTAGCCTCTCGTGACCCCGAGCTGCCTGAAGGCAGCTTCCTCGGTACCTGGAATCGGGTCATTTGGCTTCGCGGGTATCATTCGTACGTCGCGGAACGAGATGCGCTTCTCAGCAAGATCGGAGCGCTCTGGGCAGTAGAGCCCGAACTTTACGAACAACCCGCGCCTGTCGTTGAACCCTATGCCGCCGGTCTGTTCAAAGGCTTTACCGTTCATCCATATCTTGATATGCCCGTTGTAGTAATCAAACGTCTGATGGACGACTACCTCGTTCCATTGGCCGAATCTGACAGCGCCGAGTTGAACAGTCCCCTTGTTGGTGTAGATGAATCCAGACGCGTCTTTGGGGGTGACCCGCTCACTGCTTGACCGGTAGTCATACTGGATGTTCCGGCCGCGAATGACGAAACTGGAAACGGGGTTTCGCCACTCTTCTCCGAGGTCGATGTCAGGCATGCTGTGGTACTGCAGGATGATTGAGAACCGTGAATCACCTGCAAAATACTTCTCGTCTGCAAAGAATTTGAAGGATAACCACTGCTCCTTGAGCCAAGGCATCGGCTTTGTTCTGAGTTCAGTGCCCTTTGTGGCGCGCGTACCGTCCCAGTCAGCCATTCTCCAGTCGAAATCGTAAGTCGTGCCGCTTCCCGCGTCTGAGGCGTTGCCTGAGCCGGCTGCTCGAAGTGAAGGCGTCGTCTTTATCGAGTAGCTGAAAGGGGCCTCACGTTGAAGCTCCGGAATCCCATCTAGAGACGCTTGGCTGGCCCGCACGCAGCCTGCACTGAGCGGAGCCGCCGCAATGAGCAGGAGGATGGCCGCGCGAACAATTACGGGGTTCTCGTTCCAGCAATTCATGTCCTGTAGCCTGTTCTGAATGATCCGTAGCCGATTGTCAGCAATGGGCATGGGTCTTCAGTGCCCAATGGGCGTCACCGCGCCGCTGCGTTGAAGTCTGGGGTGCGCCACCAGGCGAAAAACCCCATGCACAGTGCCATGTAAGGTGCCGCAAGTCCGCTATAGATGACGTGTCCTGCAGTGACACTGACCGCCAGTAGTATGGTGGAAAAAACCAGGCCAGTGGAAAGGGCTGGACTCTTCCTCAATAGTGCAGTGGTGGATTTAAAGAAGAGCGCAAGATAGGGCAGGTAGTAGATCACGAGGCCTGTGATTCCAAATCCGCCGAGGATGTCCAGGACATCGATCTCAACGGGGTGCCCCAACCGAACAAGCATCTCGTGCCGGCCGGGTCCGAACAGCGATTCTACAATGTTGTAGTTGGCCCACACGTTATCGAGGAAATCCCGGGCAAACTGGTCTCTTCCGCTGAAGATGACGAACAAAAGACCAAATTCGTCGAAGAAGTACTCCATGCGCGCCAGCAGCCCGGTGCGTTCGATCAGGGAAATAGCGAATGGCGCAGCTGCAATGGCAATGATTGCAGAGAATACGCCTATCGCAAGCGCCTTCAGGGACGACATCTTGAAGGTAAGAAGTCCTCTGGCGAACTCGATTGCGGGGAATGCAAAGGAAATGATCAGAGACCCCAGCATGGCGGCCTTGGTTGCTTTGAGAACGGACGCCACAAAGAAAACCGCACAGATCAGAAGGTACTTCACCATGCTTGATCGGTTCTGGCTGTGATAGGTAATTCCGCACAGGACAACCTGACACAGCAGTAGAAGGAATGACATCTCATTGCCGGCATAGATGAAGCCGACGGCGCCGATCTGCTCGGAATCACTGTACTTGCCATACTGCGAGTAGCCAAAACCGAGAGTGCCAAGCATCAGGTTGATGAAGAGTACGGCTGACACGAAGGCGATGCACTTGTAGATCCACGATAGACCGATTCGGCCACGGTCCAAGAGTTGCTTGAAAACGTGGTATCCCAGCCAGACGATGTTGAACCTGAGCAGCCACTGGACATCCGAGGTGAGCGCCTCCAAGGTGCCATTCGGGACGATATGGATGGCAACGAAAATGATGTTGCTCAGCAAACAGGCGCAGATCGTCAGCAATCCAGATCTGGTCCGTGCGCTGTATATGAACAGCAGCAGCAGGTACGCGACCTTGAATGCCTGGGATAGCCCGGAAATGCCAATTCCTCGCATGAGGGCGCCGTTCATGGTATCCACAACGATCAGGAACGGCGTAAGCAGCAGTATCAACTGCGCCACGATCGCCGGAACTGAATTGGTCGTCTGCCAGGCTGATCGGCCGGGCGAATCTGTGGTGATTCGGCTGTTAATCATTGTTCTGTCGACCCGGTGCATCCATGCTCACTTTTCGGTACCGCGTTCAGACCCACTAGTGCCGGTCTGGTTCAAACCCGTGCTTCGGGTTATCCGCGCAACCGTGAATGCGCAGGCAGTGGTATGGATCAATACAGCTGCCACCGATGATGCGGCGAGCAGGGTGGCGGATCCAATATAGGCGGCTGTCAGTGCCACTGCCAGCTGGATTGCAGAGCTGGCGGCGAATATTCCGGCAACACGTGATACCTGATTGTGCATGATAAGTGCAACCGAGAAGGTACCCATTACCATGTTTGCGGCTTGGCCGAGCAGCAGTATCCGCAAGAGGGTGCTGGATTGCGAGTATTCGGGCCCGAATATTGACAGTGCTTGGGGGGCAAATATGAAAAGCAAAATGATTGCCGGCAGGCCGATCAGGGAAATGCTTCGCGAGGCACTTGCTGCAACGCCCCGCAGATCCTTGATGCTGGTTGTGGCATATGTGCGTGCATAAACCGATGTGGCGGATACCATCAGAAGCTGGATTATCGCGACCAGGCGCGCACTCAGCGCAAAGCCTGCGGCATCCGCTGAGGAGAGAAAAATGCCCGCGATGAAGGTTGGAAGCCATTGTTCGAGCGTATTGGACATGCCAATGACCGCAAACGGTCGGGTTTCACCTTCCGCAATTCTCACCTTGGCGCTTTTCGGGCCCGAAGCTGGGGGCCTCAGGGTCAGGATGGCGAATGCAGCCGCAAGCAGCCAGCCGCCCGTGTAGGCGATGGAGAAGATGAGCGCGGAAGGTGCGTACGCCAGAGGAAAAAGCAGGATTGCCAACGCGGCCAAGGCGATGGCTGATGGCAGTACGGAGATGGTCGCGGTTCCGTGGACTGCTGCACCGCTGCCTATCGCAGCAGTGCCAGCAGCGTTGGCGAGCGCGATACCTGCAATGGCGATGGACAGGATTGCAAGGCACAGAAGATTTGCATCCCAGTGCATGGTCGAATCGAGCCAGGCACCGTATGCCACAAGCAGAATGGCGAGCGCGACAGCACCGACGACGATGCGCAGTCCATACGCGGCAATTACCAAGCCGGCTGCGCTTCGTGCATCCGTACTACGTGACTCGACCGCGCCCAGCTTCATGAACGCCTTGTCGAGGCCGGCTCTGGCGAAAACAGCGAGGAGCGATGTTGCCGCTATGGCCCAGAGGACGCGACCCGCATCGTCGATATCCAGCAATCTGCCAACAAGAAGGCTGACCAGGAATGTAAAAACGGCACCTACGCCGCGCATTCCCGAAATTCCGAGCAGTCTGGAGAGCATTGATGACTTCAAGCGGAAGGCTCCCGCTCGAGGAATTCGAAAATCCTCTGGCTGAGGTCCCCTGCTGCGGCACCCATCGAGGCTGAGACGGATGAATCCAGATTGGCCAGGTGGGCGTCAAGCTGTTCCTGGGTCTCGGCCACGCGGCATCCTGGCAGGTCACTGAAGCGGCGCGCAGTGGCGAGCTGGTGCTCGTTCCTGTGCTCGCCAAGGTCCGCGCGCCGGGGAACGATGATGATTGTCTTGGATGAGAGATTGGCGGAAATGATCGTTCCCATGCCTGCATGCGAGACGATCACGGACGCCGTCGATATCACCGATGGAAATTCCATTGGCGAGATCTCCCTGGTCCAGCGCATATGGGCAGGCTGGAAATCGCCGTCGCCGATCTGGGCGAACACGTCTACATCGGGATGTGCGACTGCCCACAGATCCATCCACTGGATGAGTCGATCAAAGCCAAACTGCGTCCCCACTGTCACCAGAATCATATGACCCGCCCCATGTACTGGGCGCCCGCGCGGCTGGCGACATCCTCCCATTGAGAAAGCCACAGTGTGGCAAAGCGCTTTGCGAGCCGGCCGCTCCGCGACATCTCTTCGGCATTTGCGATGCTGTCCACCCAAACGGTCTTTGCGCCCAGAATGTGGCCCCAGAACAGCAGAGCGAATCCAGGCGCAGCGCCGGTCGAGACGATCACATGGGGACGGACGCGAAGCACGATCCAGAGCGCTCGTGCGAACGTAATCAGCAGTTTCAGCTTTGATTCCGCGGCGGCGTCGTTCACGACCCGGAACTTCTGTCCGTCGACCATGGTTTGTAGTTCGGCACGGGTCGAGACATAGGTGGTGTCATACCTGTCAAACAGCGGTCTCATGCGAAGCAGCTGAACCCAGTGCCCTCCAAATGACGCTGCTGCGATTGCTCGCTTCTTCAATTCATTGCTCCGGTTGTTTGGAAGGCATCTGTCAGGAACGCGTCCAGCTTTGAACTCACTTCGTCGGAGCTGTAGTCCATGGCCAGTGTCGATTGAATGGTTGCGACGGCATCATCACGGGCTGCGCCATCCGCAAGGAAATACAGTGTACGTTCGGCCAGCATGTCCACACCCTGTGCCGATAGCTGCTGGCTCATTTCTGGCGGAAGCAGATTCTCTGTAATGCCATTGCGAAGTACCAGCGGTAGCGCTCCACACATGGCGGCCTCGACCCAGGTCAAGCCAAGTGATTCACCCTTTCTTGTGGAGGGAAAGAGGAAGACCCTTGCCGTTCTGTAAACCTGTGCCAGTTCCGCTTGTGGCAGGGCAGGGAGAAACCTAACGCGGCCCGAAGCAATGTATTCGGCGAGTAGTAGCTGCATCTGCTCTCGCTCCGGTCCTGCGCCGACGAACAATGCAGTGGAGTCGGCACGGGTACGCAGCACCCGCAGTGAGATGTGTGCCGCTTCCATTCCGCCCTTTCCCGCAATCATTCGACCTGCAAAGGCCAAGTCCAGCGAGCGCGGTTCGGAGGCCGTGTCGTGGAAGACATCTGTGTCTACTCCGCCCGAAGGGCTGACGAAGGAGTGCTTGCCCTCAAGTGAATAGCTGGAACGGAGGCGTGCGAGAAATCCGTTGCTTGGCGCAATGACAACAGAAGCCAGAAGATTGGCAGAGTTGCAGACCAGACGCTTGAGGGCTCTACGTGCCAGGCCTTCGGACGACTCTGGGAACCCGTCGCTACCGTGGTAATGAAGGATGATCGGGAGCTTCCAGTTGAACAGCTTCGCAAGGATCACAGGTGGAGCGGAATGACTTACGTAGTGTACGTACACCGGGTGTCGCTGTTTCAGCAGCTTCGTGAAGGCGCTGGCATAGAACAGGGCGTAGCCTTTGAGTCCACTGCCAAATTCCGGCAGCACGATGGTTTCGGTCTGCCAGCCTCGCTTGGCCAGATCGTCGCTGGAGTTCTTGACGAATGTCCCGAATGACGGATTTTTCCTGGAGGGAAACAGGTTCGCGACATAGGTTATTTTTTTCAGTTTCTCAGAGCTGTCCATGGCTGCTTCAGGGCTTCTCTCTACTCAGTCATTATTGAAAATATCGCGCGTGTAAACCTTGTCCAGAACATCTTCCAGTTGCTGGTCAACGCGGTTTGCAATAATGATGTCAGACTCGCTCTTGAATGCGGCAAGGTCGTTGACCACCGCCGAATTGAAGAAATCGCCGGCCTTGATCGTGGGTTCGTGGAGAATGACCCGAATGCCCTTCGCCTTGATCCTCTTCATTACTCCCTGTATCGCAGAGGCGCGGAAGTTATCCGATCCCGCCTTCATGATCAGCCTGTAAATGCCGACTACATCGGGCTTCCGCTTTATCACTTCGTCTGCGATGAAGTCCTTGCGCGTCCGGTTCGCCTCCACGATCGCGTGGATGAGGTTCTGCGGAACGTTGCTGTAGTTTGCGAGGAGCTGCTTCGTATCCTTGGGGAGGCAGTATCCGCCATAGCCGAACGAGGGATTGTTGTAGTGATTGCCAATCCTGGGGTCCATGCCGACACCCTCGATGATCTGCCGTGTATCCAAGTTGTGGCTTGCCGCGTAGGTATCAAGTTCGTTGAAATACGCGACGCGCATTGCGAGGAATGTGTTGGCAAAAAGCTTGATTGCTTCCGCTTCGGTCGGATCCGTGAACAGGATCGGCATATCCTTGCGGATGGCGCCTTCTTTCAGGAGTTCGGCGAAGACACTGGCGCGCTCCGAACGCTCGCCGACGATGATACGGCTGGGATACAGGTTGTCATGCAGTGCCTTCCCTTCCCGCAGGAACTCTGGCGAGAAAATAATCTTGTCGCTGCCGGTCTTCAGTCGCAGCGCATCAATGCAGCCGACGGGAATCGTTGACTTAACAACCATGACCGCATTGGAATTAGCGGCCATGACGTCTGCGATCACCGATTCAACTGAACTGGTATCGAAGTAATTGGTTTCGGTGTCGTAATCGGTTGGAGTTGCAATGATTACGAACTCGGTATCCTCGTAGGCTTGTCGAGCATCTGCCGTTGCAGTGAGATTGAGCGTACCCGTGGCGAGGTAGCTTTCAATCTCACGGTCCTCGATGGGGCTGCGTCGGGCATTGATCAGCGCCACACGATCGGCATCGATGTCGACCGCCACAACTTCATGATTCTGTGCCAACAGCACAGCGTTGGAGAGTCCAACGTAACCCGTGCCAACCACGGCGATTTTCATTTCAATTCCTTTTGTATCAACTCTTGGTAAAAACGGGCCGGGGCGAGCCGGGTGTTGAAGGGCACCTCATCGCGGGTGTTCTTACTGTGCACATTCAGAATTCAGTTTGTTCTGCGGTGGCAACCAGAGGCAGCGGGATGCCTTCTGCTCGGGGCGAGAACTTTTGGAGGCGCGAATCCTACTACACGTCGCACGTCCGGCGGGCTTGCCATGGGTGGCTGTTGCCCGCCGGCGCGTCTGTGGCGAGCCCCCCGACTGTCGACCGTGGCTGTTCAGGTTTTCGCCAGGCCAGTCGGAGCTCAGTGGCATGGACACCGCAGCGGGCTGGGCTTTTTGCTTGCTCCGGCAGGACCGGCATGTTCGTTCACGTGGCAGCTCGCGCACTTTCGAGAGGCTTGCGGTTCGCCGTCGTACCCTAATGGGGTAGACTGACCGGCTAGGCAGGGGAGCGCCTGGGCCCTGGGAAGCGTGCGAATGGTCGATCAATGGCGTGTGCAGGCTGTGGAAGCCCGTTGCTCACCGTTGCCCCAGGTGTGAGCCGAAGCCTTCGAAGGCTGGAGTACCCAACAGGCAGACGGTGCCAATGCCGCTGCTCTTGAACTGAAGTGGAAGCGATGACGAAGCAATCGGAATCCCGAGTTGTCAAGGAAGATGAGATCGACCTGCGAGATCTGCTGGGTGCACTGCTGGACCGCAAATGGCTGGTAGCAGGGTCGGTCGCGGTCTTCATGGTTGTTGGTGCCCTGTACGCGATCCTTGCTGCCCCCATCTATCAGGCGCAGGCGCTGGTTCAGGTCGAGTCGAAGATGCCCAGCATTCCGGGGCTTGCAGACCTTGCATCGTTGGGTGGAAGCGGCAGCACGGCTTCGACCACTGAGGTGGCCTTGCTGACCTCGCGCACCGTAATCGGTACGGCCGTCGATCAGCTCAACCTGGAAGTCCAGATTGAGCCGAAGCGATTCCCGCTGTTCGGAAATTTCATCGAGCGACGCTTCAAGCCCGAAAATGAAGGCGACGTTGCCGCACCCAAGCTGGGCATGGCCCGCTACGGCTGGGGTGGGGAGGTCTTGGGTATCCAGCGACTGGACGTTCCTGCGACTCTGATCGACACGACGCTCTTGCTGGAGGTTGGCGATACCGGCAAGGATTTCGTCCTGTTCGATGAAGAGGGCGATGAGCTGCTGCGTGGTCAGGTCGGCTCCCAGGCCAAGGGCAGAGGCGTAACTCTGGAAGTGGACTCGCTGCGCGCCAACCCGGGTATGCAGTTCAAGGTGACCCGGCTGCGTCGATTGGACGTAGTGGCCCTGCTGCAGACGGAATTGTTGGCTTCCGAGCAGGGCAAGGATTCCGGCATTCTGCTGTTGACCTACCGGGACACTGATCCGCTGCGCGCCGAGGCCCTCGTCCAGCACGTAGCCGACGCCTACGTTCGCCAGAACGTGGATCGCAGCTCGGCCGAAGCCGCGTCCCAGCTGCAGTTCGTGAAGGACCAGCTGCCGACCATCCGCCGCCAGGTGGAGCAGGCGCAGGCTGCCATGAGCGCCTATCAGTCCCGCTCCAAGTCAGTCGACATCACCATGCAGACCAAAGGGCTGCTGGAACAGGAAGTGGCCGTCGAGGCCAGCATCCAGCAGCTGCGCCTGAAGCAGGCTGAGATGGATCGCAGCTTCACGCGCGAGCATCCGGCCTATCGCGCACTGCTGCGTCAGATCGGTGATCTGGAAGCTCGCAAGGGCGGTTTCCAGAAGCAGGTCGGTGATCTCCCGGAAACCCAGCAGGAACTGCTTCGCCTCACCCGCGACCTTCAGGTCAGCAACGAGCTGTATACGGCGCTGTTGAATCAGGCACAGCAGCTCGACGTGGCCCGCGCGGGAGCGGTCGGCAATGTGCGTATCGTCGATCCGGCCATCGTTGACATCGCCAACCCGGTTGCACCCCGCAAGGCCTTGATCGTCGCCATCGCCACACTCCTTGGTGCCTTCCTTTCGATTGCCTTCGTCTTCCTCCAGCGCATGCTCAACCCGGGCATCGAAGACCCCGCCGAAATCGAAGCTCTGGGCCTGCCGGTCTACGCCGCCATTCCGCTCAGCGTGTCCAATACGCTGCCCAAGCTGCGCAAGGGCAAGCACGGTACGCGCGTGGTGGCCGACGGTCGCCAGCACCTGCTGGCGGTATCCGCACCAGCCGACCCGACTGTGGAGGCACTGCGCAGCCTGCGTACCAGCCTGCACTTCGCCATGCTGGAAGCGAAGAACAACATCCTGACCATCTCGGGCCCGCGCCCGGGCGTGGGTAAGACCTTCGTGTCCACCAACCTGGCCGCGGTCATCGCGCAGGCAGGCCAGCGCGTGCTGGTCATCGACGCCGACATGCGCAAGGGCACGCTGCACAAGATCCTGGGTGTGTCGCACCAGAAGGGCCTGTCGGACGTACTGGGCGGCAAGCTCAGCGTCGATGACGTGATCCATCCGGTGTCCGGCCTGGACAACATGCACTACATGGTGCGTGGCGACATCCCGCCGAACCCGGCCGAATTGCTGATGCACCCGCGTTTCGCGCAGCTGCTGCAGGACATGTCCGGCAAGTACGACTTGGTGATCGTCGATACGCCGCCGATTCTGGCCGTGACCGACCCGGCGCTGGTCGCCACCCATGCCGGTTCGAGCCTGCTGGTCACCCGTTTCGGCGTAAACCAAGCCAAGGAAATCGAGCTGACCCTGCAGCGCTTCGAGCAGAACGGCGTGCAGATCAAGGGCGCGATCTTCAACGCAGTCGAGAAACGTGCCACCGGCTATTACAGCTACGGCTATTACGAGTACAAGTCCGACGAGAAGGCCTGACCACTTCGCAGGGCAGGATATCGGGGCCCGGTGCGCGCAGGCGCATCGGGCCCTGTCGTTTCTGAGTCTCGCCCCCGGCGCAGGAGTATCCTATCGCCATGGCTGATACCCCCCTCACTTCGCCGCAGTCGCCGGCGACGCCGCGTTGGCGGCATTACTGGAGTCTGATGCGCGCCGATCGCCCGATCGGCACGCTGCTGCTGCTGTGGCCCACCTGGTGGGCGCTGTGGCTGGCCGCAGGCGGCCTGCCGCCGCTGTGGACCCTGTTCGTGTTCACCGCCGGTGTGTGGCTGACCCGCTCGGCCGGCTGCGTCATCAACGACTACGCCGACCGCTGGCTCGACCCGCATGTAGAGCGCACCAAGGCGCGCCCGCTGGCCACCGGTGCGATCAGTGGCCGTGCCGCGCTGGCGCTGTTTGCGGTGCTGATGCTGGTTGCGTTCGGCCTGGTGCTGACGATGAACGGGCTGACCATCGGCCTGAGCTTCATCGGCGTGTTCCTGGCCGCCAGCTACCCCTACCTGAAGCGCTACACCCACCTGCCGCAGGTCTACCTGGGCATGTCGTTCGGCTGGGGCATCCCGATGGCGTTCGCTGCCGTGCAGGGCGAGGTGCCGATGCTGGGCTGGCTGCTGTATGCCGGCAACATCCTGTGGTCCACCGCCTACGACACCTGGTACGCCATGGTCGACCGCGAGGACGACCTGAAGATGGGCTCGCACTCCACCGCGATCCTGTTCGGCGACCTGGACCTGGTCATCCAGGGCGTGCTGTACGCGCTGTTCCTGGCCACCATGGCGCTGGTTGGCGTGCGCGGCGGGCTGGGCGGCTACTACCTGGCCGGCGTGGCGGTGGCCACGGTGCTGGTGGTCTACGAGTTCTGGATCTGCCGCAACCGCGAGCGCGGCCCGTGCTTCAAGGCGTTCCTGCACAACAACTGGGTGGGTGCCGCGCTGTTTGCCGGCATCGCCGTGGACCTGGCGCTGCGTTGAGACGCGCAGCCGAGCGTGGGCTCGGCTCTACAGGTGGCCCCCCCGAACCCGGATATCCGTAGCGCCCGAGCCCATGCTCGGGCGGCGGCGCACAGCGCCGGGCCTTCCGCCGCCTACGACCAATAGGTGGCTGACAGCCTGCACCCCACCGCCCAGAATCGATCCATCGAACCTGGGAGGGTAGGCGATGGCCTCGACGGCAGCAGTGCAGGACGGCTGGATGGCGCGCGCAGCGCTGCGTTCGGCGGCCTGGGCGGAAAAGTGGTTCCCCGACGCGTACGTGTTCGCGGTGCTGGGCGTGGTCATCGTCGCACTGGCCGCGATGGGCTTCGGCTCGACCCCGCAGGCCACCGCCAGCGCCTTCGGTGACGGTTTCTGGAGCCTGATCCCCTTCACCATGCAGATGGCCTTCGTGGTCATCGGTGGCTACGCCGTGGCGACCGCGCCGGTGGTCGCTCGCTTCATCGATTTCCTGGCCCGGGTGCCGCGCACCGGGCGTGGTGCGGTGGTGTACGTGGGCCTGGTCAGCATGCTGGCCTCGCTGCTCAGCTGGGGGTTCTCGCTGGTGTTCGGAGGTCTGCTCGTGCGCGCGCTGGCACGCCGCACCGAACTGCGCATGGACTATCGCGCCGCCGGCGCCTCGGCCTACCTCGGCCTGGGGGCGGTGTGGGCGATGGGGCTGAGTTCGTCGGCTGCACAGCTGCAGGCCAACCCGGCCAGCATGCCGCCGGGGCTGGTCGAGATCACCGGCGTACTGCCGTTCACCGAAACCATCTTCCTGTGGCAGTCGATCGCGCTGACCTCAGTGCTGATCCTGGTTTCGCTGCTGATCGCCTGGCTGACCGCACCGGCCGCCGGCAGTGCCCGCACCGCTGAAGACTTCCCCGGCGCCGCGCAGGCCGAGCCGGAGCCGCTGCAGCGACGCACGCGCCCGGGCGAGTGGCTGGAATACAGCCCGCTGCTGACCGTGCTGCTCTCGTTGCTGGCGTTCGGTTGGCTGTTCAACGAGTTCGCCAACAAGCCGGTGATCACCGCCATCGCCAACCTCAATACCTACAACTTCCTGTTCATTTCGCTGGGCCTGCTGCTGCACTGGCGCCCGCGCAGCTTCCTCAACGCGGTGGCCAAGGCGGTACCGAGTACCACCGGCGTACTGATCCAGTTCCCGCTGTACGGTGGCATCGCGATGATCCTCACCCACGCTGTCGGTGGCGATGGGCAGACGTTGGCGCACCGGCTGTCGAGCCTGTTCGTGCACGTGGCCAGCACCGATACCTTCGCGCTGGTGATGGGCGTCTATTCGGCCGTGCTGGGCTTCTTCGTGCCCTCCGGTGGTGGCAAGTGGATCATCGAGGCGCCGTACGTGATGCAGGCCGCCAACGAACTGAAGGCGCACCTGGGCTGGGCGGTGCAGGTCTACAACGCGGCCGAAGCGCTGCCGAACCTGATCAATCCGTTCTGGATGCTGCCGCTGCTGGGCGTGCTGGGGCTGAAGGCACGCGACATCGTCGGCTTCACCTTCATCCAGCTGCTGGTGCACATTCCGCTGGTGCTGGGCCTGTTGTGGCTGCTGGGGATGACCCTGGCGTACGTGCCGCCGGTGATGCCCTGAATGCAGCGTTGGCTTCCCTGCGTGAGCCGGGAAGCCAGCCTCGTTCAGCGCGTGTTTCCGGCTGCGAGCGCCATGAATGCGTGCAACGCCGATGTCGGCATGAGCACATGCCGAACCCGCATGAATCCTTCAGCCGCTTGTGCCACAAGGGCTTCTGCGCGTTCATTCACAGGCGTACACACAGATGTAGCCGCCCCCCCACGCGTGATTAACCATTCGCTGCAGACGATGGCCACGTCCACCGCATTCCGCGAGTGGCTTTGGAGATCGGACATGGCACAGCAGAACCAGAACCAGAACCCGAACCAGAAGCAGCAGGGCCAGCAGAATCAGCAGCAGGGCCGTGGCCGCGACCAGCAGCAGCAACAGCAGCAGGAACAGCAGAAGCGCAACCAGAACCAGCAGCAGGGCGGCCACGACGAAGAAGAATGATCGCGTTGCGCGTGCAACGTGACCGGCGAAGCCCCGCCCCGTGCGGGGCTTTGCTTATTCCAGCACGCCTATACGCTGCAGCACCGGCGCCGCCGACATGTCGTTCGGATTGGTGCCCGGCTGATCCTGCGGCACGTCCATGCCCATGCCGCGGTAAAGATCGACCCAGTGCTGGGCGATCTGCCCGGTCTGCGGGTTGCGGAAATTCATCGGCTGCAATGCGAACACGTGGTGCGCACGGAACGCACGCTCGATGAAGTCCGAGCAGTAATAGCTGTCCTCGTTCAACACATACGACGTGTTGTAGGGCTTGCCCAGCATCGTGCGCGCGGTGGCGACCGCATCCTTGATGGCCGCCTGCTGCGGCGCGCGCAGGCGATAGACCACGATCTGCCGCTGCTTGGCTTGGGCGTCCTGCTGGAACTCGGTCAGCGATTGCCGGCGTGATCCCTTCTCGTCGGCGTGCAGCACCTCCCAGCCCTTCGGCGCCGAGGCGACCAGGGCGACGTGATCGAAGCTGGGTGCGCCCTGCGTGCCGGTGGCATCGTCGATGGCCGCGCTCAGGCCGCTGCGGCCGGCAGTGACGAACAGCAGGTCGCCTTCGTGGACATTGACGGCCAACGCCACGGCCGGCCACAGGGCGGGCAGCAGCAGGCCGATCAGGAGCAGGAGGCGATGCATGAGGACTCTCGGACAGGCGGAATGCCGGAATTGTAGGGTGCGCGGTAGCATGGAGCGACCGGACCGGATTCAGGATGAGCCCATGCGTCGATACCCTTCTCCTGCACTGCTGGTGCTTGCCTGCGGCGCGGTGCTGGTTGCCTGCACGCCGGCGCCGCAGCCACCACAGACAGCGGCCGAAGCCGTGACTGCCGCAGCGGCGTCGGCGACCAGCGCCACCGAGCCCACACCTGTGGCTGCAGCCAGTGAATGCCTCTACCCGGAATTCGATACGTTCCTGAAGCATTTCGGCAACGAGATCACGCTGCAGGAAAAGGCCACGGCCGATCCGCTGCTGGACAGCTACATCGATGCGGAGGCCGAGCCGGAACCGCGCAAGGTGGAAAGCCGGTTGGCGCTGGCCGATGTCGAGTGGCCGGTGATGCCCGATCCAGCCGCGTTGGCCGGGCAGGGCCGCGAAATGCAGGTCAGCCCCCTGGCAGATGGACAGCGGCAGGTGCAGATCCGCATACCGGACAGCAGCGACCAGCAGACCTATACCTTTGCGCAGACGCCGTGCTGGACGCTGGTCAAGCGTGAGGACGAGTCGATCTGAAGCCTGATCCGGCACAGGCGCGGCGGGCCAGTGGCTGCTAGGCTCGATCCCTGGTCCAGGCAGGGAGACGCCGATGCAGGCTTTCAGGAAGCGCACCACCACCGCCGCCGTCGTCGCCGTATTGGCGATAGCTCCCTTCAGCGGCGCCCAGGCACAGTCGGTGCATGCCGATGACCGCGCCTACTTCGCCAATGCCACCGCCGAACAGGCCGCGCGTGTCGCCCTGGGCAGGCGCGTCGAGGCCCTGCAGCAGGCGTCCACCCTTGCACCGGCGGAACGCTTCCGGCAGGCCGAGGTACTGGAAGCGCAGTGCCTGCGTCATCTCGGCTACCTGCACCTGCAGTCCGCCCGCAATGCGCGTGATCAGCGTCCGGCCCAGGCGCTGGATCAGGTGACGGGGCTGTGCAGCCGCATCGCCCGCAGTGGTCGCGCCGCACTGCGCGAGGCACCCGCAGATGCAGCGTGGGCAGCACCGTATGGCTTCCTGCGCGCACGCGCGCTGAAGGAGGCTGCCACCCCGGCCAACGCCGCGCTGGATGAGGCCGTGGAGGCACTGGCCGATCCGGCGCTGGACAGCTTCGCGCGCCTGCGCGGGCAGATCCTGCGCAGCGCCGAGTACCCGCAGATCGCGCACGGCGGCCGGCACTGGGACACGGGGCGCGACAAGCAGGCGCTGGCCCAGCAGCCCGACCGTGCCCTGCGCGAGGCAGGCTGGAAGGGTTACTGGCAGGGGCTGCACTCGCGCCGTGAGCCGATGGCTTCGGTGCTGCTGGGGCTGGTGCAGGTGAATGACGCGGCCGCACGCCTGCAGGGCGATGGCTCGGCGCCGGCACACGGCTACCAGCGCATGGGTCTGGATACCGCCGTAGTGAATGCAACGCTGGTGGCGATCGAGCAGCACGCGGGGGACCGCCGCGCCTACCAGGAGATGCTGCTACGCCACGCTGCGCGATCGGGCATCAACGCGCCGCAGATCTGGGATACCACCGTGCCCGATGCCGGCTACACGCCACCGGTGCTGACGCTGGCGCAGCTGCGCGACAACGCCGCCGATGCCATGCAGCATCTGGGGCCAGCGTACGTCGCCGAACTGCGCGCGCTGCTCGATCCAGCCAACCAGCGCATGGACCTGGCCACCGAACGCGGTGACCGCAGCCAGGACGCGTTCTCGGTGAGCGCTCCCGGTGTGCCGGCAATGCTGTTCGTTGGCGTGCGCCGTGGCGATCTGGAAAGCGATGTCGAAATCGCGCATGAAGCGGGTCATGCCGTGCATGGCGAGTGGATGCAGCGCGGTCATGCGTCGCCGCTGCAGCGCAATGGCAGCCAGTGGCTGACCGAGGCGTTCGCGATCTACAACGAGCTGCGCTTCCGCGACCAGCTGTACCAGCAGGCACAGGACCCGCGTGCCAAGGCCTATTACCTGAAATCGCTGCTGGACGACATGGTGCTGCAGCTGTTCACCTCCTCCGAGGAAGCGCAGCTGGAGCAGTCGATCTACCAGGGCGTTGCCGCCGGTACGCTGGGCACCGCCGATGATCTGGACGCGCTGACCGGGCAGGTGCTGGCGCGCTTCGGCCAGCAACCGGAGCGCTACCCGCAGCTGCGCAACACCTGGATCGGCAAGCGCCTGATGTATGAAGACCCGAACTATCTGGTGAACTACCTGTATGCGGGGCTGCTGGCCGTGCAGCTGTATGTGCAGGACCAGCGCGACCCCGACGGGTTCCGTGAGCGTTATCTTGCCGTGCTTGGCGAAGGCTTCGATCGCGCGCCGGACGAGCAGGTGGCGCAACTGCTGGGGCACGCGCCAGACTGGGCGGCCCTGGTGGATGCCGATCTGCAGGTGTTCAACCAGGCGGTGGCACAGCTGCAGGCGCTGCATGCGCGGATCGAGGCAGGGCAGGGTACGTGAGCATGCTGCGCGCAGGACAGCGGACTGCAGCCATGAGGTGGCTGTTGTTGCTGCTGTGCCTGCTGCCGATGGCGGCGCTGGCGGCAATCCCGGTCCCGGCGCTGGACGATCCCGTGGTGGACACTGCCAACGCGCTGTCCGCCGAAACCCGCGCCACCCTGCGCAGGCAGGCGATGCAGCTGCAGGTGCAGAAAGGTGCGCAGCTGCAGGTGCTGGTGGTACCCAGCGTGGGCAACGAGGGCATCGAGGCCTACGCCCAGCGGGTGTTTGATCAATGGCAGCTGGGCCGCGCCGGTATCGACGACGGTGTGCTGTTGCTGGTGGCGGTGCAGGATCGCCGCGTACGCATCCAGACCGGCTATGGCCTGGAAGGTGCGCTACCGGACGCGTACGCCGCTCGCATCATCGACAACGCGATCGTGCCGCGCTTCCGTGAGGGCGATTTCGACCAGGGCGTGCTTGATGGCACGACGATCATGGTGGCGCTGATCGAAGGCGAGGACCTGCCTGCATGGGAAGCGCCGTCGGCCAGCAATGTGCTGCCTGCGGACTGGCGCCGCGCAGACTCGGTGGTGGCGTTGACCCTGCTGGCCGGCTTCCTGGCCGGGCTGTGGCGCTCGCCGCCGCCATTCCCGCCTGCGAAGACCGAGGACGATTTCAGCGGCAGCCGTCGGGAGCGGCGGCGCAAGGCACTGGCCGCCAATGCGTCGGCACCGAGGCCGAGCTGGCCGACCTTGCCGGCCTGGGGGCGTCCGATGCTGGTGACAGGGGTGGTTGCCGCAGGCGCGCTGTCCGTGGCGTTGCTGCTGCCACGCCACCTGCTGCCGGGCCTGTGCTTCGTGATGGCGCTGGGCGTGCCGGTGGCGGCCCTGCTCGGCTGGTGCTGGCGTCGCAGCCGCGGGGTGCGCATCGTCCTGTGCGGCATGCTGGCACTCAGCGCGGTCTTGCTGGTGCAGGCGCTGCTTCGTGGCCAGCTGCCACCGAGCCTGGTCCGGCATCTGCTGCTGCAGGCGGCCGCGGGCGTTGTCACCCTGATGGTGTTCCTGCTGGTGCAGGCCTGTCGCGCACGCTGGAAGAAGAACCGCAGCAGCTTCGTTGTGCGCATGACCGTGCTGGTGCTGTTGACCCTCGGTTATGTCGGGGGCGCGTTGCTGGCGATCCATCGTGCCGAAGGTGACGATCCACGGCTGCTGGCGATGATCGTGTCAGGTGTGTGTGGCGTGCTGCTGTACTTCGTAGGGTTGTTCACCATGTTGCCGGGCGAGCGCGCACGTGGCCGGGTTTCGTCACGCCGCGAACGCAGCGCGTCCAGTTCGTCATCCAGCAGTTCGTCGTCGAGCAGCTCCAGCAGCTGGTCCGGAGGCGGTGGCCGCAGCGGCGGAGGTGGCGCGTCCGGCAGCTGGTAGCTCAGATCGCCTGTACCCGCCAGCCGAGTGCAGCGTCCTCCACAACGCCCGGGCCGGCCACGTCGCCGACCTGCAGCAACAGGCCCTGTGCATTGGGCAGGTCCTTCTGCTCGGGGAACCAGCGCCGGTCCGCAGCGACCACGATCAGCAGGCCCTCGTCGTCGCCCATCGGCGCGAACTGCGGCGAAGGCGGGCTGATCGGTTGCAGGCCGAACCGCAGGCTGGACTGCTCGCGCACCGCAGCGACATCGTGGCTGGGCAGGCCGACCTCGCTCAGGCAGGTCAGTTCGCTGCCGTGGAAGGCGCCCTGATGCGTACTGGCCGGCAAGCGACGGCGGCCGATCAGTTCCAGGATCAAGCCATCGGGGCCGGTGAAGTACACCGACTGCGACTGCCAGCTGCTCTCCAGCGCGAAGTAGTCCAGTCCCGCCGGATTGCGCTGCAGTGGCGTGCGTTCGCGCAACCAGGTCATCGCCTCGCCGAAGCGGTTGTCCGGCACGTTGAACGCCAGGTGCACACCACCGAGCGGACGTCCTTCAGCGGGCTGCAGTTCGATCGTGCTCCAGCCGATGTGCACATGATTGCCGACCACGCGCTGCTGCAGCACATCGTGGAAGTAGCTGGCCACGGCACCCACGTCAGATACCGGCAGAGTGAGGTGCAGCAGGCGCATGATCGGTTCTCCGTGGACGCGCCCACTGTAGCGCCGGGCCATGCCCGGCGGCCACTAGCGCAGTGAATGGTCGAAGAACCGTATCGCTGCATCCACTGCCTGCGCGTGGGTCTGTGCCTTTGGCACCGACGTAGTGCACAGGTCCTGCAGCCGCTGCTGCCCGGTCGCGGTACACGCGGCCAGGAAATCATAGTGGCCCACATCGGCCAAGCGCTGCAGTTCCGCGCCCGGAATCAGGGCCCCGGCGGCCGCGCCATTGGTCTGTGGCGGCGCAACCGTGTCAGCCTCACCCAGCACGATCGACACGGGCAGCCGCAACGAGGACAGCTGCTCGGGCGCGAAGGCCTGGATGATCGCCGGAGCCAGCAGGAATGCCGCCCGCACGCCGGGAATGGCGCGCGCGTCGTTGGCCTGGGAGATCCATGGCGCCAGTGCTGGAGAGGCCGCAGCGGCAACGCGCGCTTCCATTGAATGCGTTGCGGCCTCCTGTTGAGGCCGGCAGACGCCGTCATCCGGATGTGCGGTGCAGAAGGCCAGCAGTCGCTGCAGGTCCGGTCGTGCACCGGCTGCCAGCAGCGCCGTGTAGCCACCAGCCGAGAACCCGGCAACCCCCAGGCGTTCAGGATCGACGTGCGGGCCCAGCACTGGATCGGCCCGCACGGCCGCCAGAGCGGCGCGCAGGTCATCCGCACGCAACCAGCTCAGGATGCTGCCGGGCAGCGTCATCGTGTCAATGCCGTTGTTGCCTGGATGATCGACCGCGATCACCAGATACCCGGCCCGCGCCAGCGCGGTGCCCAGCCAGCCCATCATGCGCGCACTGCCGCCGTTGCCATGCGAGAGCAGCAGCGTTGGCAGGCGATCACCCGCGACGGGAGCCTCCATCGCGGCACGTCCGACGTCGAACAGCGGCGCGTCGGGCGGGCCGATGGTCAGGGCGGTTTCCCGGCTGCCGGCCAGCGCTGGATACCAGACCGTGTAGCGCAGCGCGTCGTGGTGCTGCGCATCGCGCACAGCCCCGCTGGCCACCGTGGTGGCGCCGTGGCGCTCGCCGGCTGCCTGCGTCTCGCTGGCATCGGCCACGGCAGCGGAGACCATGAGGATCATTCCCAGCACAGCAACCGTCATGCGCATCTTCAGTTCCTTGTCAGTTGGGACGTTCGTCGACTGGCAGCCAGATCTCCACGCCGCCGTTGCCGGTGTGCTCATCGAATCGGGCGTCGTAGCATTCCAGATCCGGTGCATCGGCAAGGCTGAGGTTGGACGCAGGAAGATAATGATCCAGCAGCCAGAACCAGGTCGAGCGGATGGTCGAGATGTGCGCGCCGTGCCAGGCCACCAGATAGCGACGCGGCGGAATGTGCACACTTTGCCAGTGTGCAGGCACGCTCGGCACCACGCTTGCCGGCAGTGCGGCGATGTAATCGAAGCCGCCATCGTTGTCGCTGTTGCAGCACACACCGAAGCTGATCGGTGCGGGCGTCGGCCATTCGCGGTTGAGCTGCGCCCATTGGCCGGGAATCGCGCCGCCACTGTCGCGGGTATGCCGCATGCCGATGCCCACCACCTGGAAAGCGGGCGTGTCGAGCAGCCGCGGCGCTTCACCGCAGGGCGCCGGCGCATCATCCACGCGGATCGCCTGTACCAGCGCCAGCCCATCGGTGCCCTGTTCGCGTACGCGCTCCGGCGTCTGCCCGAACTGTTCACTGAAGGCGCGGGTGAACGCGGCATGGGTGGTATAGCCGGCCCCCAGCGCGACCTGCAGGATGTCGCCCGCACCGTTGGCCAATCGTTGCGCGGCGGCGGTCAGGCGCCGTCCCCGCAGGTAGCGCACTACCGAGGTACCGGTGCGGGCCTGGAACAGGCGTGAAAGATGGAAGGGTGACAGTCCCGCCGCAGCGGCGATATCGGCCAGTGCCAATGGCCGGTCCGCATGGGTTTCGATGTACCACAACGCCTTGCCCGCCGCGCTCATCTGCCTTTCCCCGAATCCAATGCCGGCACAGTAGCGGATCGGCAGGCGCGGCGCTTAGCAGTTCTTGCGCCTGTGCGGCATCAAGCTGTCGTACTGACGTCATGCCTCCTTCACACATCGGGCCGAGACTGCGCGCCTTGTCCAGGCCTGTTGTGTCCGCACAGGTGCTGGCCCTGTCGCGTCCTCCCGGAGCCTTGCTGTGCATCGTTCGAAGCTTTCGCGTTCCATCCTCCTTGCCCTTTCCATGGCCAGCGCAGGAGGCGCGATCGCAGCGGAGGCCGATGCGATCGACGCCGCAGGCGGTAGCCGTGCCGTGCCCACCCAGCTCGATGCGATGCTGGTCACCGGTACCCGTGCCTCCAACCGCACCCAGTTCGAAACGCTGGCGCCGGTAGACGTGTTCACCAAGGAAGACATCACGTCCGTTGAATCCACCGACCTGAAGGATGTGCTGGCCCAGCTGGTGCCGTCGTTCGTGGTGCAGCGCCTGCCGATGGCGGACGGCCAAGTGTTCGTGCGCCCGGCGACCCTGCGTGGCCTGTCGCCGGACCAGACCCTGGTGCTGGTCAACGGTCGTCGCTTCCACCGCAGCGCGCTGCTCGGCAACCGTGGCGCGCAGGCCGCCGACCTGGCGCAGATTCCGACCAGTGCAATCAAGCGCATCGAGGTACTGCGTGATGGTGCGTCTGCGCAGTACGGCTCGGACGCCATCGCCGGTGTCATCAACATCATCCTCGAGGATGGTCCGGGCACCGAGATCACCGCCGGCTATTCGCAGTACGCGCAGGGGGACGGTGCCTCGCGCGACTTCAGTGCGCGCACCGGCTGGTCGCTGGGCGACTATGGCAGCCTGGTGCTGTTCGCTGAGTCGTCCAACTCCGACGCCACCTCGCGCACCCGCCAGCGCCCCGATGCCATCGCCTTCCAGGCGGCCCATCCGGAGCTGGAGGTACCCAACCCGGTGCAGCGCTGGGGCCAACCGGAACTGGAGAGCCGCCGCGTCGGCTTCAACGTCAAGGCCAACGCCAGCGAGACGCTGGAGCTGTATGCGTTCGGCCTTTACAGCCACAGCGATGGCGTCAGCGATTTCAACTGGCGCAACCCGGACACCACCACCGGTGCCTACCGCACCACGTCGATCTTCCCGGGCTGGAACCTGCGCTCGCTGTATCCGGTCGGCTTCAGCCCGCAGTACGGCAACGTCCAGAACGATCTGCAGCTGGTCGGCGGCCTGCGTGGCGAGATCACGCCGAAGCTGCGCTGGGATGTCAGTGCTTCGTATGGTCGCAACGCCATCGACTACAGCCTGAAGAACTCGATCAATGCCTCGCTGGGTCCGGCCAGCCCGACCGCGTTCGACCTCGGCCGCCTGACCCAGACCGAGAAGAACGCCAACGCCGACGTCAACTACGAGTGGGAGGTGGGCGCGCTGTCCAAGCCGATCAACGTCGCCTTCGGTGGCGAGTTCCGCCAGGAGACCTACCAGGTGCGCGCCGGTGATCCGGCCTCGTACGCGGTGGGCCCGGGCGCGGTCGCGGGCCTGGAAGCCAATTCCAATGGCGCACCGGGCTTCTCCGCCAGCCAGGCCGGGCAGTGGAGCCAGCGCAGCAAGGCCGCCTACGTGGATATGGAAGTGCCGCTGGGCGAGCGCTGGAGCATCGGTGCGGCCAGCCGCTACGAGGACTTCTCCAGCTTCGGCAGCACGCTGGACGGCAAGCTGTCGGCGCGCTTCGCGATCACGCCGGACGTAGCCCTGCGCGGTACCGTGTCCACCGGCTTCCGTGCACCGACGCCGGCGCAGCTCAACACCACCAGTACCACCCAGGGCCTGGACACGCGCACCCTGCAGATCTTCACCAGTGGCCGCCTGTCGCCGAACGATCCACTGGCGCAGCTGCTCGGTGCCAGGCCGCTGAAGCCCGAAGAATCGCGCACCGCCTCGCTGGGCCTGACCTGGCGCACCGACCTCGGCCTGTCCGGTTCGGTGGATGTCTACCAGATCAGGCTCACCGACCGCTTCAGCCAGTCGGCCAGCTTCGCCATTCCGGCCGGTACGCCCAATCCGCTGGGCTATACCTCGGTGAACTACTTCACCAACGACTTCGACACCACCACCACCGGCGTGGACGTGGTCGGCAACTACCTGCGCGACCTCGGCGCAGGCCGCATGACGCTGACCCTGGCCTACAACTACAACCGCACCCGCGTGGACAACGGCAGCACCTCGGTGGCGACCAACGAAACCCAGCGCGTGCTGTTCGAAGACCGCCTGCCCGAGCACAAGGGCAGCCTGACCGGCAGCTGGGACATCGGCGCCTGGTCGCTGATGGCGCGCATGCGCTACTACGGTGCCTGGACCGACTCCAGCGGCAACGCGGTCGGCGATATTTATCAGCGCTTCGGGGCGATGAGCTTCCTTGACCTGGCTGTGGGGTATCGCATCAACGAGCATCACAGCCTGCGCGTGGGTGCCGACAACGTGTTCGACCGCTACCCGGATGAGGCCACGTTCCAGGCCAGCCGCGGCCTGGTCTACTCGCGCAACGCGCCGTACGACACCGACGGTGCCAATCTGTACGCGCAGTACCGGCTGAGCTTCTGATGGACCCGGCCCGCCGTTCCCTTCTGCGTGCAGGTACCCTGCTGCCGGCTGCAGCTGCACTGTCTTCACTGCCCGCCACGGCTGCCGCGCGTTACGCTGCACCCATGCAGATTCCCGCAACGACCGTGGCGCCGGACGTGCTGGCCCGCGATGAAAACTACTGGACCGCCGTGGCCAGCCACTTCGACATCACCGACGAAGTGAACCATCTGGAGAACGGCTACTGGGGCACAATGGGGCTTGAGACGCTGGCCAGTTACCAGCGCCACACCGCTGAAGTGAACCGTGGCAACGCCTGGTACGGTCGTCGTGAGTTCCCGGCGCAGTACATGACGGTACAGCGGCAGGTGGCCGAGCTGCTGGGTGTGGGTGCGGATGAGATCGCACTGACTCGGGGCGCCACCGAGGCGATGCTGGCGTTGATTGGCGGCTACAACCGCCTGCAGCCCGGCGACCAGGTGCTGTATGCCGACATCGACTACGACAGCATGATCGGCGCGATGCGCTGGCTGCAGCAGCGTCGCGGCGTGCAGGTCGAGCGCATCGCGCTGCCGGCGGTGCCCGACCACGCGCAGATCCTGCAGGCGTATGAGGACGCATTCGCGCAGTTTCCGCGCCTGAAGCTGGTGCTGCTGACCCAGGTCAGCCATCGCCATGGGCTGGTGCTGCCGGTGGCCGAGATCGCCGAGCGTGCACGCGCACGGGGTATCGACGTGATCGTCGATGCGGCGCATGGCTTTGGCCAGATCGACTACGCGGTGCCACAGCTGAAGGCCGATTTCGTTGGCATCAACCTGCACAAATGGATCGGTGCGCCGGTCGGCGTCGGCGCGATGTACGTGCGCAGGGGTCGCGTTGCGGACCTCGACCCGTACATGGGCGAGACCGACGACGGCCGCGTGGGCAGCCGCGTACACACCGGCACGGTCAACTTCGCCGCCTACCTGGCACTGCCGGAAGCGATCGCGCTGCACCAGCGCATCGGCGTGGCCAACAAGCAGGCGCGCCTGCGCTACCTGCGCGAGCGCTGGACGCTGCCGGCACGGCAGATGGCGCATATTGAAGTGCTGTCTTCGCCGGATCCGGCGCTGGCCAGCGCATTGGCCAGCTTCCGTTTGCGTGGGCGCACCAGCGTGGCAGACAACATGGCGCTGCAGAAGCGCCTGCTGGACGAGCATCGCGTGTTCACCACGCATCGCGACGGGTTGGACTCCGGCGCCTGCGTGCGGGTGACGCCGTCGGTGTTCACCCGGCCGCAGCAGATGGATGCGCTGGTGCAGGCGCTCTCCGCCCTGGCCTGACCCTGCTTGGGTAGGTGCCAACCTTGGTTGGCACATTTCGAGCGTGGCGGGAAATCTTCCGCCGGGCAGGGTCCGGCGCTACCGCTCTTCTCCAGCCTGGTGGGTGCCGACCATTGGTCGGCACACCCTATCCACGCATGGCGTGCACGGACATTGCCAACCAAGGTTGGCATCTACCGAAGCGGATCCCGTAGATCCACGCCCTGCGTGGATGCTCTCTGCCTACCGCTCGATCGCCGGCAACGCATCGGACAACAACAACCGGTCAATCCGCCGCAACGCACTCTCCAGCTGCCGTCGGTCCGCCGCCAGCCCCAGCGACAACCGCACGCCGTACTGGTGCGAGACCCCCGGCGGACAGAACGCCGATGACGGCGCAATCGCCAGCCCCTGCAGCTGTGCGGTACGCACCAGCGTGGCGTCGGTCCAGGGTGCCGGTATCCGGCACCAGGCATGCAGGCCCTCCGCGCGCTGCAGCAGCGACGGCGCGAGCAGGTAACGTGCCATGCGCATGCGCTCGCGTGCCTCGGTGCGCACCTGGGCCAGCAGCGACTGGGCCGAACCATCCAGCAGCAGTTGGCTGGCCAATGCCGAGACCAGCGGATGGCCCATCAGCCGCGTCGCCCGCAACGCAGCCGTCATCGCCTCGGCGTGCGCAGCGCTCGGGCACTGCACGAACGCGGTGCGCAGGCCAGGGCTGATCACCTTCGACAGCGTCGCCACATAGAACACATGGCGCGGTGCCAGCGTTGCCAGGGGTATCGGTGCATCTTCGGCAAGGTGCCAGTACGGATCATCCTCGATCGCCAGCAGGCCTTCGCTCTCCAGTACACGCGCCAGCGCCTCGCGCCGCTGCAGCGGCAGGGTCAGCGCGGTCGGGTTCTGGCAGGTGGGATTGAGATAGACCAGGCGCGCGCCGCTTTCGCGTGCCTGCCGCAGCAGCGCTGCAGGACACATGCCGTGTTCGTCGCCGTCCACCGGCAGCAGCCGCCGGCCCAGTGCGGCGGCGGCCTGCAGCAGGCCCGGGTAGACCAGCGCATCGCAGAGGATCGTATCGCCATCGCGGCCCTGGCTGACCAGGATCGCGGCCAGCGCCACCTGTGCGCCTTCGGTCAGCAGCAGGCAGTTGTCAGCCACGACGCCCAGCATCGGCTGCAGCCAGCGCGCCGCGGCATGGCGATCAGTGGGGTTGCCGCCCCCCAGGTGATAGGTCATCAGGTTCGGTGCGTTGCTGCGCGCAAGCACGGCGGCGGCGCCGCGACGCAGCGTCTCCGCCAGCGCGTCGGCATCAGGCACCGGCGGCACGTTCATGCTCAGGTCCACCACCTGGTCGAAGCCGGCCTTGGGCGGTGCGATGAAGCTGCCCTGTGGTCCACGCGCTTCGATCAGGCCACGCTTGCGTGCTTCATCGAAGGCGCGGGTGACCGTGGTCAGGTCGATGCCCAGCTGCTGCGCCAACGCGCGCTGCGAGGGCAGGCGCTGTCCCGGTGCCAGACCACCACGGCGCACCGTGCGCTCCAGTGAATTGACGATGCGCAGATAGATCGGGCCGCTGTGCGCGAGCACGTCCTGCACCCATTCGCGGGCTGCGACATCCGGTCGCGGCATGTACGGAGCATGTCGGGGCGTATCGTTGCTTCCAACGGCGGGAGCCTGTCCATAACCATCGGTCGGTTCGGACAGGTGACCGCCGTTGTTGTTTGCGGCGGTCGCACCGGCCAGCGTCAGTGATGTCATTGCGCGTCCTCAGCGCTTGGCCTGCCAGGGGCAGTAGCAGCCCACGGCAAGCAGTCCCTTGGGGCGCACGGTTTCGCCGCGCACCAGTCTGTCCAGCAGCGGTTCGACGAAACTGTTGGCCGAGTTGCAGACCATGCCGATGCTGTACGGGCCGGCGTAGGCCAGATGGCCCTGCCGGTCCCAGATCGCCACCGCAGGGCTGGCCGGGATGTGCTCGATGCCGTCGATGGACGGCAGGTTGATCACCTTGTTGCGCAGCGGCTCGGGCAGTTCGCCCTGCGTGCCAGGGCGACGGATCGCGTAGAAGTCGATGCCGGCGCGGCGGTACATGCTGATCAGGTAGCTCAGGTGGGCACCGGTCTCGCGGTTGCACACCCCGCAGGCCGGGTCCCAGAAATGCACCACGCGGATGCGGCCGGTATCTCCGGCCAGATCGGCCGGCAGGCGCAGCTGCGAGTCGTCGAAGACGATGGCCTGTTCGGTGAACGTGGACTGCGCGCTGTAACCGAAGTACTGCCACAGTGCAGCCGCCACGCCTGCCATGAACAGGCAGGCGAGGGCGATCATCGTCGGCAGCAGCCAGCGGCGGCGCGGCGCGGCTGCGCCCATCAGGAGTCTTCCCGGCCGAACTTGTGCACGTACTGCTTGCGCATCTCGCGGCAGGAATCGGCCTGCGCGCGACGCTGGATCTCGCTACGCGACGGATCCTCGCTGCGCTGCAGGCACTGCTCGATGGCATGGCGTTCGGCGGCCTGTACGTCCACGGTCTGCGGCTGCAGGCAGACCCAGGCCAGCGCGGCCAGCATCAGCACAACAAAGCCACCGCACCCGGCCATCACCAGGTGGAACTTCAGTTTCTCGGCGCGCATCGATGCACGTCCCTTCATCCATACATTGCATACAAAATATCATCTTGTATGGATGTCGTGCCACGTGGACGACTCAGACGATGGCGCTGTGCCGGGCCTCGGGGGCTTCAGACAGGATCTCGTTCAGCTTGGCCAGCGCCCCGGCCAGCGCGCCCTGGTCGACCGCGCCGCCCAGCGACAGTCGGATGGCGTTGCCCGGCGGCGGTTCTTCCACGCTGAAGGCGTCGGAACTGGCGATGCCCAGGCCCTGTTCCTGCGCGGCCTGGATCAGCCGGTACTGGTCAAGCCGTGGCGGCAGCGGCAGCCACACATGCAGGCCGGCCGGATGCGCCTGGGCACGGGACGGCAGGTACTGCGCGGCAATGGCCTGGCGCTCGCGCAGTTCCTGCTGGAAGCGCTGCACCATGTCCTGGGCCTGGCCGCTGCGGATCCACTGCGAGGCTACTGCCACCATCGACTGGGTCGGCATCAGCGCGATCGCGCGCAGGGCGTCCAGCACTGGCTCCATCGGCTCGCCGGCCGGCACCACCAGGTAAGCGGTGCGCAGGCCCGGGGCCAGGCACTTGGACAGGGTGGAGATGTAGTAGACCGGGCAGCCGGCGTCGCGATGGGTGGCCAACGGCGGCGCGGCGTCCCCGGCCAGCAACCAGTAGGGATCGTCTTCGATCACGGTCAGATCGTGGCGCTTGGCAACCGCCAGCAGGGCCTGCCGGCGTTGTGCCGACATCGTCGCCGTGGTCGGGTTCTGTATGGTCGGCACCAGATACAGCAGGCGCGGGCGGCGCAGCTGGCAGGCTTCTTCCAGCGCATCGGGCAGCATGCCTTCGGCGTCCATCGCCACCGGCACTACGCCCCGCTGCAGCACACGCGCGGCGGCCAGCAGGCCCGGGTAGGTCAGCTGTTCGGCGGCGATCAGCTCGCCCGGCTGGGTGCGGGCCAGGATCAATGCGCACAGCGCGGTCTGCGCACCGGGGCAGATCACTACCTGGTCGGCGCCGACCGTACCCAGCATCGGTGCCAGCCACTGTACGGCGGCGGCGCGGTCCTCGCGGGTGCCGGCGCCGACGTGGTAGCTCATCAGTTCGCCCTGGCCCAGCTGCTGGCCCACGTGCTGGAAGCCGGCCTCCATGCCCTGCGCGAACGGCGCGCTGCCCAGCAGCGGCGGGATGTTCATGCTCAGGTCGACCGAGGTGCTGCGGTTGCCGGCCGACAGCGCGATGAAGGTGCCGCCCGCGCCCTGCGCGTCGAGCAGGCCGGCCTGGCGCAGTTCGGCAAAGGCGCGGGTGACCGTGGTCAGGTCCACGCCCACCTGCTGGGCCAGGTCGCGCTGCGGCGGCAGGCGGTCGCCCGGGCGCAGCACGCCGTCATCCACCGCCTCGCGCACCTGCTGGGCAATCTGCAGGTACAGCGGGCCGGCGCCCTCGCGGAAGGGGCGGACCCAGGTGCGATTGGGGTGTTTCAGGCGGCGGCCGGCGGCAGGTGGCGTCATCGGTCAGATTTTTCCATACGTGCAGATGCACAATTCCATACAATGCTGTATCTTGTATGGGCTTGATTGGATTGGTTCGCCTGCTTGTAGGCGATCTCGTACCCACAGTGTAGCCGCTCCACGCCCGGGCGCTGCGCGCAGGCGAGCCGGTCAAGCGCGCTTCTTCAACAGGGTTGACCTCCAATGAATATCTGCTGGAACCGCATCCGCCTGGCGCTGGTCGCCCTGGCCTGCGTCGGCCTGTCGGGCTGTGACTGGGTGCTGCTGGATTCGAAGGGCATGGTCGGGCTCGCCCAGCGCGACCTGATCCTGATCTGCATCGGCCTGATGCTGATCGTGGTGATACCGGCCATTGTGCTGACCTTCGTGTTCGCGTGGCGCTACCGCGCTGGCAACACCAAAGCGAAATACACGCCGGACTGGTCGCACTCCACCAAGGTGGAGATCGTGGTCTGGGGCGTGCCGCTGATCATCATCGCGGTGCTGGCGGTGATCGTGTGGAAGTCGACCCACGAGCTGGACCCCTACAAGCCGCTGGACGTGGCTGGCGAACCGCTGCACGTGGACGTGATCGCCACCGACTGGAAGTGGGTGTTCGTGTACCCGGACCTGGGCATCGCCACGGTCAACCAGCTCAACTTCCCGGCCAATCGTCCGCTGGCATTCAACATCACCTCCAACTCGACGATGAATACCTTCTTCATCCCGCAGCTGGGTGGGCAGATCTACGCGATGGCCGGCATGCGCACGCAGCTGCACCTGATCGCCAACGAACCCGGCCAGTTCCGTGGCATGTCCGGCAACTACAGCGGGCATGGCTTCTCGAACATGAAGTTCATCGCCACTGCCAGCAGCAACGAAGACTTCGAGCGCTGGGTGGCCGAAGTGCGCAGCGCGCCGGACGCGCTCAGCTTCACGCAGTTCAAGGCGCTGGCCGCGCCGTCGAAGAACGCACCGGTGCAGCACTTCTCCAGTGTTGAACCGCTGCTGTTCAAGAAGGTCATCGACCAGTTCATCGGCGTCGGTGAGAACACCGCTGCTGCTACCCCGGTGGGCGCTGCCGGTGGTGCCCAGGTTTCCCAGGAGTAACGAACATGTTGGGTAAATTGACGTGGGAGGCCGTGCCGCTGCACGAGCCGATCGTCGTGGTCACATTGGCGGCCATGGTGCTGGGTGGCCTCGCGCTGCTTGGCGCAGTGACGTACTTCAAGCTGTGGGGCCCGCTGTGGCGCGACTGGTTCACCACCGTGGACCACAAGAAGATCGGCATCATGTACGTGGTGGTGGCGCTGGTCATGCTGGTGCGCGGCTTCGCCGATGCGCTGATGATGCGCGCGCAGCTGGCCGCGGCGGGGCCGGGCAGTGACGGTTTCCTGCCGCCCGAGCACTACGACCAGATCTTCACCGCGCACGGCGTGATCATGATCTTCTTCGTAGCCACCCCGTTCGTGGTCGGCCTGATGAACATCATCGTGCCGCTGCAGATTGGTGCGCGCGACATGGCGTTCCCGTTCCTCAACGCCTTCAGCTTCTGGATCTTCGTGGTCGGCGCAGCGCTGATGATGATCTCGCTGGGCGTTGGCGAATTCGCCATGACCGGCTGGGTGGCCTATCCGCCGCTGTCCGGCATCGAGTTCAGCCCAGGCGTGGGTGTTGATTACTACATCTGGGCGTTGCAAGCATCCGGTATCGGCACCTTGCTGACCGGCGTCAACCTGTTCATCACCATCCTGCGCATGCGTGCGCCGGGCATGACCCTGATGAAGATGCCGGTGTTCACCTGGACCGTGCTGGTCACCAGCGTGATCATCATCGCCGCCTTCCCGATCCTGACCGTGGCGCTGGGCGCGCTCACCCTGGATCGCTACCTGGACTTCAACTTCTACACCAACACATTGGGTGGCAACCCGATGATGTACGTGAACCTGGTGTGGGCCTGGGGCCATCCGGAGGTGTACATCCTGGTGCTGCCGGCGTTCGGCATCTTCTCTGAAGTGACTGCCACGTTCGCGCGCAAGAAGCTGTTCGGTTACAAGTCGATGGTGGGCGCCACGCTGGCGATCGGCATCCTGTCGTTCATCGTCTGGCTGCACCACTTCTTCACCATGGGCTCCGGTGCCAGCGTCAATGCCTTCTTCGGCATCATGACGATGATCATCGCCATCCCCACCGGGGTGAAGATCTTCACCTGGCTGTTCACCATGTATGGCGGCCGCGTCGAGTTCAGCGTGCCGATGCTGTGGACCATCGCCTTCCTGGTCACCTTCACCATCGGTGGCATGACCGGCGTGCTGCTGGCCATCCCGGGCGCGGACTTCCTGCTGCACAACAGCCTGTTCCTGGTCGCGCACTTCCATAACACCATCATCGGCGGCGCG
Source organism: Stenotrophomonas sp. YJH_SMC_16 (assembly GCF_059367875.1). Classification (NCBI taxonomy): domain Bacteria; kingdom Pseudomonadati; phylum Pseudomonadota; class Gammaproteobacteria; order Lysobacterales; family Lysobacteraceae; genus Stenotrophomonas; species Stenotrophomonas sp. YJH_SMC_16. The sequence continues at coordinate 814,536 of NZ_JCAFRH010000001.1, read as the reverse complement.
CTGTTCGGCTACCTGGCCGGCTTCGCCTACTGGTTCCCGAAGGTGTTCGGCTTCACCCTCAACGAGCGCCTGGGCAAGTGGTCGTTCGCCTGCTGGGTGATCGGCTTCTACCTGGCCTTCATGCCGCTGTACATGCTCGGCTTCATGGGCATGACCCGCCGCATGAACCAGTACGACAACCCGGCGTGGACGCCGTACCTGATCGCCGCCTTCATCGGCGCGCTGTTCGTGTTCGCGGGCATCATCCTGATGCTGGTGCAGATCTACGTGAGCGTTCGCGACCGCAAGCGCAACCTGGACCTGACCGGCGACCCGTGGAATGCGCGCACGCTGGAATGGGCCACGCCGTCGCCGCCGCCGTTCTACAACTTCGCGGTGGTGCCCAAGGCCGATGAGCTGGACGCCTTCCACGAAGCGAAGAAGCGCGGCCTGCCGCCGCCGCCGACGAAGTACGCACCGATCCACATGCCGAAGAACACCGGCGTGCCGCTGATCCTCAACATCTGGATCCTGGTGCTGTGCTTCGCCCTGGTCTGGCACATCTGGTGGATGGCCGCGGCCAGCTTCATCGCGATGATCGTCACCCTGATCGTGCGGTCCTACGACGAGGACGTGGACTACTACGTCAGTTCCGAAGAGGTGGCGCGCACTGAAGCGGCCAACCTTGCCAAGCTGAAGGAGGTACGCGCATGAACCTGTTGACCCGCCCCGAGCTGGCCACCGGCACGCAGGCACACGAGGACCACCACGAACACGACCACAGCCACGAGCAGGGCGGCATGAAGGTGTTCGGCATGTGGGTCTACCTCATGTCCGACCTGGTGCTGTTCGGTTCGCTGTTCGCCTCGTACGCGGTGCTCAGCACCGCCTACGCCGGCGGCCCCACCGGCAAGGAGCTGTTCTCGCTGCCGTTCGTGATGGCCGAGACCTTCCTGCTGCTGGTCTCCAGCATCACCTACGGCCAGGCCGTACTGGCGATGCACCGCCACGACACCTCGGCGGTGCTGCGCTGGCTGGGCGTGACCTTCGTGCTCGGTGCCTCGTTCATCGGCATGGAGATCTATGAGTTCTCGCACCTGATCCACGAAGGCGCAGGCCCCAGCACCAGTGCCTACCTGTCGGCGTTCTTCGCGCTGGTCGCCACCCACGGCCTGCACGTGGCCAGCGGCCTGATCTGGATGGCGGTGGTCATGCACCAGGTCTACCGCCGTGGCCTGACCCCGACCAACATCACCCGCGTGTCGTGCCTGAGCCTGTTCTGGCACTTCCTGGACCTGGTGTGGATCTGCGTCTTCACCTTCGTCTACCTGATCGGAGCCTTCTGACATGGCCCACGTCGAAACCTCGCGCGCCGGCAATGCGCACGGCTCCACCAAGTCCTACCTGATCGGCTTCGTGCTGTGCGCGCTGCTGACCGTGGTGCCGTTCGCGCTGGTGATGAACCCGGTGCTGTCGCGTCCGCTCACGCTGTTCCTGCTGGTCGGCTTCGCGGTGGCGCAGATCCTGGTGCAGCTGGTCTATTTCCTGCACATGGACCGCAAGTCCGAAGGTGGCTGGAACCTGGCCAGCTTCGTGTTCACCCTGGTGATCCTGTTCATCATCGTCGCGCTGTCGGTATGGATCATCTGGAGCATGCACTACCACATGATGATCAACTGACCGTGGCCGGGGTGATCGGCACGGATCGCGCGATCACCCCGGCACCTCAGCCCTCTTTTCCCCCAAGGGCAGGCCTGACCGAGACCCCGCCCGCATCTGCGTTGGTGGTACCCGTGAAGCGTCCTGCTGCTGTTGTCCGTTCGTTGTTCTCTCCCCGTTTCCGCCTGCCGCTGCTGGCAGGCCTGGCCATCGGCCTGCTGGCTGGCTGCAGTGCGCAGTCGCGCATGGACTTCTACTCCAAGGACATCGCCTGCGAAGAACTTGGCCAGCAGTGGTCGATGCCCGATAGCCACGGCACCGTGCGTGGCCCGAAGGACCTGCAGGGGCAGGTGACCTATCTGTTCTTCGGTTTCACCAGCTGCCCGGATGTGTGCCCGACCACCATGGTCGAGCTGAGCCAGGTCAAACACCTGATGGGCAAGGATGCCGACCAGCTGCAGGTGGTGTTCGTCAGCGTCGACCCGGCGCGTGATACGCCGGAGGTGGCACGCACCTATGTGGAAGCCTTCGACCCCAAGGCGATCGCACTGGTCGGCAACGAAGCGCAGTTGGCCGCGATGGCCAGCGACTTCAAGGCGTTCTACGAGAAGGAACCCGGCCAGGTGCCGGAGACCTACACCATGAGCCACATCGCCGGTGGCTACGTGTTCGACCGCCAGGGCCGCCTGCGCCTGTTCGCGCCCTATGGCATGCCGGTGGACAAGCTGTTCTCCGACGTGCAGCGCCTGCTGCTGGAGCCCGCTCATCCAGCCGCCGGCAACGACGCACTGGCCAGCTGCAGCCGCAAACACAGCGACACACTCGCCGCCCGCTGACGCTGGTGGGTGCCAACCTTGGTTGGCACGTCTGGATCTGCTGTTGGTGGGTGCCGACCGTTGGTCGGCACATCCCCCCACACCCATCCCCCGGCCGGCCAGGAGAGCCAACCGGCCGGGGGCACCACTCAACGCCTTACTTGGTTTCTTCCCACTGCACCACGTCCGGCTCGGCCGCCTTGATGCCGGCGGTCGACAGCAGCTTGGTGGTCGCATCCAGCGCCGCGTTCACCGACGGGTACTCCACAATCGCGCGGCCCGAGGCCTTGGATACCTTCACCACGGTGCCGCCGGTGGCGGTGGCCGCACGCTGGGCCGAGGCCGCATCGGTGAAGAACACCTTGACCCGCGAGGTCGCCACCACTGGCGCGCCATCGTTGGAGACAGCGGCCGCAAACTTGCTGGCACCGGCATCCGCACGTGCGGCCACACCGGTAGACGCATCGGTGGACCGCTTGCTGCGGGTGCCGACGGCCGCCGCCCTGGCATCAGCCCCGGTGGTGATCCGGAACTGACCGCCGCTGGCCGGCTGCACGGTTGCCGACGGCGCCAGCTGGAAGCGCGCGCCGCCCACATTGAACGAACGGCCGGTGGCCTCCGCCTTCAACTGCTGCGTGTCTACGGTCGACAAGGTCTTCGCCGGAGGTGTCTGGCCCGAACTCTGTGCCCAGGCGGTGGTGGTCATCGCCGCGAGGGCGAGGGTGCTCAACAGAATGGTCGTCTTCATCATCAGTGCCCCAGAACGCGGATCTTGAAGAATTCGAGGTTGCCACGCGATGCAGCGTTCGCGGCCTGCCCCAGGTCGGTGACTTCCAGCGTCCAGGTGCCCGTGGCGTTTTCATCCAGGAAGGCATTGCTGGACAGCAGGTCCCAGTTGGTGAAGTTGCGCTGGACACCATTGAGGCCAGAGCCGATCGCGGTGAATGCCGGCTGCACCACGCTGCGCGTGCCACTGGGCGAGACCAGCACGAACTGCAGCTGGCGGGTGTTGCTGTGATTGACCCGGAAGCCCAGCTGCACGCTTTCGATGTTGCGCGCGCCATTGGCCAGCTGGAAGGTCAGACGTGCAGCAGCGGCCGAGGTATTGCCGATGGCCACGGTGCGCGTCGTGTTGCGCCAGCCGCTGTCCACCAATGCACCCAGCGACTGGAAGTTCTCGGCGACCTCGACTGCACGGGCGGCGTTGACCACGCCGAAGCCGTACCAGTTGCTGTAGGCGCGGCCGGCGGCATTCACCGTCCAACCCGGCACCAGCACGCGGCCATCGGAGTGCGTGACCGCCGCCCGGTTCGGGTCATTGCGGGTGGCCGTGGTGGCCAGGATGTACTTCACATCGCGGTAGGACAGGTTTGGATTGGTTTCCAGCAGCAGTGCCGCCACGCCCGACACCATCGGCGTGGCCGCCGAGGTACCGTTCATCTTGCCGGTGTAGTTGCAGGTGCTGTCGATGGCGGACTGATCGCCGTCCAGTGTGTTGCGCAGGCTCGTGTTCTTGTTGCTGCCCTGTGCGCAGCCGGTGACGTCGGTGGTGAGAATGGCCGGATCGTAACGGATCGCCAGCTGCCCCGGCACGACCTGCCGCTGCCAGCCATTCTCGCCGCCGAAGCCGGACACCCACAGCGCCGAGCCGGTGGACGAGTAGGACGAGCGCACGCCATCGGCGCGCACGGCGGCAACAGTGATCACGTTGAACAGGTTGTTGCGCGGATCGCGGCCGGCCGGAATGCAGCCCGTGTTGCGGTTCTTGGTGTCTGCCGAGCAGATGTCGGTGCCATCCGAGCGTGCGCCGTTGTTGTGGTTGTTGCCGGCGGCTTTCACGTAGATGCCACCGCGCCCGCCACGGGTGCCGGACATGGCCTGCTCATAGGCGGTGATGTCGTTCTGGCTGTAGGCCAACGGCAGGTTGGGGTTGCCCGGGCTGGAGCCCCAGCTGTTGTTGAAGACCCCCACGTCGGCCACTTCGGCGCCATCCCACCACGAGTACTCGATGTTGGAATTCGAATTGCCCTGGGCATTGGATGCCAGAAAATTGAAGCCCTTGAGTGTGGCCGCCGAGGCCACGCCGCGCACGCCCAGGTTGTTGGCGCCCACCGCACCGGCGATGCCGCCGACCATGGTGCCGTGATTGTCGCGGTCCGGATTGGACGGTGAAGGGTTGTTGCTCTGGTTGGCGAAGTTCTTGCCCGCGACCGCCGCCACGTTGGCAGCCAGGTCCGGGTGGGCGATCTGCAGGCCATCATCGACGATGGCGATGGTGACGCCCTGGCCACGGATGCCATTGCGGAACAGGCCATCCACGTTGAGATCGTTGCCGGCCACCGGCAGGGTATCGCCCAGTACGGCCTGCCCGGTGTTGAGCAGATGCCACTGACGCCCGGCCAGCGGATCGGCCTGCTGGGCCTGGGCGGTGACGGCCAGGCTGCCCAGCACCAGGGCAGTGGCAAGGGCCAGGCGCGCGGAGCGCGGTGGCGCGGAGCGTTGCGTGTGTCGCTTCATACACGAATCCTTCTGTTGTGAATCGGCATGGCAGGACGGCGGGGCGGATCTGCCCCATCGCAACGAGCCAAACGCGACACAACGAACAACTCCCTACCTCTTCACACACCCAATCTGCAGATGTGCCGATTGCGTCACAAACGCTTATGCCGCGGGGTAATGACGACTGCGCATTCCTGTAGAGCCGAGCCCTTGCTCGGCTGATCGGACGGTCCCGTGTGTAAAGCAGCCGAGCATGGGCTCGGCTCTACACAAGCGGTGTCATCGCGCGCCCTCACATCCGGCTGTGCTACTACAGCCCGTGCACCCTTCCGCGTCGGAGCACGATGATGGTCAATCCGCTCGCCCAGGCCCATCGCGGCCTCGGCACCACGCTGTTCAGCCTGTTGAACCCGATACCCTTCGGCTTCTTCGTCGGCGCATTGATCTTCGACGCGATCTATCTCAACAGCGCCGAGGTGATGTGGGGCAAGGCCGCTGCCTGGCTGATCACCTTCGGCCTGCTGATCGCCATCCTTCCGCGCCTGATCAACCTGTTCGCGGTCTGGCGCCGCAGCGGTACCGCCACCCGCATCGACCGCATCGACTTCTTCCTCAACCTGGTCGCGGTGGTGCTGGCCATCTGGAACGCGTTCGTGCACAGCCGCGATGCGTATGCCGCTGCCGTGCCGGGTACGATCCTGTCGGCGTTGACCGTGGCCCTGATCGCCCTGGGTCTGATCCTGCTGTCACTGCAGCCGCCGGTGCTGCAGGGAGGTCGTCATGGCTAAGCACATCCTGCCCACCGTCGCCGCGCTGGCAATGGCGGTCACCCTGTCGGCCTGCGCGGGCAAGGCCGAATACCACCCCGCTGACCAGTCCGGCGCACAGCCGCCGTTGCCGGCACCGAAGAACTTCCTGATGCCGCCGATGCAGGTGCCCAAGGGCGTCGGCTGGGCCGACGGCCAGTCGCCCTCGGTGGCAGAGGGCCTGAAGATCGAGCGCATCGCCGCCAACCTGCTGCATCCGCGGCGGCTGTTGACCCTGCCCAACGGCGATGTGCTGGTGGTGGAAGGCAACGGCCCCGGCGAAGAACCGGTCACCACGCCCAAGCAGTGGATTGCCGGCAAGGTGAAGGCGCGCTCGGGCAAGGCCGGCAAGGGCGGCAACCGGGTCACCCTGCTGCGCCGCTCGCCGGGAACGAACACCTGGACCCAGCACGTCTACATCGAAGGCCTCCACTCGCCGTTCGGCATCCAGTTGATCGGTGACACGCTGTACGTGGCCAACACCGGCAACATCATGCAGTACCACTACGTGCCCGGCGAAACCCGCATGTCCGACAAGGGCCGCGAGTTCACCGACCTGCCCAGCACCATCAACCACCACTGGACCAAGGAACTGCTGGCCAGCCGCGATGGCCGCAAGCTGTACGTGGGCGTGGGTTCCAACAGCAACATCACCGAGAATGGCCTGGCCGTCGAATACCGCCGCGCGGTGGTGCTGGAAGTGGACGTGGCCACCCGTGGCAGCCGCATCTTCGCCTCGGGCATCCGCAACCCGACCGGCCTGGACTGGGAGCCGAGCACCGGAAAGTTGTGGGCTGTTGCGAACGAACGCGATGAGATCGGTGCCGACCTGGTGCCGGATTACCTGACCTCGGTGAAAGAAGATGGCTTCTATGGCTGGCCCTACAGTTACTACGGCCAGCACGTGGACGAGCGCGTGCAGCCGCAGCGGCCGGACCTGGTGGCCAAGGCGATCGTGCCGGACTACGCGATCGGCTCGCACGTGGCGCCGCTGGGCCTGCTGTTCTACACCGGCCAGGCACTGCCGGCGCAGTACCACGGCGGTGCCTTCATCGGCGAACACGGCAGCTGGGACCGTTCGCCACTAAGTGGCTACGAAGTGGTCTACGTACCGTTCAAGGACGGCAAGCCGACCGGGCGGCCGCAGACCGTGGTCAGCGGCTTCGCCTCGAAGGACGAGAAGACGCTGATGGGTGCGCCGGTGGGGATGGCCATGGATGCAGAGGGCGCGCTGCTGGTCGCCGACGACGTGGGCGACGTGGTGTGGCGGGTGTCGGCCAAGTAGTTCTGTAGAGCCGAGCCCATGCTCGGCTGCTCTTCGTTCGGTGCACGGAAACCCGCGCGGTGCGCGCGTAAGCCGAGCATGGGCTCGGCTCTACAGTTCCGCAGTACTGCTGCGGAACCCGCTGAACACCGACTCGGCAGCAAACCCGACGCCGCCCAGCAGCACGCCGAAATACACCACCGTGGCCACCACGAAGCCGTAACCGGCCGCCACCGCCGCGCCATCGCGCTGGATGAAGCCGATTGCAAAGGACATCAGCGCCAGCGCCGGCAGCGTGTTGCTGAAAGGAATCGGTCCGGCGGGCGCCATCAGCAGCAGGGTCGCGAACACCAGCATCAGGTTGTTCAGGCGCATCATCTTCTTCGAGCGCACCATCACCGCCAGCCGCATCGGCCGCGACAGCCGCTCCATGCGGTGCACCCACTTCAGCGCACGGCCCAGGTTGGCCTTCAGCTTGTCGGTGGCGATCTCGCGGCGCGCCAGCTTCTGCGGCACCCACAGCGGGCGGTTGCGCACCCGGCTCAGGCCGATCAGCAGGATCGAGGCACCGAATACGGTGCTCAGCCCGGGAATCGACACCGGAATGATGAAGATGGCCGAGAGCAGGATCACGATCAGCAGCAGGCCTTCATCGCCCAGCGCACTGAGCAGGGTGCCGACGCTGACCTGCTCGCCGGGCAGCTCGTCGATCATCTGCTCGATCTGCTGGGCCAGAGGCGCACTGTCGTTGGTTTCGGGGGCACGGTAGGTCATGCGTCGCAAGGTTCTCCAGGGAAGGGCGGTCAGCGGGCCGTCCTGCGGTGGGGGACGCACAGGCTCCCGCAGTATCCCGGCCAACGTGGGCAAAGAGGTGAACCGGGCATGAGGGGGTAAACTGGCGTGCCCCGCACGAGTTGAACGCAATGGACATGGGCCGCAGGCAATCGACCATCGAACTGGTCGCCATCGACATGGATGGCACCCTGCTGGACCCCAGCCACACGCTCACCGCCCGGGCCAAGCAGGCCATCGCGCAGGCGCGCGCGCTGGGGGTGCACATCGTGCTGACCAGTGGCCGCCCGGTTCCCGGCCTGGCACCGTTCATGCACGAGCTGGGCATCACCGGCGACGACGACTACTGCATCGCCTGCAATGGCGGCCTGGTACAACGCATCGGCACGCGCGAAACCGTGGTCGAGTATCCGCTCAGCTTCGACGACTTCCTGTTCTGCGAGCAGGTGGCCCGCGACCTGGGCGTGCACTTCCAGGCGCTGGACAGCCAGCGCATGTACACGCCCAACCAGGACATCAGCTATTACACCGTGGCCGACTCGCATCTTTCGCGGATGCCACTGTCCTACCGCCGCGTGGAAGACATGGACCCGTCGATGTCCTTCATCAAGCTGATGATGATCGACGCGCCCGACGTGCTGGATGCCGCCATCGCGCGCCTGCCCAGCGAACTGACCGAGCGTTTCGCGGTGCTTAAGAGCGCGCCGTTCTTCCTGGAAGTGTTCGACCGCCGCGCCGGCAAGGGCCCGAGCCTGCAGAAGCTGGCCGAGCACCTGGGCATCGATCGCGCCAACGTGATGGCCATCGGTGACCAGGAAAACGACCTGACCATGCTGCAGTACGCCGGTACCAGCGTGGCGATGGGCAATGCCATTGATGCTGTGAAGGCGGTGGCGCGGTTTGAAACCACCAGCAACGCCGATGAAGGTGTGGCGCGGGCGATCGAGCGCTTCGTCCTGCAGTAACCGCGCGGTCAGCTGTCCAGGTAGCTGCCAACCTCATCCGCCCCGGTAGGTGCCAACCTTGGTTGGCACACGCAGACGGCAAGCGCCGACCAAGGTCGGCCCCGACCACGCCGGGGCTATACCCACGTATAACCCATCCATCCCTATCGCCATTCGCGCTGTACCACCGCGCAATGGCGGATGCGGCAGCGCGATGCAAGAATTTCGCACGTCGAAATCACGCCATCGAATTCTAAGGCAGAGGATCGTCCTCCTCTGCCACTGACCGGCGCGCACTGCGCCGTCACCCCCAACGCAATCGCATCGCCAGCCAGGGCGCCGACACCGGTGCTGCAACGCGCTGGGCGTGCGCCTGCGCCGCTCTCTCCCTGCACCCTGGATCTGCCCATGAACACCCCACCCACGACACGCCTCGCCCTGGCCATCATCGCGGCCATCACCGCACCTGCGTACGCCACAGAAACGCACGATGCCACCCACGACACGCCCACTACGCTCAACGCCCTGCAGGTCATCGCCACACCGCGCGGTGCGGCCGTGGCACCGACCCAGGTGATCGGCCCCAACCGCTACATCATCAAGGCCGAAGACCTCGACGCGATGGTCACCGGCAACAACGGCCTGGCCATGCTGAAGCAGGTACCGGGCGCCAGCTACACCGCCACCGACGGGCTGGGCCTGGATATCTCGGCCACCAGCCTGTTCGTGCGCGGCTTCCGCATGAACGAAATGGGCATCACCTTCGAAGGCGTGCCGCTGAACGACAACGGCTTCCTCTCGCTTACCGGCACCAGCGTGGTGAACGTGGGCGTGCCCGATGGCATCGGCGCGATCACAGTCAGCCCCGGTGGTGCGCCGGTCAGCGTGTTCTCCAGCAGCGTCAACGGCGGCAGCCTGGAATACCGCCTGCGCGACCTGCAGGACACGCCCAGCCTGCGCGTGAAGCAGGGCGTGGGCAGCAACAACACGCTGGTCACCACCGTGTCCGGGCAGAGCGGCCAGCTCGGTGAGCATGGCCCGAAAGTGCTGGTCGACCTGCAGCGCGTGTCCGCCGACAAGTACCAGGGCGAGGGCACGCAGAACTTCCTGCGCGGCGACCTGAAGCTGCAGCAGGACGTCGCCTGGGGCGATGTCACCGTGTTCCTGTCCGACAGCAAGGCCAAGGTCTGGGGCTACAACAACATCTCCTTCGACATGATCCGCAAGCTGGGCTGGAAGGCCGACATCTTCTATCCCGATTATGCGTGGGCGTGGTACGTGGCCTCGCCGGAAAACGCGGACAAATCCTGCGGCGCCTACACCTGCGGTGAGCTGTCCGAACTGATTCCGTACGACACCGGCCAGACCACCCGCGACCGCGTGTCATCGATCAACCATCGCTTCCAGATCACCCCGGCGCTGAGTGGCAACGTGCAGCTGTACAACGCCAACAGCCACACCCAGGCCACGCTGACCGACCCGACCGTACCGTCGCCCAACGGCGCACCGTTCTCCGAACAGGTACAGACGCCGCGCCTCAACCGCCTGGGCGGCATGGTCAACCTGCAGTTCGAGACCGGCGCGCACACCTTCACTGCCGGTTTCTGGCAGGAGAAGAGCAAGGCCGCGGCCAAGACCGAGTGGTACCAGCAGCCACTGCTGGGCGAGGGCCCGCCGCTGAAGGCCACCGGCCCGTTCGACGTGTACGGCCCCGCGTTCAAGACCGACAACGCATCGAGCTGGGTGACCCGCTCGCGCCAGTTCTACCTGCAGGACGACATCGTGCTGAACGACACGCTGAAGCTGGGTGTCGGCTTCAAGGCCGTGGACTTCCGCACCCGCGGTGGCGGCCTGGGTGATGCCAAGGACCGGCCGGTGAACGGCACGCTGCGCGCGAAGAGCAACTTCCTGCCGCACGTCTCGCTGTTCTGGAGCCCGACCGAATCCACCGACGCCTTCATCGACCTGGGCAACACCATGAACGGCTACCGCGTGGCCCAGCGCGGCAACATCGGCTACACCGCCTCGGCATGGACCATCACCGACCAGGAAGAGTTCGACCGCGTGGCCGGCACGCTGCGCCCGGAGAAGAACTGGAACCTCACCGTAGGCGCGTCGCATCGCTTCGATCGGCTGACGATCACCGGCGACGTGTTCTACAACGACATCCGCAACCGCCTGCTGTCGGCCGCCATCGGTACCCAGTTCGCGCAGATCAACACGGTTCGGCTGATGCCGAAGATGCATGTGATCGGTGCCGACCTCGGCATCACCGCCGACCTGACCGACCACCTGCAGTTCTATCAGGGCGTGGCCGTAGCCCGTTCGTACTACGACAGTGATTTCGTGGTGGGCGACACGGTGTACCCGATCAAGGGCAATGCCCAGCCGGGCTACCCGCAGATCTCGCTGGTCAGCGACCTGTCCGCGCACTTCGGTGACTGGCGCTTTGGTGCGACCAGCACCTCGTACCTGCGCCAGCCTTTCACCTACGAGAACGACATCCGCGTGCCGACCTTCTGGCAGGTCAACACCTATGCCGCCTACCGCTTCGGTGCAGACAGCGCAGTGCCCGGCCTGGAGCTGCGGCTGGACGTGAGCAACCTGTTCAACCGCCACAACATCGGCACCGCCACCATTGCCGGCTCGTCGTTCTCGGGGGACTACCAGACCCTGCAGCGCAGCGCGCCACGGCAGCTGATGTTCAGTACCTCGATGACCTTCTGAGTAGATCCACGCCATGCGTGGATAGCTGACCCCTGCCAGAGGCACGCCTTGCGCAATCAACAGGGATTTTCTGGCGGCGACGCAAGGTTCCCACAATGTTGCTGGGTCATCCTGTCGGCATGGCTCAGTACAACCCGCGATCACCGTTGTTCGACATCCAAAGCCCGGGACGGCCTCGGCAGGCGCCGTCCGTGACGCCTGTGATCGACCTGCAGGCCGAGTACCAGTTCTGGCACGTCTACGAGCGCGTGGTCCGTCCGTTGCCCGGTGGGGGGCTGCGGCAGGCCTGGCTGGTGTGCCAGAAGGTGTACCGGGACCGGTGGCAGCACCCGGACGACAGCGACGAGGCGGCGTTGTCACGGGTGCTGTTTGGCGGGAACATGACGGCTGACCGCGCGTCGGAGCTGGCGGAGCTGCACGCGCTGGTCAGCCGTCGGGTGGCGTTGCTGGCGAAGCGTGGGCGGTTGCATTCGGCAGCCTGATGCCTGCCCTTGGTAGGGTCGACTGTTAGTCGACCGCTCTTTGCACCAGGCCGCAGGAGGACACGCGCAGTCAGTGTCTATTCGACTCGGACGAACATACCAAGGTGATTCCGTCTTCCGGGTATGCCTGCGGAAAGCGGTTGTTCTCACGACACCATGTCGCGGCGGGCGGCGATAGCCATTCGATCAGCATCAGAATCTCATCGTGGTGCCTGCGCAGGTTCCAGCCGAGGATCGGTTCATGATGGGCGATGCGGTTGCGTAGCACGCGTATGCGAGTCAGCGGTCCCGAAAAGCTCCTCCTCTTCAGTCCCCTGGGCGCACTGGGGTCCGCAATCCGGTGAAGGATCTGCTGCCAAAGGGCCTCGTAGTCCTTGTTGAACATTGTTGTCCAGAAACTGAAGGTGAGACTGGCGACCACACCGCCTGCTGTTACCGTCTTTCCCGCTCTGACCAATTCGTTGACGGCTTTGGCGACCTGCTCGAGTTGATGAGCAACCTTCAGGGCGCCAGCGCCTTGGCCGTACCACGCCTCGCCCTTGGCCTAGGTCAGAACGGTGTGGATGCGGTTTCGCAGTGCCACTTCCAACGTCTGCAGCGGTGCGTAGAGGCTTTCAGACAAGTGCGTATTGCATCCATACAGGGCGATGGCTCGGCTACGGTCGCCCCCCGCCCAATCCAGGTAGCGGCCAAAGCGCTCCAGGGAAAGGGCTTCTTCGAATCTGTCATGGCTCATCGCTGCCTGGACGCCTCCACTGATGCCGATTGCAGGGTGCTGTCGTGTGGGGGACGGTGGTGAAGTACACCCCGGTACCGTCTCTGTCCTTCTGGGCATGCGGCCGGGGTATTTTTTTGATTGTTGCTGCTCCCGTGCGGACGAGGGCTCCCGGCAATCAGGCTCATGCATTTCCCCGATCCAACTGCCGATACCCGATCGCCTCAGCCAGATGCGCCGTCTGGATCACCTGGCAACCCGCAAGATCCGCAATCGTGCGCGCGACCCGCAGAATCCGGTGCATCGCACGTGCGGAAAGCTGCAGACGCTCGATGGCCTGCTCCAACAGATCCTGATCGGCCTCGCTCAGCTTCGTGCACGCCCGCAGCGCCGCTGGCGGCAGATGCGCATTGAGCCCGCCACGCGCCTGCTGCCGGGTATGCGCGGCTTCCACCCGTGCACGCACCGCAGCACTGGGTTCACCCAGCGGCGTGCTTTCCCGTAGCTCCACCGCATCCATGCGCGCCACACTGATATGCAGGTCGATACGGTCCAGCAACGGACCGGACACGCGGGCACGATAGCGGTTGATGCGCTCATCGCTGCACAGGCAGCGGTTGCTGCGGTCGCCAGCCCAGCCGCAGGGGCAGGGATTCATCGCCGCCACCAGCTGGAATCGCGCCGGATACTGCACGCTGCGCCCCGCGCGGGCGATGCGGATGTGGCCGGACTCCAGCGGCTCGCGCAGGGTCTCCAGCGCGCTGCGGTTCCATTCCGGCAGCTCGTCCAGGAACAGCACGCCGTGATGGGCCAGGGAGATCTCGCCGGGGCAGGGCGGATTGCCGCCGCCCACCAGTGCTGCCGCACTCGCGCTGTGGTGCGGCGCCCGAAAGGGCCGCTGCCGCCATCGTCTTGGGTCCAGTCCTTCGCCACTCACCGACGCAATCGCTGCCAGCTGCAGCGCCTCAGTCTCTTCGGTATCCGGCAACAGGCTGGGCAGGCGCGAGGCCAACAGTGTCTTGCCGCAGCCAGGACTGCCGATCAACAACAGATGGTGCCCACCGGCGGCAGCCACTTCCAATGCGCGCCGAGCGTGTGCCTGCCCGCGCACGTCGGCCAGATCGGGCAGCGGCAACGGCGTCGTGTCTACGCGCTCCACGGGCGGCAACAGGCGCGGATTGCCCAACCCGGCGCAGCACTCCAGCAGCGTGCGCGCTACACGCACATCGGCGTGCTCGGCCAGTGCGGCCTCCGCAGCATTCCCGGGCGGTACCACCAGGATGCGCCCGGCCTCGGCGGCGGCAATCGCGGCGGGCAGCGCACCCGCCACCGGCCGAAGCTCGCCAGTCAGGCCCAGCTCGCCAAGGAATTCGTACTGCAGCAGCGACTGAGGATCGACCTGGCCGCTGGCCGCGAGAATGCCCAAGGCAATCGCCAGGTCGTAACGCCCACCTTCCTTGGGCAAGTCAGCGGGCGCGAGGTTCAACGTGATGCGTCGCTGCGGGAAGTCGAAGCGCGCGCAGAGCAGGGCGGCACGCACGCGCTCGCGCGATTCGCGGACGCTGGTCTCGGCTAAGCCAACGATCTGCGTGACAGGCAGGCCGCCAGAGAGATGCACTTCCACCCGCACCGGTGGGGCATCGACCCCGGCGCGGGCACGGCTGTGGACCAGCGCCAGGCTCATGTGTGGTTTCCTGTAGAGAGGCGCTTGATGGTGCGGTAGGTGTTCCGCAGGGCGCTATCGGGAATTGGCGGCGAATCGGCTAGGGGGATTCTGGTCAACGACGATCCTTTGCCCTGACTAGATATCGCTGTGCATCAGGTGTCGCTCACTGAAGCGAGGGAGCATGAGCGCCACCGTAGTGGGGTTTTTCCTGCCTGGCTCAGTGCGCCTACATGCCAAGATCAGAGAGCCGCGGGTGGTCAACGCTGTGAGAGGCTATCCGCAGCCGTCGCTTGATGGCTGACGGAGCCGCCAGATGTCATAATTTTCTGCTTCCAAGTAAAAATGCCCACATGGACGTTGGCCGCACCTCAAAGCAATCTCCAGCGCTGTTTCGCGAGGCACTCAGGCCAGATGATCAGCGTCGACACGACGTGCCGCTTGACGGCTTGGGCTTTGGCTGGCGCTCGACCGCCCTGTTCTTTCTCCTGCTGACTGGCGTTGTCGTAGCGGTTGCAGCAACTGCACGCTTTCCAAGGAAAGAACGCGCCCAGGGCGAGATATCCACCGAACTGGGAACAAAGCGAGTAACTGCGACTCGACAGGGCGTGGTCTCGGCAATACACGTCAAGCCGGATGAAGTTGTTCGGAAAGGGCAGAGTCTGCTGAGCCTTTCCTACGACCGGACGGTCGACGGCATAAGTATCGGAAATCGCAGCCTCGAAGCTGCCCGTAGGCAGATGGTGTCACGCGTGGACTCACTGGGTGACACTGCAGAGGTCATTCGGCAGAAGATCCATGAGGTGGAACTTGAGTCGGCAGAGAACCGCGAGCAAGTTCGCTATCTCAACGAGCTTATCGCCCTGAAAGAGATGCAGATTTCGGACAAGCAGCGGACAGTTGAGGCTATGGGGCAGCTCACTCGGGAGAAGATCGTGTCGGAGCTGCAGTTCCGCGCTGCTCGTGGTGAACTTCTGGACCAGCAGCAGCAGCTTGTTGGTCTCAAACGAGAGCGTGGCCAGATGCTGTCCAAAATAGGAACGACGGAAAGCTCCAGGCGCCAGTTGGAGCACCAAGCATCTTCATCCGAGTCGATGATCACGGCTGAGACGGCCGCGTTCGATGAGAAGGAGATCTCATTGCGAGCCAGCAGCGCGGAGACACTGACGGCTCCAATGGATGGCCGCGTTTCGAGTCGGATTGCATCTTTGGGCGAGTCCGTCCAACCAGGTGCATCACTCATGATCATCGCAGCAACGGACGAGCCCGCGATTGGGCGCGCATGGGTGAGGTCATCGGCCATCGGATTCCTGAAGCCTGGAAGCGAAGCACGTTTGAAGGTCTCGGCGTTCCCGTACCGCAAGTTTGGCACGATCTCGGGAACGGTACGGGAAGTGGCCAAGGCGCCCACGCCAGTGGCAGATCTACCCAGAGATCTGAATGCATCCGAAGCCATGTATGCAATCACCATCTCCCTATCGTCCAACCATCACGGGTCGTCCCGTAATCGGACCATTGATCCATCCATGCTCGGAGACGGAATGAAGTTTGATGTGGATCTTATGATGGAGCGGAGAACACTTCTGGAGATGCTGCTTGACCCCGCAAGAACGGCGCTCTCCGGCCTGGAATGACCTGCTCAGGCGTTACACGCTTTACGCTAGTTATTGAACCTCCGGCACATGTAGCAAGTAGCGTCGCCAGGCTCGCGATCTGCGGTCGATGAGTAACGGCGATGATGGTGATTCCGATCGATCGCAGCGATAGGAAAATCTCCCGTTCCTTATCTAGATCAACGTTCGCTGTCGCCTCGTCAAGAAGAAGAACGCAGGGTCGGCGGTACAGCGCGCGAGCAATCAGGAGCCGCTGACGTTGGCCGGCAGACAATGAGCTTCCAATCTCACCAATGCGCGTCTGCAGCTGAAGTGGCATTGCTTTGACCTCTGTCGCGAGTCCAGCAAGTACCAGGCATCGCCAGATCCTCTCTGGCTCAGCATCCTCAGCAAAGAACGCTACGTTCTCGGCGATACTCCCTCCAAGCAGTTCGTCCCCCTGCATGACTACACCAATCTGCGCCCTTATGGAGCGCGAGAATGGCGTAGACAATGCCGTACCGTCATACCGGATCTCACCTTGCTGCGGGAGATACAAGCCAGCGAGCAGCTTCATGATGGTGCTCTTGCCACAACCGGACGGGCCATTGAGGAGAACAAAGTCTCCTGGATTCACCG
Organism: Stenotrophomonas sp. YJH_SMC_16; assembly: GCF_059367875.1. Lineage (NCBI taxonomy): Bacteria > Pseudomonadati > Pseudomonadota > Gammaproteobacteria > Lysobacterales > Lysobacteraceae > Stenotrophomonas > Stenotrophomonas sp. YJH_SMC_16. The sequence goes on along the minus strand of NZ_JCAFRH010000001.1, from coordinate 797,960 downwards.
CGATATTGAGTGCCTTTACCGAAAATTCGTCTGATTGACCGTAGCGATAGTACACATTATGGGCGTACACGCGTCCCTCTAGCGGAGGGTGATCCATTGCCTCGGGTCCCATCAACTCGCTCTCACTTAGAACAATATCTGCCAATCGATCTGAGTGAAGGACGGTCTGACGGAAGGCGGTGATCTGCTGGACGAATGTATGGATTCGTGCGGACAACTGGCGCTTGAGTGCGAAGAAGGCAAAAAGCGCACCAACTGTCAGCGCTTGGTCCAACAACAGATGAACGCCCAGGTACACGGCACCTGCCGTTGCGAGATTGTCCAGCAAGGTGCGGCTAGCAGACAGGGACGCCAGCAATGAGTTCAGTCGATTTCCTGCGTTGGTGGCGTCTGCAAGTCGGGCGGACCATTCCGCCTCACGGTTCAGTTCGGCGCCTGCAGACTTTATGGATGCGATTGAACGAATTGTTTCGATCCTAGCCGTCTTCTCACGCAGTGATGCCTGGAAGGCCTCCCCACCCAGCTTGTTTCGGGCTGGCGACGAAGCCCAGGAAAGGACCAGGTAGATTGCCGAGGCAGAGCTGCCGATAAGAGCAAGCAAAGGGGAGACGAAGAACATTGTCGTCACGAGTAGCAATGACAGCATTCCATCCATTACTGCGGACACTAAGCCTCCCGTTAGCGCCTGCTTGAGAGAGTCCATGGTGTCGAATCGCGACGAAACGTCGGCAAGGCGCCTCCGCTCGAACCACGATAGGGGGAGGAGAATCATATGCCGGAAAAGTCGGCGCGTTGCATTCCAGGACAACGCGCTTGCAGCCTTGGTCATTGCCTGCGAACGAAGTATCTCAGCCAAGAAGTTGAAGATCGCAAGCAGAGCAAAGCCGAGCCCCAAGAGGACAAGCAAGTCTGTGTCTGTATGGGTTGCCGCCTCATCTACCGATATCTGGATGAAGAACGGCGAACTGACGAGGAAGAGCTGAAGGAATACGGAGTAGATGGATCCAAGTCCCAGAGCCTGCTTCACTTCGGGCGTGATTGTCGCAAAGCGCCGAATGCTGAACTGACGATCACTCCTGCTTGCGACGAAGCCTGGAAGCCGAGTCAGCTCGAGCGCGACTCCAGTAAAGGACTCCGAGACATCCGCACGACTTAGGCTCGTGTGGCCGCATGCGGGATCAAAGATGCTGAAGCGCCCGCGTGAGTACCTACTAAGCACAACGAAGTGAGATAGCTTCCAGTGCAGCACTGCCGGCAACGAAATGTGCTGGAGATCGTCCACCTCACACCGGATCGCACGGGCATGGATGCCGAGGCTCGTGAACGCCGAGATCAGCCCCGCAGCATTAGTCCCTTGAGACGACGAGGGGTGTCGTATCCGAAGAGAGGATAGGCTTGTCTCTCTACCCATCAGAGAGGCGCATGTGGCCACACACGCCAGTCCACACTCGGAGTACTCGCTTTGATACTGGAAGTGCTGCCGTGACATTGCTGCTTGCTCGTTCTATCTTCTGGCGCGTTGTTCGACGTACGGCAGCGGAGTTCATTGCCACGCCGCTGCTATCGGATCGCTGACCGATAGCCATTCCAACTGCTACATGTAGATGCGCAGTGTTGACGCCTGATCAAGGCTTTGGCGTGTGCCCGGAACGCTCGCACGCACAGGCTGATCAAGAGTCGACTTCCCTGGGGGAATTCCGCGTGATCAGGATAGGAGACAAGGCGTCGTCAGGAGAGTCCTCATACGCGGTGATGGGCGCACACCTCGTCTTTGCAGCAGTCGGCTAGTTCTTGTACTTGAACTCAACGCTTCCCAAGCAATCGCTTCCAGGAGCTCTGCTGATGGCATCGACGCTCACTTGAGAATCCTCATGAAAAGCGCGCGTTCGCTGCCCTTCGGTCTTCCATAGTGGAGTCGGTTCTGGCGGCTGCACAAACAGACCGAGTGCATCACTTGCCTCAGCTAGCTTCAGGCAGTGAGCATCATCGATGGTCGATCTCTGCGTCACCGTCAACTGTCTTACTCGTCCCGAGAATCGATCGCGGATAAGTACAGCCGGACCCATGGCAGAGTCGGGCCTCGGCTCAAGCTCAGAGAACCGCACGTTGCCCGTAGCGCCAATCCTGTTTTCAGTCACATCGAACGTGCGCGCAATGCTCGCGTCATCAGGTCGTTGCCGGAACTGAATCAGATCCTCGACAGTGAGGGTAGAGGGGTAAGGCTGAGCGGATTGATGTGCCTGCGCAGTCAGCACGACTCCCAACAAGCATGCGAGAGCGCACGCGGCGGCAATGGTATGCCTTCCAGAATTGAGTACGCGAACTCCATTCGACATCCGATCTCCTTGCGCTTGATCTAGAACTAAGCCGGCCTGTAAGGTCGGGTTGGAATGTTCGTCATGTGCCGAATGAAAGTCAAGGAAATCCATGGCGATCCATCTGGTCCCGCCGGTATCGTTCAGTACGTTCGTTGCGGGAATGGCCAACCATGCTCGGGACATTGTTGCAGTCGAGGAAAAGCGATCGGCACTTCTACAACTTGGATCATGCCTCAACACGCATGATCTATGCCACGGATTGCTGCAGTTCTGGGGGGCACACGAATCCGAGCTCGTTCATCCACTTTCAGAACATGTCACGCGCCGACAGGTGCTGAAACGCCCTCACAGCTCGAGTGTCGAACACGCCGCGCTCTGCGAGGTGGCTGCCCAGTGCAGGGCACTTCTGGGTAATCCAGCGCCAGCGGCTTTGCAGTCGGTTATCAAGTTGATTGCGGATCGTCTGGGGCTGGATGGGGGGCTGCGCGATGGTCCCAATGTCACGTCGGCCGATGAAGCCGGGAATCGTTGGGGCTACATGCCACACACACTGCTTGCCAAGAGGCTTGACTGGCTGGTTGCTTGTGCCTTTGATAAGGGCTGGCCACCCTTCGTACGTGCGACCTGGTTCTATGTCGGACTACTCAACTGCCACCCACTTCGAGATGGGAATGGTCGGGTCGCCAGGGTGCTTTTCAACGCATTGCTCTGGCAGCGCGAAGATGTCTATCTTCCAATCCATGAGGCCAGCGACTCTCTAGGCTCAAGCTTGGAAATCTGTCTGCGTCGAGCGGCCAACGGAAATGACTGGTCAGACATCATTAGATTTCTACACAATCTCCTGAGTGCTCAGTTGAATGCATTGATGCTTCGTATGCAATTTCCACGAGCGCAGTAGGATGTTGGAAGCAACAGGGCTTGATCGAGCGCTTCGATCTGAGAATCGACAGGAAGATCAGGCGGTGTATTCCACCTGATCTTCTGGCTGGCCTTCAGGAGGAGCGCCATTGTCTCTGGCTTGATCGTCAGCTTTGCCGAAACGTAGCGACCACGTGTGTCAAAGGGTTGATGAGGTCACTCTTCTTCCCATGTTTCACGGCCTCCGTTACTGCCGCCGGTGCCGCCCATGCCAATGGTCCAGCCACCGCTACCCCACGTCCAACTGCCAGCGGTCCAAGGAACGCCCCCGGTTCCCCCGGTGCCTCCCCAGCTTCCGTGGCCTGAGCCGCCCTTCGCGCCGAATGTTTCGTCCCACGGCTCGGCCAGATAGTCAGCCTGGGTCTTATTCGGATCGGAGGGATGCTTCATGCTGCCGTAGATGTCGCCCATAGCCTTGATTGCCTGTTCGACCGTGTACCCAGACCCAATCTGGTTCCTTATCTCGATGAATCGAGAGTCCCAGGTGTAGTTGGCAGCTTCCGGGTATTTTGCTGCCAGGGCAGCGTTGGCATCCATTGCTGCGAGCACTCCGCGCCCCTCTTCCTTGAGATAGGTGGCGAGGTACTCTTCCCTGGTTGGTTTGTGGTCCCAAGTCACCCGATTCTCCACGTGGGCCAACTCATGGGCGATGGTCCTCGCCATCTGCAGAGCATCACCCTTGATGTTAGGGTTCAAGTAGATGGAGCCGAGCTCAACGTATCCGTTGGCCGAACCCAACTCGCGGAACTGAATAGACCTTCCGCTGTCCATATAGTTCTTCAGCGACTGCTGCACATTGGGTACGTTACTAAGGACTTCATCCAGCTCACTTGATATGCCCGAAGAGAACTTGCTCGTTGCAGCGAGCGCGTACATGCCAGTAGCGCTGATATCAAATTGGACGTTCTCCGGTCCATCCCAGTGACTCTCGTCAAAGTAGTGCCCTACCATTCCTTGGTCGATCTCCCCGTCCCAAAGGCCGCTTGAGGCTGCTTGGAAATCCGTCTGACTGCCGCCTGAAACCAGCAGCAGTTCTTCGGCGGTGAGTTCGCGTACGGCACGCATTCCTGTTGCCATGTTTCTTCCTTTCAATTCGTTCGTTTATCCAGCGCGATGCGAAGCGCGGCGGACGATGTTGGGAGCAGCTTGAACTGAAGTCAACAGTACCCTCTGAGAGCGCAACCGCTCGAGTGTAGTTAGGGATGGCAGTTCCAGCTTTCGAGATAGTTGCCAGGCGGTTCTGGGCAGACCTCAGAATGCGCGCTGACCGATTTCGGAGGAAAAACACTGAGTCGGAGCAGTTCGTTTGGGTCTTCAGTCGTGCAGCTTCAGATGCTGGCTGCTCGCGTGAAGACCTCTTGTTCAGCCAAGTGGGAACTCGGATGGCGCTAACCCTCCCAGGAAGCCCAAGAGATGGATTCAGCAATGCTGGCCCACACGTTCGACTACGTGCGCGAACACAAGACGCCCATCCATAGCCTGACCATCGTTCGCAACGGCTATGTCGTGGTGGATGCCTACAATTGGCCGTTCCAGAAGGCAGTTCCACGATGTTGCGTCAGTGACCAGTAGTGTCACCTCCACGCTCGCCGGCATCGCCATCGGCAGGCACGAATTGGAGCTGCACCAGTCCTCGATGCCCGTCTTCGCTCCCAAGGGCATCGCGAACATGGACGAACGGAAGAGGAAGCTGACCATCGAGCATCTGCTGAGTATGACTTCCGCGCTGGATCTCGACGCCAGCCAGGGCGAAGCAACCCTCTCGCAGATGAGGCAGATCAGCGACTGGAGCCGGTTCATGTTGGATCTGCCGATGCGCGATGAGCAGGCAACCACTTCGAGGACTGCTCCGGCAGGCGTTCCGCAGGGCGCCATCGGTCATTGCGGGTGAAACGGCTAAGGGGACTCTGGTCAGGGGAGATCCTTTTCCCTCGATCACGCTGACTGCCCCGCGGAGCAACCGGATATTGGATCAATGGAGCCTGCTGGATGCACCCAGCAGGCGGCTGCATAATCAGCGTACGAGGCGGTTCTTGCTTCGGCTTGCGTCTGAGCAGAGAGGATGGGAATGAAGATAGTTGCAGCACAGATGCAATCAGCTCCTGGCGACATCGATGGCAATATCGAACGGCACGTGCACTTCATTGAACGGGCCGCCTCATGTGGCGGTGCAGCGGTCTTCTTTCCAGAGATGTCGCTCACCGGCTATGAGCCGCGGTTGGCCGAACAGCTGGCAATGACGGCAGATGATGCACGCCTGAAGGTGTTCCAGTCTCTGAGCGATCGGCACCAGATTCTGGTCGCAGTCGGCGGGCCATATCGCGGCAAAGATGGTCCGGAGATCGGCATGTACGTCTTCCGCAGCGGTCAGGCACTGGCTGTCTACACCAAGCAGATGCTGCACGCCGACGAACTGCCTTATTTCAAGGCAGGAACCACGCCCCTGTCAGTAACCCTTGGAGACGAAATTCTGGTCCCCGCCATCTGCTTCGAATCGCTACAGATGGAAAGTGCATTGCGGGCCAAGGACGTGGGAGCAACGGTCTACGTTGCCAGTGTTGCAAAGAACATGATTGGTATGGAGCGCGCTCACCGCCACTACGCAACAGTCGCGCGGGAGCTTGGGATGATCGTGTTGGCATGCAATGGCGTGGGCAATGCCGATGGATTCGAGATGACGGGAGGGTCTGCAGCCTGGGACAACAATGGTGCGCTCAGGTGCAGCGCCGGAACTGGAGACGAGGCATTGGTGGTGTATGACCTCGCAGAACAGATCGGTAGTACCGTGGCAGTCCAGGCAATGAGCATCGCGGGAGCGCGGGGCAACGCCCGGGAAAATTGACTGGCACGCGACTTCCGCAGCTGGCTTTGTTCGAACAGAATCCGTTCGATCAGATGGTGTCCCTGAGAAACTGTGTCCCTGTCATGCGCACGACGTCGTTCAAGCAGCGCTGGTCATCAGGCACCGACCTGTCAAGGCGCCCAAACCGCGCCTCAACCCACGAAGGCCCCGCACTTTCCACCAGCAACCTTCCCCGGCTCTGGTGTAGATCCAGCCAACGCTCGAAGCTGATGCGCAGGCGCTCGATGTCCGGCGCCCGCCAGCGGGCATCGGCAGGCATGCGGATCAGCACGCGGGAGGGCGCGTTCTCCACGTCCAGCACCAGAACGCCCTTGCAGCGGATTTCGAAGGACGTCACCCCGGCATAGCGCGTGTGCAGTTCAAAGCCTTCCTGCGCCTTCGCAGTGACGAAGCCCAGCGCACCACTGTGCAGCAGGCGGTAATCGGCCGGCTGCAGCTTCTGGTAGGCCCACACCTGATCGCCCGCGGGCTCGGGCCACTCCACCCGCATCGCGCCGATCACCGCGATGCACACCACCGCAGCGGCAAGGCCGTGCATCTTCATTCGTCACCCCGCACACAGGCAGAAAGGTCCGCGCCATAAGCGCGCTCAGTCCTTGGGGCGCATCCGCTCGTGGATGAAGGCGGTCAGCGCCAGATCGGCCATCACCAGCCCCTCCATCACCCGGTCGCCCACGTACTGCTCCGGCTCGCTGTTCTGGCGCGTGCGCTCGGCCGCCAGCAGGATCTCCTGCACGATGCGCTGGCCGGTGAGCGCGCAGTCGGCGTCGGACAACGCCATCTGCCGGCTGCGCAGGTGGTGCCGCTCGGGCCAGGGCTGGCCGTCGGCCGCAGCGCCCGCACCGATGGCGTGCAGGATGGCGATGAGGCTGTTGGGGTCCAGCGCAGGCGCGGGTGACGGTGCTTCCTGGATGGGGCGTGGAGGAGGGGAGTGCGGTGTGGTCATGGCGGGCTCCGTGCAAGCAGGCGGACGCCGCCACCGATAAAGGTGGCGGGCAGAGCGTGGCTCGAAAACCGGGCTATTAGGAAGAAACCGGCGGGCACAAGGCCCCCACGCCCCGCCCGCCATAGCTGGCAGACGGAATGCCAGCCGACACCACGCAAGGTGATGCCGGCTGGCAAGTGCAAACAACATCCTAATAGCTCGGGTTTTCGAGGCCCGGCCACCCGTTTTCGGTGGCGATACCAGAGTTGCCTGACGTAGTTGGGAATGCCAAGGGGGAGGGGGCAATGCCGCCAAAACCCGAGACGCTTTTGGCATTGTCGCATAGCGAGGAAAGCGGCGAGAGCCTTGGCGTGCTTGGCGCAGCGGCGCTTCTGGAACGGAGTCGTCAGAACCTTCTGCCAGAGATGTAAGGCGCGGCAAATGCGACAGCACCCGCCCATCGGGCATGTGTGATCGCTCATGCAACCGAACCGCTGCGACACCGGCTGGATGGTTTAAATGACTTCCTGCCTATTGAACCTACCGAGTGCCGCGCGCAATCTGACTACCGCTGTAGTCAATCAAGGCCGTCCTGCTCGCAGCAGCAAGGTTCTGCAGCGTTCGAATGGATTCCACCCACAGACGCAGGCCAAAACAAGGATCACTGTACGTGTTACGCCGCAATCGACTTCTTCTGTCCGCGGGTCTGGTCCCGCTTCCATGGTTCCTGTTCTGGACCAGCGTTGCCGCCGTGTTTGCGCCGGGCTACAACCCGCTTGCACAGCACGCCAGCGAGCTGCTGCAGGCGCCGACGCTTGCAAGCATCTGCGCCAGGATTGCCCCCATCGGCTGCGGAGTGGGCTTCGTGGCGTTTGCCATCGGGGTATGGCGGGAATCCGGCCGCCGGATTGCCGTCGGCGCGATCTGCTGGATGATCTTTGGCATCTCCATGCTGACCAACGGGCTCTGGCCCATGGGCCATCCGATGCACGGCTTCTACACCATCGGTATCGCAAACATCATTGCACCGGCGATGTCGCACATCGAACTGAGCGCGTGGTCTGCCAACCGAAGGGCATACGCCGTGACCGCTGTGGTGAGCATCGGGGGCGTCGTCTATCTCTGGTTGAACGTGGTGGGCGCGGACCCGGAAGGGTTCAGGGGGCTGACCCAGCGCGTGTTCTCGTCGATCAACTCGCTGTGGCCATTCCTGGTTGCGCTGTATCTGCTGCGAAGGGGTTCAAGCGTGCTGAAGGCGGAGCCGACGTATTGATGGGCGGGCGTGCAGGCACATGGACGACCATTGAGTGTGTGGGGCTGAGAAGGGGATGAGGATTTTTCGCCGTCAGCTGATCTACGTTCGAGTGCACCAGGACCACTTCATTGCGCGCGTGGTGGGTGGAGACAGGACCATCCGTCGTCAGTGTCATGCCCTTGGCAATCGCGCGGGCCCGATCAAGGACTTTTCGAGTATCCGGCCCCTGCTCAAGGCGATCTTCTCGGAACTCCTGCCTTGGTTCTCTCTCGTCAAGCCGTGGGGGATTCTGCACTTTGATCCGGTTGAGTACCCGGTCACGAAGGAAGAACTGGCCGGGTTCCAGAAGGCTGCCATGCGAAGTGGTGTGAGCTTCTGTTTTCTCTCCACGTGGGAGCAGCGGCATGAAGACAAGGATCTGTTGGAGATGTTCAAGTAGTGCCGGCCCGATACTTCGTTCCAGGCCAGGCAAATTCGTGGTTGGGTCTGTTCAAGGTACTGCGAGAGTCCGCTCTTGGCCGAAAGCAGACGCTGGTGAGCCAATCGGTGGCTAATGCGACTCACGAGCTCTGAGCGGTCAGGACGGTGTGATCAAAGCTCTCTGGCCGCCATAGGGTGCGTTCTGGATGGTATAAGCGAAACCAGGGATCCCACTATTAACTGGTCAGGATTAATAGAACTATGCGTCGGCTCATTCTTGCGCCTGCTCTCCTTCTGTCACTGGTTGGCTGTAATCAAGCTCGCGTCGACGATCTTGAGAGTCAAGTTGCAGACCTTCAAGCGGAGCTTTCTGACTCCCACGGTAAAGTGGCGCGGTTGGAGGATGAGCTACAGGACGCCCGGGACACAATTGAGGCAAGCCAATCAGCATTCGCGGATGTAGCTCTACGGTCTCGCGAGGTCCAATCAGCATCGTCCGAGCTATTGTCGATCACTAGCCGCTTCGGCTTCGATAACTGGCAGGATGTTGTGCCAGACATCCAGGCTGCAGCCTACAGAGTCGACTCAGCGGCAAGTGATCTGGATTCGAGAGTGAGCAACGCAGAGATCGCGCTGCAATAGTCCCCTGACGGCTAATTCGAGCCGAACCCGCTTTCCGGGTCAGTTTGAACAAGGCGTTGGTTGATGTCCTCTCTCGACCTTCGATGGGCAAGGAGCGACTCTTATGGACTCAGACATCAGTCTGCTCGGCAATCTCTAAGGCATCATCGACCTCGATGCCTAGGTAACGCACGGTGCTCTCGAGCTTCGTGTGCCCAAGCAATAGCTGGACAGCCCTGAGGTTTCGCGTCCTGCGGTAGATCAACGAAGCTTTTGTCCTGCGCATCGTGTGCGTGCCATAGGAACCCGACTCGAGACCAGCTTCCTCAACCCAGCGGTGGACAATCCTGGCGTACTGTCTCGTCGAAAGGTGGGGCGAGTCCGGCCCGCGTGTCGCGAACAGGAAGTCCGAGGCCTTCAGGTCAGCATGAGTGATCCAAGCCTGTACAGCCTCGCGAGTCGACTGGGTAATTTCGAACTGGACAGGGCGACCGGTCTTCTGTTGCATCACCATACCTCGCGAAGCCATCTGCCTGCCGTGAGATACATCGGACACTCGGAGTTTCACCAAGTCGCAGGCGCGGAGCTTGGAGTCAATTGCAAGATTGAATAGGGCTAGATCTCGAACCTTGTGGCCAAGCTGAAGTCTGATCCGGATGGCCCAGATATCTTTCAGCTTGAGCGGCGCCTTCTGGCCGATCAGCTTTCCCTTGTTCCAGGGCTCGTGGGGCTGGTGTGTGTGAATAATTGCCATGACCTACTCCTGCTGAAGGGGTTGGTCAGGCTTCGCCCGAGCCTAGAAGCAAGGCGTGATGCGACCGGAAGCGGACGCCTTGCCCGGCGGCTTCCGGGAGGCATCTGTCTTAGAGAAACGCTGTCTCTAGCAGTCCACCGGAGAGATAGATGCTCGACACTGCCTCGAAATCTCTGGACGCCATGGCTGACTTCGCGATCTATGCTTTCTCGCTCTTGGCGGAGAAAAGCTCTGTAGCCCAGGCTATGAATGCTTGGACGATGGGCGATCCATAACGGTGGTGCGGGTACAGGATCGAGACCGGCACCGACGGCGGACGCCACCGCTGAAGCACCTCAACCAGGGTGCCATCCTGCAACTGCTTCTCGACCAGTACGCCTTGCAACTGTGCCAGGCCGTATCCTTTCATGCACAGCTTGATGTAGAGCTCGGTCTCATTGACGGCGACCGAGCCCTCCACAGGTAATACTTGTCTCTTCCCATCAGCTGAGAAGAGCAGGCTGCCACCGCCCCTCGAACCAGAGGAAAAGTGGTGCACCGCGCGGTGTCCGGCGAGGTCTTCAAGTGATCGCGGGACGCCATACGCCTCCAGATAGCTTGGCGCGGCGCAGGTGATCCAGCGGAAGTTCCCCAGCGGCCGGGCTACGAGGCTGGAGTCTTCCAGCGGCCCGGTCCGGATCACGCAGTCCACACCCTCCTGGACGAGGTCGACCGGCCGGTCACCAACGCCGATCATCAGATGGACCCCGGGATACTGACGGCGAAAGCTGTCCAGGTTAGGGAGGAGTATCGAGTGCGCGAGGCCGCCTGGCATATCGATCCTCAACCGCCCCCGCAGGTCCTGTGGAGACGACTTCAGGCCGGTTTCCGCCTGTTCGATCTGGTTGAGGATCTCGCGGCACTGCAGGTAGTAGCGCTCGCCTTCCGAAGTGGGGCTGACGCTGCGCGTGGTCCGATTGAGCAGGCGGACGCGCAGGTGCTTCTCCAAGCCCTTGATCAAGCCCGTGACGGTGGAGGGGGGGATGGAGAGGGCCTCGGCGGCACGCACAAAGCTCTTCGCTTCTACCACCCGCACGTACGCCTGCATCGCCAGAATCCGATCCATTTCGCTTCCACCCTATGGTTGACGGTCAGCTCGATCGTGATTATGCGCGTTTTACGAATAATAAAAACGAAGAGCATGACTTTTTCGCAGGGTCAGCGGGCCATAGAGTTCACGCCACTCCTGAAATTGAGCTTGCCCCAATGAGCACCCTCCCGCGAGACATTCTTCAGCAACCGACAATCGCAGCGGCCGAAAAGACGCTCATCCGCGGCGCAACCATCATCAGCATGGACCCGGCTGTGGGCAACCTCATGAAGGGCGACATCCTTGTCACGGGTCGCACCATCACTGCCGTTGGCGAGAGCCTGAGCGCCGAGGACGCGCTCGTCATCGATGCCAAGGACATGATCGCCATCCCGGGCATGGTGGACTCCCACCGCCACGCCTGGGAGGGTCAGCTGCGTCGGATCAACTCAAACGCCGAGACGCTGGAGCACTACTCCAACGCCACGCATTTCTCGTTCGCCAAGCATTACCGGCCGCAGGACATGTATGTCGGCACCTTGCTGTCGGCGCTGGGCGCAATTGATGCAGGCATCACTACGGTCATCGACAACTCCCACAATAGCCGCACAGCCGCGCACTCCGATGCGTCGGTTGAAGCCCTGCTCGATGCCGGTATCCGTGCGCTGCATGCATCAGGCGCTCCCGTGTCCGGCACTTGGGACCGCGCGCACTGGCCGGGAAACCTTGCCCGCTTGCAGGAAAAGTACTTCAAGGACCCGGCCAACGACCTGGTCACATTGGCGACCATGGCCAACATCGAGCCGGAGCTCTGGGCCGAAGCGCGCCGCCTGGGCATCCCGATCGTCACTGAGTTCTTCGGTGAACAGATGGGCGCCCAGCTGCCTCAGTTGCATGCGCAAGGCCTGCTGGGTCCGGATAACATCTTCAACCACTGCACCTGCCTGAAGGACGAGGGTTGGGAGATTCTTCGCGATGCCGGTGTGCACATCAATGTCTGCCCGCGCTCCGACGCCCACTATGGCATCGAAGATGGCATGTTCGCCTGGGATGCGGCGATCCGGCACGGCCTGCGCCCCGGCTTCAGCGTCGACAACGAGACGTCCTACAGCGGCGACATGTTCATGGAAATGCGCGTGGCCTATTACCTGGAGCGCGTGCTGCGCGTCAATGCACGCCCCCCACGCAATGCCGGCACCCAGCAGGATCCGCTCAATTCCCACCGCCTGCTTGAGGCTGCCACGCTTGATGGCGCGGCCTGCGCAGGGCTGCAGGACAGGATTGGCAGCCTGACGCCGGGCAAGCAGGCCGACATCGTGCTGTTCCGCACCGGCGACATCAACCTGTATCCGTCCAACAATGCATTCGGAACGGTCGTGCATGCAGCGGAGCGCAGCAACATCGACACCGTGATGGTCGGCGGCCGGGTGCTGAAGCGCGGCGGCGAAATGTGCGGTCTGGACATGGGCAAGTTGCGCGCTGCGGTGGACGAATCCTGCGCGCACCTGTTCTCGGCAGCCGGCTACACGCCGGACGTGTTCGGCACTTCCTTCCCGGTTCTATCCAATCACTGAGAGTGAACATGAACAGCTTCGGTGCCTGGGCCTTTCCGTTGGCAATGGTTGCGGGAATGGCCGTCACATTGCAGACCACGTTCAATGGTCAGTTGGCAAAGGGCCTGGGTGGTGATCCCGTTGCAGCCGCCATCTTCTCCTTCATGGTCGGGCTGTTGTCGCTCACCCTCGTCGGTCTCGTCCGGGGCAACACCCTCGGTCTGCTTGCAGGCATCCCGGCGCAGCCGGCCTGGGTGTTGCTTGGGGGCGTGATGGGGGCATTCGCTTTGCTCAGCAACGTCATCCTGGTGCCGCGTATCGGCATGGCCGCCTTGGTGGGGCTCGTCATCGCTGGACAGCTGCTGTCCTCACTGGTCATCGATCACTTTGCGTTGCTGGGTGCTGCCCATCGACCTGTTTCCATCATCAAGCTTGCAGGTGCGCTGGTCATGTTGACGGGTCTTGCCATCTCTCTGTTCGGAGACCGCTGGTCCAGATTGCTTGTGTGATTGCGAGGGGAGCGGCACAGGCTACGGATCGAAAGGAAACATCGAGGCTGCGCGATCAGACCCTGGCTTGACCGAAAATGTCCGCTTCTGGCCGAGAGCGGACTTTCCCAGCGGGTAGGGCAGGGGAGCTGCTATCCAATTTTAGTATTAGGGATGTTTATCGAGGGTAGGGAAAAGCGACTTCCGTCCCAAACCTGCCCTTCGATCCCAAACTTCGAACTTCAGTTAATCCGTCGAATGCTGACGCTCAGCGCCGCCGAAATAACAGAAAATCCTGAATTGGTCTTAACGGCCATGACACCTTTTAAATTTTGCTCCACTGCCGCACGGACACAGTTCATTCCGCCCCGGCTTTTTGGCCTTAAAAGGAGGGGCGGCCACCTTTGACTGGTTAAGATTCACCACCCGCTTGGGATGATCCATTCGCGCGGCGTCTTTGTAAATGTGGTCGTTTTCTTCCGTTCGCACCGACGGTATGTGGACCGCGAAGTACTGCGCACGTTGATAGGTTCCATCAGCACTGACCTCTGCCACGACGCCGATGGCGTTAGAAGCCTTGACGGCCAACGCAGCTGCGCTGGCCTTGTCGTTCACGCTCGCCCAGTCAACTTGGTGGCCGTGTTGTTGAAGCCAAACGAAGAGCGGCTTGCCCTCCCCGCACAAAATAAAGTAGCGAGCGGGGTGTTTGTTCAGGGTCTGACGAAGATCGGACAGCATCTTGGCCAGATCATTTCGGCCTTCCTCTCCAAGATCACGAATATGGCTCTCCGCAGAAAGCCATCCTCTTGCTCGGGTGGTGTCGAGCGCCCCAAGCAACTTCAGCACCTCCTGTGGGAAGTCCTGCGTTGGAAACGACCCGCTTTCCCAGTCCTCGCCTTCGAAGCTCTTGTCGATGATATCGCTCATGCCGTCCCAGACGAGCATGTCCACCTTGTCACCCTTCAACTGATCGGCAATATCCTGATCAAAACGGTTCTTCTTCAGGTACGCGCCCAGATGATCGAACTCATCGAATAGGTGGGCGCGCCGCATCCCTGCCACTGCCTGCCGCACTTCCATGTAGTGCGCGAACTGGCCAGCCGTGGGAAGGAAACGTTTGAGAACAAACAGTTCGTCGATGGACAGTGAAACGAACGCATGTTTTCCAAGCAGCGGCCCAACCTGCGGTAGTTCCTTGCAGTATGTGGAAAACGGCGAGAACGTCTCTACTGTCAGGCCGATTGGCACCATCACGCGGTAGTCGGCGTGGCGGACACGGCCGCACTCTTCGTATTTGCCGTCCACCAGATGGTAGAGGGGCACTTCATCCGCTGAATCTAGGTAGTTGAAGAAGCGCTCGCATTGCTTGTATGCCTTGAGTACTAAATCCTGTACAGACTGGGCGTGCCGGGCGAAATCAAGCGCCGGCGATGCGATGGTGGCGGCTGCACCGGCCTTGGCTTCAACGAGGAAAAGAACATCATCAACTAAGATGAGGGTGTCGTTTTCGGACCACTGTTTGCTTACAGGATCCTTGTAGTAGACCTCCTGGAACACTGTGGCGCCGGGAAGCTGGGCCGCAAGAATTTCGGCGAAGGCAGCTTCGCTCATCGTCTTTTGCCGCTCTTCAAAAGTCCTCTTGTAGTCCGGCCTTCGCTGAAGGAGATTGAAAAGAAGCGCACGATATCCCGCATCGCGGGTGAAGCACGGGTCGATGGCGTAGTAGTCCGATCCAAGCTGGATTAGGGGTTTCTTCCGGGCAGGTAGTGTCCGGTAGGGTGTTCCCGCAAAATCGCCCGCCGCGAAGAATTCGATCTCTTCTCCGCGCCGATATGCCAAGTCCGCCAATAGCGTCGGCGGCAGCTTGGTGTGGCGGCTCACGTTGGCGATGCCGCCCCGAAACATGTCATCCATCGCCCGGCCGGCGGCTTTCGATTGGTCCGCATTCTCCGCCACCCATGCCTCCATAACGTCCTCCAGAGGCTTGTTCTGTGCCTTAGCGAAAGCTTGAGCCGCTTTAAATTGCGCCATCATCTCCATTATTGCGTCGGCTTGCCCGGAGCGCGTTGCGTCAGCCATCGCCTGAAAGCCTTCCGCGATATCGGTGGCATCGACGCCGTACGTTTCTTGCAGGACATCATTGTGTGGTGCCAGGACGTAGCGGTAAAACTCACCCTCCAAGACTTGGTAGCGGTTCCCGCGCAGCATGACCCAAGTGGATTTCGCGTGGAATTCTATGTCGGCCGTATTGGGACCGAAGACACCATCTTTGGTATCGGCGGAAGAGGCCATGGCGAAAAACATGGCCTGATCCCGCAGTTTTCGGCCAAGCTCAAACAGCTCTGCGCACTTGGCCTCGTCGAATGTCACGTCCGTAGGAGCGGCATCTGCCGCGAGAACCGCGTGCACGTACTCCAGCAGGAACTGATTTTCGTTGATCAGATCATCCGGACGCACGGCTTCATTTTGCTCTTGGGTAATGCTTTGGTCTGCTATCGACTTCATCATGCGCTGGGCGTAGATATAGCCGAGCAAATCATGCGGAGGCATGGCGACGATCAGCTCGCGCATGCGGGCGGCAATTGCTTCCATGCCCCTCAACAAGGATGCGGCAGCCTCTTTTCGTTCCTTTTCGCTCATAACTATCTGCGCCCGATATCGCCAAATCCTAATTCATGCAGAATATACCGCAACAGACGTAGCGACCGCTTTAACTTGGCCGGCCAAGAGACCGCTATCTAGTGGGGATCAACTTCCGCTTCTGGCCGGGAGCGGACATCGTTCGACGACCTGCTGCGTTGATCCTCCGTCGGCCAAAGCACGTGTCTCTCCTTCCCTCAATTGATGATCTCCCCACTCCCCGAAGCAACAAACGCCTTCAACTGCCGGACGAACTCCGCGTCATACAGCTCCCACTCCACAATCTCCCCCACAATCCGCAACGGCTGCGTACTCCGATACGACCGCGTCGGGTTCCCGGGAAACTTCTTGTTGGTCACGTTCGGGTCGTCTTCAAACGGCCCGGTCGGCTCCACCACATACACACGCGGCCGCCCCTCACCCTTGGCCATCTCCGCAGCCAGCCCGGCGCCCTTGGCAATCGTGGTGAAGTAGATGTG
Source organism: Stenotrophomonas sp. YJH_SMC_16 (assembly GCF_059367875.1). Taxonomy (NCBI): domain Bacteria; kingdom Pseudomonadati; phylum Pseudomonadota; class Gammaproteobacteria; order Lysobacterales; family Lysobacteraceae; genus Stenotrophomonas; species Stenotrophomonas sp. YJH_SMC_16. The sequence goes on along the minus strand of NZ_JCAFRH010000001.1, from coordinate 781,657 downwards.
GTTCATTACCACACTGTCGCGATAGTTGGAGCGGAAACCCGCACTCAGCAACTCGCCCACCGCCAGATCGGCGCGGGTGCCGTGATAGAACGGCCCGGCAACCTGGTAGCAGGTGTCATGCGAAACGGGTGTCCATTCGGTGTCCTGCGCCATCGCTGCTGCCCCTCTCTGTGCTGCCGGATCGACAGGCCGGCGAGTCTAGGGCGCCCGGTGGGCCTTGCTGCAAGGCCCCATCCGGGAAATACTCTGTAGTGGGAGGCGCACTGCGCCTCTTTTTTCATTCTGCGGTGCCGCGCCCTTCCAGCTCGCGCACGGCGGTTTCCAGCGCATCCAGCTTTTCGCGGGTCTTCAGCAGCACGGCACGCTGCACTTCGAACTCCTCGCGGGTGACCAGGTCCAGCTTGGCCAGACCCGCCTGCAACGCGCTCTTGAAGGTGGCCTGCAGTTCCTCGCGCGATTCGCGCAGGCCCGGCGGCACCAGGTCGCTCAAGCGACGGGCAAGGTCATCCAGTTGGTTCAGGTCGATCATGGGGGTACTCCGTGGTGCGGGCGGGCCGTGCAGGCCACAAGGATACTGCTGGGCCGGTCGCCCGCACAGGCGTGGGCTGTTTCGCACCGGGCGCGTTCAGGCGCTATCCTCCACGCCGGAAGACAGGAGATAGACGATGAAGATGGTCATGGCGGTGATCAAGCCGTTCAAGCTCGACGACGTGCGCGAAGCGCTGGCCGAGCGCGGGGTTACCGGGATCACGGTGACGGAAGTGAAGGGCTTTGGTCGCCAGAAGGGCCATACCGAGCTGTACCGCGGTGCCGAGTATGTGGTCGATTTCCTGCCAAAGGTGAAGCTGGAAGTGGCGGTGACCGATGACCAGGTGGAGGCCGTGGTTGAGGCCATAGTTAAGGCCGCCGGCACCGGCAAGATTGGCGACGGCAAGGTGTTCGTGTACGACCTGGGCAGCGTGGTGCGTATCCGTACCGGTGAGTTGGACGCGGACGCGTTGTAACCCGTTCGGCGGGATGTTGTAGAGCCGAGCCTATGCTCGGCTGCATTTCGCGCGATGCAGGAACAGCAGCCGAGCGCGGGCTCGGCTCTACAAAGAGCGGTAAAGCGGTCGAGCGAGCTCGACCCCTACCGGCGCTTGGCCCACTTGTAGAACCGCTTCCAGCCCCGGCGCACGGCGGCGACCCAGCCGGGGTCGGCCACCAGTGCGGCCTGCGCGGCACTCGGGGCCTGGCCGGTCATGCGCTGGCGGATCTTCAGCAGGTTCTTCATGTCGCTGCGGCGCATCTGCCGGCTGAGCGGGTTGCGGCGCAGCCAGCGCGGGGCGCGCCAGGCGGAGGTGAAGTCCAGCAGCACCGGCACGCCGCCGCTGACCACCACGTTGGTGCCATGCAGGTCGTTGTGGGTGATGCCGGCGGCATGCAAACGGCTGAGCGCGTGCTGCAGCTGCTCGAACACTTCATTGCCCACGGCCTGCGCGGTGCTCAGGGTCTGGCCGGGAATGAACTCCATGCCCAGTGCCAGGCCACCCAGGGTGCCAAGCAGCGCGGGGGCATGCTTCCAGCCGCCCAGGCGCTGCAGCATGCGGGCCTCACGGCGCACCATCAGCCGCGCGATCAGTGAAACGGGGGTGCCGCGGTAGCGGGAGTAGTCCTTGATGACCGCCTCGCGCCCGTCCAGGCAGGTGCGATAGACGTCGGGGGCCAGGAAGCGTTCGCCGCGCTTGAGCAGCAGCGGGGTGGCGGCGTCTTCGCCGCAGGAGGAGGGGGGCAGGGCAGGGAGATGCATGTCGGGGTCTCGGTCGACCCGGTGGGTGGCGCAAAGCGTCAAGCGAACCGGTGTTACAGGGAGTTACTAAGTTTTCGTTAATTTTAGTACTCGCCAGTTCGCTATTCCACGATTTGTCGGAGAAATGTCGGGGTCGTGGCTGGAACAGTTCGTCGCACCCGATCGGACAATTCCGTCTCACTTCGTCTTTGGTTCTTTAAAAATCAATAGGTTGGGCGTCGCGTCGCTTCGTTCATCCGCGGCCCGCTGAACGTCACGCACGTCCGGCTTGACCCCGACGCACGGCCTGCCGACCATAAGCTGTTAATTCGCGACATCGGCGGCCGCCCCTTCCTGGCACGTCCCCGTTCCCTGCCGCGGTCCCCACCGGTGCTGGCCGCTTGGCCGTGCATCGCCCTGTTTCCCGTTCCGGCTGCGGCTGGAGGAAAGTGTTTTGATCATCAAAATCGTCATTGCAGCGCTGTTCGTCGCCTGCGTGCTGTACATCCACTTCCGTGGCAAGGTTCGCGCGCGCTGGTCGCGCCAGCTGCTGGACCACTCCAGTTTCATGGCCCCGATCAACGTGGTCATGTACATGTTCTCGAAGGTGCCGACTACGCCGTTCCTGGACCCGGCCAAGGAGTTCCCGCAGCTGGAGCCGCTGCGCCAGAACTGGCAGATGATCCGCGACGAGGCGCTGGCGCTGCGCGATGCACAGAAGATCGCGGCCTCCAGCACGTTCAACGATGCCGGCTTCAATTCGTTCTTCCGCCGTGGCTGGAAGCGCTTCTACCTGAAGTGGTATGGCCCGTCGCACCCGTCGGCGAAGGCGATGTGCCCGAAGACCACGGCGTTGCTGGAGTCGCTGCCGGACGTGCGCGCGGCGATGTTCGCGCAGCTGCCGTCGGGCAGCGAACTGCGTCCGCACCGCGATCCGTTCGCCGGTTCGCTGCGCCTGCACCTGGGCCTGGCCACGCCGAACAACGACGGCTGCTACATCGAAGTGGACGGCATCAAGAAGAGCTGGCGCGATGGCGAGTGGATGATGTTCGACGAGACCTACATCCACCATGCGCACAACGAGACGCCCGATGACCGGGTGATCCTGTTCTGCGACATCGCCCGCCCGCTGCGCTTCGGCCTGCCGGGCCTGTTCAACCGTGCGGTGGCGGCCACGCTGCTGGCCGGTGGTGCCTCGCCGAACCTGCCGGGTGACCCGACCGGTGGCGTCAACAAGGCGTTCGGCAGCGTCTACAAGGTGCGCCTGAAGGCCAAAGCGCTGCGCGAGCGCAGCGTGGTGGCCTACCAGGTGATCAAGTGGGGCCTGGTGGTGGCGGTGATTGCCGGTATCTGGGCGCTCTGAGCGAACCGCCGCCGGACTTGGCCCGGCGCTACCGGATTCCGCGGGGCATGTTGTAGAGCCGAGCCCATGCTCGGCTGCTTCTGCGCGAAATGCAGCCGAGCATGGGCTCGGCTCTACAGAAAGCAAAAACCCGCGCTGTCGCCAGCGCGGGTTTTTCATTGGGTGGGTGCCGACCGTTGGTCGGCACGCCCTACTTCAGTGCCGCCTGCACGAAGGGCGGGGTCACCAGCACGCCGGTGTGCAGCGCGGCGGTGTAGTACAGGGTGTTGAAGGTCTTGGCGGCCGAGTCGGCCTGGCGGAAGTCGAAGCTGCTGTCGCCCTTGCGCGCCATGGTCACGCTCCACCAGCCGGTGGGGTAGCACGGCTGCGGGAACGGCAGGGTCTTGAACGAGCCGAAACCAGCCTTGCCCATCTCGGCGCGCATTTCGTTGATCAGATCCAGCTGCATCAGGGGCGACTCGGACTGCTGCACCAGGATGCCGTCGTCCTTCAGGGCCTTGAAGCAGCTCTCGTAGAAGGCCTTGTTGAACAGGCCTTCACCCGGGCCGACCGGGTCGGTCGAGTCGACGATCACCACGTCCACGCTGCCGGCCGGGCAATTGGCCATGTAGGCCACGCCGTCGTCGAACAGCAGCTCGGCGCGGGCGTCATCGTTGGAGTCGCACAGTTCCGGGAAGTGCTTGCGCGCCATCACGGTGACCTGCTCGTCGATATCGCACTGGGTCACGCTCTCCACGCCCTTGTGCTTGAGCACTTCGCGCAGGGTGCCGCAGTCGCCGCCGCCGATGATCACCACGCGCTTGGGCGCGGCGTGGGTGAACAGCACCGGGTGGCTGATCATCTCGTGGTAGAAGAAGTTGTCCTTGCTGGTCAGCATGATGGCCCCGTCGATGGTCATCAGGTTGCCCCAGTCGGTGGTCTGGAAGATCTCGATCTTCTGGAACGGCGACTGCACCTCGTCCAGCTTGCCGGTGATGCGGTAGCCGATGGCCGAGCCGGTGCGCTCGAAGTGTTCGATGTACCAGTTGTTGCTGTCAGTCATTGGAAAACAGTCCTGTTCGGAGGGGTGGAGCCGGGCTGGCGGGCGGGGCCGCGTGGCACAGATGCCACATCCGGACGGATCGGCCCGTTCAGGTTGAAACCTGTCACGGGCGCGGGCGCGCATGATAACGAACCTGTGGGCATATAGGCGTTATCATGCCCCCCCTTTTATTGCCAACAAGGCCGACTGAAATGACCGATTGGTCCCTCGACCAAGCCCGCAAGACCTACTCGATCCCGCATTGGGCGGACGGTTATTTCGACGTGGATCAGGCCGGGCACATGGTGGTGAGACCGACCGGGGCGGACGGCCCGGTGGTGTCGCTGCCCAAGGTGGTCGACGCTGCGCGCGCGGCGGGCGCCAAGCTGCCGCTGCTGGTGCGCTTCCCGGACATCCTCGGCCAGCGCCTGGGCAAGCTGCAGGCGGCCTTCGGCCAGGCCCAGCAGGACTGGGAATACAGCGGCGGCTACACCGCCGTGTACCCGATCAAGGTCAACCAGACCCGCGGCGTGGCCGGTACCCTGGCCAGCCACCACGGCGAAGGCTTCGGCCTGGAAGCGGGCAGCAAGCCGGAGCTGATGGCCGTGCTGGCGCTGTCGCGCCCGGGTGGCCTGATCGTCTGCAACGGTTACAAGGACCGCGAGTACATCCGCCTGGCCCTGATCGGCCGCAAGCTGGGCCTGCAGACCTTCATCGTCATCGAGAAGCCGTCCGAGCTGAAGCTGGTGCTGGAAGAGTCCAAGGCGCTGGACGTGAAGCCGGGCCTGGGCGTGCGCATGCGCCTGGCCTCGCTGGGCGCCGGCAAGTGGCAGAACAGCGGTGGCGACAAGGCCAAGTTCGGCCTGTCGCCGCGCCAGCTGCTGGACCTGTGGAAGTCGCTGCGTGACACCGAGTACGCCGACTGCCTGAACCTGCTGCACTTCCATATGGGCTCGCAGATCTCCAACGTGCGCGACATCGCCAACGGCATGCGCGAAGCCACCCGCTACTTCGTGGAGCTGTCGCGCCTGGGCGCGAAGATCACCCACGTCGACGTGGGCGGTGGCCTGGGTGTGGACTATGAAGGCACCCGTTCGCGCAGCTTCTGCTCGATCAACTACGGCCTGCATTCCTACGCCAGCAACATCGTGCAGCCGCTGGCCAATGCCTGCGAAGAGTTCGGCCTGACCCCGCCGCGCATCGTGACCGAATGCGGCCGCGCGATGACCGCGCACCACGCGGTGCTAATCGCCAACGTCTCGGAAGTGGAAGAGGCGCAGGAAGGCCGCGTGCCGGACCAGCACGACGACGAGCCGGCGGCGATCCGCCACCTGCGCGAGATCCACGACGAACTGGACGTGCGCCCGGCGGTGGAGCTGTTCCAGGAAGCGCAGCATTTCCATGCCGAAGGCCTGGCCAGCTACGCGCTGGGCCAGATCGACCTGCCGCAGCGTGCGCGCATCGACGACCTGTTCTACGCCATCGCCCATGGCGTGCGTGCGCGCCTGAGCTACGACGAGAAGAGCCACCGCCCGGTGCTGGACGAACTGAACGAGCGCCTGGTCGACAAGTACTTCGTCAACTTCAGCGTGTTCGAATCGATCCCGGACGTGTGGGCGATTGACCAGGTGTTCCCGATCGTGCCGATCGAGCGCCTGGACGAGACCCCGGACCGCCGCGGCATCATCGCCGACATGACCTGCGACTCGGATGGCATGGTGGAAACCTATGTCGAGAACGAGAGCCTGGACAGCTCGCTGCCGCTGCACAAGATGAAGCCGGGCGAGAGCTACCGCATCGGCTTCTTCATGGTGGGCGCCTACCAGGAAATCCTGGGTGACATCCATAACCTGTTCGGCGATACCGACGCGGTGGAAGTGCTGGCCGACGCCGATGGCTACGCCATCACCCAGCAGCGCCGCGGCGACACCACCGACGTGATGCTGGACTACGTGGGCTACCGCCTGGATGAGCTGCGCGCGACCTACGCGCAGCGCGTGGCCGAGGCCCAGCTGTCGCCGGAACGCGCGCAGGAGCTGTCGGAGGCGCTGGAAGCCGGCCTGACCGGCTACACCTACCTGTCCGACGAACCGCTGGTCTGATGGACGGCGCCGGGCTTGCCCGGCGCCACCGTTGCCGATGAGCGCACGCGCGATCTTCCACCTGTTCCTGCATGCGGCCGTGCCAGCGTTGCTGGCATGGCTGTTCTGGCGTAAGCGCTTTGCCTCGGCGTGGCTGCTGATGCTGCTGGGCTGGATCATCGATCTGGATCACCTGCTGGCCGATCCGATCTACGCACCGAACCGCTGCAGCATCGGTTTCCACCCGCTGCACACTGCACCGGCCATCGCCGCCTACGCGGGGCTGTGCGTGCCGAAGAAGACCAGGTTGTTCGGCATCGGTTTGATCATCCACATCGTGCTGGACGCGATTGATTGCTGGTGGATGCATCACCATTGATGGGGAACTGAAATGCCCGGCGAAGGCGGTAGAGTCGACTGTTAGTCGACTGCTCTTGGCTGCGGTGCTGGGAAATCTCGCGCTGCGTGCGAAAGTCGACTAACAGTCGACTCTACCCGCATGGCGTTCCCGCGTTAACGAGTCACCCCAGCGGCAACCACAACGTCGCGCGCAGGCCCGGCTGCGCATTCTCCAGCGCCACGCGCCCGCCATAACTGGCGGCGATATCGCCCACGATTGCCAGGCCCAGCCCGCTGCTGCCCTCGCGCTCATCCAGCCGCACACCGCGCTGGGTGACCTGTGACAGTGACTCCGCGGCCAAGCCCGGGCCGTCGTCGCGTACTTCGATGCGTAGCTGTCCGTCGCTGATGTCTGCGGTGATGTCCACCTGCTGTCGCGCCCAGCGCCCGGCGTTGTCCAGCAGGTTGCCCAGCATCTCTTCCAGATCCGCACTGGCGCCGGCGAACTGCAGCGCCGGATCGATGCCTGCCGCCGTGAACGTGATGCCACGTTCGCCATGCACGCGTGCCATCAACCGGCATAGCGCCTGCGCGACAGTCGCAACGTCGCTGCGCTGGCGATGGTCTGCGGCCAACCCTGCCGCCAGGTAACGGTCAACACTGGCCTGCATGCGTGCGCTCTGCTCGCGCACGGTGGTCCGCCAGTCCGCGCCGTCGCCGTCAGCCTCGGTGGCCAGCACGCTCAATGGGGTTTTCAATGCATGCGCCAGGTCCTGTGCACTGGTGCGCGCGCGCGCGACCATGCGTTGCTGGTGCTCCAGCAGCGCGTTGAGTTCTTCGCCCAGTGGTGCGACCTCTGCCCCCAGTCCCTGCGTGTCGATGCGTTGCGCGTCGCCGCGCCGCACCCGTTCCAGCTGTGCACCGAGGCGGTGCAGCGGACGCAGGCCGAAGTGCACCTGGCTGGCCAGCACCGCCAGCCACGCTGCGACCAGCACACCCAACGCGATGGCGGTGCGCTGCTGAAACGCGGCAACATCGGCATCCAGCGCGCTGCGGTCGGTGGCGACCACGGCCACGAACGGTTCACTGGCACGTGGCAGGCGCACCTGCTGCACACGTGCGCGCAAGGATTGCTGCAGCGGCCCGGCCAGGTTGCGCGTGGCCGGGCCAGTGACGGTGGTGGGAAGCGTTTCATCCCACAACGAGCGTGACTGCAGCAGCACGCGGCCATCGGCACCGGCGATCTGCCAGTAGGAACCGGAGAACACCCGCTGGAAGCGCGCGTCATTCGGTTGCTGGCGCAGGCGCAGCTGTCCTTCCGGGTTCACTTCGGCCTGCGCCAGCAGGGTCAGCATGTCCTGCTGCAGTTCGTGGTCCAGCCGATCACGCGCGCTGCGCTTGAACAGTTCGCCCAGTAGTGCGCTGGCCAGCAGCGAAACCAGCAGCAGGCCGACGCCGCCAGCCAGCAGCAGGCGCCGCCGCAGCGAGGATTGCCGGCTCACGGCGCGGCCAGCCGCCAGCCCTGGCCGCGCACGGTCTGGATCAGATCGATGCCGAGCTTGCGGCGGACCCGACCCAGCAGCATGTCCAGCGCGTTGGAGTCCGGGTCGTGGCCGCCTTCGAACACCTGCTCGCCCAGACGATCACGGCCGATCACCTGGCCGCTGTGGTGGATGAAGTAACTGAGCAGGCGGAACTCCTGCGGGCTCAGCGCCAGCGGCTGTCCGTCCAGTTCGAAGCGGCCGGCGTTGACGTCCAGCTGCAGCGGCCCGCAGTGCAGGCGCGGGCTGGCATGGCCATGGCTGCGGCGGATCAGGGCGCGCATGCGCAGCACCAGTTCGTCGGCCTGGAACGGTTTGGTCAGGTAGTCGTCGGCACCGGCATCGAAGCCGGCCAGCTTGTCGTGCCAGCGCCCGCGCGCGGTCAGCACCAGCACCGGGAAGCCGCGGCCGTTGCCGCGCCAGCGCTCGATCACGCTCAATCCGTCAAGCCCGGGCAGGCCCAGGTCAACGATGGCCGCCTGCAGGTCCTCGATCTGGCCGATTTCCTCGGCCTGGCGGCCATCGGCAACCACGTGCACCACGTAGCCGGCCTGTTCCAGCAGGGGCACCAGGCGCTGTGCCAGTGCGGCATCATCTTCGGCCAACAGGATGCGCATCAGTCGTCGAGCTCCGTCTTCAGCAGCTTTCCGCTGCGCGCATCATAGTCCAGCTCTACCACTACGCCGTCGCCGCGCAGGATCTCCACTTCGTAGACGCCATCGTCCAGCTCCACTTCCAGCAGTTGCCCCGGAAAGCGCTTGAGCGCATCGCGCACCACGCTTTCCAATGGCACGTAGCGGCCCTGCTGCACCGCGCGGCGCGCGACCTGCTGCGCCGGGTCCTGAGCGGGCGCGGCGGCGGTCGGGGCGCTGGCCAGGGCCAGCAGCAGGGGCAGGGTGGAGAGCATCGGGGCGCAGGGAGGGCTGTAGGAACAGGCGTGAGTGTGCCGGGGGTGACTAACAGCTGGCTAACAGTGCCGGCTAAGGCGCTGTTAACCACGGGGTGCATTGTGGCGTTGCCGGGATGGTCCGGCCACGAACACGAACAGGAGAACCCCCATGTTGAAGTCGCTCACCCTCGCCACTGTTGCCCTGCTGACCGTCGCGCCGGCCGTACAGGCCGCGCCGCTGGGCATGGCCCAGGTTGAACAGACCCTGCGCAAGGCCGGCTACACCCAGATCCACGAGATCGAGCGCGATGATGGCCTGTGGGAGGCCGACGTGAGCCGCGCCGATGGCCGCTTCAGCGAGGTCTACGTGGACCCGAAGACCGGCGAGATCTTCGACGAGCACAGCAGCCGCGCGCTGTTGACCACCGAGCAGGTGCTGGCACGAGCACAGGCGCATGGCCTGCGCGAGATCCATTCGCTGGAACGCGATGGCGCGACCTGGTCGCTGGAAGCCCGCAATGCACGCAACCAGAAGGTGGACGTGCGCCTGAGCGGTTATGACGGCCGCATCCTGCACAGCGAGCGCGATGGTTGGCTGGATTGACGTTGGCTATGGTAGGCGCCGACCTTGGTCGGCGCGAAGCGCAAAGCGTGTCGACCAAGGTCGACACCTACCGGCCGGATGGCGTGCGTTGGAAGATGCCAATCTTGGTCGGCGGAAAAGGGATATCCGGCCCAAGCCTCTTCAGCCACCGGCCTCCGTACGTTCAGCCTCGATGATTGGCAGTTGAGCCGCAAAGAAGTTCGCTGCTACAAGCGCATTGATGAGCACGTAGCTGCAGATGGCAGTGTCCAGCCAGGCTCCCGAAAACAGTGAGATCGCCAAGCCCATCGACGCGAGAATGACCGTGGCAAGGAAGTTGCCACCCTTGGCTGCGCGCGATCTGGCCAGAGCGGTGGCCTGACGCCACCAGAATCCATCGGCGTAGCGGCGGCCCTTTGCTATACCGAGATTGTAGCGCTGGACATTGATGCCCCGGATAAGGGCATACACTTCCAACGGCAGCAGGATGAGCAGATTGAAGGCGATCAACAGCGGCGAGAGGACTTCCACGTAGTTTCCTTACCAAGCTGCGGGATTGCAGCGACAAACCAAGCTTGCTGGGGCGCTGCGACACATCCTGTCGCTCGTTCGGAACCCATACGTGGTCCGGACGTTGACGCTGGCCGGAAGGCCAGCGTCTTGTCTTATGGTCGGTCAGTGCTGCGGCTGGACGCGCCAGCGTCCAGTACGCAGCCAGGTCTCATGCGAATTGGGTGAGTACACGCTCAGAAGTCCCTGGTCGTTGGCGCACAGGTAGTTCCAACAGCCGTCTTCAAGGGTCAGATCCGCGAACGTCCGGCCATCCTGGCTGAGCAGGAGCTTGCTGTGGCTTGTGTGCCAGAAGACGCTCATGTTCTCCAGGTGGAAGGCGTCTCGTACGGAAATACTGTCCTTGTCCCGGCTCCATTCGTAGGCTTTGGTAGCACGGAACAACTCGTTGGATCCAAAGCACAGCAGATGATCGGCCATCCGCGTGACCAATACACCGGAACCCTGGTTCATCCGTCCCTCCCACGTGCAATTGCGCCATCCTTTGCCGGGCACGAAGTACTTTACAGCGGGCTCGAGTTCAGTCTTCTTCTTGTCATTGCCGTAGATCCAATTGTAGGTGCAGAAGATCAGCAATGAATGATGGCCTGGAAGTGCACGCAGGGCGTCAACCTCCATACCCTCCGGCAAGTTGGGTGTGCCTTCCCAGTGGGACCAAGGGCTGTCCAATGACTGAGTGGCAAACAGCACCGTCTCGCGATAGCTGCCGGTCTCCTCTGAATCGAACACCAATCCCTTTTTGGTGTACTTGTAACTACAGTCGCGGAGGAATCGCCAGATCCAGATGCCTTCGAACTGTACGATGTCATCTGTAGGCGAACAGGAATAATCCCCTTCGTTGACGGGATACGACGTTCGATTCCAGTGACGGCCGTCGGACGAGTATGCAAAGCCTTCGCTGTAACCGGTGAGAATCCAAGTGCCGCTGACCACGAGGATGTTCTTGGTCGAAGTGGTTTCCACGCCAAAGGGGTGCACCTCCTCCCACTGCACGCGGTCACAACTGAGGTAGTAGCGGCCTTCTTGCGTGGCAACCAGCCAGCGGTCACCGTTGGTCTTCATATCCCGGATCTGCTCCGGGTCGCAGGGTGGGGAGGTGATATCTTCCCAATCGATGCTGACAAGCAGCACCTGACCGTCCTTCTCCACCGCAGCCGAACGGCTGGCCAGGTTCTTCTCGCGCTGCTTCTGGAGTGCAAGCTCCCGTTCACGCAAGCGCCGTTCGAGTACAGGTGTGGAGAAGTCTCCTTCTGCGAACAGTCCTAGCTGGCAGTCGGCATCGTCGCAGGCGCTCGAGAAACTATCCAGTGTTTTCTCCAAACGCCGCTGATAGTGCTCGAATTGATCGCTCCACTGCTCATTTTCTGCAGAGTTGTCGAGATCAAAGTCCGCGTATCCGGAATCGTTCTCGAAGTCGAATCTGGGTAGTCCGAACCGACTTACCAGCGCATTGGCTGAAGACAAGGCACCGGCGTGGTTGGCGAGCAGATCAACCACCTTGCCGCGCATCTGGTTCAGCGTACTGGCACAGGACTTTCGACCCACTGAGAAGGCCGTAGATCCCACCGCCTTGGTGAATTTGCTGAAAATCCCCTCATCAAAGGGAGAGGCGCCAAGGAAGTAGCTGTAATCGATGGCCTTCATGCCGGCCTTGCTCAGGTCACCGGAGAGGTTGATGGCCGCCAGGCTTGCTGCGTGGAGCTCTCGCCTAGCATCAGTGAAGGTGTCAACGAGGCTGAATTCACGATAGCGCAGAACGTTGGACCAGCCAGCAGTCAGCCGCGACAGGCGCGCGCCTGCCTGCAGCACACGTTCGTGATCCTCATCCGCGAGTACCGACTGGATGGCTGCAAGCTGCTCCTTGAACTGTGCTGGCCTGAGCACTCCGAGGATGCGCATTACCTGCGGACTCTCAATTTTTCGTCCTTCAATGGAGAGCAGGAAGAATGCATCCAGCAGCCAGCAGTACACGCGATTGTCATCGGTCAGCAGCACGCGCAGCTCTTCCAGCTGTTCAGCCTGCATGTGGCCGCGGGTGTCCCTCGAGAGGAAGCGCGACACTGCCGTAGGCGTATCAGCCTTGGCGGCCAGGTGGTTGATGAAGTCGCGGCCGAGTGGTCCGCACTCCGAAGCATCCGGCAGGCAGAGCGACAGCAACTCGATGTAGGTGCGCCGCTGGTCTGCGTCCTCGGCTGCATCAAGGAAGCTGTGCTGCTTGATGTCCGGTAGCCGGGAAACCAGCGAGATCTGCTCTTGCTGCTCTTCAGGGGGCGGAAATACGTCGGCCTGGACGTCAAGCCCATTGATGTCGCGGTAAATGGCGATGGCCAGCAGGCCCCCACCCACGATCTCCGCGACCAGGTCACGCAACGTGTACGTCGTTGCCAAGCCGTCGAACTCGTCACCAAAGATGCGGGAGATGATTTTCTCACGCGCGGCATCTGAATTGCACAGCTCATCGTCGCTGATCAGCGCCATGATCCTGCTGTGCTGGTCGGACAGATAGTAGAGCGCATTGAATCCGGTGCCGGAAACATTGGACTGGATGAACGCGGACTCGATCTCAATGTCTTCGGTGACGATTTGGATGTTGCGTCGGTAAAGATCGATGCCAGTAACATCCATCTGGTCGATGAGGTCGATGATGAAGTCAAGCAGGCGGGCCTCGTCATCACAGTTGACGCCAAGATTCTCAAGCGTCACCACCAGGTGATTGATGTCCTCCAGCGTCAGCTCGATATCCTGGTGCTTGAGCATGAAGTCATAAGCGAGCTGTACTACAAGAAGCGAGCGCGGGAGTGAGCGATAGCGCCGCTTGTTTGCCTCGATGTTCAGCGACCACTTGTTGAGCCGGACATTGTTTTCAAGGGGGCGAAGCCGGTTGCCAATCCTGTCGATTGCCTCGTCGAGGAAACAGCGGGTTTCGATGATGAACTCATTCATCGTCCCGAGATTGTTGCGGATGACGGCGATGGCCTGAGCGTTGATCAGGTTCTGCTGCTGAAGCTGTTGGAGATAATACCAGGCAATCTTCTGGATCTTCAGCGTGTCATGTTGGTTGGCAAGCGCATTGTTGCGGGTCGAGCCGCTGATGGCGCCGAGCAGACGTTTGCAGAAGCCGGCCCCGGCCTGCTTCTGCAGCCGGTCCTGGCTGCTGGTCAGCAGTCGGGACGCGTCGAGCGCCAATCGCTGGGTCATGGCCGCATTGCCGCGGTGACGTTCAACAAGATCTGCGACTGCTCGCTGTTCATCCGCGTCGAGCGACGAATGGAAAACGTCCATGGATGTGTCTTCGATGATGCTGTTCATGGCTGGCCTTACAGACGGTTGAGTTTTTCGCGAAGTTGACGACTTTGGGCTTGCAGGGTCGTTATCTGCCCTGCAAAGTGCTTTTCAGAGAGCACCAGCCCCTTGTGGAAATCGGCATAGAACAGTTGGGATTCCTGCAGCAGCTCAAGGGATTGCTGCATTGACAGCCCGTTCTCAACGACCTCGCGGGTTCCTTCCAGCGTCAAGCGGAATGCTTTTTCGACGTGGTTGTCCACGGCGATGGTCATTGCCATCGAGGCAATGATGCCGCCGATGATGCCGCCGACAAGGGCACCCGGTGGCCCGCCCACCATGCCCAGCGTCGCGCCGATGGAGGAGCCCAGGACGCCCGCGCTGGTCTGCAGGATGTTGGTGCCGGTCCGTGTCTCCAGCTCTGCAAACGTCATGCGACCAACCCCGACCATCACCAGGCACTGGACCAAGTCGACGGCGCACACTGCCGCGCCGGCGACACCACCGCGGGCAAGGACGCTGTTGAAGCCTGCGCCTGCAAACAGGGCCGGCATGGCGCGGGTGGCCAGTGCAACGCTTGCGGTCGCCGTGCCGGCTTTGAGCGCCGCATCGCCAGCGGCGATGACGGTGTTCTGCAGGATCCGGTGTACGGCTTGTTCGGTAGTGATCTTTCCGTCGCGGACGTGCTGCAGGTGCTGGAAGGTGTTGATGCTGCCGGCGATCACCGTGGTAACCAGTGCGGCGGAGCCGGCGGCACGCATGCTCTGCTGCAGCGTCGCCTTGTTCAGGTAGCCATCCTGCATCTGTTTGTGAGCAGCTTTCCCCTCTGCGCTACCGGTGCCGAGCTGTTCGGCATCGCGTTTGCTGAGTGGAGTTGAGGCGGCTCCATCGACCTCCATACTGCCTGCAGTTTTGTCGCGGACCTTGGCCGCAGCCTCGGACACGGCGGGACGCGTCTGCTGGTTCTTCAACACGTCGCGCTGGGCAGACTGACGGATACCCTCTATCTGGTCGGATGGCCCGACGAACAGATCGCTGTCCTGGTAACGATGAATGCCGTCCTTGCTTGAGCGGAAGGCTTTCTGGGTTGCATCAGCATCTTTGAAGTACTTGAGCTGCGCACCCAGCAGCTGCTCATCCCCTTTCATCACAACGATATCGTGGGTCGTGTGATTGCGTGGCAGTGGGCTGTTGCTGAACGTGTCGGTGAACGCACGGACATCCTTGTCTTTCAGGATCGCATCAAGATTGAAAGTTTCGGCATGCCACGCTTCGGCCGCAAATCCGCCTTTGATCGCTTTATTCTGGGCAGTCGAAGCAATTCGTTGCATGAGCGTGGTGCTCTGATCGATCTGGTGGATCATCTGGCCGACCTTCTCGGCAGCGGCTCCCGTCCAGATTGGACAGACGCTGACAGCGGCCGGGACTGCTTTTCTGGTTTGATCTTCCATGGAATTTCTCTTGGTAATCAGCATGCTCTGTGCGGGATCGCACAATGATCAGTAAAGGGAAATGACGCGTTGGTTACGGTCAAGAATGGCTTCGCGAAGCCCACTGGGCTGAAGGACCCGGATGTTGTCCCCCAGGCTGTACAGCCACCAGAAATTCTCCTGGTCGTCTGGCAGGTGCGCGTGGAGACGAACCCAGTCCGTAGCCTCCAGCGCTTCAAGATGCTGGTCTTCGCACAGTGGTGTTTCCCGGAGCGTCCAAGCAAGCTGAGGATGGATGTCGGCAATCAGTTCGATGTTTCCCGAGCCTTGCCGCGGTGTGAACGCCGCACCAGGCAGATAGTGGTCCATCTCGAACCCATCATCATCGGAGCGAATATCCAGAAGCGACGCCTGAGCGATGCGATGCAGTGCAAAGTGGCGTACATCCTGGTAGCCGGACACGCTTGCTATCAGATAGCTTGCTGGTCCGCGCGAAACGAGACCCTTGGGATGAAGGGTCATGCGTTTGCTCTCGCCTTTTGTGCGACTGAGATAATCTACTTGTAGCTGGCGTTGATGCAGCAGTGCCTCGGCTACCGTGTTCCAGACGGTTCCATCCACCACCGCGGGCAGCAGCGACTTGCCATTGGGTATGCTGCGTACTCGCTGGGCCCAGCGACCGTGACCACCCGATATCTGGCCATTGATACGAGAGTGTGCATCCGAGAAGTGCGGCCCGAGAAGGGCCATGACATCAGGGGGAAGAACGTGCCGCAGGTGATTCTCGGACAGGCAAAGGGCCAGTGCTTCAGCCGAGCTCATTACTGGAGCTCCTGCCCGCGCATGCGGCTCGTATGACCAGCGATAGGGCCTTTTCCGCCTGATGGCTGCGTCCTCGTGGTCCTTCGAACACATGAGGTTGAAACGGCCATTGAGCATTCCTTCCAGGTCGCGCTGCAATGAGCGTGGGCTGATATCGAAGTCAGGATCCTCCTGAAGCAGCGCATCACGCAGCTGCACCGTCGAGATGCTTGCGGGGTAACGGGGAATCAGACGTAGCAGCACGACGTTGCGTCGTGTTGGGTCCTTCTTCTTGCGGGAGCTCATTTTCTGATCGACGCTCATGGCGATAGTGCGACGTTCAGCGACGCCGTTGCCTTGAGCTTGATCGATGAATGCGACACAACCTGTCGCACGCCACAGAAGCCGGTGCGACGCCGGGCTGCTTCGGCGGGGAAATCGCCCGCCATTCGAAGGCTTGTATTGATCGTGTCAGCGAAGACGCCGCAGACGGCGGTCGGCCAAACTGGAAATCGAGGGGGGCGGTGCCGGTCGAAAAGCGACAATGCTTCTTGCGCGAATGGCTCTTCTGCCGCTGACGCAACAACCAGCGTGTGACATGCGGCCTCGCGATGCCGAGTCCAATGCTCATTGAGCCGTGCTTCCTTGTACGGTACTTCGTCCAACCTCGCCCAGTTTCTGGCGAGCCCCTGATGGTGACGATGACCTGAGCCGCGCAGATTTGCAATACAACCCAGAGCAAATCCATCGCCGTCAAATTAATGGCGTTGGTGGTCTGCCTTGCCCTTATCGCTCACTGCGCATTTAGATTCACAGGTGCGGGTGATGACGGCCTGGATTGCGTGCAACACAGAGCGTGTCGACCAAGTTCGACACCTACCAGCCGAGGGATGTCCTAATCGATGGGTCGGGGCTTACCAGCCAAACGGCGGCGGGTAATCCCAATAGCCCGGCCCGCGGCCGTAATACCCGCCATACGGACCGAAGAAGCCCGGTCCCTTGCCTTCGCTCACGTGGATGTTGACGTTGACCCCGTGGGTCTTGCCCTCATCGGTGGTGTAGTTCTTGCTCAGGTTCAGCGTGGCGGCGTTGTAGTGGCTGTTGCCACCGTTCTTGGAATAGCCGATGCCGGTGGTGAAGCTGCCGGATACCTTGACCTTGTCGTCGGTGACGTCGGCGATCTTCGCGTCGTCGTGCACGCGCGGGCCGCTCTTGTCGCCGTAGTACGTGCCCGGGGGGTCCTGCTGCAGGGCCGGGTCGTTGAGGTAGCGCATCGGCGCCTGCGGCAGCGTCAGGTCCAGGCCGGCCGCCTGCGGCGCGGTGGCGCCTGCGGCGGACTGGGCCAGCACGGTTCCCGGCAGGGCCAGGCACAGCAGCAGGGTCAGGGGGCGGATCATGACGGCGCTCCAGCGGACAGGTGGCCACGCAACACGCGGCGGTACAGGCCGACGCTAGCAGGGGTTGCTTGAATGATGCCTGTCGGCGCCCGCTTACGGTAGAGCCAGGCCATGCCTGGCTGCAGGCTACAACCGGCCGAACCCGAACAGCCCCTCCAGCGCATGCGTGCGCCGCTCGATCCGGGCCCGCAGCAGCTGCGCGCCGATCATCGAATAGGTGATGCCGTTGCCACCGTAGGCCATGGCGAAGTGCACCCGCGGGCCCCATTGTTCGTGCGGGCCGAAGAACGGCAGGCCATCAGCGGTCTCGGCGAAGGTGCCGCCCCAGGAGAACGCCGGCACCGGGTCCAGCCGTGGGAACCAGCGCAGCAGCTGCTTCATCAGCTGGTCGGCCTTGCTCTGAACGCGCCGGTCGCGGCGGGCGGGGATGTCGATGGCGTCGTCCAGCCCGCCGACCAGCAGGCGACAGTCGCCGGTGGCGCGCAGGTACAGGTAGGGGCGGGCGCTCTCCCAGACCATCGTGGTGCGCAGCCGGCCGAGCACGTCCGCATCGATGGGATCGGTGATGAAGGCGTAGCTGCTGCGGTTGCGTGCGACCCGTTGCTTGAGCCAGCGTTGGTTGGCATAGCCCATGGCCAGCACCACGTGGCGTGCGCGGATGGTGGCACCGGCTTCGGTACGGGCGGCCACCCCGCGCGCGGTAGCATCGAGGCTGTGCAGTACGGTGCGGTCATGCACATGGCCGCCGCGCCGACGCAGGCGCTGCAGTAGCGCATAGGTCAGCCGATACGGATCAACCCGGGCCGCCTGCCGGGTCAGCAGGGCGCCGCCGGCCTCAACGTCGAAACGTTCCCGCAGTGCCTCCGGGCCCAGCCAGCGGGCATCCAGGCCGATGCCGCGACGGGCATCGCCCTCGGCCATCAGGCGCGGCACGTCGCGATGGCGGCTGGCCAGGTACAGGCTGTCCATGCGCTGGAAATCCACATCCTTCAACCCGCGCGCCACGTCGCCCAGGGCCGGAATGGCCTCGGCACACGCACGGTAGGCAAGCGCGGCGGCGTCCTGGCCGTAGCGCTGGGCCAGTTCCAGCAGATGGGTATCGATCTCGTACTGCAGCAGCGCGGTGCTCGCGGCCGTGCTGCCCCAGCCGATGTCGCGCTGCTCGATCACCGCCACGTCGTGGCCATGCCGGGACAGTTCGTCGGCAATCAGCGCGCCGGTGATGCCGCCGCCGACCACCAGCACGTCGCAGCGCAGGTCCTGCTGCAGCGGCGGGAAGGCGTGGATCAGGCCATTGCGAACCGCCCACCACGGGTAGCCACTCTTCAGGTCCATGGGTCAGCCTGCCGGATTGATTTCATGCTCGTCCTCAGGCTGATCTGCAAGCAGTCGAGCAAACAGGTCGGGGAGGTCGCGCGCTACCGGGAGGGCGTACTGACGTTCCATGCCAATGAATGGAATCCGCACTACCGGCATTGCTGCGTCCAGTGTGTCGAATCCAAATCCCTCCCCGCCGCCGTCCGACGCGAACAGGAATATGCCCGGCGCGTATGATTCAACTTCATACTCACGATTGAAGTCGACCACCTCTTCCGCTTTCCAGAAGACAATGTAGTTGTCGCCAATAAATCCTTCGCCACCGTTGTGCGCCCTAAGGAATTCAAGGTAACTCTCGGGAAGTGCCACTCCCACGCGGGCTGACAGATCAGCAATGGCCGACATTTCAGCCGGGCCATTGAGCTGTCCCTCTGTCAGGTGATATTCCATGACTGCTCTTCCATGTCTCTCGGGGACTGGTTAAACCAGAAGTTTGCCTGCTGCTGATGAATGTCGCGATGGGGGATAACGTCATGGGCGGAGTCGGTTGGCGTCCACCATTGCCCGTAGATCAGGCCGTGGGCTGGCCGGTATGCGGGGTCTGGATCAGTTCGGACAGATCGAAGCCCTGCAGGCGCGCGGACGCCAGATAATGGTCCTGCACGGTGGCGTCCAGCTGCGGTTCGCGGGCCAGCAGCCACAGGTACTTGCGGTCCGGGCTGCCGACCAGCGCGACGCTGTAGTCCGGGGCGACCTGGATCACCCAGTAGTCGCCCTTGGCGAACGGCAGCCAGCGCAGGCCCTTGGGCAGGAAACTGACCTCCAGGCGCGCGCTGTCGTTGTCGATCGCGCAGGCCTCGCCGGTGGCCTCTTCGATCTCGCCGTCCATGCGGCAGCGGTTGGTGACACCGACGTTGCCGTTGTCGAGCAGGGTGTAGTGCGCCGACACGTCGGTGCAGCCTTCCGGTTCATGGCGCATTGGCAGGCGTGCGATCTCGTACCAGGTGCCCAGGTAGCGGGGCAGCTTGAGGTCGGCAACGGTCTTCAGCGGCGGGTGCTCGGTCATCGGCGGTCGTGGCAGGGGGGGGGCCTCCACGATGCCGATGGCCTTGCCATGGGCGGGTGAAGCCGGGGCGATGGCCGTGTCCAGAACGTTCCGTCGCTGCTGCGGCGTGCCCGTTGTCACCGGTGCGGCGGTATGCTGCCGCCAGCGCCGTGTTTTCCTGATCCAACCGAAGTGGAGGTGCCGATGTACCAGGTGATCCTGTTGAAGAGTGAATCCGCGTTCGCACGCGAACAGTGGCCGCAGGTCGATGATCTGGTCGACTACGAAGGCGTGTCCTACAGCCTGCGTGCCGGGCCGCGCCAGCCGCTGCCGACCGACCACGACTGGCATCCGGTGGCGGTGTACGCGCCCGATGAGATCACCGAGGAAGAGTTCCAGGACTGGTACGCGCTGCAGCAGCCGACCGTGGAAGAGCTGCGCCTGAAGTACTGATATTGCTGCGCGTCGCCCATCCGCCCTTTACCGCCTGTGCCGTATAGTCGCGCGCAGGCGCGGTGGTCCGCGCGAACCGGTGTGGCTGGCGTGTCTTCTTTCCTGCGATCGATCCGTGCACGGGGCCCCTGGTGGGTCCTGATGCTGTGCACCGCCCTCCTGCTGTCCGCGCCGGTGCTGGCACAGGATGAAGACCCCACGCCGAAGCAGCAGCTGGCGGATATCGATGCGAAGCTGAAGGAAGTCGACCGCAAGCGTGGTGATGCCGCGGCCATCGAAACATTGGCCATGCTGTCCGAGGACGCTTCGAAGGCCCGGCGTGACGCCGAGGCGCTGGAGAAGTCGCTGCAGCCGCAGCTGGACCGTCTCGACGAACAGCTAGCGCAGCTGGGCACGCCTGCCGAGGGCACCACCGAGCCGCCCGAACTGGCGGCGCAACGGCGCACGATCAACAAGCAGCGCGACGGCCTGGCCGCATCGGTGGCGCAGGCCAAGACCAGTGCCGTGCGTGCCCAGCAGCTGGCAGCCGACATCGACCAGCAGCGCACTGCGCAGCGCGCCGAAGACATGGGGAAGAAGGTCGCCTCGCCGTTGTCTCCGGCACTGTGGAGCAAGGTGGCCGAGCGCCTGCCCATCGATATCGCACGCGTCGCGCCGTTGGCCGAGCAGGGGCGCGATACGTTCGTTGCCGGCGTCCGGGCCAATGGCTGGGGCACGCCGTTGCTGGGCCTGATCGCCGCGCTGGTGATGATGTTCCCGCTGCGGCTGTGGCTGCGCCGCTTGGGGCGGCAGTTCGCCGCGTCCGATCGTGCGCCTGATGGACGCCTGCGCCGTTCCGGCCTGGCCATGTGGTTGTTGCTGGTCGGCACGTTGCTGCCCGGCTATGCCGTGGTGGTGCTGATGGCGGCGCTGGACGCCATCGATGCCATCGCGCCGCGCCTGCAGGTGGTGGCCGACGGCCTGGAGACGGCCACCTTCCGCGCCGCCTTCATCGCTGCACTCAGCGCCTGCATGCTGGTGCCCAAGCGCCCGTCATGGCGGCTGTTGAACCTGGACGACACCGCCGCGCTGAAGCTGCGCAAGTACGCGTGGGGCGCGGCGGCGCTGGCCTGGCTGAGCACGGTGCTGATGGCCCTCGACCAGGCCACGCGCACCAGCGATGTCACCACGGTGGCGCTGGATGGCCTGATTGCCCTGACCTACCTGGGCCTGATCATGGCCATGCTGGTGACCCTGGCACGCCTGCATCGCCGGCAGACCGCCGAGGCCGAGGCCAAGCTGGAGGCACAGGCCGATGGCGTGGGCGCGGCCACGCCGGTGCGCCGCAGCAGCTGGCTGGTATTGGCACGCGTGGCGGGCAACGTCGCGGTGGTGGCCGCCATCGTCGCGACGTTGCTGGGCTACCTGAACTTCGCCAAGTTCGTGAACCAGCAGCTGATCGGCGGCAGCATCGTGGTGCTGGCAGCGACCCTGCTGTTCAAGTTCGTTGATGACCTGAGCACGTGGATGCTCAACGCGGACAGCAAGGTGGGCCAGACCATCCTGCTCAGCACCGGCCTGAGCGTGTCGCGCCTGGAGCAGGCCGGCGTGCTGCTGTCGGCGGCGCTGCGTACCGTGGTTGTGCTGCTCACGCTGCTTGCCCTGGTGGCGCCGTTCGGCAACATCGGCGCAGTAGTGGACCGATTCACTTCTCTGTTCACGACCGGCTTCGATATCGGTGGTACCAGGCTGGCACCGGCAGGGATCGTGATGGCGGTACTGGCGCTGCTGGCCGGCCTGGCGATCACCCAGCTGGTGCAGCGCTGGCTGACCGACACCTACCTGCCCAAGACCGAACTGGATCTGGGCGCACGCAATTCGGTCAGCACCGTCGCCCGTTACGTCGGCATCATCATCGCGGTGATCTGGGCCCTGAGCGCGATGGGACTGCAGCTGAGCAAGCTGGCACTGCTGGTCAGCGCGCTGTCGGTGGGTATTGGTTTCGGCCTGCAGGTGATCACCCAGAACTTCGTCTCCGGCCTGATCCTGCTGGCCGAGCGCCCGGTGAAGATCGGTGACTGGGTGAAGCTGGGTGATCAGGAAGGCGACATCCGCCGCATCAGCCTGCGTTCGACCGAGATCCAGGTGGGGGACAAATCGACCCTGATCGTGCCCAACTCCGAGCTGGTCACCAAGACCGTGCGCAACATGACGATGGGCAACAACCAGGGCCGCATCCAGATCCAGTTCGCGGTGCCGCCCAGCACCGATGTCGGCAACCTGCGGCAGGCGCTGCTGGATGCGTACACCGCGCACACCAACGTGCTGAATCAGCCGGCACCGACGGTCTACATCGACAGCATTGCCGGTGGCCAGATCACCATCAACAGCTTCGCGTACGTAGCCAGCCCGCGGCAGGTGTATGCGACCCGCAGCGATCTGTACTTCAGCCTGCTGCAGATCCTGGCAGAGCGGAACATTCCGCTGTCGACCCCGACCGATATCCACATCACCCGCGATCCGCAGGAGTAGGGGGTGTTCTGCAGGGCTGCGCCCTGCACCCGCCGAAGCAACGGCCGAAGCAACAGCCGAAGCAACAGCAACGGCAACAGCGTGCATTCCGTGGGATGGCGAGGTGGGTCCGGTTGCGGGAGACGCCGTAAACCCATCCATGGGGGCTTGGCCGCGGCATCCATGCCGCGGACACTCCCGCAACCGGACCCACCCCGCCTTCGACAGTTTTCCGCGATCTGTTGGAAATACTATTGGGGTCAGATCCGTTTTCCTCCGGAAAACGGATCTGACCCCATTTTGATTTTCGATATCTGACAGATTGTGTCGACCAAGGTCGACACCCACCAACAGCACACGGAATCTGTCAGAGGTGGGGCGGTGTGGGTTGGCAGGACCGTTGGCGCCATGGATGGCGCCATCGAGCCCCCAGGGACGGGTTTACGGCGTGTCCTGCCAACCCACACCGTCCCGCCATCCCACGGAATGCACGCTGTTGCCGTTGCTGTTGCCCCGGCTTGTAGCGGGTGCAGGGCGCAGCCCTGCAAAGAACCCTACCCCCGCGGTCGGCTGCGCGAGGGCACCAGTGCGAACGTATCCACCGCCAGCTTCTCGGCGTGGTTCAACCACGCGCGGATCTCCAGATCGTCCACTTCGTGATCCAGCCCGAACGACACGTTGATCTTGCCGTCAGCATCGGGCTGCACCCACTGCTGGGCCAGCACCACCTTGCGCTGCGACGACACCGCTTCGATCCAGAAACCACGATCCGGGCGCGTACTCGCCACCAGCTGCAGCATGTACTGGCCGGCGCGGGTACGGCGGCCCTTCTGGGTGATCATGTGTGCCTGGCGCACGCTCGGGCGTGGGCCCTGGAAGGCGTCCAGCGGCGCATCCACGGCAATGCCGCCACGCAGGTCGTTGTCGCGGTACAGCTTGATGCCGTTGTCGCGGTTGACCAGCAGGGCGCACCAGTCACCGTCGGCCGAGCCGTCCTCGAACGCGGTGCAACGGTCGACATAGGCCAGGGTGTTGTCCGGGTTGGCATCATCGAACTGGCGCGAGGTGTTTTCCAGATACACGGACTTCAAACCCCAGTCCTTGTCGTACTCGAGCAGCACCGGTGGCTGCACGTGCTGCAGGCCGACCACCACCTGGTCGTCGCCGTCGATCTTCAGCTCGCGGGTCGGTTCACCCAGCCACAGTGAACGGGCGAAGGCCAGATACTGCGGGTAGTCGCGGCCACCGTCGCGGCGTGCGGCGACGCTGGCGCTCGGCGCGCGCTGGGTATCGATCAGCGAACGGCCAAAGCCCATCGTCTTCAGGTTCGGGTCCAGCAGGCTGAGCAGGGTCGCACCCGAATCCAGGGTGGTGCCGGCGTCGGCGCTGAGCTGCTGCGGGGCAATGCCATCGCCCAGAAACAGCAGCAGGTTCTCGCGTTTCTGCCGGGTCAGAATGTGGGTCAGATCGTTGGGCATCGCCAGGTGATCGGAGGCGATCACGATCAACGTGTCCTTGCCGTAGGGGCTGGCCTGGATGCGCTGCACCAGCTGCGAGATCAGCCGGTCACTGCACTTGAGCGCGTTGAGCATGTTGATGTTGCCGTACTGGCTCTGGTAGCGCTCGCCCTTGCACGACACCGGCAGATGGCCGGCTGGGTGATGGGTATCCATGGTCAGCGTGGTCAGCATGAACGGCGAGCCGGCGCGCGAGAGCTGCTCGAAGCGCTGGTAGGCGGTGTCCAGCAGCACGTCGTCGTGCACGCCCCAGGCCGAGTAGTGGATGCGGCCGATCTTCTTCTGCTGCTTGAACCAGGCCAGGTCATGCACTTCATCGAAACCGTGGCTGGCCAGGAACTGGCCCTTGCCGGCGAACTGGCCGTTGGCACCGCCCAGATAGTGGTTGGTGTAGCCCTGCTGCTTCAGGTAGTCGCCCAGGCATACCGCCTTGGGCAGGAAGCTGCCCATGCGGTCCATGCTGTTCTCATCGCCCTGCGAGGTGGTCAACGGCACGCCGCACATCGACGACACCAGGCCGGCGATGGTCCAGCCGCTGCCTTCGGCCGAGGCCAGCCCGCGCACGTCCAGCGACTTTGTGGCCAGCCGGTTGAGATTGGGCATCAGGCCCGGGAACACGTTCTCATCCAGGTAGGTGCGCTCCAGGCTTTCGCCGTAGATCCAGACGATGTTGCGCGGGCGCTGCAGCGGCTGCGTCGGCACCTGGTACTCGGGGGCGATGCGCGCGAAGTCGACCGGGCGCAGCTGCTGGTAGAGGCGCTGGCCGTCGCGGGCCAGTGGGCTGATCATGATCGTGGCCACCCACACGGCCGCGAAACCGGCGAACAACGCGCCACCGTGGCCGGGCCGGCGCCAGCGCTTCACCCGCGTGGCGAACAGCGGCAGCAGCGAGACCAGCGCCAGCACGATGAAGCCGGCGATGTAGCCCTTGAAGTCGGAGACACCGGCGCCTTCCATGTCGGCGCCGAGGTGGTACAGGGTTGCAGCGTTGAATCCATCACCGGACAGCTTGTCGATCAGCCACCATGCGCTGAGCATGAGCAGCAGCAGCGAGAATGCGCTGGCCTTCCACCACACCCACTTGTCGGACGCGAGGAACAGCCAGCACAGCAGCAACAACGACAACAACAGTATCCAGAGCATAGGCAGCTTCGGCAGTGACGGGATGTTGATGGACGTCGTACCGACGCGTGTCCATCCGACCGGCGCTGTCGCAAGCACATGCACATGACAGGCCGATGACCCGATAGTGCATGCACGAACCTGACTGAAATGTTTGTTGGAATGACGCGCGCGAAATCGCGCTCAGAAGGTAAAACGAGCGTGAAAGGCTACGTTGGATTGCATTAAAAACCGCATGAATACGGCGTTTTCGTTGATGTGCTAGCGATGCCCGCGTTCTTCGCGTGCCCGTGCGCGACGGTCGAACAGCAATGCACTGGTCACGATGCCAAGGCCGAGCACCACGCCGATGAACAACAGAATCAGCGCAATCAGCGGGTAGCCGAACAGATGCCAGCCGGTGTCGATCTTCATCATCATCGCGGCGGCCATGATCAACGCGGCGCTGATGATGCCGGCCGCGACGCGGTTGGCGATCTTCTGCAGGTTCTCCATCAACCGCGATTCTTCCAGGCCGGTCACCTTCATCTGCAGGCGGTTTTCGGCCAGCAGGGCCATGATGTCCGACAGCTTGCGCGGCCCATCGCGCAGCAGCTGCTGCAGCTCCATCGCCTCGCTGGCGAGGTTGGCGGCAGACAGCGATTTCTTCAGGCGTGCGCGCATCACGTGCTGCAGCTGGCGCTCGACGATGCGACGTGTTTCCAGCTCTGGTGCCAGCAGCCGGCACACGGTTTCCAGGTTGAGCAGTGCCTTGCCCAGCAGGCTCAGTTCCGGCGGCGTGCGCAGCCCGCAGGCGGTGGCGATGCGCACCATGTCCAGCACCACGCGGCCTTCGGAGAACGTGCCGCTGGCGGCGTAACGCGCGATCAACTGGCCGGTCTCGCGCAGATAACGTTCCTCGTCGAACGCCTCCAGCCGCGTGCTGATGTTGATCAGGTCGTCGGCCACTTCCTCGCCACGGCCATCGACCGCTGCGAACAGGATCTTCAGCAGGCGCTCGCGCAGGCGCGGCGGCATGTGCGCGACCATGCCCAGGTCGAAGATCGCCAGCCGGCCATCGGGCATCACCCGCAGGTTTCCCGGATGCGGATCGGCGTGGATCTCGCCATGCACGAAGATCTGGTCCAGGTAGCCGCGGATCAGCGCGGCGGCCAGTGGATCCATCGATTGCTCGGTGCGGCGCACATCGGGAATCGCATCCACGCGCACGCCGGTGGCCAGTTCCATGGTCAGCACGCGCTGGCTGCTGTAGTCCCACAGCGGCTGCGGTATCCACAGGCGGCGGAACGGCTTCAGGTGCCGGCCGAAACGGGCCAGGTTCTCGGCCTCGGCGTGGTAGTCCAGCTCCTGCATCAGGGTCTTGGCGAACTCGTTGAGCCAGTCGCGCAGGCGCACGCGGCGGCCGACCTGGGTCAGGTGGTCGGCGGCCAGCGCGAAGCTGCGCAGCGCCTCCAGGTCCGAACGCAGCTGCGCGGCGACTTCAGGCTTCTGCACCTTCACTGCTACCTGGCGGCCATCGTGCAGCACCGCGCGGTGCACCTGCGCGATCGACGCGCAGCCCAGTGGCTCGGGATCGAACGCAGCGAACAGCTTGTTCACCGGGGCGCCCAGCTCCTGCTCGACGATGGCATGGATGCGCTCGACCGGAATCTCGGCCACCTTCTCCTGCATGCGCTCCAGCGCCGTGGCGAACTCCACCGGCACCATGTCCGGGCGGGTAGAGAGCATCTGGCCCAGCTTGACGAAGGTGGGCCCCAAGGCTTCCAGGTCACTGACGAACTGTTCCGGGTTGCCATCTGCCGGTACGTCGGCCGGATTGCCCGCGGCATCCAGGTTCATGCCGGAAAATACGCCTGAATGGCGGTAGCGCATCAACAGGCGCAGGATCTGGCTGCGCCGGTTCATGCCTTTGACCAGCGGGGGATTGCCATTGGCGGTGGGCGGATTGCTCAAGCGGAACTCCCATGCGGCAAAGACGGTCGTGCCGGCCGCTGGCCAGCAATGTCCGGATTCCGCAGTGTCGCCGGGGGGCGGTAGGCACGCGGTGAATCCGACCGCTTCCGCAGCCGCCCCGGTATCGGTCAGAATCCGCTCATTCCCTCTCTGGACTTCCCATGGCCGGTGCCAGCCTGTTCGCCCTGCTCGACGATATCGCCACCCTCCTCGACGATGTCTCGGTCCTGACCAAGGTCGCGGCGAAGAAAACCGCCGGTGTGCTGGGCGACGACCTGGCGCTGAACGCGCAGCAGGTGACCGGGGTCAACGCCAACCGCGAGCTGCCGGTGGTGTGGGCGGTGGCCAAGGGCTCGCTGGTCAACAAGGTGATCCTGGTACCGGCAGCACTGGCGGTCAGCGCCCTGGAGGCCTGGCTGCACAGCCGCGGCTGGAACGTGCCGCTGATCGTGCCGCTGATGATGATCGGTGGTGCCTTCCTCTGTTTCGAAGGCGTGGAGAAGCTGGCGCACCGCTTCCTGCACTCAGCCGAGGACGACGCCGAGCATCAGGCCGAACGGCGCAAGGCGCTGGCCGATACGCAGGTGGACATGGTGGCGTGGGAGAAGGACAAGGTGAAGGGCGCGATCCGCACCGACTTCATCCTCTCGGCCGAGATCATCGTGCTGACCCTGGGCGTGGTGGCCACTGCGCCGTTCACCAACCAGGTGGTCACGCTGGCCGTGGTTGCATTGGCGATGACGGTGTTCGTCTATGGGCTGGTCGCGGGCATCGTGAAGCTTGATGACGTCGGCCTGTACCTGTCGCGCAAGGGCGGCGCCATTGCCGCTTTCGGTCGCGGTCTGGTGGCGTCGGCGCCGTGGCTGATGAAGTTCCTGTCGGTGGCTGGCACCATCGCCATGTTCCTGGTCGGCGGCGGCATCCTGGTGCACAACGTGCCGGCGCTGCACCACGCGGTGCAGGCGCTGGGCGGTGAAGGGCAGTGGGGCTGGCTGATCAGTGCTGCGGCCAACATGGTGGTCGGCATCATCGCCGGCGCCATCGTGCTGGCGGCGGTGACCGGGTTCCAGAAGCTGCGCGGGAAATGATCTGTAGAGCCGAGCCCACGCTCGGCTGCTCTACGGCGCTGCGCGCCGCCGCCCGAGCATGGGCTCGGGCGCTACAGCGTCTGCACGCTGGATCATCAGCCCGCCTGCACCCGGTTCTTGCCTTGCCGCTTGGCCGCATACAGCGCGTCATCGGCGCGGCGCAGTAGGGTCTCGGTATCGTCACCGGGCTGCCATTGCGCCAGCCCGGCGCTGAAATGCACCGGCACGCGCCGGTCCTGCACGGTCAGCACGCGGTGCGCCAGTGAACGTTGCAGGCGCTGCACGGTGGCCATGCTGTCGGCGCCCTGGGTTTCCGGCAGTATCAGAACGAACTCGTCGCCGCCCAACCGTGCGATGCCGTCGGTGGCGCGCAGCAGCAGCTTGCACACGGCCACCAGGTGCTGCAGCAAAGCATCGCCACCCGCGTGACCGTGCGCCTCGTTGGTCAGGTGGAAATCATCCAGATCGATCACCGCCACGCCCAGCGGCGAGTTGTTGCGCATGGCACGCGCCAGCTCACGCTGCAGCAGTTCGTCCAGGCCGCGGCGGTTCAGTGCCTGGGTCAGCGGATCGATACGCGCCAGGTCACCAGCAGCACGCAGTTCCTGCTCCAGCTCGGCAATGCGCTGCTCTGCGCGTTCCACTTCCTGCCGCGCGCTGGCCAGGTGATCGCGGGCCTGCGCAGCCTGCTGCTGCACCTTGCCGGTATCGCGCATCACCTCCTGCAGCAGCTGGTTGAGGTCGGCGATGCTGCGCGCCTCACGCAGCTGCAGCGCGTAGCTGCCGATGCGGTCATGGTACTCACCGGTGCTGGTGGCCATGCCATCCATGCGCTCGATGAACTCGCCCATCAATCCGCGCATCGCCGCTTTTGAATCGTCGATGCCCTGGCGCAGCAGTCCCTGCTTGTAGATCACTTCGCGCAGTTCGGCGCGGGTGCGCTCGACTGCTTCGGCTTCCAGCGGACCATCCAGCAGCTGGCGCACCGCCGCGATCTGGCCCTGCAGCCAGCTGCGGTCATCCAGCAGCTCGCTCACGTTCTCCAGCAACAGGGCGAACAGCTCCAGCAGCAGCGCCTGTTGCTCCTGCCAGCTCTCGGCGCGCACGCCGACCTGGTGGCCGAGTTCGCGCACGCCCTGTTCGATCGGCTCCAGTGCGGTACCCGGTTGCCACTGGCGGAGGCGCGTGGCCAGGGCCTGCGCTTGCTCGCGCAGGTCCGGGTCGTGCTGCAGCAGGGCCACCACCGCACCGCCCAGCAGCAACCGCAGCTGCTCGGACAAGCGCAGGCTTTCCGGCTGCCCGTCCGGCGAATGCTGCTCGATGGTGCGGATGTACTTGTCGATCAGCTGCCGCATCGCGCGGCCGTAGCGCGGCCAATCGGCGCTGGCCTGCGCCGACTGCAGGCGGTCGCCCATGTCGCCCAGCTCGCCCGGCAGGGTGGCCATGCCGTTGGCGAACGCCGCCAGCAGCGGTTCCGGCGCGTCGGCGCCTGCGAACAGCTGCTGCAGGGCCACGCCACCGCCGCCCTGCAGCACCACGCGGTCACCCAGCCCATCGTCCACCACCGCGCGCACGCGTGCCGGCGGCCCAAGGGCGGTGCCGGGGGCAGGGCGGTGGTCGGGCTGGTCCGTCATGGAGCGAATCCTGGGGGGCTGGCAGGGACTGGTTCCAGCATATCGGCGCGGCCGCCGACGGCTTGAACGGCTAGGATGGGCGACAGGATGCCGCAGTGGAGGTGGTGATGCGCGTGATGTTGCTGGGGGCGACCGGCCTGGTCGGCGGGCTGACCCTTCCCAGGCTGCTGGACGACCCGCGCTGCAGCGCCGTGGTGGCGCCCACCCGCCGCCCGTTGGGCGTAACCCACGGGAAGCTGGAGAACCCGGTGCTGGCCTTCGACGCGTTGCCCACCTCGCCCGAATGGGCGCGCGTAGACGCGGTCATCTGCGCGCTGGGCAGCACCATTGCCCAGGCCGGCAGCCGCGAGGCCTTCCATCGCATCGACCACGACTATCCGCTGGCGTTCGCACGGCTCGCACAGGCACAGGGGGCCAGTACCTATGTGCTGAATTCCGCGGCCGGCGCCAACCCGCAGTCGTCGATCTTCTACAGCCGGGTGAAGGGCGAGCTGGAGCGTGACCTGCGCGCGCTGGGCTTCAACTCGTTGACCCTGGTCCGTCCCGGCCTGATCGGGGGCGAGCGCAACGAGGTGCGTCGTGGCGAGCGCCTGGCGCTGACGGTGCTGGGTGCTTTGGGGCCGGTGTTGCCGCGTGCGTGGCGGATCAACCCGGCCAGCGAGATCGCCAAGGCACTGGTCGAGGCCGCGCTGGCCCCGCAACCGGGCGAGCACGTGGTGGCATCGCGCGCGCTGGTCGGCTGATGTCGCGTGCGCTGCGCCTGACCCAGCTGCTGCAGCTGCTGCGCCGCCATCGACGGCCGGTCGCGGGGCAGGTGCTGGCCGATGCGCTGGGTATCAGCCTGCGCACGCTGTACCGCGATATCGAGACCCTGCGCGAGCAGGGCGCCGACCTGCGTGGCGAGGCCGGCGTCGGCTACCAGCTGGCGCCGAGCGATACCCTGCCGCCGATGACCCTGCCACCGGCCGAGATCGATGCGCTGGTGCTGGGCCTGCGCTGGGTCGCGGCCCGCACCGAGCCTGCGCTGGCCGAGGCAGCACGTGACGCCCTGGCGCGTATCGCGCATGTGCTGCCAGCCGCGCGCCGGGAAGCCTTGCGTGACAGTGGCCTGCGCGTGGGCCCTTCGCGCGCTGGGAGCAAGGTTCCCCCCGCGCGCCTGCAGGCCGTGCGTGAAGCTGTGGGTTCGCAGCAGCGATTGAAGTTCGGCTACGAGGACGCGCAGGGCCAGCGTACCGAGCGCACCGTCTGGCCGTTCGCGCTGGGCTACTTCGATGAAGTGCCGATGCTGGCGGCGTGGTGCGAGCGCCGCGAGGATTTCCGTCATTTCCGGCTGGATCGCATCCGCCAGGTGCGTGTGCTGGAGGATCACTACCGCGTGCCACGCGCCACCCTGCTGCGGCGCTGGCAGAAAGCACAGGGCATCGCACCGGACTGGCTGGATCGTTCGTAGCCACAATGAGGAATGGCGCTGTGCATCAACGTGGTGGGCTTACACAGCTGGTTGGCTATGTGCCGGGGAGGTCGGGGTGGTACAGGTAATCGTCGACTCTATGGCCTGGGTTACGAGGCCCGACGCATCTTCCAAGAATGTCCTGACTCTCGAAACTTGGGGTTCACCAGGTTTACTGGGTGTACAACCCCAGGTGAAGGTGATGGGAGATGGAATGTTCTTGTCGACTTTGGCGCGCCCCCCGATGCAGATCCATCCGGCGGGACACGTCACGACCTCGAGGTTGATGTATACCGGAAACCTCGGATACCCACTGAAGTTCATCGTGGCAGTAACGCTGGCGCCTGTTCCAGACACGTTTGGAACGCTGTCCAGCTGAAATGGCTTCGTCAGGGTAGCGACGCCCAGGGTGGACATTCTCTCTATGGGCATGAAGAAAAGGTCATTCTCCCAAGGAGAGCCATCGTTTCCCCTGCCATGAACAAGGCCGTAGGCGGAGTTGCCGGCATAGACGGGACCACCACTATCGCCGCCTTTGTTCATCACGGTTCCATCAAGGCTGACGACTTGGACGTAGGTGCCGGCTTCCCCCTTCCAGTTGGCTGCGAACTCTGCGTCTTTGATGGATCCGCATGTGCGACCGGTCGTTACGCCGAACTTGCAGACCGTTGTGCCTGGTGTCATGTCGGCAAGTGATGCCTCATCGGTTATCGCCAGCTTTTCCCCATCGACAATGATTTCGTTCGACTGGGAGAAGATGACGCCGCCACGCTGCTGTGCACCCCACTGAACGTCGTAAGATCCTTTGTTGCGTTCACTCTTGAACAGAATGCGAGCGGTTGGGTTGCGTTGATAATTGTCGTTGTCACAGTGACCGGCAGTGGCCAAGCCTAGTTCGCGAGTTGCAGTTTCGACCACGTTGAAGCCTGCTGTGCAGAGTTGCTGCTGGTAGCCCTCCAGTCGCCGCCCGCCCGCCACAGTGTTTGTTGGCTCTATGAAACCTGTGGTCTCTTTTACGCGGATGAAGTCGACGACGGAGAGAAGATTGGAAAGTCTGGCGCGTACGGCATCGGGATCGCGTACATATACCTCGACGATGGAATTCTTTATGTCTACCGTGGCCGCAAATTCGATGCCCGCCTTGACGAGCTGCTCGGACACTTCCGCCTGGGTGGCGCGGAGAAGCTCGAGAGAGCGTGGCGAATTTTCCGCGACGTAGAGGCGATCTTTGGTATAGGCAGATAGCTGGCCCGAGGCATCGCCAGTGAACTTCACGACGATCCTGAATTCAGGGGAGTGCTCGATGTAAAGGCCGGCGAACGTCTCAGGCTTCTCCCTCTGAAGCCGTGCGCTGAGTTTACCGGCGGCCCGTTCCGCATCCATTCGTTGCGCGGCTTCGAACGTGCCTATGTGCATGGTTTCCGCGTAGTGCTGTATTGCCACATCCTTGGGGGCGTCGTCCGCAAAGGCGGGAGAAGCGGTGATGATGGCTGCCAATAACGGGAGATATCTGCGTATTGTGGTCATGAACTTTCCTTTTCATGTGTATTATGTGAAATTGCGTTCCGTCTGCATTTGACTCTAAATCACTTCTGTCTGTTGCAACTGGTAACTGCGTCTCCCTTTGATTGGTCCGGGGGGCTCAAAAAGAGCGAAGGTTCATCGCCGACGACAGCTCCCATCATGACTTGGCTTTGCGATATGTCGCGAGATCACAGTGGGTCGCCTGTTTTTCCATCCGATGGCGGAAATGCCCGCAATACGCGAGATGTTCGAACGACGATCGACTCTACCCGGTCGACTTCATCTGCTTGATCTACTGACAGAATCTGTCAGCAGACGTGTTCCACCATGATCGCTCCCCACAACGGAGCCTCCCCATGTTCACGCCCAGCACCCTGCTGCAGTACGTGCGCGACGTCGCCACCAGCGCCACCTTCTACAGCGGCATCCTCGGCAAGCCGCCGGTCGAACAGTCGCCCGGGTTTGCGCTGTTCCTGCTCGGCGATGGCGCCGCACTGGGCCTGTGGCAGCGCGACGATGTGCAACCGCCGGTGTCGGCGCAGGCCGGCGCGGCGGAACTGGCGATGGTGGTCGCCAACCCCGTCGCCGTGCAGCAGACGCACGATGCGTGGCGCGCGCTCGGTGTGGAGATCCTGCAGGCGCCGGTGACGCTGGAGTTCGGCCACACCTTCGTCGGAGCGGATCCTGACGGGCACCGCCTGCGTGTCTACAGCCGCGCCGAGGGTATGGTCGCTCGCGATTGATCGCGGGCATTTTGTGGATCCACGCCATGCGTGGATGCGGGCACAAAAAAACGCCGGGCAGTGCCCGGCGTTTTTCCCGTTCATGTGCCAACCAAGGTTGGCACCCACCGATCAGCTGGATCAGCTGGCCAGCGCCAGGTCGTCCATCATCGCGCGCAGGAAGCGGGCGGCTTCACCCCCCGTGGCCGCGCGGTGGTCGAAGGTGACAGACAACGGGATCACCTTGTGTGCTTCCACGCCGCCCATCACCGGGGTCATCTGGTGGCGGGCGCGGCCGGCACCGACGATGGCCACGCACGGCGGCACCACGACCGGGGTCGCGTAGCGGCCGGCGAACATGCCGAAGTTGGACAGCGAGATGGTGTAGCCGCTCAGTTCCGAGGCGGCGATCGAACGCGATTCCACCTGCTCGCGCAGGCGGTTGACGCCTTCGCGAATGCCGCGCGCATCGAGCATGTCGGCATTGCGCAGGGCCGGCACGAACAGGCCGTCGTCGGTGTCCACGGCGATGCCGATGTCGACCTGCGCGTGCAGGGTGCGGGTCAGCGCTTCACCGTCGAACCAGGCGTTCATCGCCGGCACCTTCTGTGCGGCAACGACGATGGCGCGAACCAGGCGGGCGGTGACGTCGTTGCCCGGCAGCCAGGCGTGGATGTCGGCGTCGTCGTTCAGCGTGGTCGGCACGACCTTGCTGTGCGCGTCGGCCATCACGCGGGCCATGTTGCGGCGCACGCCCTTCAGCGGTTCCGGCTGGCCCTTGGCGACCACGCCCGGCGGCTGGGTGCGCATCGGCTTGCCGGCGGCGGACAGCGGAGTGCGGGCTTCGCTCTGCACCGGGGCAGGTATCTGCGCCGGGGCCGGCGCGGCATACGCGGCGGCAACCGGTGCCGGGGCGGCGCCGAGTTTGGCGGTGCCGTTGGCGGCGGCCTGCTTGACGTCGGCCATCGTCACCGCGCCATCGGTGCCGGTGGCCGGCACGCGGCTCAGGTCCACGCCCAGCTTGCGCGCCATCGCACGCACGGCCGGCACGGCCTTGACGCCACCGACGGCCAGCGCCTGTTCGGCATGCACGGTGTTGGAGCTCTGCATCGCGCCGACCACGGTACCGGCGTCATCACGCTCGGCCGCGGCGGGCTTGGCTTCTTCCGCAGCGACCGGCGCAGCCGGCAGCGGCGGCGGGGTCGGTGCGGCAGCCGGCGCCGCCGGTGCGGCGTGACCATGACTGTGGCCGGTGTCCTGGCCATCGGCACGCTGCGGCAGGTTCGGGTCCAGTTCGAAGCTGGCCAGCACCGAGCCGGTCGGGATGATGTCGCCGGCGCCGCCGGACAGCTTCAGCACCTTGCCGGAGAACGGCGAGGGCACTTCCACCACGGCCTTGGCGGTCTCCATCGACACCAGCGGCTCGTCCAGCTTGATCACATCGCCTTCCTTGACGAACCACTCGACGATGGTCGCGTCCGGCAGGCCTTCGCCCAGGTCGGGCAGGTTGAAGTTCTTGGTCTGGCTCATTTGCAGTTCTCTTCCAGCAGTTCCAGTTCGCGGGCCGGCAGCCAGCCCGTCGCGCCATTGGCGCGCTCGGACCACCACCACCCACCGTGTTCGTGATGAAGCTTCACCATCTCGCCACTTTCCACATCCAGCTCGCGGGCGTCGTAGTCGCACAGGGCTTCGGCGCGACCCTCGTCCAGCAGCTGCAACCAGGCGATGGGCGCCCATCCAGCGCGCCCATCGTTGGTGCGTACCCAGGCAAACGCCGGCCATTCCTCGTCACGGACACCTACTTCGACGATCTGGCCGGTGTGGAACCGGAGCGGGTTGGGATACTGGCTGCGGTAAGCCCCCAGAAGGCGGGCCCGCACGTCAGCCGGCCGCCACCGCGCGCTTGGCTGCAGCCACGATCCGCTCAACGCTCGGCAGGTACTTCATTTCCAGGCGGAACAGCGGAATGTGGGTGTCGTAGCCAGTGACGCGTTCGACCGGCGCCAGCAGGTCGTAGATCGATTCCTCGGCAAGGCGCGCGGCGATCTCGGCGCCGAAGCCCGCGGTCTTCGGGGCCTCCTGCACGATCACGCAGCGGCCGGTCTTGGCCACCGATTCGGCGATGGTGGCGAAGTCCAGCGGGCGCAGCGTGGCCACGTCGATGACTTCGGCACTGATGCCTTCGCCGGCCAGCTTGTCAGCCGCTTCCAGTGCTTCCTTCACCTGCGCGCCCCAGGTCACCAGGGTCACGTCGGTGCCATCGCGCAGCACGAAGCAGACGTCCAGCGGCAAGGCTTCGCCGTCGTTGACGACCACTTCCTTGTACTGGCGGTAGATGCGCTTGGGCTCCATGTAGATCACCGGATCCGGTTCGCGGATCGCGGCCAGCAGCAGGCCGTACGCACGCTGCGGCGACGACGGCAGCACCACGCGCAGGCCCGGCACGTTGGTGAAGATCGCCTCGTTGGCTTCGCTGTGGTGTTCCGGCGCGCGGATGCCACCGCCCCACGGCACGCGCAGCACCATCGGGCAGTGCAGGCGACCACGGGTGCGGTAACGCAGGCGTGCAGCGTGACAGACGATGTGGTCGACCATCGGATACATGAAGCCGTCGAACTGGGCTTCGGCCACCGGCTTCATGCCCTGCGCGGCCAGGCCAATGGTCAGGCCGGCGATGGTGGTTTCATCCAGCGGGGTGTCGAGGATGCGTTCGGAACCGAAGCGCTGCTGCAGGCCGGCGGTGGCGCGGAACACGCCGCCGTTGACGCCCACGTCCTCGCCCAGCACCAGCACCGACGGGTCGTGCTCCAGCTCCCAGGCCAGCGCCTGAGTGATGGCTTCGATGAGGGTGATCGGCGTGGTGGTCATGCTCTCTTCTCCGCGCGCGACAGCAGCGCTGTCGGCGGCGTTGGTGTGCGCGCCGGGCGCGCCGTTCTTGATCTCATCCATGGCGCTTCTCCAGGGCGATCGCCTGGGCACGCTGGGCCAGCAGGTCCGGCGGCGGATCGGCATACAGGAAGTCGAACATCGCCTCGACCGGCTGCACCGGCGTGTTGAGGTACAGGTTCACTTCCTCGTCCACGCGCGTGCCGCACTCGGCAACCCAGGCGGTTTCCTCTTCTTCGCTCCACACACCGGCGTTGATCAGGTACTTGCGCAGGCGCAGCATCGGCTCGCGCTGCCAGGCATCCTTCACCTCGGCGTCGTCACGGTAGCGGCGCGCGTCATCGGCGGTGGTGTGGTCGGACAGGCGGTAGGTCATCAGTTCCAGCACGGTGCCACCGTCGCCGGCCAGCGCACGCTCGCGTGCCTGCTCCATCGCCGCCAGCACGGCGATCAGGTCGTTGCCGTCCACCTGCAGGCAGTGCAGGCCGCCGGCCAGGCCCTTCTGCGCCAGCGTTTCGGCACCGGTCTGGGCCGAGCGCGGGACCGAGATGGCCCAGCCGTTGTTGACGATGCACAGGATCAGCGGCAGCTTGTAGGCGCCGGCCGAATTCAGTGCCGCGTAGAAGTCGGTCTTGGAGCTGCCGCCGTCGCCGCACACGGCCACCGCGATCTGCGGTTCCTTGTTGAGCTTGAACTTCAGCGCGGCGCCCGCGGCATGCAGGCACTGGGTGGAGATCGGCACGCAGAACGGGAAGTCCTTGGCCGCGTTGCCGCCGTAATCGTTGCCGCGTTCGTCGCCGCCCCAGTACATCAGCACGTCGTGCGGGCGCACGCCACGCATGAACATCGCGCCATACTCGCGGTACGAAGGCGCGAATACGTCGTCCTTCTGCATCGCTGC
This sequence comes from Stenotrophomonas sp. YJH_SMC_16, assembly GCF_059367875.1. Taxonomy (NCBI): domain Bacteria; kingdom Pseudomonadati; phylum Pseudomonadota; class Gammaproteobacteria; order Lysobacterales; family Lysobacteraceae; genus Stenotrophomonas; species Stenotrophomonas sp. YJH_SMC_16. The sequence continues at coordinate 744,490 of NZ_JCAFRH010000001.1, read as the reverse complement.
GCCGATGCCCACGTGCGCCGCTTCGTGGCCCAGGCAGGCGGCATAGGTGCCCAGCTTGCCGGTGCGCTGCAGCGCGATGGATTTGCTGTCGAACGTACGTACGAACAGCATCTGCTTGAACAGCGGTACCAGGACCTTGGGGTCGCGCAGCGACGCGGGCAGGTCATCGCGGACGAGCTTGCCGTCCGCGTCCAGGTACTGCAGGTATTCGATCTTGAATTCAGCGGCAACCGTCATTGCGTACTGCACCTTCGACAGAGAAGTTACAAATGATATGAATCGCCATGTTAAGGAACGCGTACGGAATAGCCTTCCTGCGCCGCAACACGGCAACGCCCTGTTTTACCCCTGCCGGCGGGTGGGGGGCCAATAACAACAACGTATTCAGTCGTTGCTGCAAAGCATCAGAATACGCCTCTGGCTGACTGCTGGCGCAACGACCCGATCGGTTCCACGCGCAGGCCCCGCATCGGCCAATGCTCCACGGGGCACCGCACGCCCCGGTATGGACGGCGCGGCTGCCCGCGCGGCTGGCAACGCGCTACCCTTGCCGCCCCCGATCTGGCCGCACCCATGTCCGTCGACAACAACCAACGCGATCTCGAAGCCGGCATCCACACCGACCTGCAGGGGCGCCTGACCTACGGCGGCTACCTGCGGCTGGACCAGCTGCTCAGCGCGCAGCAGCCGCTGTCCAACCCGCCGCACCATGACGAGATGCTCTTCATCATCCAGCACCAGACCTCGGAGCTGTGGCTGAAGCTGCTGGGCCATGAGCTGCGCGCCGCAATCGGCTTCCTGCAGCGCGATGAAGTCTGGCAGTGCCGCAAGGTACTGGCGCGCAGCAAGCAGGTGCTGCGCCAGCTGACCGAGCAGTGGTCGGTGCTGGAAACGCTCACTCCGTCCGAGTACATGGGCTTCCGCGACGTGCTGGGCCCGTCCTCGGGTTTCCAGTCGCTGCAGTACCGCTACATCGAGTTCCTGCTGGGCAACAAGAACGCGCAGATGCTGCAGGTGTTCGAGCACGATGCGGCCGGACAGGCGCAGCTGCGCACCGTGTTGGAGGCGCCCAGCCTGTACGAGGAGTTCCTGAAGTACCTGGCCCGCTTCGGCCACGCCGTACCGGCCGTGTATGAAAACCACGACTGGACCCAGCCGCATGTGGCCGACGACGCACTGCAGCCGGTCTTCGAACGCATCTACCAGGACACCGACCGCTACTGGCGCGAGTACGCGCTGTGCGAGGACCTGGTGGACCTGGAGACCGCCTTCCAGCTATGGCGATTCCGACACATGCGCACCGTGATGCGGGTGATCGGCTTCAAGCGCGGCACCGGCGGCTCGTCCGGGGTGGGCTTCCTGGCCAAGGCGCTGGAACTGACCTTCTTCCCCGAGCTGTTCCAGGTGCGTACCAGCCTGCAGGCCGGGCCCCCGTCAGCGCAGGGCTGATCCGTATTCAGCTTGGATCCCGGCCACTGGCTGGATCGTTTCAGATGCAAGTTCAGCGAGCAGGCTGGCACCTGCCTCAAACGGCGTGTATTTGACGTGAACGCCAGAAGTCGGTGATCCTCGCGCGTTGCTCCAACTGCACAGCGGACGTGCTCGTCATCCACCGAACCAGGAAACCCGCATGAGCGTAAACGCCACTGCGAACACCCCAGAGCCGGCGCTGCCGGACTTCAAGACCACGCTGGGCCACCCGCGCCCGTTGTGGATGCTGTTCATGACCGAGTTCTGGGAGCGCTTTGCGTTCTATGGCATCCGCTGGGCCTTGGTGCTGTACATCGTTGCCCAGTTCTACAACGGCAGCGCTGCCGGTGAAGGCGACGCCAGCCGCATCTACGGCGCCTACCTGGCCCTGGTGTATGCCGCAGCCATCTTCGGTGGCTACGTGGCTGACCGGGTACTGGGCTATCAGCGATCGATCCTGACCGGCGCGATCATCATGGCCGCCGGCCTGTTCATGATCTCGCTGCCGCAGGAGCACATCTTCAAGCTCGGCCTGGCCACGATCATCGTCGGCAATGGCCTGTTCAAGCCGAACATCTCGACCATGGTCGGCAAGCTGTACGGCCTGAAGGACGAGCGCCGCGATTCGGGCTTCACCATCTTCTACATGGGCATCAACATTGGCGCGATGATCGCCCCGGTGCTGACCGAGTACCTGGCCCGCAAGGTCTTCGGTACCGATGCCATGCCGTCCTACAAGGTCGTGTTCATCGCTTCGGGCGTGGGCATGCTGATCTCGCTGGTGTGGTTCTACATCGGTCGCGCCGGCCTGAAGGGCATCGGTGCACCGCCGGCCGGCGCTGAAGGCTTCGGCCGCATCATCATGGTGCTGGCCGGTGCCGTGGTCGCCATCCCGGTCGCGTACTTCCTGCTGGCCACCGGCGCCACCGCGCTGGCCTGGATCCTGGGTGCGATGTTCACCGCGCTGGCCATCCTGCTGCTGGTCGAGGGCATCCGCGAGGGCAAGGTGCAGCGCGACCGCGTGATCGCCATGCTGATCATCTTCGCCTTCAACGTCATGTTCTGGATGTTCTTCGAACAGGCCGGCAGCTCCTTCACCTTCCTGGCCGAGAACATCGTCAACCGCCAGATGGGCGACTGGACCTTCCCGACCGCATGGTTCCAGTCGGTCAACTCGGTGGCCATCATCACCCTGGCCCCGATCATCGCCTGGATCTGGGTGGCCATGGGCCGCGCCAATCCGTCCATCCCGCGCAAGTTCGGCCTGGGCCTGCTGTTCAATGGCGCCGCCTTCGCCCTGCTGATGTACGCGCTGTCGCAGATGGTCGTGGACGGCAAGATCCCGTTCTGGACCCTGTTCATGGTCTACGTCATCCAGTCCGTGGGTGAGCTGTGCCTGTCACCAATCGGCCTGTCGATGGTGACCAAGCTGGCCCCGGTGCGCCTGGTCGGCTTCGGCATGGGTGGCTGGTTCCTGTCCACCGGCATCGGCAACAACCTGTCCGGCATCTTCGCCGGCGTGGTCAGTGGTGAAGGCGGCATGACGGTCGAGTCGGCCCTGAAGGGGTATACCTTCGGGTTCTGGGCCCTGATCGGCTCCGGCGTGGTGCTGTTCCTGATCGCCCCGCTGATCAACAAGCTGATGCACGGCGTCAAGTAACGATGAGAGGGTAGAAGGCATGCGTAGCAAGCTCGGTACTGCGGTAGTGGTGGTCTGTGCGGCGCTGATCGGCGCCTGTTCCCAACCGCAACCGCCTGCCGCCGCCGAGCCTACGCAGCCGCTGGATACCCGACCCACCGAGCCACCGGTCGCTGACCCCAGCGAACCGGTGGCCTCGGGCAACACCCCGGTGGCGGCGGATATTGCCGCCATCGCCGGGCTCGGCGCGCAGTTCGACCCGGCCCGCAACCCCGCCGACGATCTGGCCACCGCCAAGGTGGAAGCCCAGCGCGGCAAGAAGCGCATCCTGCTCGAGGTCGGCAATGCCGCCTGCGATCGCTGCCGGGCGCTGGACGAGCTGGTGGAAGGCAACGGTGATCTGCGCCGCTTCCGCGATGCCCACTACGTGTGGGTAAAGGTCAACGCCAGCGACGAACAACCCAATACCGCTTTCTTCGCCCAGTTCCCGATGATGGAGCGCGACTACCCGTACCTGCTGGTGCTCGATGCCGATGGCGGACTGCTGGTGTCGCAGGCCACCGGCGAGCTGCGCAAGGGCGAAGCCTTCCAGCCCGCGCGCGTGACCGCGTTCCTCAAGCAGTGGGCACCCGACAAACCGGAATAGGGTAGTGCCGGTTGCTGGCCGGCATGCTCGGCAGGTGCCGACCGTTGGCCGGCACTGATGTCGGGTCGCATCCACGCATGGCGTGGATCTACTGTGGTTGCGGTCACATTCCCGAAATCGGCATCTCAATATCGCAACGCCCTCGCCGTTACCGGCAAGGACCTCAGTCGACGCCCCGTCGATGCAACCTACCGGAACGCCCATGCACAGCGACCACGCCGAACGACTGCCCGAACCTGCCAGTACTCTGGCCGAAGGCGAAGCAGGCGAGGGTGTGACCCTGCCGCCGCAGGAGGCGCTGCTGGATGACGCCGGTACCGGCGAGGACAGTATTGAACTGGCCCCGCCGCGCCATCGCCTGCCGCAGATCGCGCTGCCCGACAACGTGGTGCTGAAGGGGGCGGTGCAGAAACTGGTCGAGCAGAAATCACGGCTCGATGCATTGGCCGCCGACGGCCAGCTGGCCGGGTTGCTGCCGCCGGAATGGCAGGGCCATGGCGTGCGTGCGATCGAACTGTCCACCTTCATCCAGGGCGTGCTGCCGTTCCTGCAGCCAGGCGAGCGTGGCGAAACCGCGCCCGCGCGCCTGCCAGTGCGCCATGTGCTGGGGGACGACAGCCGTTGGGGCCTGGACGATGTGTCCGAACCGAAATCGCTGGCCTGGTACCTGGCCAGCGACGAACGCGCCGCCGCCGGCAGCAAGGACGTGGCCGAGGCCTATCTGGTGGGTGCACTCGGCCTGGCGTGGATGCAGGAAGGGCGCAGCCGCCCCGGTTTCCTGCGCGCGATGGGCCAGGACAGCCTGGCGGCACGTGTGACCATGCTCGGCTATCCGCCGGCCAACGAACTGGCGCTGTACAGCGTCACCGCGCACGGCCAGTCGCAGATCTGGTGCGTGCACGGTCGCCGTCGCATGCGTCCGTTGGTAGCGCCGTGGCTGAGCGTGCCGGTGCTGACCGCCTACGGCGTGCCGGCGCCGGTTGCGTGGCCGTCCAGTTTCCCGCCGGTGGAGGCCGTGGCCGAGCTGCTGGCGATCGCACGGCAGGGGCGCGCGCTGCCGGAAGTGGACCTGGCCAAGGCGGTGGCGAAGATCGCCGAAGATGCCGCATCCGATGCTTGGCAGCCGGTCAGCCTGCTGCAGCTCAACACCTGGTCGCCGCGCTGGCATTTCTTCCTGGGCACCTTCGTCGGCCTGCCGTCGCTGTTGCTCGTAGCTGCCGCGCTGGCGTTGCCGGGGGCAGTCGAAGCGGCCACGGTTTCCGCCTCGCTCGGCTTCGCCGGTGGTGCCATTGCCGCGCTGGCGGTGCCGTGGATCCATGCGCGCCGCAAGCATCTGAGCTGAGGCGTGGGCGCCATCCACGCACGGCGTGGATCTACAGGGAGCTGGGTGCCGCGGTCTGCAGCTGTTGCCTGGCCCGCTCCATGGCGGTCTGCAATCTTTGCTTGAGGACCTCACGAGAGGGCAAGGTGGTCAGGTATTCCGCAACATGGATGCCTGAGCGGTCCAGCTCCAGCAATTCGATCTGGCCGGCCTTCTTCCCTGTGCAGAGGATGATGCCCAACGGCGCCTGCTCGCCGTCCTCACGTTCGTAGCGGTCCAGCCATCGCAGATAGAGTTCCATCTGCCCTTTGTAGGCGGGCTTGAACTCGCCGATCTTCAGTTCGATGGCGATCAGCCTGCGCAGGCGGCGGTTGTAGAACAGCAGGTCCAGGTGGAAGTCATCACCGTCGATCTGGATGCGTTTCTGGCGGGCGACGAAACTGAAACCCGTGCCAAGTTCGAGCAGGAAGCCCTGCATCTCGCGAAGGATCGCGCTTTCAAGGTCCTGCTCATCCCAGCTGTCCTTCAGGCCAAGAAAATCCAGTACGTAGGGATCACGCAGTACCAGCCCTGGAGACAGCTGCTGGTTGCCGCGCAGTGCTGCCAACTCTTCGGCGATGGTCTGCTCGGGTTGACTGGAAAGCGCCGTGCGCTCGTACAGCATCGAATCGATGCGCTGGCGCAATGTGCGCACGCTCCAGCCCTCGGTGGCGGCCATCTGCGCATAGAAGTCGCGCTTGAGCGGATCCGCCAGTGGGATCAGCGCGATGAAGTGGGTCCAGCTCAATTGTCGTATCAGCGATACGACAATCTGCTCATCTGCAAATGCAGTGGAGAACTGCACCATCCTGCGCAAGCTTTTCTCACCGAAGGAGGTACCGAACTCGGCGGACAGCGCCTTGGCTATCCGGGGGAAGAGGACCTCTCCGTAGCGCGCACGTCGCCCAGCCATCTGGTCCACATGGATGCGACGCCCGATTCGCCAGTACAACAGAGTGAGCTCGGTGTTGATGGTCCTGTGCATCCTGCTGCGCGCCGCGCAGATCAGCTCTCTGAGATCGGCCAGCAATTCCTGGCCATGCGGCAGCGTTGAACGCGAGTCATCCATGAGGGAGCCCGTCCGATGTGGATCCATGGCCGGGCTGATACCCGTTGAACGCTTACCGTCAGGCCGTACACACGGACAGTCCAATAGGAGAACTCACTGGAACAGCCCGTTTCGATACACCAGCCTCGCGGAAACGGGCCGTATCAGGCCAATGCGGAAATGCCGCCGGGCGAGGGCGACACTTCAGGACGGGTTCTGCGGGAAGTGAATGTGTCCGATGGCCTTGTTTGTGGCCGGCCCACAGCCCGCCAAAGAGCGGGTCCCGTCAGATCAAAGGTGGCGGACGACAATCGCCCAGCCGCTGTTCCGCTACCGGCCAGGGTCGGCTCCCGCGACTTGGGGCCCAAAACGGCTTGATCCCCACCGTCCCCTTTTTCTTTCAGACCCCTTCGCCCATCCGCTCCAGGCCGTCACCGGCCAGGCGAAGGATCAGCTTTTCCAGCACCTGCTCCTCCTCCTCGCTCAGCACCGACATCAGCTTGCGGGTGATCTCGATCACCATCGGCGCGATGGTCTCGTAGACCTCGAAGCCGGCTGCCGACAGCGCCAGCACCGAGCGGCGGCGGTCGTCGCCGTGGGTCTCGCGCTTGATGAAGCCGCGTTCCAGCAGGCGGGCCACAGCGCGGCTGACCGCCACCTTGTCCATCGCCGTGCGGTCGGAGACCTCGCTGGCCGAGGAGCCCGGGTACAACGCCAGGATGGTGATGACCCGCCATTCGGGAATCGCCAGACCGTAACGATCGCCGTATAGCTTGGCGATGTTGCCGCTGACCCGGTTGGACAGCACGCTCAGCCGGTACGGCAGGAACTGTTCCAGGTCGAGCAGGACGTGCGAGGCACGCAGGCGGGTCGAGGCGGGATCGGCGGGGCTCATGTTGCGGTGCACCTTGCTGGTGGTTTCAAGTGTAACTATAAGGGGTAGGTCCAGACCCTGCATTCTCGCCGGGTCCCTACCTGCCCGCACCTGGTTTGTACCGATGCGGTACCGATTCGGAGCCACGCCATGAATACCGCAGTCCCGACCGCCTCGCACCCCAACCCCGGCATGCAGGTCACCACCTTCGAGAACCCGATGGGCATCGACGGCTTCGAGTTCGTCGAATTCGCCGCCCCGGCCGGCCGTGGCCAGGAGCTGCACGAGTACTTCCGGAAGATGGGCTTCAGCGCGGTGCTCAAGCACAAGCAGCGTCCGATTACCGTCTATCGCCAGGGCGACGTCAACTTCCTGGTCAATGAAGACCCCGATTCGTTCGCCGCCGACTTCGCCGAGAAGCACGGTCCGTGCGCCTGCGGCTTCGCCATCCGCTTCAAGAAACCTGGTCAGGAGGTCTACCTGACCGCACTGGGCAACGGTGCCGAAGCCATTGCCTTCAAGCCGGACAGCAAGGCGGTCAGCGCCCCGGTCATCAAGGGCATCGGCGATTGCATGCTGTATCTGGTCGACCGCTACGGCGCGGCCGGCAGCATCTACGACGGCGACTACGAGCCGATCGCCGGTGCCGACCTGCACCCGGTGGGCTTCGGCCTGACCTTCATCGACCACCTGACCCACAACCTGTACTTCGGCAACATGCAGCAGTGGTCGGACTACTACGAGCGCCTGTTCAACTTCCGCGAGATCCGCTACTTCGACATCAAGGGCCTGAAGACCGGCCTGGTGTCCAAGGCGATGACCGCGCCGGACGGCATCGTGCGCATTCCGCTGAACGAATCGTCCGACCCGAAGAGCCAGATCAACGAGTACCTGGACGCGTACAAGGGCGAAGGCATCCAGCACATCGCCTGCTTCACCGAGAACATCTACGAGACCGTCGAAGCGATGCGCGCGCAGGGCGTGGATTTCCTCGACACGCCGGAGACCTACTTCGATGTGATCGACCAGCGCGTGCCGAACCACGGTGAAGACGTGCCGCGCCTGGCGAAGAACAAGATCCTCATCGATGCCGATCCGGAAACCCACCAGCGCAAGCTGCTGCAGATCTTCACCCAGAACTGCATCGGCCCGATCTTCTTCGAGATCATCCAGCGCAAGGGCAACGAAGGCTTCGGCGAAGGCAACTTCACCGCGCTGTTCGAGAGCATCGAACGCGACCAGATCCGCCGCGGCGTGCTGTAAGGTCATCGGTAGCGCCGGGCCAGTCCCGGCGCCTGCCCATCTGTAGAGCCGGGCCATGCTCGGCTGCTTTCCGTTCCGGTCTCGCCGTACCCAGGAGCCCCCATGTCCCCCGCCATCACCGCCCGCGGCTACCAGTCCGGCTTCGGCAACGAATTCGCCACCGAGGCCGTCGCCGGCGCGCTGCCGGTCGGGCAGAACTCGCCCCAGAAGGTGGCCCACGGCCTGTACGCCGAACAGTTGACCGGCACCGCCTTCACCGCGCCGCGTGGCAGCAATCGCCGCAGCTGGCTGTACCGGATCCGCCCGGCGGTGACCCATGGCGAGTTCACTCCGTTTGCGCAGTCGCAGTTGCAGTGTGATTTCGGCGCACAGCCGGCCTCGCCGAACCAGCTGCGCTGGAGCCCGCTGCCGCTGCCGGAGCTGCCGACCGACTTTGTCGAAGGCCTGTACACGATGGGCGGCAACGGTTCGCCCGACGCGCATGCCGGCGTGGGCATCCACCTTTACGCTGCCAACCGCGACATGGTCGGCCGCTACTTCTACGACGCCGACGGTGAACTGCTGATCGTGCCGCAGCTGGGCGCGCTGCGCCTGCTGACCGAGCTGGGCGTGATCGAGATCGAGCCGCAGCAGATCGCGGTGATTCCGCGCGGCGTGCGTTTCCGCGTCGAACTGCCCGATGGCCCGAGCCGCGGCTACATCTGCGAGAACTACGGTGCGTTGCTGAAGCTGCCCGACCTCGGCCCGATCGGTTCCAACGGCCTGGCCAATCCGCGCGACTTCGAGACCCCGCATGCGGCGTTCGAGGATGTGGATGGCGACTTCGAACTGATCGCCAAGTTCGAAGGCCGCCTGTGGCGTGCGCCGATCGACCATTCGCCGCTGGACGTGGTGGCCTGGCACGGCAATTACGCGCCGTACCGCTACGACCTGCGTCGCTTCAACACCATCGGATCGATCAGCTACGACCACCCGGACCCGTCGATCTTCCTGGTGCTGCATTCGCCAAGCGACACGCCGGGAACCAGCAACATGGACTTCGCGATCTTCCCGCCGCGTTGGCTGGTGGCGCAGAACACGTTCCGCCCGCCGTGGTTCCACCGCAACATCGCCAGCGAGTTCATGGGCCTGGTGCATGGCGCCTACGATGCCAAGGCCGAAGGCTTCGTGCCGGGTGGCGCGTCGCTGCACAACTGCATGAGCGGTCACGGCCCGGACGCGCCGACCTTTGACAAGGCGTCCAATGCCGATCTGTCCAAGGCCGATGTGATCAAGGACACGATGGCCTTCATGTTCGAGACCCGTGCGGTGATCCGCCCGACCGCACAGGCGCTGGCCGCCGGCCACCGCCAGGGCGATTACCAGCAGTGCTGGAACGGCCTGCGTAACAACTTCCGGTCGTCCCGCTAGCGTGGTGGGTGCCGACCTTGGTCGGCACAGATCGTGATCGCATCCACGCATGGCGCGGATCTACCAACCACTGCCTCGGTGGGTGCCGACCGTTGGTCGGCATGGATCCTGATCGCATCCACGCATGGCGTGGATCTAGCGAAAGGCGGTCGTGATGCAGTAGGTCCACGCCATGCGTGGATGCTCTCCGCCGGAACTTGCGCTTACGCCACTTCGGCGAACGCCTCGCAGTGCTCCAACGGCAACGCCTCCAGCAGGCGCTGTCGCACGCGTTGGCAATAGCCCTCCGAGGTCAGCCCGGGCAGCATCTGCATCGCTGACTGCAGCCGCTGCAGCACCTCTTCTTCCGCACGCGCCTGCTGCAGGTCACGGAACAGTGCTGCCGCCTGCGGGTGGCGCTGCATCTCCAATATGCCCAGCACGTAGATGCGCGCGGCCACCAGCGAGCGGCGACGTTCGATCGCGGGTGCAGCAGGTGTGGCTGCCGGCGGCGTGGGCACCGGCGTTGCCGCGGCTGCGGTCGACGGTGCCGGGGTCATGGCGCCCGTGCCGGTGCTCAGGTACCCCGCCTGTACCAGCTGGATGACCATCGCCGGTGCTTCCTGGCCGAGCAGACCGGTCAGGTCGGCAACGGTGCGCTGGCCGTCGCACAGGATCAGCAGCCGGCGCTGGCGCATGTCCAGCGGCGCGCGGTGGGCCTGCAGCGCGGTTCGGGCGAGATCGGTCTTGCGCGGTTGCATGGAAGGGACGGCATGTCGGTGCTCGCCGAGCCTGAACGAAGGCGATGAAACCGCGATGACAATGCAGCGCCTGCACACCGGATGGGCTAGCGTGCAGCCATCTTCGTGCCAGGGAACCGCACCGATGAAGCACCTCCCGATTGCTGGTCTGTTGCTCCTTTCGCTCGCCGCCTGCAGTGGCGGCCCCGACAAGCAGGGGGCGGCCGGCAGCGGCAGCGACACTCCGGCAGAAACCGCCTCGGCGACCGGCCCCGCCCAGTCGACGGATCCTGATCTGGCGGCTCGCCCGGCGAACGACCTCCGCAAGGACAGTCCAGCCCGCCTGGACGGCTTCGCTGGTGCGAAGCTGGGGGCCGGCATCGCCGACGTGCGCGCCGGCTTCGGCACGCCGCTGCAGGGGCTGGGCACCGATGCCGCCGGCAAGCCGCTGCCGGCTGACGATGGCAACGATGGCTGTTACTTCCTGCGCCCGCAGGATGCCGAGGACCCGCGCCTGATGATCGAAGGCCGCAAGCTGGTGCGCTACGACGTGCGCAGCGCAGCCATCACCGCACCAGGCGGCGGCAAGGTCGGCATGACCCTGGGTGAGCTGCAGGTGCTGTACCCGGAGCGGGCCGATGTCGGCCCTGACAAGTACGACGAGAAGGCCCAGCACCTGCGCGTTCGCCCGGCGCAGGAGGGCGGGGCCGTGATCGACTTCGCGCTCGGTGCCGATGGCCGGGTGGGTGCCTGGCGCGTCGGGCAGACCCCGCAGGTCGATTATGCGGAAGGGTGTGGCTGATCCTTGATCCACGGCCCAGCCGCGCGTGCGGGCCAAGCGTAGAATCGCGCCACCACTGCTGGGGGGAGTGCTCGATGATCGCCATTGCCATTGCCTGGTTCCTGCTCGGCCTGCTGCTGCTGGCGCTGGGCGGGGACTCCATCGTCAAGGCCGTGTCCGGCCTGGCCCAACGTTTCGGGGCCAGCCCGTTCACTGCCGGGCTGCTGCTGCTCGGGGTAACCACCTCGTTGCCGGAACTGGCGGTCAATGCGCGCGCGCTGGCGGTGGACCAACCGGAGCTGGCCCTGGGCAACGCGGTGGGCAGCAGCATCGTCAACCTGGGCCTGACCCTGGCCGCGGCGGCCATGGCTGCGCCACTGCTGCTGCGCGCGCGCCTGCAGACGGTGCTGTGGTGGTCGCTGCTGGCGGCCGGCGTGCTGCTGATCCTGTTCGGTCTTGATGGCGGCTTGGCACGCTGGGAGGGCGGCGTACTGCTGGCCGGCTTCATCGTGGTGCAGGTGCTGCTGCTGCGCCGTGGCCGCGGCGAGAGCGCCGAGGTGCAGGCGGCCATTGCCGAATCCGCACTGAGCCGCACCAGCCTGCCGTTGAACGTGTTGCGGGTGCTGATCGCCGCGCTGGCCCTGTACTGGGGCGCACGCCTGGTGGTCGGGGCCGCGGCGGACTTCGGCGTAGCCCTGGCTTGGACGCCCCTGCTGGTCGGCCTGCTGCCGGTAGCGATCGGCACCGCACTGCCGGAGGTGGCCACCGCCATCGCCGCCGCCCGTCGCGGGCATGGCGACATGGTGCTGGGCCACGTGCTGGGTTCCAGCGTGGTCAATCTGCTGCTGGTGATCGGTGCGATGGCGGTGCTGCAGCCGCTGGCGCTGCCGGCCTCGTTCGTGCGCCTGGAACTGCCGGCGCTGCTGGCGTTCGCGCTGGTGCTGTACCCGATGCTGCGCGGCGACCTGAAGATCAGCCGGGGCGAAGGCGGGATCCTGCTGGTCGCATTCGTCGGCTGGTTCGTGCTGGAGCTGCTGCTGGTCGGCGCCCCAGCGCTGTAGATCCACGCCATGCGTGGATGCGGTTGTTTCCGTGCCGACCAACGGTCGGCACCCACCACCGATCTCCCGGTGGGGGCCAACCACCGATCACCTGGTGGGTGCCAACCTTGGTTGGCACTCGCGAAAACAAAGCGCCGACCAAGGTCGGCCGCTACCGGATTTACCGGCTCTGCGAACCTTCTTCCTCGCGCACCGGTTCCGGCGGAGGCAGCTGCTCTTCAGCGGCCGGCTCGTTGCCGGGCAGGCTGGGGCGGGTTTCCATCAGCAGCGACAGCGCGGCCTTGGCCATCATGTGCGCGCTGATCGGTGCGGTGATGAACAGGAACACGGTGATCAGCAGCTCGCGCGGCTGCGGGTCCTGGCCGAGGAAGATGTGGTAGCAGACCGAGCACACCAGCACGCAGCCCACGCCCAGCGTGCTGGCCTTGGTCGGTGCGTGCAGGCGCTTGAAGAAGGTGGACAGCTTCACCAGGCCCAGCGCGCCGACCAGGATGAAGAAGCAGCCGAACAGCAGCAGGATCGACAGGCCGATCTGGATCGCGGTGATCATTCGACGATGTCCCGGCGCAGCACGAACTTGCTCAGCACCACGGTGCTGCCGAAGCCGAGCATGGCGATGATCAGCGCCGCCTCGAAGTAGATCGGCGAGTTGAGGTACATGCCGAACAGCATCAGTTCGGCGATCGCGGTCACCGACAGCGTGTCCAGCGCGAGGATGCGGTCGGGCACGGTGGGCCCGCGCAGCAGGCGCCAGGTGGCCAGCAGCATGGCCAGGCCGACCACGTGCATGCACACCACCAGGGTGGTCTGGATGACTTCAAAACCGGTCATGGGAAGATCTCCATCAACGGCGCCTCGTAACGGCGCTTGATCGTATCGATCAGGTCCTGTGGGTCCTCCAGGTGCAGCACGTGCACCAGCAGGAACTTGCGGTCGTCACTGAGCGCGGCCGAGACCGTGCCCGGGGTCAGGGTGATCATGCTGGTCAGCGCGGCGATGCCGTGGATGTTGGCGATGTCCAGCGGCAACCAGATGAAACCGGGGTGGATGTTCTTCTCCGGGCCGAGCACCTGGATGGCGACGCGGATGTTGGACATCAGGATGTCCCACAGGGTCACGCACAGCAGTTTCGGCAACGGGCGCAGGGTGCCGATGCGCGCGAACTCGCGGTCCAGGCGTGCAGCGAACAGCGGCACCACCACGCCCAGCACCAGCCCCAGCACGATCTGGCCGAGGGTGAAGCTGTCGGACATCAGCAGCCAGAACGCCACCACCATGATGCTGAGCATCGGCGAGGGAATGACGCGGCGGAACAGGGAGCGCTGGGCGGTCATGGCTGGCGGATCTCCGGCGTGGTCGCACGCAGCTGCTGCACGTACTCACTGGGGTGCAGCAGCTGTGCGGCGGTGGCGTCGGTGTAGCGCATCAGTGGGGCGGCGCCCAGGGTCATGCCGATGCCGTAGCCCAGCAGGATGCAGGCGGCGTAGAGCTCGACCCGGCGCAGGCGTGCCTTGCGCGGCTTCGGTGCCTCGGGATCGACCGGTGGCACGCGCCAGAACAGGCGGATGCCGCCGCGGGTCAGGCCCATGATCACCAGCAGGCTGCTGACCAGCACCGCGGTCCAGACGGGGGCGGTGTACTGTGCCGGCATGCCAGCCAGCAGCGCGGCCTTGGCCAGGAAGCCGGACAGCGGCGGCAGGCCGGCCACCGATACCGCGCCGATCAGGAACAGCACCGCTGGGGTTTCCTTGCCCGGCATCGGTGCCACCACTTCCTTGCGGTCGCTGGCGCCACCACGTCGGCGGCGGATCAGGTCGGCAATCAGGAACAGCGCGGCGGCGACGAAGCTGCTGTGTGGCAAGTAGTACAGGCCGGCTGACAGCACCTGCGGCGTGCCTACCGAGAAGGCGATGAACAGCGTGGCTGCCGACACGATCACCAGGTAGGAGATCAGCACGCGCAGGCGGGTTGCGGCCAGCGCACCCAGGCCACCGAGCACCAGCGTTGCCACGCCGGCCCACAGTAGCCAGTCGCGGCCATAGCCGGTCATCGCGCCGGCATCGTCGCCGAACCACAGCATCTGGATGCGCAGCACCGAGTACAGGCCGACCTTGGTCATGATCGCGAACAGCGCAGCCACGGCGGCCGGCGCGCGCGAATAGGCTTCCGGCAGCCACAGGTACAGCGGCATCAGTGCGGCCTTGGCGCAGAACACCAGCAGCAACAGGCCCATCGTCGCCTTCACCAGGGTCAGCTGCGCCGCTGGCACCTCGGCGATGCGCTGCGACAGCTCGGCCATGTTCAGCGAACCCAGCGAGGCGTACAGCAGGCCCAGCGCGATCAGGAACAGGGTCGAGGCGGTGACGTTGAACACCACGTAGTGCAGGCCGATGCGCATGCGCAGGCCGCGGCCACCGCTGAGCAGCAGGCCGTAGGAGGCGATCAGCATCACCTCGAAGAACACGAACAGGTTGAAGATGTCGCCGGTCAGGAACGCACCGTTGAGGCCCACCAGCTGGAACTGGAACAGTGCATGGAAGTGCGGTGCGCGGCGGTCCCAGCCCGAGCAGGCATGCAGCAGGCAGGGAATGGCCAGCAGCAGGGTGGTCAGCAGCATCCACGCCGACAGCCGGTCGGCCACCAGCGCGATGCCCAGCCGCGATGGCCAGTCTCCCAGCAGGTAGACGTTGATGTCACCGCTGGCCGTGCTGGCAAACAGCAGGCCCACCGCCAGGGCCTGCGCCGACAGCGCGGTCCAGGCCACCGCGCGCTGCACCCTCGGGCCGTAGCGACGGTGTTCGACGAACAGCGACAGCGCAGCGCCCAGCAGGGGAATCAGGATCGGCAGGATCACCAGGTGGTTCATGCGCGGTCCTCGCCCTGGCGCGGCGGCACGCGCTCATCCTGCAGGTCGTCGTCGGGCTCGTGTGCGTCCACGTGGTCGCTGTGGTTGTCGCTGCGGCTGCGCATGGCCAGCACGATGCTCACCGCAGTCATCGCGAAGGCGATCACGATCGCGGTCAGCACCAGTGCCTGCGGTAACGGGTCGGTGTAGTTGCCGAGGTGGCTGTCCACGCCTTCCTGCAGCACCGGCGCCTTGCCCAGCACCACGCGGCCACCGGCGAAGATCAGCAGGTTGGTGGCGTAGGACAGGAAGGTCATGCCGAGGATCACATCGAAGCTGCGCGCACGCAGCAGCAGGTAGATGCCGATGGCGGTCAGCACGCCGATCGCGGTAGCCAGGGCCAGTTCCATCAGTGCATCTCCCCGGTGCGGGCCGAACGGCGTTGCAGGTCGATCTCACCCTTGCGGGCGGTGCGGGTGCGCGACGGCTTGATCGTACCCATCATCGACAGCATCAGCATGGCGCCGCCGAACACCACCAGGTAGACGCCGATGTCGAAACCGATCGCGCTTGCCAGCGGTACGTCGCCGATCAGCGGCAGGTGCAGGTCGAGGTGGCCGCTGGTCAGGAACGGCACGCCGAACAGCATCGAGGCGCAGCCACTGAGCAGGGCGATCAGCAGGCCCATGCCGATGCAGCGGATGTAGTCGAAGCCGAAACGCGATTCCACCGACGCGGTGCCCTGGATCACGTACTGGATCAGCAGCGGCACCGCCAGCACCAGGCCGGCGATGAAGCCACCGCCCGGCGCGTTGTGGCCGCGCAGGAACAGGAAGATCGAGACGGTCAGGGTGAGCGGGAACATGATCTGCGCCAGGTCGGCCGGCACCGGCAGCTTGATCGGCGGGCCGGGCATGATCTGTTCCGGCGCCATCCGCGTACGCCGCAGCAGCGCGTGCACCACCAGCGCAGCGATGCCGAACACGGTGATCTCGCCGAAGGTATCGAAGCCGCGGAAGTCGACCAGGATCACGTTGACCACGTTCTGGCCATATGCCTCGGGCAGGGCGCGGGCGAGCAGCTCGCCGGCCATGGTGTTGGGCGGCAGGGTCATCGCCGAATAGGCCAGCGCGCCAAGCCCGGCACCGGCGATGATCGCGATCACCGCATCGCGCCGCTTGCGCCAGCGCGGCCGCTCCGGTCCGGACTGCGCGGGCAGGTAGTTCATGCCCAGCAGCATCAGCACCAGGGTCACCATCTCGACCAGCAGCTGGGTCAGGGCCAGATCGGGTGCGGACAGGAACACGAAGGTCAGCGCCACCATCAGGCCGACACCGCCCACCAGCAGCACCGCCAGCAGGCGCTGCTTGTAGACACGCAGGGTGGCCACTGCACAGGCCATCATCACCAGCCACAGCGCCCAGCCCAGCAGCGGGATCGGCTGCGGTTTGGTCCAGTTCGGCGAGGCCGGGTTGGCGATGTAGGGCGCGGCGGCCACGGTGATGGCCACCAGCACCAGGCCCAGCAGCATCCGCTGCAGGCTGCCATTGGCGATGCCGTTGGTCAGGCGCATGGCCAGCGCGGAGATCGCATCCAGCTGTGCATGGAACACGTTGCGCCCGGTGGTGCGGGTTTCCACGCCGTGCAGGTTGATCAGCCTGCGCAGGCCGAAGTACAGCGCCACGCCACCGACTACGCCGATCGCGCTCATCGCCAGCGGCAGGTTGAAACCGTGCCATACCGCCAGGCTGTACTCGGGCATGGCGTTGCCGAGGATCGAGGCCGCAGCGGCATGCAGCACCGGCGCCACGGTCAGTGCCGGGGCGATGCCTACCGCCACGCAGATCACCACCAGCAGTTCCACCGGCACCTTCATCCAGCGCGGCGGTTCATGCGGCACGCGGTCCAGGTCGTGCGGGCCGGGGCCGAAGAAAGTGTCGTGCACGAAGCGCAGGCTGTAGGCCACGCCCAGCACGCCGGCCAGCAGCGCGGCGATCGACACCGCCGTGCGCATCGCGCCCGGGCCGCCACCGGCGGTCAGTGCCTCGGCGAACAGCATTTCCTTGGACAGGAAGCCGTTGAGCAGCGGGATGCCGGCCATCGCCAGCGAGGCGATGATCGCCAGCGCGCTGGTGAACGGCATCAGCTTACGCAGGCCTCCGAGCTTGCGCATGTCACGGGTGCCGGTTTCGTGGTCGATGATGCCGGCGGCCATGAACAGCGAGGCCTTGAAGGTGGCGTGGTTGAGGATGTGGAACACGCCGGCCACCACCGCCATTGGCGTGGACAGGCCGAACAGCAGGGTGATCAGGCCCAGATGCGAGATCGTGGAGTACGCAAGCAGGCCCTTCAGGTCGTGCTGGAAGATCGCGTTCCAGGCCCCGATCAACAGGGTGATCGCGCCGATGCCGCTGACCGTGTAGAAGAACAGGTCGCTGCCGGCCAGCGCCGGATGCAGCCGCGCCAGCAGGAACACGCCGGCCTTCACCATGGTGGCCGAGTGCAGGTAGGCCGAGACCGGGGTCGGCGCCGCCATCGCGTGCGGCAGCCAGAAGTGGAACGGGAACTGCGCGCTCTTGGTGAAGATGCCGGCCAGCATCAGGAACAGGGCATACGGATACAGCGCGCTGGCGCGGATCTGCTCGCCGGCGGCCAGTACCACGTCCAGGTCGAAGCTGCCGACGATGCGGCCGATCAGCAGCACGCCGCCGAGCAGGGCCAGGCCGCCGCCGCCGGTGATCACCAGCGCCATGCGCGCGCCTTCGCGGGCGTCCTGGCGGTGCGACCAGAAGCCGATCAGCAGGAACGAGCTGATGCTGGTCATTTCCCAGAAGATCATCAGCAACAGCAGGTTGCCCGACAGCACCATGCCCAGCATGGCGCCCATGAACAGCAGCAGGTAGGAGTAGAAGCGGTGCGCGTTGTCCTGCTGGCTCAGGTAGTAGCGCGCATACAGCACCACCAGCGCGCCGATGCCCAGCACCAGCCCGGCGAACATCCAGGCCAGCCCGTCCAGACGCAGGGTGAAGTCCAGGCCGATCTGAGGCAGCCAAGGGACCATCGTCCGCATCACCTGGCCGCCGAGTACGGACGGGGTCAGCCAGCCGAGGATGGCCAGCCCGCCCAACGGCGCCAGCGCCGCCAGCCAGGCAGCAGTCGAGCGCGAACTACGGGGGAAGGCCGCAACAGCCGCTGCCATCAGGAACGGCAGGGCCAGCAGCAGGGGCAGGCTGGGGAGCATGCAGGGAATCCATGATTCACGAGCAGGTCAGGGAGGATAACAGGCCGCGAAATGTCGCCGAAACCCATCGAACAGCGATCAATTGCATGTAACGTTCGCTGATTCATTTTTTCTGCGGTGCAGCATCACGTTCCTGCAGTCCTTCCCCGGTTGCCCTCGGGGACACCCTACGCCCACGCAGGGAGACCGCAGGCCCTGTCGCACAGGGGCTGCCGTCGACGGGCGGGAAGTGGGGAGCGAGTCACCGGGGCAGGCTGGCAGGGCCGTCGTGGAGTGCGGGTGACGGAATCTGCCCGTTCAGGAAACGACGGCCGCCGTCGGCCGCCCGCAGTTCAATAGCGCCAGTCGAGCTTGCGGTAGAACTTGGCCATCACCCAGGCCGGGCCGATCAGCAGGTAGGTCAGGTCAGTCAGGAAGCTGGGCTTGCGGCCCTCGAACGTGTGGCCGATGAACTGCGCAATCCAGGCCACCACGAACACGCCCACCGCCAGCCAGCGCAGGGCCTGCAGGCCGATTTCGGCTTCCAGCAGGCGGCACAGGCAGCCGAACACGAAGAACTGGATGAGCATGCCGATGCCCAGCGGGCGCGACAGCTTGTTGTAGAAGCACCAGGCGCTGAACATCGCGAACGCCGACCAGATGCCGTACTGGAACCAGGTGATCAGCGGCGGTAGGCACCACAGCAGGGCCACCACCGACCACAGGATCGCCGGTACCGCCACCACGTGGATGCGCTGGTTGATCACATTGCGGTGGTCGTCGGAGTAGCTGGCGAAATAGCGGTCGATCGGCCGCGCAAGCTCGGTGGATGTCTGCATGCGGCCAGCATACTCCCGCCAGAGCCGACAGTAGAGCCAGGCCATGCCTGGCTGCGGATTCGCCGAGGTTGCCGGCCAGCGGCCGGCACTACCCCTTCAGAGTGCCCCCGCCTTTCCGGCCGGGGGCGCAGGCGGATCAGTCGACGCTGATCCCGGCCAGGCGCTGCAGCGCCTCGGCGTACTTGGCGCGGGTGCGCTCGATGATCTCGGCCGGGATGGTCGGGCCCGGGGCGGTCTTGCCCCAGTCCAGCGTCTCCAGGTAATCGCGCACGAACTGCTTGTCGTAGCTCGGTGGGCTGGTACCCACTTCGTACTCGTCGGCCGGCCAGTAACGCGAGGAATCCGGCGTCAGCATCTCGTCCATGATGTACAGGCGGCCATCGGCGTCGGTACCGAACTCGAATTTGGTATCGGCCAGGATGATGCCGCTCTCGCGGGCGTAGTCGGCGGCGAACTTGTAGATGCGCAGGGTGGCGTCGCGCACGCGCTCGGCCAGGTCCGCACCGACCTGCTTCACCATCGCATCGAAATCGATGTTCTCGTCATGGTCGCCGACGGCGGCCTTGGTCGAGGGGGTGAAGATCGGCTCCGGCAGCTGCTCGGCCTGGCGCAGGCCATCGGGCAGGTCGATGCCGCTGACCTTCCCGGTGCGCTGGTAGTCCTTCCAGCCGCTGCCGATCAGGTAGCCGCGGGCGATCGCTTCCACCGGCACCGGCTTCAGCTTGCGGGTGACCACCGCACGCTTGGCGTACAGGGCCGGATCCACGCCCTCGGGCAGCACGCTGGCCACGTCGATGCCGGTCAGGTGGTTGGGCATCAGGTGCGCAGTCTTGGCGAACCAGAAGTTGGACACCTGGCAGAGCATCTCGCCCTTGCCCGGGATCGGGTCGGGCAGGACCACGTCGAACGCCGACAGGCGATCGGTGGCCACCATCAGCAGGTAGTCGCCCGGCGGGGTCCCTGCAGGCAGCCGCTCGCGCGGGATATCGAACACATCACGCACCTTGCCGCGATGGCGCAAGGGCAGGCCGGGGAGATCGGATTGCAACAGCGTGGTTGGCACGGGCACTCCTGGGGCGTTGTCGATACGGCTGCCCAACGGACCCGGCGGGCCCGCTGACCAGCGGGCGGCCTAGTGTAAAGCCGTCCGGGCCCGCTGTGACGTAAAATGAGCGTCCATTTCGTCGGTCGACCCCGGAGCGCCATGCGCTGGTACGGAAAACTGCTCGGATTCATCGCCGGCGCCCTGCTGTTCCGGCCCAATCCGCTGTTTGGCGCGGTGGTCGGCCTGTTGATCGGCCATGCCTTCGACTCGGACTGGTTCCGCCTGAACAAGGAGAACCCGTACCGGGAGCTGGGGCTGACCTCCGAGGCCACCGATGCCGAGGTCGAGCGCGCCTATCGCAAGCTGATCTCGCAGTACCACCCCGACAAGCTTGGCGGCGCCGCCCCCGAGCTGCAGCAGCAGGCCGAGCAGAAGTCGCGGCGGATCAACGCCGCCTACGACCGCATCAAGACCCTGCGCAAGCGCTGACCCGACAGTCCCGCCTGCGGGCGGGAGAATCCTTTCCCCGTTCCGAAGGCCCCGGCCATGTCCAACTGCCTCATCGCCCCGTCCATTCTCTCCGCCAACTTCGCCCGCCTCGGCGAGGAAGTCGACAACGTCCTCGCCGCCGGTGCGGACTGGGTCCACTTCGACGTGATGGACAACCACTACGTGCCGAACCTGACCATCGGCCCGATGGTCTGCCAGGCCTTGCGCAAGCACGGCGTCACCGCGCCGATCGACGTGCACCTGATGGTTGAGCCGGTGGACCGCATCATCCCGGACTTCGCCGAAGCCGGTGCCACCTACATCAGCTTCCACCCGGAGGCCAGTCGCCACGTGCACCGCACCATCCAGCTGATCCGCTCGCTGGGCTGCAAGCCGGGCATTGTGCTCAATCCGGCCACCCCGGTGGACATCCTCGACTGGGTGCTGGATGACCTGGACCTGGTGCTGCTGATGTCGGTCAACCCGGGTTTCGGTGGCCAGGCCTTCATCCCCTCGGCGCTGGACAAGCTGCGCGTGGTGCGCAAGATGATCGACGCCAGCGGCAAGGACATCCGCCTCGAGATCGACGGTGGCGTGAAGGCCGACAACATCGGTGAGATCGCCGCCGCTGGCGCTGACACCTTCGTCGCCGGCTCGGCCATCTTCAACGCCAAGACCAGCTACCAGGACGTGATCGCGCAGATGCGCGCGAACGTTGCTGCGGCAAGGGGCTGAGCCATGGGTACGGTGGCCGTGTTGAACATCCGTCCGGCCACCGTGGCCGATGCCGGCCTGATCCTGCACTTCATCCGTGAGCTGGCCATCTACGAGAAGGCCGAGCATTCGGTGCAGACCGATGAGATCGGCATCGCCGAGAGCCTGTTCGGCGCCGACGCGACCGCACGCGCGTTGATCTGCGAAGCCGACGGTGAGGCCATCGGCTATGCGGTGTATTTCTACAACTACTCCACCTGGCTGGGCCGCAAGGGCATCTACCTGGAAGACCTGTACGTCAGCCAGGAAAAGCGCGGCGTCGGCGCAGGCAAGGCGCTGCTGAAATACATCGCCCGGCAGGCCGTGGCCGAAGGCTGCGGCCGCTTCGAATGGTCGGTGCTGGACTGGAATACCCCGGCCATCGAGTTCTACACCGCCGCTGGTGCCAAGCCCCAGGACGAGTGGACCGTGTACCGGCTGCAGGGCCAGGCGCTGCACGATTTCGCCAACGGTTGAAATGAAATGCATCCACGCATGGCGTTGATCTACCAACCCGATGGGGCGAACCGCAACCAGGTAGGTGCGAACCTTGGTTCGCACTCCCTGCGAACGCCGAAAAAAAAGCCACGCCAATCACTGGCGTGGCCTCGCTGCATGCGTGGGAGGCTGATCCTGCCTCCATCCATCGTCCCTGCTATGGCCTTCCATTCTCCGGTTGCTGAATGACATCTGCGTGACATTCACCGCGGACAAACAGCGCATTGCTAGCCTGTGCGCCCCCGTCCTGGAAGCACCACATGGCCGCACCGCGCTGGCGCCTGATCCTCAATGGCAAATCCGCTGGCAACGATGAGTTGCGCGACGCCGTCGGCCACTGGCGCGGGCAGGGTGTGCAGCTGGAAGTGCGGGTGACCTGGGAGGACGGTGATGCCGAGCGCTACGTGGCCGAAGCGATTGATCACGGCGTGGATGTGATCGTGGCCGCCGGTGGCGATGGCACGCTCAGTGCGGTGGCCGAGACCCTGGCCCACCGTGAGGAACCGGCGGATGCGCTGCCATCACTGGCGCTGATTCCGATGGGGACCGCCAACGACTTCGCGACTGCTGCCGGCATTCCCACCGAGCCGAAGGAGGCCTTCGGCTTGATCGGGCAGGCGACGCCGCATGCGATCGATCTCCTGCGTGTGGACGCCGATGGCACCCACTGGTGGTGCGCCAACCTTGCCAGCGGTGGTTTTGGCACGCAGGTAACGGTGGAGACCGATGCCGGCTTGAAGAAGATGCTGGGCGGGCTGGCCTACGTGATCACCGGCATCGCCAAGCTGGGTCGCATCGAGCCGATCACCGCGCGGCTGTCCGGCCCGGACTTCGCGTGGGAAGGCGACTTCATCGCGCTCGGCATCGGCAATGGCCGCCAGGCAGGCGGTGGCCAGCAATTGTGCCCGCAGGCACTGATCGATGATGGGCAGCTGGACGTGACGGTGCTTCCGGAGCTGGAGGGGGAAGTCACCGCCACGCTCGGCCAGATGCTGAAGTCCGGCACCCAGGCCGCACTGGAACAGCTGGCAACGCGCGCGCGGCTGCCATGGCTGCAGGTGGAGTCCGAGCGCCCGCTGACGCTCAACCTGGACGGTGAACCGGTACAGGCGCGCCAGTTCCGCATCGCGTGCGTGCCGGGCCGGGTGCGGATGCACCTGCCCGTGGGCTGTGCACTGTTGTCCGAGCCGCGCTGAGCCGGACCGGAACTCCTACAACGGCGGTATGTCCTGCTCCTTCGCCGGGAACCCGAATGCTTCACGCTTCTCGCGGATGTACTGCGGCAGCGGCGGCCGGGCAATGCCGTGATCGATCAGCCACTGCTGGCACTTCTTCTGCCACGGCAGCAGGTCCGGTGTGGTGATTTCCCAGTAGATCGCTTCGACCATGGCCATCCGATCGGGCGCGCCCGGTTGCGCCGATGACGGCGATGCAATCGTGGGGTCCGCACCATGTTCAAGCAGCCAGTAGGCCTGCTCGAAGCCGCCACGGCCGGTGTACCAGCTGAGAACGGTATCGGCCTGGCCGATGTTGGATTCGTTGACGCGTGCGCCTCGCTCCACCAGCAGCTGGATGTTCTTCCACAGGTTGCCGGAAATGAAGGCCTGGAACAGCAGCGTTTCGGTATTGGAGGTGCGCGTGTCCGGGTCGCCGCCATGATCCAGCAGTAGGGCCAGGTAGCGCGGATCGTCCATCTTCGCGGCATAGACCATGGCGTTGTTGTGGCGGAACGTCTCGCCGTCCAGCGTTTCAATACGCCGTGCATTCGGGTCGGCGCCGTTGTCGAGCATCGCGCGCAGGCCTTCCAGGTTCTGCGCGCGCAACGGCCACGCGATGAGCGGAATGCAATCCTGCTTCGAGAACTCCTTGTCGGGGTTCACGCCTTCGGTCTTGATCAGGCGCGTGATCGTCGCCGCATCACCCTGTTCGGCAGCGATGGCCAGCTCCAGGGCCTTGCCCTCGAAATAGCGCTCCGCGCCATGTGAAGACGTGCGCGCGCAGGCACTCAGCAGCATCAGCAGCATCAGCGCCAGGCAGGAAAATGGCGTAAAGGAACTGTGAGGGTGACGGTGCATGTGATTCCTTGACATGGACGCGTTCGGGGGATGATAGCGTTGGCCGTGGTCATTCCAGCAGGTCCTGGATGACCGCGTCTTCACTGATGAGCAATGGAGTCTGCCATGAGCGGTCACGATCCCGAGCAGCAGGAACGCCTGCTGCAGGCCCGCGCCAGGAGCGTCCAGGCGCAGCAGCACCTGGTCGAGCAGCTGCAGGGCGGTGGACACGCCACCGAAGCGGCGCGCTTGCGCGAGACCTATCACGCCCGCGAGCTGGGTTCGCTTGCTGATGATGTGTATGCCTCGGCAAAGGGCAAAGGAGAACCGCCGGTCGGGTGGACGCGAGCCAGTGCCGTGACCGACCCGGACACGCTCAAAGCGGCGGGCATCAGCCTGGGTGCAGCCGACCTGAAGAAGCTGATGCGGCCGAACGACTCGGGTTTCCGCGCAGAGATCTACATTCCGGACAAAAGGGTGTTCGGTGATGATGCCAAGCCGGTGCTGATGTTCAAGGGATCAACGGGCGAAATCATCGATCCCCGGGCGAAAGGCGGGCGGCGTGAGTCCGGAGGCGAGGATTTCCTCAACAACGGACGCCAGGGCGTGGGCATGCAGAGCGACTACTACGATCGGGCCATGGCACTGGCGAGTCGCTTGAAGACCTCCGGTACCCACTTTGAACTCGCCGGTCATTCGCTTGGCGGCGGCATGGCCTCTGCCGCTTCGGCGGTGACCGGTGTACGTGCGACCACCTTCAATTCGGCGGGCCTGCATCCGGCCACCGCCGATCGCTACGCGAAATCCCACGGATTGCCGGTGTTCAACACGCGCGACACGGTGCACACCTACCAGACCTCGGGTGAAGTGCTCAACGATGTGCAGAACGGATTGAAGCGGCTCAACGAGCATCACCGGCAGGGCTTTGGCCTGTTGGCCAGCGAGACCAGCCAGCTGCTGCGCCAGCCGGGCGTGCAGCAGATGGTTACCCGCAAGCTGCAGGAGATGATGCCGGCCGGCGCGCAGACGGCCACGGCCCAGCTGGTTGACCAGCTGGCGTCGAAATCCGGGGCAGAAGCATTGCGCAATGTTCCGGTGGCCGCGGGCAGGATGGAACTGTTGCTGGACGCCAAGACCGAAGTGAACGGAAAGGTGGTGGACCGCCGCCATCGAGAAGCGCCAAGCCAGCTTGCCGAATACGGTGGCCCGTTGGCCGAGGTGCTGATCGCAGGTGCGCGTGGCATGCGTGCCGGACGGGTTGCCGGTGAACATGTCGAGCAGGTCGGCGCGCTGGCGGGCCGGGGCATGAGCCTGTCCGGCGTGGCCGTCGAGCGTGCGTCGACCCTGCAGGGAAATGCGATCGGCACCGTGGTCGACTACGGTGGAAAGAGCATGCGGGTCGGCATCGAAGGCGGTGCGACGGTCATTGCCAAGGGACGCGAGCTGCAGGGTCTGGTCGAATCGGTCAGCCACCGCGTGCAGGCCAAGGGCAGTTACGGCTGGAACATCGGGGCCAGCGTGCTGGGTGCGCTCGGTGCCGACGACATGGCCAGGCAGATGCGCGAGCACGGTGACGCGGCCCGCAATCAACACGAAACCAAGGCCCGTGAAGCCACCCGTGAAGCAGCGGCGGATGCCGGCCGCATCCGCGCCGGCGGCCATCATCTGGGCGGCCAGCTGCAGCAGGGCGTGCATGGCGTGGCCAATGGGCTGCGCAATGGCTATGCCGTGTACGGCGCGACTTTCCACATGGGCATGAACTGGAGCAGCCATCAGATCACCGGGCTGACCTCGCAGGCGCCGGCCGTGCTGGCCGGCACCGTCGGGCTGGGTGCGATGGCCAACAAGGGCATTGCCACGCACCTGCCCACGCCGGCACTGCCGCAGAACCTGGTCAACCTTGCCAAGACGTCGTGGGTGATCGGGCGCGGCAGTGCGACCATGGGGGAGTCGGTGGACCGGCATGGCATGAGCGAGACGATGAACCCCAGTCTCGACGCGGCAATCGCGAGCCAGGAGGCGGCCGCGCGCAAGCTGCTTGGACGGCCGCATGCGCAGCTGCAGGAGGGGGCCGCGAAGATGCCAGCGCTGAACGATCCGGGGCACATCGACTTCCATCTGTTCAAGGGCGCGCAGACCGGCGTGCACGGCCTCGATGTGGCACATGGCCGCATCCCGAACCTGCAGAGCGACCAGCTGGCCGGGGCGTTGGCTGCGCAGGCCAAGCGCGATGGGCTGCAGGCCATTTCCCATGTGCTGCTCAGTGACGACCGCACGCGGGCATTCGCGGTCGATACCCCGGATCTGCAGGCGGCCCACCGCCGACATGCGCACGTGGACGTGGCGGCCGGCATGGCCCAGCCGCTGGCCGTGAGCACGGCGCAGGTTGACGCCCTGAACACCGGTCGCGAACAGGTGACGGCGGCTGGACTGGCCCAGCAACAGGGGCTGGAGGCCCAGGAGAACGCCCGGCGGATGGGCTAATGGCCGAATGAACCGCGCCGCGGCGGCGGGGTTCCCCTCCCGCCCCGGCTGCGATACAGTCAAGGGGTGTCCAGCCTGACGACCCCGCATACCCTTTCTTCCGCACGCCGTTGGTGGCGATGGTGGCCCGTTGCCGTCGTCCGCCCCCATAACGCTGTGTCCCGGAAGGAAAGTCGTCTTGAACTCGCACGCTCAGTTTCAGCAGCAGGCCGCTGAAGGCCACACCCATATTCCCGTCGTCCGTGAAGTGCTGTCCGACCTGGACACGCCGCTTTCGGTCTATCTGAAGCTCGCCGACGGCCCCAATACCTACCTGTTTGAATCCGTCGAAGGCGGCGAGCGCTTCGGTCGTTACTCGATCATCGGCCTGCCGGCGCGACGCGTGTATGCCTTCCACGGCCACACGCTGACCGTGCGCGAAGACGGCCAGGTGGTGGAAACCCGCGAGGTGGCCGATCCCTTCGCCGAAGTCGAGGCGCTGCGCAGCGCCCACTCGGTGCCCAAGCTGGAAGGCCTGCCGGGCTTCACCGGTGGCCTGGTCGGCTGGTTCGGTTTCGAATGCATCGGCTACATCGAACCGCGCCTGGCGCCGCCGGCCGGCCGTGATGAACTGGGCACCCCGGACATCCTGCTGCTGGATTCCAATGAGCTGGCGGTGTTCGACAATCTCAAGGGCCGGCTGTACCTGATCGTGCATGCCGACCCCCGGGTCGAGGGCGCCTTCGAGCAGGCCCAGGCCCGCCTGGATGCACTGACCGCCAAGCTGCGCGCACCGGGCGCCGGTTATCCCGCCCCGCTCAACAGTGATGTGCTGGACGAGTCCGATTTCGTCTCCGGTTTTACCCGCGAAGGCTTCGTCGATGCGGTCCAGCGCAGCAAGGAATACATCCGCGCCGGTGACATCTTCCAGGTGGTGCTCAGCCAGCGCCTGAGCGTGCCGTTCAAGGCGCGCCCGGTGGATGTGTACCGCGCGCTGCGTGCACTGAACCCGTCGCCGTACATGTACTTCCTGGATGTCGGCGACCTGCAGGTGGTCGGCTCGTCGCCGGAAATCCTGGTGCGTCTGCAGGATGGCGAAGTCACCGTGCGCCCGATCGCCGGTACCCGTCCGCGCGGTGCCACCGTCGAGCAGGATCTGGCGCTGGAAGCCGAACTGCTGGCCGATCCGAAGGAACGCGCCGAGCACCTGATGCTGATCGACCTCGGCCGCAACGATGCCGGTCGCGTGTCCAAGGCCGGCACCGTGGAAGTGGGCGAGCAGTTCGTGATCGAACGCTACAGCCACGTCATGCACATCGTCAGCGAAGTGACCGGGCAGCTGCAGCCGGGGCTGAGCTATGCCGATGTGCTGCGCGCCACCTTCCCGGCCGGCACGGTCAGCGGCGCGCCGAAGATCCGCGCGCTGGAGGTGATCCGCGAGCTGGAACCGATCAAGCGCAATGTCTATGCCGGCAGCATCGGCTACATCGGCTGGCACGGCGATGCCGATACCGCGATCGCGATCCGCACCGCGGTGATCAAGGATGGCCGCCTGTACGTGCAGGCCGGCGCCGGCATCGTCTACGACTCGGACCCGGACAAGGAATGGGACGAGACGATGAACAAGGGCCGCGCGCTGTTCCGCGCCGTCGCCCAGGCCGCCAAGGGCCTGTGAGCCTTTCCGTGCCGTGGCCTGCGCCGCGGCACCTCCTGCAGTTCCCATTCAAGACAAGGAGTACCGCATGAAGCTGCTGAGCGCATTGCTGTGGTCGTCACTGCTGGCCACGATGGCCCCGTCTGCGTGGGCGCAGGCCAATACCATTCCTTCGCAGCCGCACCTGCTGGTGAAGGGCGAGGCGCGCCGCGTGGTGATGCCGGACCGGTTCGGCCTGCAGTTGAACATCGAAGAGACCGACATGGATGCCGACGCCGCGCGCCACCGCGTGCAGGACAACGTCGCGCGTGTGCTGGCGCTGTTCAAGCAGCACAAGGCGGTGGAAGGCAGCGTGCGCGCGGACAACCTGCGTATCGGTCCGGCGACGCGCTATGAGCAGAACCGGCAGGTCTTCATCGGCACCCGCGTGTCGCGCCAGCTGCGTGCCAGCTTCGCCAGCGTGAAGGCGATGCAGGACGTGCTGGGTGCGCTGAAGGCCAACGAGAACGTGCAGGTCAGCAGCGTGGCCCCGACCTACTCGGGCGAAGTGGCGCTGCGACGCGAACTCAAGGGCGAAGCAGCGGCCAAGACCCGCGAGTCCGCGCAGGGCCTGGCCAAGGCCTATGGAACGAAAGTGCGTGGCCTGTACAGCATCTCCGACGTGGCGCCGGACTTCGCCTACGGCATCCAGGCCGGGCAATGGCCGCAGCCGGGCGAGGATGGTGAGTATCTGGACAGGATCTCGGTGACCGGCAGCTATGCACCGGCCTCGGCACCTGCGCCCGGTGCACCGGAGTCCATTGAAGCCGGCCCCATCACCTACACCGAAAACGTATACGCCATTTTCCTGATAAGCGACGGAACCTGACCATGTTGTGGATGATCGACAACTACGACAGCTTCACCTACAACCTCGTGCAGTACCTGCAGACGCTGGGCGCCGAAGTGAAGGTGGTGCGCAACGATGCGATGAGCGTGGACGAGATCGCCGCGCAGAAACCCGAGCGCATCGTCATCTCGCCCGGCCCGTGCACGCCCAACGAGGCGGGCGTGTCGCTGGAATTGATCCAGCGCCTGGGCCCGACCACGCCCATCCTCGGCGTGTGCCTGGGCCACCAGGGCATCGGCCAAGTCTACGGTGGCACGGTCATCCGCGCGGGCAACATCATGCACGGCAAGACCTCGCCCATCCGCCATGAAGGCAAGGGCGTGTTCGCCGGCCTGCCGGACCGTTACCAGGCCACCCGCTACCACTCGCTGGTGGTGGACAAGCACAGCCTGCCCGATGCGCTGGAAGTGACCGCCTGGACCGAGAACGAGGACGGCTCGATCGAAGAGATCATGGGCCTGCGTCACCGCCAGTTCCCGGTGGAGGGCGTGCAGTTCCACCCCGAATCCATCCTCACCGAACACGGCCACGCCCTGCTGCGCAATTTCCTGCAGCGTCCGGCGGCCTGATCCAAGGAGCATTCCCATGAGCTTCTCCCCCCAGGAAGCCCTGCAACGCACCATCGAGCACCGCGAAATCTTCTTCGACGAAATGGTCGACCTGATGCGGCAGATCATGCGCGGCGATGTCTCGCCGATGATGACCGCCGCCATCCTCACCGGCCTGCGGGTGAAGAAGGAAACCATCGACGAGATCGCGGCCGCGGCCACGGTCATGCGCGAATTCGCGCTGGCGGTGCCGGTGGCCGATACCACCCACCTGGTCGACATCGTCGGTACCGGTGGCGATGGCTCGCATACCTTCAACATCTCCACCTGCGCGATGTTCGTGGCGGCCGCAGCCGGTGCGCGCGTGGCCAAGCATGGCAACCGCAGCGTGTCGTCCAAGTCCGGCAGCGCCGATGCGGTCGAAGCACTGGGTGCGGCCATCGAGCTGCAGCCGGCCCAGGTGGCCGCGGCCATCGAGCAGACCGGCATCGGCTTCATGTTCGCGCCGATCCACCATCCGTCGATGAAGGTGGTTGCGCCGGTCCGCCGCGAGATGGGCGTGCGCACCATCTTCAACATCCTCGGCCCGCTGACCAACCCGGCCAGCGCGCCGTCGGTGCTGATGGGCGTGTTCCACCCCGATCTGGTGGGCATCCAGGCGCGCGTGCTGCGCGAGCTGGGCACCGAGCGCGCCATGGTGGTCTGGGGCCGCGATAACATGGACGAGATCTCGCTGGGTGCCGGCACCCTGGTGGGCGAGCTGCGCGACGGCAAGGTGCGCGAGTACGAGATCCACCCGGAAGACTTCGGCATCGCCATGTCGGCCAGCCGCAACCTGCGCGTGGACGGCCCGGAGCAGTCCATCGCCATGCTGCGCGCCGTGCTGGACAACCAGCAGGGCCCGGCACTGGACATCGTGGCGCTGAATGCCGGCGCCGCGCTGTACGTGGCCGGCGTGGCCAGCGACATCGGCGATGGTCTGGCCCGTGCCCGTGCAGCCATCGCCAACGGCAGCGCCCGCCAGCGCCTGCAGCAGTATGTGGAGACTACCCGCGCGCTGGTTGCCTGAGCGCGCGGTTCAGCCTGACCCTTTTGATGGCCGATAATGGCCGTCCTCACCGCCCCCGCACCGAACCGACGACGATGAGCGACATCCTGCAGACGATCCTGGCCCGCAAGGCCGAAGAAGTGGCCCAGCGCCGCGCCCAGCGCCCGCTCGAGGCGCTTCAGGCCGCCGTGGCCAGCGCCCCGCCGGTACGTGGCTTCGTGCGCGCCCTGCAGGCGGCCGTGGCCAATGGCGACCCCGCGGTCATCGCCGAGGTGAAGAAGGCCAGCCCGTCCAAGGGCGTGATCCGTCCGGATTTCCGCCCGGCCGATATCGCCGTCAGCTACGAGTTCGGTGGCGCCAGTTGCCTGTCGGTGCTGACCGACGTGGATTTCTTCCAGGGTGCCGACGCCTACCTGCAGCAGGCCCGCGAGGCCTGCACGCTGCCGGTGCTGCGCAAGGACTTCGTGATTGACGCCTACCAGGTGTACGAGGCGCGCGTGCTGGGCGCCGACTGCATCCTGCTGATCGTCGCCGCGCTGGACGACACCCAGCTGGCCACCCTGTCCGAACTGGCACTGTCGCTGGGCATGGACGTGCTGGTGGAAGTGCATGACATCGACGAACTGGAGCGTGCGCTGCAGGTGCCGGCACCGATGATCGGCATCAACAACCGCAACCTGCGCACCTTCGAGGTGTCGCTGCAGACCACGCTGGACATGCAGAAGGCGGTGCCGCGTGACCGCCTGCTGGTGACCGAGAGCGGCATCCTGGGCCCACAGGACGTGGCGCTGATGCGCGATGCCGGCATCCATGCGTTCCTGGTCGGCGAGGCCTTCATGCGTGTGGAAGAGCCGGGCGAGGGTCTGCGTCAGCTATTCTTCGCGGCATGAGAACGCACTATCCGACGCCCCGCGACGATGCGCCGCTGGTGGTCTTCGATTTCGACCACACCCTCTACGACGGCGATTCGGGCACCCACCTGTTCGCCTCGCTGATCAAGCGCAACCCGTTGCGGATGCTGGCGGCGCTGCTGGTCACGCCGATTGCCGGGCCGATGGTGGCGCTGCTGCCGACCCGTCGTGCCGGTATTTCGGTCTATGTGTGGATCGGCAGCTTCGGCCTGCACCGTGCGCGCGATTTCAACAAGGTCATCGACGCCTATGTGCTGCGCAATGAGGCGCAGATGCGCGCCAAGCTGCTGCCGCAGGCGCTGGAGGTGTTCGCCGCGCACCGCGCCAAGGGCGACCGCGTGGTGGTTGCCACCGGCGCGCCGCCAGAGCTGGCACGGGCGATCCTGGCCTTCGTCGCCCACCAGGACGTACCGGTGATCGGCACCGAGGTTGGCCCACGGCTGGGTGGCGTCGGCCCGACCCGTCACTGCCACAACGAAGAGAAGATGCGCATGCTGCGCGAGCGCGGTTACGGCGATATCGATATCGCCTACTCCGACAGTACCGCCGACCTGCCGCTGCTGCTGGCCGCCAAGGCGCCGGTGGTGGTGAACCCGAAGCCGGGCCGGGTGGACTTCTTCCGCCGCGTGCTGCCGGCCGGCACCCGCATCCTCAACTGGGGCTGCGTGGACCGTGGTGGCGACAAGGCCTGATCCGAGCCTGTTGTAGAGCCGAGCCATGCTCGGCTGCTCTTCGTTGCGGTATCCGTGCGCGATCAGCCGAGCATGGCCCGGCTCTACAGGGAATGCCTCAGCGATACAGGTGCCCGTACACCGCGTGGCCGATCTGGAACAGGCTGATGCCCAGCACCAGCACGCCAACGGCCACCAGCACCCAGCGCTCCTTCACCCGCTTGACCAGGATCGCCGCCACCGGCGCGGCCATCATGCCGCCGATCAGCAGGCCGGCGACGATCTGCAGGTGCTGCACCCCCATCGACAGCAGGAAGGTCGCCGACACCGTCAGCGTGACCACGAACTCCGCCGCATTGACCGTACCGATGGTGGTGCGCGCCTGGCCACCACGAGCGAGCAGGGTGGACGTGGCGATCGGCCCCCAGCCACCGCCGCCGCTGGCGTCCAGCAGGCCGGCAAAGAAGCCCAGCACCGGCACCCGGCGGATCTCGCCCTTGGGCATCCAGCGTCCGGCCGCGCGGGCCAGGATGATGATCGCCAGCACCAGCAGGTACAGGTAGATCAGTGGCCGGATGATCTCGCCCGGGATCTGGGTGAGCACGTAGGCGCCCACCGCGCCGCCCACCGCGCCGGGCAGGGCCAGGCGCAGGAACAGGCGTTTATCGACATTCCCGGCGGCGAGGTGCGACACACCCGAGGCGCCGGTGGTGAACACTTCCGCGGTGTGGATGCTGGCGCTGACCTGCGCCGGCGGCAGGCCCATGCTCAGCATCACCGACGATGAGACCAGGCCGAAAGCCATGCCCAGCGCGCCGTCGACCAGCTGCGCGCCGAGGCCGATGAGGATGAACCACCAGAATTCGCTGCTCAGCTCCATGCCCCGAGCCTAGCGCGCGAAGGAGTGCGGACCAAGGTCCGCACCCACCGGGTGCTCAACGGTCAACGGGTGCCGTACAGCACCACGGTCTTGCCGCGGGCATGCAGCAGGCCGTCGGTCTGCAACTTCTTCAGCACGCGGCCGGCCATTTCGCGCGAACAGCCGACCAGGCGCGCCAGTTCCTGGCGCGAGACGCGCAGCTGGCTGCCCTGCGGGTGGCTCATTGCTTCCGGTTCCTGCGCCAGGTCGTGCAGGGTGCGCACGATCCGGTCGGTGACGTCCAGGAATGCCAGTCGGCTGGCCTTGCGGCTGGTGTCGAGCAGGCGCTTGGAGATCTGCTGGCCCAGCGCGTACAGCAGGCGCGGGGCATCGGCCGACAGCGGGCCGAGGAACAGCTGATGCAGGCGCTCGTAGCTGATTTCGGCCAGCTCACAGGCGGTGCGGGTCCGCAGGATCACCTCGCGGCGGTCCGATTCAACGAACAGGCCCATCTCGCCGACGAACTCGCCAGCACCGAAGTAGCCCAGCACGAGCTCGCGATCGTCATCTTCCTCGGCCATGATCGAAACCGAGCCGCTGATGACGTAATACAGGGTTCCCGCCGGGTCACCGGGTCGGAAGACGTCGGTACGGGTGGGGTATCGCCGCCTGTGGCTGTGCGCCAGGAAACGATCGATTGTGGCGATATCCAGGGCCAGTGGACTGCTAGCTAGGCGCACGGTTGACACGATAGGAGCGCTCCCTCTGCGCATGAACGGATTCACGGGGTCGATAGCGGAGCTTAACCAGCGCAATTGTTAAGGGCAAACAGTGTGCCAGATGTGAGCGATCTTCACGTTCCCCCCGGGGACAGTTTGCCCCATAATTCCCCCTTTCCCTTCTTACACAGGAATCGACCGCCGTGGTCAAGCCGTTGCCTCGCCTGAGGCTGCAGGGTTTCAACAACCTCACCAAGGCGCTGAGCTTCAACATCTATGACGTGTGTTACGCGCGCACCGAAGAGGAGCGTCAGCGTTACATTGAATACATCGATGAAGAGTACAACGCCGACAGGCTGACTCAAATCTTGACCGATGTCGCCGAGATCATCGGCGCCAACATCCTGAACGTGGCCCGCCAGGACTACGACCCGCAGGGTGCCTCGGTGACCATCCTGATCTCCGAAGAACCGGTGATCGACAAGAAGCAGGCCGGCAAGGAGCTGATCTCCGACGCCGTGGTGGCGCACATGGACAAGTCGCACATCACCGTGCACACCTATCCGGAAACGCACCCGCAGGAAGGTATCGCCACCTTCCGCGCCGACATCGACGTGGCCACCTGCGGCGTCATTTCGCCGTTGAAGGCGTTGAACTACCTGATCGAAAGCCTCGAGTCGGACATCGTGATCATGGACTACCGCGTCCGTGGCTTCACCCGCGATGTGAAGGGCAAGAAGCACTACATCGATCACAAGATCAATTCGATCCAGAACTTCCTGGCCAAGAACATCAAGTCGCGTTACGAGATGTTCGACGTCAACGTCTACCAGGAAAACATCTTCCACACGAAGATGCACCTGAAGGACTTCGACCTGGACCAGTACCTGTTCGAGGAAAAGGCCAAGAACCTGTCGTTCAAGGAACGCATGAAGATCGAAGCGCTGCTCAAGCGCGAGATCGAAGAGCTGTTCCACGGCCGGAACCTGTCCGAGTAAGCCCCATGCGCGATGCCCGTAGGCATCGCCACCCAGGCGGGACGACCCGCCCCGTGGAACTGGTGTCGCGCAAGCGACGTAGTTCCACGGTGATGTACCGAACCACGGCCCGGTGTGAAAACACCGGGCCGTTTCGTTTTTCTCAAAAAAGGTAAGGAGCCCCCACCCATGCCCTGGATCTACCTGCTGCTGGCCGGCCTGTTCGAGATCGGTTTCGCCCTCGGAATGAAGTACTCCGAAGGCTTCAGCAAACCCCTTCCCACTGCTGCCACGGTCGTGTCCGCGCTGATCAGCCTGTACCTGATGAGCCAGGCGATGAAGAGCATCCCGGTCGGCACGGCCTACGCGATCTGGACCGGTATCGGCGCCATGGGCGTGGCGGTGCTGGGCATCTACCTGTTCAACGACAGCGCATCGCCGGCCCGCCTGGCCTGCGTGGGCCTGATCGTGGCCGGTGTGATCGGCCTGAAGCTGGTGTCGCCGAACTAAGGCGGCCCGACCAACGGTCGGGCCCTACCGTCGGGCCTCGCCGCACCTCTTCGGTAGGCCCCCACCGTTGGTGGGGGCGGCCGTTCAAATGCGGTAAGCGATGTGCTTCATCACCTTCGATGCCAGCGCCATCGCGCCCGGGATCGGGAACGGCAGGCGGCGTGCGCCGGCCTGCTCGGCGTGCTCCGCATGGCGGGCCTCGTCTTCCTTCATCACCTGGATGACCGCGCGGCTGCGCAGGTCGCTGGCCGGCAGGTCGACCAGGTGCTCGTCCAGATGGGCTTCCACCTGGCGCTCGGTTTCGACCACGAAGCCCAGGTTCCAGCCGTCGCCACGCAGCCCGGCCAGGGTGCCGATGGTGTAGCTGCCGGCATACCAGAGCGGGTTGAACAGGCTCGGACGGCTGTCCAGTTCGCCCAGCCGGGTGGCGCACCAGGCCAGGTGGTCGGTCTCTTCCTGGGCCGCTTCCAGCAGGTGTTCACGCGTGGCCGGGTCGCGGGCCACGGCGGCCTGGCCGAAGTACAGGCCCTGCGCGCAGACCTCGCCGACATGGTTGATCCGCATCAGCCCGGCCGCATGGCGGCGTTCAGTGCTGTCCATGCCCGGCTCGTCGGTGTCCGCAGCCGGGTAGGGACGGGCCGCCGGCGGGTTGCCGAACACCGTGTCCAGGGCGCGCTGCGCCTCGGTCAGCAGGTGGTCCAGCGGGGTGATCTGGCGGAGCACGGTCATGGCGGTACACGGTGGGGCGGAAGACCCCGCGATTCTCGCCCGGCCCCGTCCCCCTGCCAACCCGGTCAGGGGCCGGCTTGCAACGGGGGTCTTACCTGCGTACAATCCCGCCTCTTACGCTTCACCTTTTCACAACGCGTGGCAGAGTTCCGGTGAGCCTTTCGCCGCAATGAGCCCGACCTAACCTAGAGTTCTTCATGAGCACTTTCACTGCCAAGAACGAGACCGTCCAGCGCGACTGGTACCTCGTCGACGCCGAGGGCAAGACCCTGGGCCGTCTCGCCACCGAGCTGGCCCGCCGTCTGCGCGGCAAGCACAAGCCGGTCTACACCCCCCACGTTGATACCGGCGACTACCTGGTCGTCATCAATGCAGAAAAGATTGCCGTCACCGGCAAGAAGCTGCAGGACAAGATGTATCACCGTTTCACCGGTTACATCGGCAACCTGAAGACCGAATCCCTGGCACAGGCGCTGGAGCGCCACCCGGAGCGCGTGATCGAGATCGCCGTGAAGGGCATGCTGCCGAAGGGCCCGCTGGGTCGCCAGATGTACCGCAAGCTCAAGGTCTACGCCGGCACTGAGCATCCGCACGCCGCACAGCAGCCGCAGGTTCTGGATATCTAATCATGGCTATCACTCAAAACTACGGCACTGGCCGCCGCAAGTCCTCCACCGCTCGCGTGTTCCTGCGCAAGGGTTCGGGCAACATCACCGTCAACGGCCGTCCGCTGGACGAGTTCTTCGGTCGTGAGACTGCGCGCATGATCGTGCGCCAGCCGCTCGAGCTGACCAAGAACACCGAAAGCTTCGACATCCTGGTCACCGCCGCTGGCGGCGGCACCACCGGCCAGGCCGGTGCGATCCGTCTGGGCATCGCCCGTGCTCTGGTCGAGTACGACGAAACCCTGAAGTCCGAGCTGCGCAAGGCCGGCTTCATGACCCGTGACGCCCGTGAAGTCGAGCGTAAGAAGGTCGGTCTGCACAAGGCCCGCCGCGCCACCCAGTTCTCCAAGCGCTGATCTACCGCGCCTGGTTGGGCTCCTTCGGGAGCCCGCTGGATGGAAAAGCAAAAGCCCGGCTTCGGCCGGGCTTTTGTCGTTCTGGGGCTACGCGTTTCGAGGTTGCCGGCCAGCGGCTGGCGATGAGGTGGGGTCAGAGCCTTTTCCTTTGGAAAAGGATCCGACCCCGGGCCCCTCTCTGGAGGAGAGCCCCCTTGATGTTCAAGGGGGCGCGCCGACAGGCGCGGGGATAAGGTGGGATGCGCGACCAAATTAAAAGCAAAAGGCCAGATCTTTCGATCTGGCCTTTTGCTTTTAATTTGGCTGCCCCGGATGGATTCGAACCACCGAATGCCTGAGTCAGAGTCAGGTGCCTTACCGCTTGGCGACGGGGCAAAACGTGCAGCTATTTTCTCACTTTTCACACTGAAAAACAACTTGATTTTCAGTGTGGTGGCTATGGGTGGACTCGAACCACCGACCCCAGCATTATGAGTGCTGTGCTCTAACCGGCTGAGCTACATAGCCTTGGTGAGCCCGCTATTCTGCGGATGTGTATCGACCCTGTCAACACTTTTGTGTCGTGCTTGTGGGTCGACAGAGGGCATGGGATAGTCCCGACCAGTAGATTTTCTTAGGAGTCCGCATCGTGATCGATCCGGACGGCTATCGACCGAACGTCGGCATTGTGCTGATGCGGCAGGACGGCCAGGTGTTCTGGGCACGACGTGTGCGCCGGGACGGCTGGCAGTTCCCGCAGGGTGGCATGAACACCGACGAGACGCCTGTCGAGGCCATGTATCGTGAACTGCAGGAAGAGACCGGCCTGCTGCCTGAGCACGTGGAAGTGCTCGGGGCGACGCCCGGCTGGCTGCGCTACAAGCTGCCGGCGCGGGCCATCCGCCGCAATGAGCGGCAGGTCTGCATCGGCCAGAAGCAGGTCTGGTTCCTGCTGCGCCTGACCGGCGACGAATCACATGTGCAGCTGGACCATACCGATTCGCCCGAGTTCGACCACTGGCGCTGGGTGGACTTCTGGTACCCGGTGGAGCACGTGGTGATGTTCAAGCGTGGCGTCTATGCGCGCGCTCTGCGACATCTGGCGCCGTTGGCGCGCGGGGTGGCCGGGCAGGGCGTCACCGCCATGCCCAAGAGCGCTGCGGAGGCCTGGATGCCGGGTCACGCTGCCGGCCACGACAGGCCCCGCAAGCGCACGCCCAAGCGCGGTGGCTACTGGCCGCGCAAGGCCAAGGGTGAGCCGGGGGCGGTTTGATGGGGAGGCCGCGCAGGCCGCGGGTCGATCCGTCACAACGCGTCCCCGCCGGGTATCTCCAGCAGGGCCTGGTTGTCCGGCTGGCCAGCCTGCCCTGGATGGCGTTGGGCGTGGTGGTGCTTGGCGGCAGCGCAACGATCCCGCTTGGGCTGGGCATGGTCCTCATCCTGGTGAACTGTGCCGGTGCCCTGTATCTGGCGGACTACCTGCTGCGCCTGAGGGCGGCAGGCGGTGGCCTGCACTGGCTGACCATGTTCTTCAGTACGCCGGTGCTGGCCCTGTTGTATTCGATCGCACTCTGAACCGTATCGAGAATGGTTCAGGTCTCTGATTGACAACCATTCTCGTTTCCATTGAAATAGCCAACAGGCCACTCTTGGCCTGTCAGCCCGGTTCACGCCTGTGTACGTCTGCATCTGCAACGGAGTCACCGACCACCAGATCCGCGAAGCCGCCAGCCATGGCGTCAGCACGGTGGCCGAGCTGACCATGCGTACCGGTTGTGGCGCGACCTGCGGTTCCTGCCTGGACATGGCAGGCGACCTGCTGTCCAAGGCACGTGCCACCCACGATCTGCCGCTGCCGGTCCTCGGTCTGGCCCAGGTCGCCTGACGTCTCTTTCGCGGCGCGTTGACGCCGCGCTTCCGCATCCTTCACCCGTGGCCGCATAGGCCAATGCGCACGATTCGCGTTCCTTCACGACCGCACGCAAGGCGTTAAAGTGCCTGCGTTTTCAGCGTGCAGGAGCATCCCCATGAAGGGCGACACCAAGGTCATCGAATTCCTCAACAAGGTCCTCTACAACGAGCTGACCGCGATCAACCAGTACTTCCTGCACGCCAAGATGCTGAAGAACTGGGGCATCAAGGAACTGGCCGAACATGAGTACAAGGAATCGATCGACGAGATGAAGCATGCCGACATGCTCGCCGACCGCATCCTGTTCCTTGAAGGCCTGCCGAACTTCCAGGCGCTGGGCAAGCTGCGCATCGGCGAGAACCCGACCGAGATCCTGCAGTGCGACCTGTCGCTGGAACGCGATGGCGTGGTCACCCTGCGTGAGGCCGTGGCCTATTCCGATTCGGTGGGTGACTACGTCAGCCGCCAGCTGTTCGTGAAGATCCTCGACTCGGAAGAAGAGCACATCGACTGGCTGGAAACCCAGCTCGACCTGATCGAGCGCATCGGCGAGCCGAAGTACCTGCTGAGCAAGCTGGAAGACTGACTCAGCCGGCCTGGCCGGCGCGATGCTGTGCCAGGTAGCCCGTCAGTGCCACGCGCGCACGGGCGAATTCGGCAACCAGCAGCGCTACCGCTACGGCGGGGCGCTGCAGGCTGCCGCTGCGGGCCTCATGTTCGATCCGCTGCGCCACCGCCGACAGCGACAAAGCCCCCACGTTCGCGCTTGATGATTTCAGGCTGTGCGCGACCGCCTGCAGGCGGGGTTCGTCGCCGTTCTGCGCGGCCTGCTGCAGCTGCTGCACCATCGCCGGCGCATCCTCCAGGAACACCGAGACGATCTGGAGGGCGGTATCGCCGATCACCGCGTGCAGTTCGTCCAGCACATCACGGTCGAGCACCGGTTGCGGTGCTGGCGCCACCTGCTTTTCCGGATTCTGTAGCGCCGAGCCATGCTCGGCTGATGGCGTGCGACTGCAATTGGCCGTCAGCCGAGCATGGCTCGGCTCTACGGAAGGCTGTCCAGGTGATGCAGCCTTCCCGCCACCCCAGCGCTGCAACAGCGCATGCAGCGTGGCACGTGCGATCGGCTTGGACAGGTAGTCGTCCATGCCGGCCTGCAGGCAGCGCTCGCGATCACCGGCCATGGCGTTGGCCGTCATCGCGATGATCGGCAACCGCGTGCGCCCGGTTTCCGCTTCTTCCGCACGCCAGTGGCGCGTGGCGGCGTAGCCGTCCAGCACCGGCATCTGGCAATCCATCAGCACCACGTCCACGCCGCCTTCGCGAAGGGCGGCCAGCGCCTGCTCGCCATCGGCGGCATTGCGCACCTCGCACTGGAATACGCGCAGCAGATGCTCGGCCACCATCCGGTTGACCGTGTTGTCTTCCACCAGCAGCACGCGCAGGTGCAACGGCGGCAGCGTGGGCGTGGGCTGCCCCTGTTCGGCGTTGGCCAGCAGCGCGGCAGGGCGCGCATGCGCGACCGTTGCAGCCAGCAGTGCATGCAGCGCAGCGTCGTCGAAATGCGAGGGTAGCTGCCGCTGGCGCGGGCGTGCCGGAAGGGTATCGTCCTGCAGCCACAGCACCTGCAGGGCATCGTCCTCGCCACGTTCGGCCAACGCCTGTTGCAGCGTCGCTTCACCGATGTGGCGCGCACGTGCATCGACCAGCAGCCAGGCCGGCGCCGGTTGCCCCGGCCTCGGCACCGCGCGCAGGCGCTCGACCACGGCATCGAGCTGCGCCATGGCGTGCACCAGCAGGCCATGATGGGCCGCGATGCGCTCGATGCGTGCCTGCAGCGTTGCATCGGCACTGAACAGCAGCAGCGGTGCTGGCGCGCGCGCCATCGCCGGCAGGTCGCCAGGAACCTTCAGCAGCGGGATCTCGAACCAGAACGTAGCGCCCTGGCCAGGCGTGGACTGCACGCCGATCTGCCCGTGCATCAGGTCGATGATGCGCTTGCAGATGGCCAGGCCCAGGCCGGTGCCGCCGTAGATGCGGGTGGTGGATGCGTCGGCTTGGCTGAAGGACTGGAACAGGCGTGCCTGCAGTGTGTCGTCGATGCCGATGCCGGTATCGATGATCTCGAAGCGCAGCTGGTGCTGCGCGGCACCTTCGCCCAGCCGCAGCACGCGCAGCTGCACCTGGCCGCGGGCGGTGAACTTGATTGCGTTGGCCAGCAGGTTGCTCAGCACCTGGCGCAGGCGCACCGGGTCGCCGCGCACCGGCAGGCGCACCGAAGGATCCAGTTGCAGGCCCAGGGCCAGGCCCTTGGCGTCGGCGGCGCGTTGCATCAGCTGCACCACGCCATCGAGCAGGTCGCGCAGGTTGAAGCTGGTGATCTCCAGTTCCA
The DNA here is from genome assembly GCF_059367875.1 of Stenotrophomonas sp. YJH_SMC_16. Taxonomy (NCBI): domain Bacteria; kingdom Pseudomonadati; phylum Pseudomonadota; class Gammaproteobacteria; order Lysobacterales; family Lysobacteraceae; genus Stenotrophomonas; species Stenotrophomonas sp. YJH_SMC_16. The sequence goes on along the minus strand of NZ_JCAFRH010000001.1, from coordinate 703,191 downwards.
GCGCCTGTGCTTCCAGCCGGGAGTAGTCGAGGATGTCGTCGACGATGCGCAGCAGCTGCTGTGAACTGGCCGAAGCGGTGGCGAGCATCTGCCGCTGGTCCTCGCCCAGCGGCCCGCGCGCGATCAGCTCCAGCATCGGCAGGATGCCGTTGAGCGGGGTGCGGATCTCGTGGCTCATCGTGGCCAGGAACTCGCCCTTGGCCAGCACGGCCGCTTCGGCGGCCTGCTTGGCCTGCAGCAGCTGCTGTTCCAGCTGGCCTTGGCGTTCGGTGGTATGGCGCAGCTGGTCGCGGTCGGCGGCCAGCGCGCTGTGTTCGCGCTGCAGCCGGGCCAGTGCCCGGCTGCGCGTGCGCAGGCGCAGGCCCAACAGCAGCGCCATGGCGGCCGCGGCAAGGGCAACCAGCAGCACGCCCCACAGCGGCACGTCAGAGCACCGCGTTGTGGAAGTCGAAGTTCAGGTCGCTGCCGGCCGACTGCACCATGTTGCCCTGGATGTAATCGACGCCGCCGACCCACATCGCGGCCGCGGCCTGCGGGTCTTCGATCTGCTGGCCGATGATCTGCAGCCCGGCCGCATGCGCCTGTTCGATCGCCTTGCGCAGTTCCTCGCGCGTGGCCGGGTTGGAATGGCTGCTGGAGAAGCGCGCGGCCATGCGCACGAACGACAGCGGCAGCTGGGTCAGCAGTGCATCGGCTTCGCCGCTGGGCTCGAACTGGCTCAGGCAGAAGCGCACGCCGGCGCCGGCCATGCGCTGGCAGAACTGCTGCAGCGGCACGGTGTGGATCAGCGCGTCGGGCAGGCGCACGTCGATCACCAGCGCACTGCCGGGCAGGTCACGCTGCTGCAGTGATTCCAGCAGCCAGTCGCCAAAGGCATCGCGCTGCAGAGTGCGCAGCGACTGCGAGACGAACAGGTTCAGCGGCTGCGTTGCGTGCCGGTACAGGTCCAGCAGGCCAAGCGCATGGTCCATCACCTGCTGGTCGAGGTCGGCGATGCGGCCTGCCGCCTCGGCGGCGGGAATTACCTGGCCGGCCGCCAGCACGGTGCCATCGGCCTGGCGCAGGCGCAGCAGCAGCTGATACTGCGCGGTGTTGCCACCGGCGACGGCAACGATCGGCTGATAGGCCAGCTCCAGCTGGCCTTCCAGCAGTGCCAGGTGTTCCTGTTCGGTGACGGCCTGGCGGTGCACGTGGCCCGCCACGCCGGCGCTGAGCAGGCGTGCCTGCAGGGTGGTGCGCTCGACCGCTTCCAGTGCAGCGTTGGCATCGTCGAAGCCCGGCGACAGCGGCGCGTAACCCACCACGCCGCGCAGGTGCACCGATTCATCGTCGCGGATCACGAAGGCGCGCGCCGAGAGCTGCTCACGCAGGGTCGCGGCGATGCTTTCCAGGCTGTCTTCATCGGTATTGCGGGCCAGCAGCAGGAAGCTGTTGTCGTTCAGGCGTGCCAGCAGGTGTGGATGGCCGGCCTCGGCCAGGCGCTGCCCGGCCTGCACCATCAGGCGCTCGAAGGCGGCGTAGCCATAGCGTTCGCGCAGGCCCAGCGCGCTGGCCACTTCAACGAAGAACACGCCACCCCGGTCGCGATGGGCGAGGGCGGCATTGAGCTGCTGCAGCACGTGGTGACGCGTCGGCAGGCCGGTTTCCGGATTGCTGGTGGCCGGTGCGCCGGTTGCACCGGGCAGGGTTGCCGCCTGCGCACGTGCGCGACGGATGCGGTTGGCCACGGCGGCGATCAGGTGGCGCGGCCGGATCGGCTTGCTCAGGTAATCGTCGGCGCCGCTGTCGAGCACTTCGAACTGGCGCTCCGGATCCGGATCGCCGCTCAGGAACACGATCGGCAGCAACTGCAGGCCAGGCTGCTGGCGGATCAGCGCGGTCAGGCGCATGCCGTCCAGGCCGGGTAGGTGCAGGTCCATCAGGATCAGGTCGGGGCGATGCTCCTTGATCGCCTGCAACGCACCGTCGGCATCGCTGTGCACGATGGCCTGCATGCCGGCGCCATGCAGCACGCTCTGTGCGAACAGGGCCTGCGCGCGGTCGTCCTCGACGATCAGCACGCGGTAGGGCGAATCGGAGGGCGGCGGCGCCTGGTCGTTGTTGCCAGCCTCGGCCAGCACGGCCGGGCCCGGCAGCGGCGGTGGTGCGCTGCCGATCGATGCAGGTGCGTCGGAGGCTGCCAGCGGCGGAACTGCTGCCGGCGCTGCGGCGACGGCGTTCGCCGGTTCAGCCGTCCAGCGTTGCCAATGATCGGCCGGAGGGGTTTCAGCGCGTCCCGGGCGGGCGCCCGCGGGGGATTCGTTTGCGGCCATCGGTGCTCCTGGTGTTCGCGTCCATTATGCGACAAGCCCGGCGATCAACCGGTACCGGGCTGGCGTGGACTGTCGGGCGACGCACCGCGTGCCAGCCAGCGCACGCCCTTCCACAGGGCGCGCCAGACCAGCCACACCAGCAGCGCACCGGCCAGGCTGCAGGCCAGCACCACGATCAGCGCGATCCACGGGTGTGCCAGGGCGAGGGCCAGGCCACCGACCACCACGGTGTCCTCGGCGGCGGAGGCCACCCAGTTGCTGGCAGGCTCGGGCGAGGTATTGAGCAGGGCGCGGGTGCCGGCCTTCAGGCCATGACTGGCCAACGCCACACCGGCACCGGCGGCAAGTGCGCCGGTGCCCAGTTGCCCATCGGGCGACAGCGTGGCGGCGGCGAGGAAGGCCCCCGCTGGCACGCGGGCCAATGTCTGCACGAGGTCCCAGGCCGAGTCGACGCCGGGAATCTTGTCGGCGAAGAATTCGGTCACCGCCAGCGCCGCCGAGGTGCCCAGCACCCACCACGATTCAGTGGCCTGCAGGGCCGGCGGCAGGTCGACCCAGCCGAGCAGGCCGGCCAGGCCGACACCGAACACGGTGAGGTAGACGCGGATGCCGGCCAGCCAGGCCAGCAGGATGCCGATCACGAACAGGTGGGCTTCGGTCATGGCGATGCTCCGGCGACGGAACTGTGCAGGGGACCACACTATCAACGATGGCATGCCTGAACGCCACAGACCGTGGCTCGCCACTGCGCAGGAAACCCACCCGTCCTGTCATACACTAGCCCGTCGTTTGCCACAGGGGCCGTACCGGTGTCGCCCTCGCGATGCCCCGGAATCCACCCATGACCAACCGTCCTCCCATGCGCGTGCAGGTCCGCCTGCCCGGCGCACCACAACCGCCGGCCGACCGTCGCCGCCTGCTGGTGATCGGCGGCATCTGGCTGCTCAGCCTGGTGCTGGCCGTGCTGGGTGGCTGCTGGATGGCCACGCCGCGCGACGCCCAGGGCCAGCGCCTGCAGGCTGCCGAGAAGCGTGCCGAGACGTTGCAGGCGCAGCTGACCGAATTGCGCCAGAAGCAGGCCACGCTGGAAGCCTCCGACCGCATCAGCCGCGCCGCCAACACCGAGGTGCAGTCCTCGCTGGCCGAGCGCGATGAGGAAATCGCAGGCCTGCGTGCCGACGTCGCCTTCTATGAGCGCCTGGTGGGCTCCACCAGCCAGCGCAAGGGCCTGAACACCCATTCGATCGAGTTCAGCCCGGAAGCGGCCGGCACCTGGCAGTACACCGCGGTGCTGACCCAGAACCTCAACCGTGGCGCCATCAGCCAGGGGCAGATGCGCTTCACCGTGGAAGGCGTCAAGAACGGCAAGCTGGCCACGATCAGCTGGGATGATCTGCACCAGCGCAGCAAGGTGCCGGGACAGGATTACTCGTTCCGGTACTTCCAGCAGCTCACCGGCAGCGTGATGCTGCCGGCTGACTTCACCCCGCAACGCGTGCGGGTGACATTGGGGAGTGGTACGGGGGGTACCACCCAGGTATTCGACTGGAAACAGGCCGGTGCGCCGGCCGCCAAAGGGGAGTAGGCAGATGTTCGGAAGCAGCAAATCCAACCGTGAAGGCCAGCTGGTGGTGGATGCCCTGATCGGCAACCAGGTGGTGATCCGCGGTGATGTGGAATTCAGTGGGGGCCTGTATGTGGAAGGCCGCATCCATGGCAAGGTGATCGCCGCCGAAGGCGCCAGTGGTGCGACCCTGACGGTCGCCGAGCATGGCGTGATCGAGGGCGAGATCCGTGCCCAGGTGGTGGTCATCAGTGGCCGCCTGGACGGCGACGTGCATGCCACTGAGAAGGTCGAACTGACCCCGAGCGCACGGGTCAATGGCAACGTCCATTACCAGGTGGTGGAGATGAATGCGGGCGCCCAGCTGAACGGTCGCCTGATCCATGCCAGCGCCCCGATGGCCGCCCTGCCGGCTCCGGAAGGCGAAGAGGCCAATGGTGGCAAGGGTGACACCGCCGCACGCCGCAAGCTGGCCGAGGCGATGGCTTGAAAGCCATCGTCGGCACCCCCATGCTGACGGCATGAGCACGCTAGTCTCCCTGCCCGGCGCCACCCCGGTTGCCGCGCCCGATTACCAGTCGCTGGAGCGCCCGCTGAACTTCACCGAGTCGGCGGCCGCCAAGGTCAAATCCCTGATCCAGGAAGAGGGCAACCCCGACCTGGCCCTGCGCGTGTACATCGAAGGCGGTGGCTGTTCGGGCTTCCAGTACGGGTTCGAGTTCGACGAGAACCGTGCCGAGGACGACCTGGCGGTACAGACCAGCGGGGTGACCCTGCTGGTCGACCCGCTGAGCCTGCAGTACCTGATGGGCGCAGAGGTGGATTACACCGAGAGCCTGACCGGTGCGCAGTTCGTGATCCGCAACCCGAACGCGAAGACCACCTGCGGCTGCGGCAGCAGCTTCAGCATGTAAGAGCCCTGTGGCCAGGATGTGCCAACCAAGGTTGGCACCTGCCAGAGCGGATCCGTAGATCCACGCCATGCGTGGATGCTCTGTGCCCTCCAGCCCACAACAGCAGATTGCGCACAGCGCCGACCTTGCCACCCGCATCGATTGGCGGCACGCTTGCCGGATGCCCAATACTTCTTCGCCGCTTTCCGGTTTTGCCTTCGTTGGCGAACCGCTGGAGCGCGCCGATGCCCTGCGCGACGATGCCGATGCACTGGCGCGCCTGTGGCCGGGCGCGCGCATTCTCGTGCTCGATCAGGACGGCAGCGCCTTCACCGGCGATGACGACCAGCCGCTGGCGCTGACCGGCGCCGACATCGGGGGTGGTCCCGGCTCGGCGATCTTCCTCGGCCTGCGCGGGGAACAAGCGTGGTTCTCGGTTGAAGCCGCCAGCGTCACCGTCACCGCACCACGTCGCCTCGACCTGCGCCAGGCCGCTCTGCTGTGGTCGATGGCCGATGCGACCGCCTTCAGCTATGCCCGCGGCATGTCCTACTGGCACTCGCGCACCCGCTTCTGCGGTGTGTGCGGCGGCGCCGTGGCGTTTGCCCGCGGCGGCTTCGTCGGTCGTTGCGCGCAGTGTTCCACCGAGCACTACCCGCGCGTCGACCCCGCCGTGATCGTCGCCGTGGAAAACCAGGGCCGGCTGCTGCTGGGCCGGCAGTCCAACTGGGCACCGCGGCGTTACTCGGTGCTGGCCGGCTTCGTCGAACCCGGCGAGACCTTCGAGCAGACCGTGGTGCGTGAAGTGCATGAGGAGAGCAAGGTGCGGGTGACCGCGTGCCAGTACCTCGGCTCGCAGCCGTGGCCGTTCCCGGGCGCGCTGATGATCGGCTTCCGTGCACAGGCGCAGGATGACCTGCCGACGGTGGATGGCGAGCTGGAAGACGCGCGCTGGTTCAGTGCCGACGAGGTGGGCGCGGCACTGGCACGCGATGTGGAGGACGATGGCCAGGGCATCCGCCTGTCGCCGCCGATCTCGATTTCGCGCGGCCTGATCGAACACTGGTACCGCCAGCAGAAGGGCTGAACCCGATCCTCTGCCGGTCCGGTCGTGGCAGCTGTATTGCCGCCACCTGAACACGGCCCGGGTTACAGTCCGGTTCACCGCTGAGGGCGCCGCTGCGACAGGTAAGGTAGCGGCGCCGAGCGTTCTGTTTCGTAGGGAGACCTGCCATGTTCACCACTCTGGCCGCCGTGCTGGTGGCACTGGCCCTGGGCCATGTTGCCCCGGCCGCTGCCGCCTCGCTGCGCCGTTTCGACGGCTTCCGGCGCTGGCTGGGCTGGCTGGACGCGCGCGGCGGCAAGGCCTGGCAGGGTCAGGCAGGCGTGGCCCTGGCATTGCTGCCGCCGCTGCTGCTGATGGTGCTGCTGGCGTGGTTGCTGCGCGGGGTGCTGTTCGGTCTGCCGTCGCTGTTGCTGGGCGTGGGCGTGCTGGCCTGGTGCTGGGGGCCACGCGATCTGGACCGCGATATCGAGGCCATCATCGATGCCGATGACGCGGCGACACGACAGGCGGCCGTGCGCAACCTGCAGTCGGCCGGGGGCAGCCTGCGCGAGGACGTGCCCTCGCTGGTCGAGGCGACCGTGCTCAATGCACTGCGGCGCTGGTTCGCGGTGCTGTTCTGGTTCCTGCTGCTGGGCCCGGCCGGTGCGCTGGGCTATCGCCTGCTGGCATTGATGGCGGAAAGCCCGATGCGTGCCCGCGTGCCGGTGGAGCCGCTGGCGCTGGCGCAGCGCCTGCTGGGCTGGATCGAATGGCCGGTGGCGCAGTTGATGGCGTTCTCGATGGCGCTGGTGGGCAACTTCGATACGGCGTGGAAGGCCTGGCGCCAGGCCCATGGTGAGCGCCTGGCCGGCAACATCGGGTTCCTGGGCGCGGTGGCGCGGGCCAGCGTCAACGCCGAGCTGCGCGAGGACGCGCACGATTACACCGAGGCGGGGCTGTTGCCGGTGTGGCAGCGGCTGCCGGACCTGCGTGATGCGATGAGCCTGGTGTGGCGGATGCTGCTGCTGTGGCTGGCGATCCTCGCCCTGCTGGTGATTGCAGGCTGGGTGACGTAGTTGCTTTGCAGGGCTTGCAGCCCTGCACCTGCAGAGGCCAAAGCCAAAGCCAAAGCCAAAGCCAAAGCCAAAGCCAAAGCCAAAGCCAAAGCCAAAGCCAAAGCGGCTCTGGGTTGCTGAGGGTTGGGCGGGGCGGTGTGGGGCTGCAGGACACGCCGTAAACCCGTCCCTGGGGGCTCGATGGCGCCATCCATGGCGCCAACGGTCCTGCAGCCCCACACCGCCCCACCCCCGATGGTTTCCCGGTGGCGATGGGTGACCTGCGATTGCGGGTAGGTGCCGACCTTGGTCGACACGGTAGATCCACGCCATGCGTGGATGCAGAGCGAAGCGATCCGCTTCCGCTTTTGATCTTCTCTTTCTTTTCCGTGGTGGACGCACACGGAAACTGTCCGTGGCCGGGCGGGTGGGCTGCGCAGGGGCGTGAGCCGCATGGATGCGGCGACCGAGCTTACATGGGTGAGGGCGCTTTGCTTGCGAGGCACGGCTTCGCAAGCGACCGAACGCCCAGCCGCCAGCGGCTGGGCCGGGCCCCGGAGGGGGACTTGCAGCGGCCCCTGCGCAGCCCACCCGCCCGGCCAGATCCCGTATCAATGCACTCGCCCACCACGAGGGGCTGCGCCGTTGGCTGGAAACCTAGACCGGTGCCAGTGCAGTGAACGGTGCCCACGGCAGGTTGCGCAGCAGCGCATACCCGGGCAGCACCCAGAGCCAGAACACGGGATTGGCCAGTACCCGCATCAGCGGGTCGAGCGCGCGTGGGCGGATGCCGGCGATGTTCAGCAGCATCAGCAACAGGAACGGCAGGCTGATGACCAGCAGCGGGTTCATCGCCATCGCGCCGGGCAGGTCGAAGTGGACCAGGGAATACAGGCAGCGCGTGCTGCCACAGCCCGGGCAGTACAGGCCGGTCAGGGCGTAGAGCGGGCAGCTCGGCAACGGATTGCCGGCGACATACGGATTGACGTTGCGCAGGACCACCGTGGCACCCACGGCCAGGCCGGCGGAAACCAGCAGCGGTGCCCAGCGGGCGAGTCGGGAACGAGCGGGAAGCGCGGACATGCAACAACGGATCCGGCGCAGGCGCCGGATCCGTCCAGGCGTATCAGTAGCTGCTGTTGCTCATCGCGCCCATGCCGCCGAGCACAACGAAGAACAGCACGTACAGCACGACCACGACGACCCAGGCGATGGCCGACCAGATGGCCCACTTCTTGGCCTTGGCAGCCGAATCCTGGGCGCCGGCGATGTCGCCAGCGGCCAGCTTGCCGTTGACCTGGGCGGCGTAGACGATCGACACGATGCCGGCCGGCAGGCAGCAGAACAGGGTGGTCAGGATCGCCCAGACCAGGTTGTTCGGGACCTGCGGAGTAGCGGTATTCATGGGTTCAAGCTCCTTGATGGGTGGTGGTGGTGAATCATTGGTCGGAAAGAGCGCCCAGTACGGCCAAGCCGCCGAACAGCCCGAACCACAACAGCAACAGGACTGGCAGGGCCACGGCCGAAGCCACCGCCCACCAGCCCGCCTTGCGCGACGCGCTGTAGGCCCCCGGCAGGTCGCCGGCCGCGCGGCGGCCATCGACCTGGGAGGCATAGACGATCGACACCACGCCCAACGGCAGGCAGCAGAACAGCGTCGTCAGGATCGCCCAGACCAGATGGTTGGGGATGTAGACCGGACGGCTGAGCGGTGGTGGTTGATTCAAAGCGAGACTCCATTCCTTGGTGGCCGGCCGTGATGTATCGACCGGACCTCCCCCCTGTGGGTGCGTAATCTACCGCAACCGACGTTGCATGTATGCGTTTACAGTCACGACATGTCGCGTACGCCACTGGACGGTGACGTATGTGGGGGGGGCGCCGGGCCCGACTGGCGGGCCGGTACCGTCAGGCGTGATCGCCGCGCAAGGCCCGCACCTGGGCCTCCAACACCGGTGCGCTGGTGCTGTGGCCATCCACGGCCGGTGCGGCCACCACCTCGACGGTGGCACGGAAACGGCGTGGCACGCGCATCCGGCCAAGGCGGCTGTCGCGACGGCTCCACATGCTCGACCACATGCCGCGCAGCGCCATCGGCACCACCGGCACCGGCCGCCGTTCGAGGATCTTCTCGACGCCGGACTTGAACGGCGCCATCGCACCATCCTTGGTCAACGCACCTTCGGGGAAGATGCAGACCAGCTCGCCTTCGGCCAGCGCGGCGTCTATGTCATCGAACGCGCGCTGCATCAGCGCCGGGTCTTCGCGCGCGCCGGCAATCGGGATCGCCTTGGCGGTGCGGAAGATCCAGCGCATCACCGGGATGTTGAAGATCCTGTAGTACATGACGAAGCGCACCGGGCGCGGAATCGTCGCCGACAGGATCAGCGCATCCATGTAGCTGACATGGTTGCAGACCAGCAGCGCGGCGCCTTCGTCGGGCACGTTCGCTTCGATGCCGTGCGGGCGCAGCCGGTACAGGGTGCGCACCATCAGCCAGCTGAGGAAGCGCATCAGGAATTCGGGGACGATGGTGAAGATGTAGATCGCCACCAGCGCGTTGGCGATGGCCAGCGCCAGGAACTGCTGCGGAATGGTCCAGTGCAGCAGCTTGTGCGCGGCCAGCGACAGCAGGGCTGCGCCGACGATGAAGCCGGAATTCTGGATGTTCAGCGCGGCGAACACGCGCGACATCTGGGCCTTCGGTGTGCGGCTCTGGATCAGCGCGAACAGTGGCACCACGAAGATGCCGGTGAACAGGCCGATGCCGATCAGGTCGATGACGATGCGGATGCTGCCCGGCTGCTGCAGGAACGTGCCGATGGTCAGCCCGTGCACCGTTGCTTCGCCACTGCGGGCGAAGTACAGGTCGAGCAGGAACGCGGTCATGCCGAACGCACCCAGCGGCACCAGGCCGATTTCCACCGTGCGTGCCGACAGCTTCTCGCACAGCAGCGAGCCGATGCCGGTGCCGACCGAGAACAGGGCCAGCGCAAAGATGTACAGGGTCGGCTCACCGCCGAGGTTGGTCACGGCATAGGCCGGCAGCTGCGAGGTCAGCACGGTGCCGACGAACCAGAACCAGGACACACCCAGGATTGAATTGCGCACCGCCTTCTGCTGGCGCGCCATGCGCAGCACCGCCAGTGATTCGGGCAGCGGGTTCCAGTTGATCTTCAGGTTCGGGTCGCCGGCATCGACCTTGGGAATCAGGCGCGCAGCGATATTTCCGCAGATCGCCAGGCCGATGATCGCGCAGGCCGCCACCACCGTGCCGTGGCTGCCGGCCACAGTGAACACCAGGCCGCCGACGATCATGCCGGACAGGATCGACATCGAGGTGCCCATTTCAACCAGACCGTTGCCACCGGTCAGCTCTTCCGGCTTGAGTACCGAGGGCAGTACCGAGTACTTCACCGGGCCGAACAGGGTTGACTGCATGCCGGTGCAGAACAGGGCGACCAGCAGCACCGGCAGGCTCTGGGTGAGGAAGCCGGTGGCCGCCAGCGACATGATCACGATCTCCATGGTGGTGGTGATCACGATCAGTCGCGATTTTTCCAGTTTGTCGGCGATCTGCCCGGCCAGTGCCGAGAACAGGAAGTACGGCAGGATGAAGATGGCCGGTGCCAGCGTGGCATACAGCCCCAGTTCTTCCTCCGGCACGGCCATGAACAGCAACATGCTGATGATCGCCTGCCGGTACACGTTGTCGTTGAACGCTCCGAGCGCCTGGACGACGAAGAACGGCAGGAAACGGCGCTGGCGCAGCAGGGCGAACTGGTTGTGACCGGACATGGAGCCTCCTTGACCGGCGCAGCCTAGCATTCCTGTCCATCCGCTGTGGGTGCGGACCTGTGGGTGCGGACCGTCGGTCCGCACACTTTGAAAGATCTCAGACGATATCGTCGACCACGCCGCCATCCACGCGCAGTGCCGCACCGGAGGTGGCGGAGGCCTGCGGCGAGGCCAGGTACACCACCATGTTGGCCACTTCCTCGACCGTGGCGGTGCGCTGGATCACCGAAGACGGCCGGTGTGCCATCACGAACTCGCGACCGATCTGCTCCAGCGGCTTGCCACTGCGCTGGCGTTCATCTTCGAACATCGCCGCAAAGCCGTCGGACAGGGTCGGGCCGGGCAGCACCGCGTTGACGGTGACGCCGCTGCCGGCCACGCGCTTGGCCAGGCCGCGCGACAGCGACAGCTGCGCGGTCTTGCTGACTCCGTAATGGATCATGTCGGCCGGAATGTTGCGTGCGGATTCGGAGGAAATGAACAACACGCGGCCCCAACCGGCTGCCACCATCGCCGGCAGCAACGCACGCGACAGGCGCACGCCGGACATTACGTTGGTCTGCCAGTAACGCTCCCAGGTGGCGTCTTCGGTCTCGAAGAAGTCCTCGGGGCCGAAAATGCCGGCGTTGTTGACCAGGATGTCGACCTTGGGCAGGCCCGCCAGCAGGGTATCGACGCCGGCTGCATCGGAGAGGTCGGCGGCCACGCCGATCACCTCGGCCCCCGGAACGGCGGCTAGCAGGCGCTGGCGGGCGCGTTCGACGCTGTCGGTGCTGCGGCCGTTGAGAATGACCCGCGCACCCGCTGCGGCAAGACCCTGGGCGATCGCCAGGCCGATGCCGGCGGTGGAGGCGGTGATCAGCGCGGTGCGGCCACTGAGTTCGATTTTCATGACGATGATCCGGAGCGGGGGATTGCCCAGTATCCGCGTGGCGGCGTGATCGAACTGCAGCGCCAGGCGCAACGCGCCGTTGCACACGGCGCAGTAGATCCACGCCGTGCGTGGATGAAATGCCTGATTCAGCGGTGAGGGATCAGGTCAGGCTGGTCACCGCCTCATTCGCTGCCGCCCGCACCTTCGGCAGCATCCGCAGCACCAGCGCCATCTGCGTGCGGATCAGCTGCAGCTTCGGCGGCATCGCCTCATCGATCTGCTCCAGCTCGGCGGCCACCGCGCGGTCGGCGTCATTGTCGTCCTCGCTGACCGGCTGCCGTGCGGCCAGGGCCGAGGACAGCTGCTGCAGCGCCTTTCGCACGCGCTCACCGGCGGCCAGCGCCAGCGGATCACCGGCGTAGCTGTCCACCTGGTCGCGGTGCGCACCCAGCGCCGAGAGATGGCCGAGCAGCATGTTGGACAACGCCAGGAAATGGAAACCGGCATCGAGGTTGCGGCGCACGTGGCCCGGCTCGCGCAGCATGTTCGACAGCGCGGTGGACAGCGCGGCATCGGCGTTGTGCATGTCGCGGCGGGCGATGCGGTAGGCGAGGTCATCGCGCATGCCGCTGCGGTACTGGCCCAGTACCGAATCCAGGTAGCGTGCGGCGGTGTCCAGCACGCGCGCCAGCACGAGGTGCAGCTGGCGGCCCTGCCAGTCGGGCAGGATCAGGAACGCAGCCGCGGCGGCGATTGCGCAGCCCAGCAGCGTATCGACCATGCGCGGCACGATCAGCACGAAGCCATCGCCGATCAGGTTGAAGCAGGTCAGGGCCATCACCGTGATCGCCGCCGATGCCACCAGGTAGCGGTCGGTGCGGGTGAAGAAGAACAACAGCGCCGACAGCAGCGCGATCAGCAGCTGCACGTGCAGCTGCGGGAACAGCTGCAGCAGCGCCCAGGTCAGTACCAGGCCGGCCACGGTGCCGACGATGCGTTGCGCCAGGCGCTGGCGGGTGGCACCGAAGTTGGGGCGGCAAACGAACACGATGGTCAGCAGCACCCATGAGCCGTTCTGGGCATTGAACAGGCGGATTGCCGCGAAACCGGCGATCAGCGCCAATGCCATGCGCAGGCCGTGGCGGAACAGGACCGAACCGGGCGTGAGCTGCTGGCGCACGCGCACGCCCATCTCGCGCAGGGTGTGCGGGTTGCTGTCGCGCAGGCGGGTATCGACGTTGTCCAGGCTGGCCTCGGAACGCTCGGCGTCCAACAGGCGGCGTTCGATGCTGCGCAGGTTATGCACCAGCAGGTCCAGCGAGCCGAGCAGGCGTTGCCACTGCGGGCGCTGCTGGTCGCGCAGGTAGGCCAGCGCATCGGCCAGGTCGCGGCCGGCCTGCTGGTTGCTTTCGCCATACACGAACGGACGGCGCAGGCGGATCGCCTCGCCCAGCCGCGCGCAGGCCTGGCCCTGCAGGTCGAGCAGGCGCTGGCAGCGGTACAGCACGTCACTGTGGAAGAAGGCGTCGACCAGGGCGCCATACGGGTAGTGCGAGGAGCTGGCGCGCTCGTGGAAATCCTGTGCCATGTAATAGAGGCGCAGGTACAGGCCGGAGTTCACGCCTGGCCGCCCGGAACGGCCGAAGCGGGCCAGGATCGCGGTCTTGGCCTCGTTCAACGCACCGACCACGCGCCGGTTCTGCTCGGCCAGGTCGAGCTGGCGACGTTGCAGGTCAGCCTCGCGCACCGGCTCGAACAGTGTTGCCTTCAACTGCAGGTAGCGGCCCAGTTCAACGTACAGGCGCGCCACGCGTTCGCGGACCGGGCGGTTGGCGAACAGCGCGGTCCACAGGATCGACAGCAGGCCGTACCAGACCGCACCGGCCAGCAGGTGGCTGACCGCTTCCAGCGCGCTGTGCAGGTCGCTGGCGCCATGCTGCTCCAGCCCGATCATGGTGTAGATCGCCAGCGTTACCGTGGCCTGGGCGATCGACGCGTAGCGTTCGCCGAGCGCACCCAGCAGGGTCAGCCCGAACGTGGACAGCGCCAGCGCACCGATGAAGATCCATGGCCAGGGGAACAGCCAGATCACCGAGGCGGCGGCGAGGCAGAAGCACAGCAGCGACAGCAGTACCGCCTTGGTACGCCCCCACCAGTTGTCATCGGTCTCGGCGATGGCGCTGGCGATGATGCCGAGGAACACGCCGGGCAGGGCGGTGAGCGCATCCAGCTGCCAGCACACGGCAAGCGCTGCGGTCAGGGCGATGAACACACGCAGGCCGTAACTGGCCTTTTCGTGGGCCCACAGGCGGCTGAGGCGGGATTGGCGGGCGGACATGCAGGCTCGGTGGAAGGATCGAGCTTCATTATTGCGGGGTACGCGTGAAATATGGAGTGCGGACCGACGGTCCGCACCCGCCGGACATGGCCCGGCGCTACCGTTTCAGTCGATCCGCGCCATGCGCGGATGGGCCCTTCTACGCCCGCTGCGCGCGCTTGAGCAGCTTCGCTTCGCGCCTGCGTGCGCGACGTGCCCGCCAGCGCTCGGCCAGGCAGGAGAAGATCACGTACAGCGCCGGGGTGCTGAGCAGGGTCAGGCTCTGCGAGAAAAGCAGGCCGCCGATCATCGCGATACCCAGCGGACGACGCAGCTCGGACCCTTCGCCCAGGCCGATCGCCAGCGGAACCGCCGCCAGGATCGCCACCATCGTGGTCATCATGATCGGACGGAAGCGTACGATGCTGGCCTCGCGTGCCGCCTCGCGCGGTGCCAGTCCATGCTCGCGCTGCGCCACCAGCGCGAAGTCGATCATCATGATCGCATTCTTCTTGACGATGCCGATCAACAGCACCAGCGCGATCATCGAGATCACCGACAGTTCGGTGTTGGTGCCGAACAACGCCAGCAGCGCACCCACGCCCGCCGCCGGCAGCGTGGACAGGATGGTGACCGGATGGATCAGGCTCTCGTAGAGCATGCCCAGCACCAGGTACACGGTCAGGATCGCGGCAAACACCAGGATCAGCATGTCGCTGGGATCGGAGTTGAACCCGAACCCCGCATCATCGGCCAGGCGGATGTCGCCGGGCATGCGCATGCCGGCCACGGTGGCGTCGATGATCGCCTTGGCTTCGCCCATGCTCACGTTCGGCGCCAGGTTGTAGCTGAGGTCCATCGTCGTGTACTGGTTCTCATGGGTGATCTGCGAAGGCGCCAGCCCCGGCACCTGCTTGGCCACCGCAGTGAGCGGCACCATGTCGCCGTTGCGCGCACGCACATGCACCTCGTCCAGTGCCGCCGGCGTAGCGGTCTGCGAGGGCAGGGCGTTGACCACCACGCTGTACTGGTTGATGTCTGAATAGATGGTCGAGATCTGGCGCTGGCCGAACGCGCCGTACAGGGCGCCGTCGATGGCGCCGACCGAAACACCCAGGCGGGCTGCCTTGGCACGGTCGATCTCGATGTTCTGGCGCAGGCCGGCATTGTCCACGTCGGTGCCGACGTCGCGCAGCTTCGGGTTCTTCTTCAGCTCCGCCTGCAGCTTGGGCAGCCATTCCTGCAGTGACGCCAGGTCATTGCCCTGCAGCGAGATGCGGTACTGCGCGCCTTGGCTGGAGCCACCGCCATCGTTGCTGGGCAGATCCTGGATCGCGCGCAGGCGCAGCTGCAGGTCGGGGTAGCGGTCGGCCTTCGCACTCAGTCGCGCCAGGGCATGCGCGGTGGTTTCGCGGCGGCCTTCCTTGCGCGACTTCAGCTCGACGTTGAACTGTGCGCTGGAGCCCTGGCGGCCGCTGCCCAGGCGCACGCCCACTGTCTTCACCGCCGGGTCGGCCATCAGCATGTCGGTGATGCGGCGCTGGCGGCTGACCATGTCCTCGAAGGAGACCGTAGCGCTGGAGTTGGCGCGGCCCCAGATCAGGCCGGTGTCCTGCGGCGGGAACGCGCCCTTCTTCACTGCACCGAACAGGAAGATGGTTGCACCGATCAGCAGCAGCGGTGTCAGCGACAGCAGCAGCGCGTGGCGCAGCGAGAAGTCCAGGAACACGGTGTAGATGCGCAGCATGCGCTCGTGGCCGGCATCCAGCCAGCGGCCGAAGCGTGACGGCGGCGCCGTGTGGTCGTGGGCGCTGAGGAAGCGGCTGCACAGCGCCGGGGTCAGCGTCAGCGAGACGATCATCGAGACCACGATCGCTGCCACCAGGGTGACGGTGAACTCGCGGAAGAACGCGCCCATCATGCCGCTGGCGAACAGCAGCGGGATGAACACGGCCACCAGCGAGGCGGTGATCGAGACGATGGTGAAGCCGATCTCGCGCGCCCCGGTCAGTGCCGCCTGCATCCGCGGCATGCCTTCGTCGAGGTGACGCATGATGTTCTCGATCACCACGATCGCATCGTCGACCACGAAGCCGATCGCGATCACCAGCGCCAGCAGGCTCAGGTTGTTCAGGGTGAAGCCCATCACGTACATCACCAGCGCGGCACCGGCCAGCGACAGCGGCACGGTTACGGCGGCGATCAGCGTCGGCGCCAGCCGGCGCAGGAACAGCGCCATGGTCAGCACCACCATCGCCAGGCTGATCAGCAGGGTGATCTGCACCTCATGCAGCGACGAGCGGATGGTCGGCGTACGGTCGAAGTACGGCGTCATCGTGGTGCCGGGCTGCAGGTAGTCGCGCAGGGTCGGAATCTGCGCCTTGACCCGGTCCACGGTCTCCACGATGTTGGCGCCGGCACGGGTGAACACGTACATCACCACCGCCGGCTTGTGGTCGAACCACGCGGCCTGGTAGGCATCCTGCTGGCCGTCGTAGACGTTGGCGATGTCCTTCAGGCGGATCACCCGGCCGTCACCCTGGGTCTTGACCACCAGGTCGGCGAAGTCGGCCGCACGCGCGACCGAATCGTTGGCGATGATCGCGGTGGTGGTATTGCCATCGCTGAGGAAGCCGGTGGGCGAGGTGACATTGGCTGCGCGTACGGCGTTGCGCAGATCATCGGCAGTCAGGCCGAGGGCGTTCATCAGGCGCAGGTTGACGTCCACGCGTACCGCCGGCGTCGAGGCACCGGCGATGTCGACCGAGGCAACGCCGCTGATCTGGCGGATGCGCTGCGCCAGCAGCGAGTCGGCGACGTTGTACAGCTCATCGGCCGACTGCGTCTGCGAGGTCAGCGCGATGGCGATGACCGGGTCGTCGTTCGGGTTCGCCTTCTGGTACATCGGCGAGCCCATGCCCGAAGGCAGGTCGGCCTGCGCCGAGTTGATCGCGGTCTGCACGTCCAGCGCGGCCGAATCGATGTTGTGGCCGCTCTGGAAGATCATGAACACCAGCGAGCTGCCTTCCGAACTCGACGAGCGCATGCGGTCGATGCCCGGCAGCTGGCCGAGGTGGCGTTCCAGTGGCGCGGTGACCGTGGAGGCCATGGTCGCCGCATCGGCGCCGGACTGGCTGGCGTGCACGAAGATCACCGGGATCTCGATGTTCGGCAGCGCCGATACGCCCAGCCGCAGGTAGCAGATCAGTCCGACCATGAACAGGCCGATGGCCAGCAGCGCGGTGCCGATCGGGCGGCGGATGAAGGGGCCGGACAGGTTCATCGTGCGGCCCCTCGCAGCAGCGGGGCGTGGATCATGCCTGCGGCTCCTGCAGCGAACCGTTGCGCAGCGCGCGCTGTTCGCGGCGGCGGGCCAGCCATTCGGAGAATCGCTCCATGTACAGGTAGATCACCGGCGTGGTGTACAGCGTGACCAGCTGCGACAACAGCAGGCCGCCGACGATGGCGATGCCGAGCGGGCGGCGCAGTTCCGAGCCGATGCCGGTGCCCAGCGCCAGCGGCAGCGCGCCGAGCATGGCCGCAGCCGTCGTCATCATGATCGGGCGGAAGCGCAGCAGGCAGGCGCGGCGGATCGCTTCGTGTGCGTTGGCACCGGCGCGGCGGGCCTCGATGGCGAAGTCCACCATCATGATGCCGTTCTTCTTGACGATGCCGATCAGCAGCACGATGCCGACGATGCCATCCACCGACAGGCTCAGCCCGCACAGCATCAGCGCCAGCAGCGCGCCGACACCGGCCGGCGGCAGCGTGGAGATGATCGTGATCGGGTGGATGTAGCTCTCGTAGAGCACACCCAGCACGATGTAGATCACCACCAGCGAGGCCAGCAGCAGCCACACCACATCGGTCTGGCTGCCGGTGAATTCGGCGGCCTTGCCGATGAATTCGGCATGCAGGTGTGCCGGCATGTCCAGGCTGTCCTTGGTCTCCTGGATCGCACGCACGGCGTCGGACAGCGAATAGCCCGGCGCCACGTTGAACGAGACCGTCACCGCCGGCAGCTGCTGCTGGTGGCTGACCACCAGCGGCGCACTGCTGACCTTGCCTTCGGCCAGTGCCGACAGCGGAATGATGCTGCCGGCGCCGACGGTGATGCCGGTGTTCTGCGCGCCGATGCCGGTAGCCGTCGATGAATTCGACGAGGTGACCTGGCCGAAGCTGGTGGCATTGGTGCCGGTCAGAGCACCGGCACCATTGGAGGCAACGGCCAGCTGTTCCATCAGCGCGGTGCTGGTGCGGAACTCCGGCGCCACTTCCAGCACAACCCGATACTGGTTGAGTTCGGTGAAGATGGTCGAGATCTGGCGCTGGCCGAACGCATCGTAGAGCGTGTCGTCGATGGTCTGCATCGGCACGCCCAGCACGCTGGCCTTGTCGCGGTCGATGTTCAGCTCGAGGGCGCGGCCCTGGTTGGACAGGTTGTTGTCGACGTCAGCCAGTTCCGGGCGCTTGCGCAGCGCTTCGGTCAGGCGCGTGGCCTGGGTGGCCACCGTCGCCGGATCGACGTCCGACAACGAGTACTGGTACTCGGTGGCGGCCACGCGGGTGTCCAGGGTTACGTCCTGTACCGGCTTCAGGTACAGCGCCACGCCCGGAATACCGGCCACCGCCTTCTGCAGGCGCGGCAGGATCTCATCCAGGCCATCGCGCTCGCCGCGTTCCTTCAGCACGATCGACAGCTGGCCCTGGTTGAGCGTGGGATTCATGCTGCCCGCGCCAATGAAGGCCGACACGCCGGTCACATCCGGATCCTGGCGCAGCGCTTCGGCGACCTGCCTGGTGCGCTGCTCCATCTGCGGGAAGGCGATATTCTGGTCGGCCTGCACCACGCCGGTGATCAGGCCGGTGTCCTGTTCGGGCAGCAGGCCCTTGGGAATCAGCACGTACAGCAGCACGGTCAGCACCAGTGCGCCGCCGGCCACGGCCAGGGTCAGGCGCTGGTGGCCCAGCACCCAGTCCAGGCTGCGCTCGTACAGGCCGACGGTGCGCGTCCACAGGTTCTGCGTGCCGGCCGCCGCCGCACGCTCATGCGCGTCCTCGCCCTCGGGCAGGGCGTCGGGCTTGAGCAGGTAGGCGCACATCATCGGGGTGAGCGTCAGCGAGATCAGCATCGACAGCACCACCGCGATGCTCAGCACCCAGGCGAATTCGTGGAACAGGCGGCCGGTGACGCCGGGCATCAGCAGCAGCGGCAGGAACACTGCCACCAGCGACACGGTCAGCGACAGCACAGTGAAGCCGATCTGGCGCGCACCGATCTCGGCCGCTTCCTTGCCACTCTTGCCCTGCTCGATGTAACGCACGATGTTCTCGATCATCACGATCGCATCGTCGACCACGAAGCCGGTGGCCACCACCAGCGCCATCAGCGAGAGGTTGTCCAGCGACATGCCGGTGAAGGCCATCACCGCGAAAGTGCCCGCCAATGACAGTGGCACGGCCACCGAGGGAATGATCGTGGCCCACAGCCGGCGCAGGAACACGAAGATCACTGCCACCACCAGGCCGATGGTGAGGATCAGGGTGAACTGCACTTCATGCACCGAGGCGCGGATGGTCTCGGTACGGTCGTTGAAGATCTCCAGGTGCACGTCGGCTGGCAGCACGCCCTGCAGCTGCGGCAGGATCGCGCGGATGCGCTCGACGGTCTGCACGATGTTGGCGCCGGGCTGGCGCCGCACTTCCAGCAGCACCGCCGGCTTGCCATCGGCCCAGGCGGCCAGCTGGTCGTTCTCCACGCCATCAACCACTTCGGCCACGTCGGACAAACGCACCGGACGGCCGTTCTTGTAGCTGATGATGGTGTCGCGGTACTCGGCGGCACTGGTGAGCTGGTCGTTGGTACCGATGCTGTAGGACTGGGTCTTGCCGTTCAGTGAACCCTTGGGTGCATTGACGTTGGCCTGGGTCAGCGCGCTGCGCAGCTCTTCCAGGGTCAGGCCCATGTTCGACAGCTGCGCCGGATTGACCTGGATGCGCACGGCCGGACGCACGTTGCCGGCGATCGAGACCAGGCCCACGCCCTGTACCTGCGACAGGCGCTGGGCGAGGATCGAGTCAGCGTAGTTGTTGACGTCGCGCAGCGGCCGCGTATCGGAGGTCAGCTTGAGGGTGACGATGGCCGCGTCGGCCGGGTTCACCCGGTTGTAGACCGGCTGGTAGGGCAGCGACGAGGGCAGGGTGGCCTGGCGTATCGCCGCCTGTACGTCCTGCGCGGCGATGTCGATGTTCCGGTCCATCGAGAACTGCAGGATGATCGTGGACAACCCGGCCGACGAGTCGGAGGTCATCAGCTCCAGCCCGGAGATCTGACCGAACTGGCGCTCCAGCGGCGTGGTGACCAGCGAGGCCATGGTGGTGGCGTTGGCGCCAGGGTACTGGGTGGTGACCACCAGGCTGGGCGCATCGATTTCCGGCAGCGCCGACACCGGCAGCTTGCGGTAACCGAGGATGCCCAGCAGCAACAGGCCCGCCATCAACAGCGAGGTGGCGATGGGGCGGCGGATGAAGATCGTCGAAAAGCCCACGGACTGATCCTTGCTGGCACTTCAATGGCAGCGCCGGCAGGCTTGCCGGCGCGGGAAGGTCAGTAGCCTGCGCTCAGCGCGGGCCACCACCGCGACGGCCACCGCCGCCGTTCTTCTGCTCGGCGGCCTTCAGTTCGGCCTCGGTCGGTGCGACCGGGGTCTCGCCCGGCTTCAGCGCGGTGACCTTGCTGCCCGGCTTCAGGCGGAACTGGCCTTCGCTGACCACGCGCTCGCCGCCCTTCAGGCCTTCGGCGATCTGCACCTGGCTGTCACCCACTTCCACGCCGCTGCGCACGGTCTGCATCTTCACCGTGTTGTCGCCCTGCACGACATAGACGTACTCGCCATCCGGCCCGCGCAGTACGGCCTGGGTCGGAATGACCACGCCGCCGGCAATCGTGCGCAGCTGCATGCGCACGTTGACGAACTGGCCCGGCCACAGGCCGTTGTCGGTATTGTCGAAGATCGCGCGTGCCTTGAACGTGCCGCTGTCGGCACTGATCAGGTTGTCGACCACGTCCAGCTTGCCGTCACCGGACAGCACGTGCGAATCGGCGCGGTCCAGCGCTGCCACCGGCACCGCACCGGCGGCCTGTGCCTGGCGCACGTCGCCGAGCTGGCGCTCGGGCAGGTTGAACAGCACGTGGATCGGATGGATCTGGGTCAGGGTGACCAGCGCGGTGCCGGCGTTGACCACGTTGCCGGCGTCGACCGCACGGATGCCGGCGATGCCGGTGATCGGCGCGGTGACCTTGGTGTACTGCAGCTGCACCTGCGCCGAGCGCATGCTGGCCTCGTTCGCCGCGACTGCGCTTTCGTACTGTGCCACTTGGTTTCGCTGTGTATCCAGATCGGTCTTGGCGACGAACTGGCGATACTCCGGCGCGTTCGAGCGCTGGTAGTTGGAACGCGCGGTGGCCAGCAGCGCCTCGTTCTGGCGCTTGGATGCCACCGCCTGGTCATAGCTGGCCTGGGCGGTGCGCGGGTCGATCACCGCCAGCACATCGCCCTTCTTCACTTCCTGGCCTTCGCGGAAGTTCAGGCTCATCAGCTGTCCGCCCACCTGCGGGCTGACGGTGACGGTGTTCATTGCCGTCACCGTGCCCAGCGCGCTGGCATAGACCGGCACGTCCTGGCGTGCCGCATCCACCACGGTGACCGGCACCGGGCCGGCATCCGGGTCTTCACCGCCCTGGCGCGCAGCTGCTGCCGCGCCACCGGCCTTTTCCTTGCCCCCGCCAAGCACGCGCAGGCCGACCACGGCCAGCACCAGTACCGCCACGACCAGCAGCACGATCTTCCAAACACGTGACATTCAAGGACTCCAAGAGGGCTGGACGGGGCGCGGCCCCGGTTGGCAATGCGCAAAGCATACCTGCGCCACATCACGTTTCCTGCATGACGGATGGGACGGGCGCTATGACCGGATCTGGCCGCGGAGGTTCCCGTGGCGGCGGCGTTGCCCTACATTCAGCTGGAACCCCCTTTGCCGTGGAGATTGCGATGCGCCGTTCGCTGCTGCTGTCCGCCCTGCTGCTGGCCCTGCCGGTCCTTGCCCATGTCCAGGACGGGCAACGCCCCGAAGTGACCGCCGCCGCCCAGCGCCTGCAGGCCAAGGTGGTCGAATGGCGCCGTGACTTCCATCAGCACCCGGAGCTGTCCAACCGCGAGGTGCGAACCTCGGCCGAGGTCGCCAAGCGCCTGCGTGCGATGGGCCTGAAGCCGAAGACCGGCATCGCCCACCACGGCGTGGTGGCGATCATCGAAGGCGGCAAGCCCGGCCCGAAGATCGCCCTGCGCGCGGACATGGACGCGCTGCCGGTGACCGAACAGACCGGCCTGCCGTTCGCCTCCAAGGCCACCGACCAGTACCGCGGGCAGACCGTGGGCGTGATGCATGCCTGCGGCCATGACGCGCACACCGCCACCCTGCTGGGCGTGGCCGAAGCATTGGTCGCGATGAAGAAGGACCTGCCGGGCCAGGTGATGCTGATCTTCCAGCCGGCCGAGGAAGGTGCACCGCCGCCGGAAGAGGGCGGTGCCGCACTGATGCTGAAGGAAGGCCTGTTCGCCGACTTCAAGCCGGAGGCGGTATTCGGCCTGCACGTGTTCTCCAGTGTGCAGGCCGGACAGATCGCGGTGCGCGGTGGCCCGCTGATGGCGGCCTCGGACCGTTTCGGCATCAAGGTGATCGGCCGCCAGACGCACGGCTCGGCGCCGTGGAACGGGGTTGATCCGATCGTCGCCACCGCCGACCTGGTGGGGACCGCGCAGACCATCGTCAGCCGCCGCGCCAACCTGTCCAAGCAGCCTGCCGTGCTGACCTTCGGCGCGATCAACGGCGGCATCCGCTACAACATCATTCCCGATGAAGTGGAGATGGTTGGCACCATCCGCACCTTCGACGAAGGCATGCGCCAGCAGATCTTTGCCGACCTGCGCAACGTGGCCGAGCACACCGCCGCCGCGCATGGCGCCAAGGCGGTGACCGAGATCTACGAGGCCGATGGCAACCCGGCCACGGTGAACGACCCGGCACTGACCGCGAAGATGCTGCCGAGCCTGCAGGCGGTGGTGGGCAAGGACAACGTGTACGAGCCGCCGCTGCAGATGGGTGCGGAGGATTTCTCGCTGTACGCGAAGGAAGTGCCGGGCATGTTCTTCTTCGTGGGTTCCACCAGCGTGGGCATCGACCCGGCGACGGCACCGGCCAATCATTCGCCGAAGTTCCTGCTGGATGAGAAGGCGCTGGATGTGGGATTGCGCGCGTTGCTGCAGGTGAGCCTGGATTACCTGCACGGTGCCGGCACCCCGGCGGGGTGAGGGTTACCGGCAGGGCTTGCAGCCCTGCACCCGCCGAGGCAACGGCAACAGCCGGAGCAACGGCAAAAGCTGGCTATCCGTGGGATGGCGGGGTGGGTCCGGTGGCAGGGGACGGCGCAAGTACGTCCCTGTAGCCTCGGTCGCGCCATCCATGGCGCTCACGCCCCTGCCACCGGACCCACCCCGCCTTCGACAGTTTCCCGCGGCTGTCGGAACGACATCCTGCTTTGGTAGGTGTCGACCTTGGTCGACACGGCGGACGTCATGAACGTCTGAAGGATCGGCTTTTGATTTTGATTTTTCTGATCCTTCCCGTGGTGGCGCAGGAAACTGTCCGTGGCCGGGAGGGTGGGTTGGCTGGGGGCGACCGAGCTTACATGGACGTACTTGCAGCGGCCCCCAGCCACCCCACCCCCCCGGCCGACCCCGAGATCCTGCCCTGAACCACCACGGAGGGGCTCCGCCGTTGGCCGGCCCGCCCGAAGGCCCGCCCTCCGCGCGATACAATGACCCCCATGAACACCCCACAGGATTCCAGCCTCGGTCGCGAGGTCAGTTACCCGTCGCAGTACGATCCCGGCCTGCTGTTTCCCATCCCGCGCAGCGGCGCCCGCGCCGAGATCGGCCTCGACGATGCCGCGCTGCCGTTCGTCGGCCACGACCGCTGGCACGCCTTCGAGCTGAGCTGGCTCGACCCGCGTGGCAAGCCGCAAGTCGCCGTCGCCACCGTGCAGGTGCCATGCACTTCGCCGCGGTTGATCGAATCGAAGTCGTTCAAGCTGTACCTCAACTCCCTCAACAGCACCCGCATCGACAGCGCCGAGGCACTGCGCGAGCGCCTGGTGGCCGACCTGTCGGCCTGCGCCGGTGCGCCGGTCCAGGTCGAGTTCGGCCTGCCGGGCCTGCGTGAGACGCCGCTCGGTGAATCCATCGACGGGCTGGACGTGGAGATCGACTGCTACGGTCCGCCGCAGGCGGACTTCCTTGCCGCCGATGCGGGCGAGGTGGTGGAAGAGACCCTGGTCTCGTCGCTGCTGAAGTCCAACTGCCCGGTCACCGGCCAGCCGGACTGGGCCACGGTCAGCCTGCGTTACCGCGGGCCGAAGATCGACCGTGCCGGCCTGCTGCGCTATCTGGTCAGCTACCGCGAGCACGCCGAGTTCCACGAGCAGTGCGTTGAGCGGATCTTCAGCGAGGTGACTTCGCGCTGCCAGCCGCAGTGGCTGGAAGTGGAGGCCCGCTATACCCGCCGTGGTGGCCTGGACATCAATCCCTGGCGCGCCAGTCCCGGCATCGCCGCCCCGGCTGCGACCTACCGCGAACTGCGGCAGTAACCCAGCAGGCGGTTACCGGTCGTGCCGGCCGCTGGTCGGCAACCACGTGGAACCGGTGTCCAGGGCAAGCCGGCCAGCGGCCGGCACGACCGGACACCTTCTCTCCCGATTGTTCAGCCGCCCCCGGGGGCGGCTTCACATCTGCACCATCCCCATTTAACAACCTCCATGGCACCGTGCGAACCACGTAGTCATGCAGACGGGAGTTGTGGATGAGTACCGAGAAGAAAGCCGATTTCTCCGGCGTCAGTGGCAGCGTCGACAGTACCGCCGAGCAGGTGCCGAAGGCGGACTTCTCCGGCGTCAGCGCCTCGGTGGACAGCACCGCAGACGTTGTCAGCGGCGGCACCTATACCGTGCAGAAGGGTGACTCGCTGTCGAAGATCGCCAAGCAGCATCTGGGCGACGCCAATGCCTGGAAGAAGATCTTCGAAGCCAACCGCGATGTGCTTGATGACCCGGACAAGATCTTCCCGGGCCAGACCCTGAAATTGCCGCCGAAGTAAGCCGGCCGAACGTCGTCCGACAATCCCTGGGAGGAACCCCGAATGATCAAGACCACCCCGCTCCAGACCGCCCTGATCGCCGCCCTGCTGGGCAGCGTCGCCTTGGTCGGTTGCAAGAAGAAAGAAGAGTCGACCGACAACAATGCCGCTCCGGCAGCGACCGCTCCGGCCGAACCGGCAGCACCCGCACCGATGACCGGCGCGCCGCCGCCGATGGCCGAAGCTGCTGCAGTGAGCGTCTCGGCGGTCACCGTCGGCAAGACCGCAGCCGCCGACAAGTCGGTTGCGACCACGGCGTTGTTCGCACCGAAGGACGACATCATCGTTTCGGTCAAGACCGACGGTGCCGCCAACAACGTCACCGTTGGCGCGAAGCTGACCTACCAGGACGGCCAGGTGGCCGGCGAACAGAACGCCACCCTGAACACCAGCGGTGCGGAAACCACCAACGTCACGTTCAAGAATGCAAAGGGCTGGCCGGCCGGCAAGTACCGCGCCGAGGTCACCGTCGATGGCAAGGCGGCCGGAACGCCGCAGGAGTTCGAGGTCAAGTAAGTCCTGCCGACTCTCTCCCGGCAGGGCTCACGATGGACGCAGCCGCGAGGCTGCGTCCTTTTTTATTGGGCGATGGCCGCTTTGGGGGGCTAGCGGGATACGCTGAACGGAACACGGACAGGTCGGGGGACAGGATGCTCAGCTGGATTGCGCTCACACTCGCAATGGGACCTGCGAATCTCTGGAGCTACAGTTGCGACCACTTCCTATACGGCGCCTGTCTGCGCGTGCCGACAGGCATGTCCGTGACCTACGAGGCACCTGTTGACTTTGGTCTGCACCGCATCAGGCGTGATGGTAGGGAAGTCGCCTTGATCTACGAAGGCGATGCCCCCGAAAAGCCTGTGCCAGGAAGCACGCCGGATCTGCGCTTCACGGATGGCGGATATGTCGTGTCGGGGTATGCAAGGGCGGAAGGACCTTCCACCCGGTACGACGTCTACGTTCGACCCGGATCATCTGGCGCCGGTTCGCTGCACATCCGAGGTTCTGCAGCGACGGCTGATGAACTCGCCAGCCTGGCCGCCGTCGTTGGGGGATTCCGTGTCTGCAACTTCCAGCAAAGCAGGCGCGCACAGACGTTGACCTGTCCGAGGCGTGCCGAGTGGGGGCAGCGATTGTCGGAGTGGGTCATGCGTGCCTCCACGAGCGGGAAGTCGAATTAGCCATCAAGCCTCAGCTTCCAGACCGGAAGCGAGCCAACGACGAAACACAGCCGTCCAGTACCAGTGCGTATGGCGCGGCTTTGCCCCGCGCGGCTGAAAACGCGACAATGCAGGGGTTTCCCCGCCGCGCGCCCACCCTGACGGCGACGGGGGAAAGCGACACGGTTGCACGTGGCCCGGCGCTGGCGCCGGCCTTCCCCTGAGCATTGCTACAGAGTCCAAGTCCCCCATGTCCAAGATCCTCTACACGCTGACCGACGAAGCCCCGTTCCTGGCCACCCAGTCGCTGCTGCCGATCGTCGGCGCCTACACCGCCACCGCAGGCATCGTGGTGGAAACCCGTGACATCTCGCTGTCCGGCCGCATCCTGTCGCAGTTCCCGGAACTGCTCAGTGACGCGCAGAAGGTCAGCGACGACCTGGCCGAGCTGGGCCAGCTGGCGACCACCCCGGACGCCAACATCATCAAGCTGCCGAACATCTCCGCCTCGGTGCCGCAGCTGAAGGCGGCCATCAAGGAACTGCAGGACCAGGGTTACCCGCTGCCGGATTACCCGGAAACCCCGGCCGACGACCAGCAGCGCGACTACAAGGCGCGCTACGACAAGGTCAAGGGCAGTGCGGTGAATCCGGTGCTGCGCGAAGGCAACTCCGACCGCCGCGCACCGCTGTCTGTGAAGAACTACGCGCGAAAGCACCCGCACCGCATGGGCGCCTGGGCGTCGGATTCGAAGTCGCACGTCGCGCACATGGCCGCCGGTGATTTCTACGGCAGCGAGAAGTCGGCCACCCTGGCCAACGCCGGTGCGCTGAAGATCACCTTCCACGGCAAGGACGGCAGCACCGTCGTGCTGAAGGAAAAGACCGCGGTCAAGGCCGGCGAGATCGTTGATGCTGCGGTGATGAGCCGCAAGGCGCTGGCCGCGTTCATCGCTGAGCAGATCGCCGATGCCAAGGCCCAGGGCGTGCTGTTCTCGCTGCACCTGAAGGCGACCATGATGAAGGTCTCCGACCCGATCATGTTCGGCGTGGCGGTCAACGAGTTCTACAAGGACGTGCTGGCCAAGCATGCCGACGTGCTGAAGCAGGCCGGTTTCGATGCCAACAACGGCATCGGTGACCTGGCTGCGCGCCTGCCTTCTCTGCCGGAAGCCACCCGTGCTGCGATCGAAGCCGACCTGGCTGCCGAGTACGCGCAGCGCCCGGGCGTGGCCATGGTCAACTCGGACAAGGGCATCACCAACCTGCACGTGCCGAGCGACGTCATCGTCGACGCCTCGATGCCGGCGATGATCCGCGACTCCGGCAAGATGTGGAACGCCGAAGGCAAGTTGCAGGACACCAAGGCCGTCATTCCGGACCGCTGCTATGCCGGCGTGTACCAGGCCGTCATCGACGACTGCAAGGCGCACGGGGCCTTCGACCCGGCCACCATGGGCTCGGTGCCGAACGTCGGCCTGATGGCGCAGAAAGCCGAAGAGTACGGCTCGCACGACAAGACCTTCCAGATCGCCGCCGATGGCGTGGTCAAGGTCACCGACGACGCTGGCACCGTGGTGTTCGAGCACGCTGTGGAAGCCGGTGACATCTGGCGCATGTGCCAGACCAAGGACGCGCCGATCCAGGACTGGGTCAAGCTGGCCGTCGAGCGCGCCCGCCTGAGCAGCACCCCGGCCGTGTTCTGGCTGGATGCCGCCCGCGCCCACGACGCGCAGGTCATCGCCAAGGTCGAGCAGTATCTGAAGGACCACGACACCAACGGCCTGGACATCCGCATCCTGCCGCCGGTGGAAGCCACCGCGTTCTCGCTGGACCGCATCCGCAAGGGCGAGGACACCATCTCGGTGACCGGCAACGTGCTGCGCGACTACCTCACCGACCTGTTCCCGATCATGGAGCTGGGCACCAGCGCCAAGATGCTGTCGATCGTGCCGCTGATGGCCGGTGGTGGCCTGTTCGAGACCGGTGCCGGTGGTTCGGCGCCGAAGCACGTGCAGCAGTTCGTCGAAGAGGACTACCTGCGCTGGGATTCGCTGGGTGAGTTCCTGGCCCTGGCCGCCTCGCTGGAACACCTGGGCAACCGCTACGACAACGCTGCCGCCCGTGTGCTGGCCAAGGCCCTGGACGAAGCCAACGGCCAGTTCCTGGACAACGACAAGTCGCCGTCGCGCAAGCTGGGTGGCATCGACAACCGTGGCAGCCACTTCTACATCGCGCTGTACTGGGCCCAGGCCCTGGCCGCGCAGGACGAAGATGCTGCACTGAAGGCGCGCTTCGCTCCGCTGGCCAAGGCACTGACCGACAACGAGCAGAAAATCGTTGAAGAGCTGATCGCGGTGCAGGGCAAGGCCGTGGACATCGGCGGCTACTACCGCCCGGACGTGGCCAAGGCCAGCAAGGCGATGCGCCCGAGCGCGACCTTCAACGCCGCGCTGGAGCAGCTGCGCGGCTGATCCGTCGCCGTTCGGTCGTGACCCCGGAACCCGCGCTTCGGCGCGGGTTTCTTTTTGGGCGGCCCCATTCGACCCGCGTCCAGAACCGTGACATCCGTTGGCTGTCGGAATGCCGTCAAAGCGGCATGAAACTTGCCCGCGATGGCTGTCGCAGAACCGATCGGACACCGTCTGCAACCGCTTCCGATCTGAGCAGTCGATCACGACGGCTGCCGCTGGCGATGTCCTAGCCTTGGCGACGCGAGGCCACCGGGGAGGTGGCCGCACGGGGAACACGGATGGCACGCGTGCTGGTAGTGGGAACCGACATCCAGGGCGAGCAGGCCCTGCTGCAGCGGCTGCGCGTGGCATCGGCGCTGCCGGACGGCCAGATCCGCCGCAGCCAGGATCTGGACGATTGCGATCTGCTGGTCATCCGCGATACACCGGCGCTGCGCAACGCGGCCCTGCGCATGCGCCAGCAACGCCCGCGACTGCAGTGCTGGATCGAGGATCTGGGGGGCCAGCTGCGCGACGGCGATGGCCATCAGGATATACTTGATGACGGTGCCATCGGCCGCGCCCTGCGCGGGATGCAGTTGGCAGTGGAGCCCCTGGCCATGCACGCACCCGCACCGATCCGTCTTGCCGATGGTGCACACGCCATCACCCGCCTGCTGCGCGAGCGGCTGCCCCTGCGCCAGGGGCAGGCACTGCTGAGTGACGCGGGTGACCCCGTCCTGCTGATGGACCTTGAGCATGATCAGGCCGTGCTGCTGCAGGAGCCGGCGAGCGCGCTGGTGGAGCGTTTGGCCGATGCCTTCGAACGCCTGCAGCTGGATGCGCTCACGCCGGCTCGCCTGCAGGCCCTGGCCGGTGAGCGGCCGCGCCAGCCGCTGCGGCCGCTGCTATGGCAATGGGCGCAACGCAGTCGCCACTGGCAGGCACTGGACGAACGCCTGCGTGGCGCCTCGGTGAAGCTGCTGCGCTGGCCGGATTTCCGCGTGCTGGGTCACGACCACGATGGCTTCCGCCTGTGTTCGCTGCTGCTCAAGCGCGCGTGCACGGTTGAAGAATGCGCGATGCTGCTCGAGTTGCCGGCTGCCGCGGTGCGCGATTTCATCCATGCCGCCTATCTCTGCGGTTACGCGCAGTTGCAGAGCGCCCCGGCGGCACCGATGACGGCGCTACGCGGCAATGGCACCGACCACGGCCTGCTTGCCCGCCTGTGGCGGCACCTGCGCGGGAGCGAGCGCAATGCGTGAGCACAAGGTGGTCGTGCTCGGTGGCATGGGCAGCGGCAAGTCGACACTCGTGCGCAGCATCGCGGCCGGTGCGGTGATCGACACCGATGTGGCCAACAGTGATCGCCTCGGCGCCGACAAGGCCTCCACCACCGTCGCGCTGGACTACGCAGACATCGACCTGCCCAACGGCGAGCGCCTGCGTCTCTATGGAACGCCCGGCCAGCAGCGCTTCGATTTCCTGTGGCCGATCCTGCTGCAGGGAGCACGTGGCGCGGTGCTGCTGCTGGACGCGCGCCGTGCCGGGTTGGCCGGCGAGCTGGAGGACTACCTGCAGGTGCTGCAGCCGTTCGCAGCGTCATTGGCGCTGGTGGTGGCGGTCACCCATCTCGACCAGGCGCCGCACGCTGCGCTGGACGACTGGGCTGCACGCGCCAGCCTGGATGATCAACCGCTGCCTTTGCTGGCGGTGGATGCCCGCGACCGCGAACAGGGATTGCTGCTGATGGATGTACTGATGAGCGAAATGGAAGCGCACGCACTGGTGGCCGCGCATGGCTGACGGGCAGATGGCGGTGCTGCCCGATGCCGGCCAGCGTGCGCGCCTGCAGCCGCTGCTGCAGGACCTGCAGCAGCGGGTGGAAGGCGTGCGCACGGTAGTGCTGGCCAGTGTCGATGGCTTTGCCCTGGTCAGCGCTGGTGCCGAAGGGCGCGGCGAACGGCTGGCGGCAATGACCAGCGCGATGCTGGCGCTGGCCGCGGCGGTCGGGCGCGAACTGCTGCTGGGGGATCTGCAGACGCTGATGCTGGAGGCGGCCGGCGGCAAGGTGCTGATGCTGGCGATCCAGGCCGAGGGACGTGCACCGCTGCTGCTGATGGCGGCCTGCGACCAGCGCAGCGTGATCGGCCAGGTGCTGTGGCAGAGCAGGGAATGTGGCCAGGCGATCCTGGCCGAACTCGGCGGATCGTGAGCCCGGCCGCAGGGGAACGAGGGGCTCGAACCAACATCGACAAGGGGTGCGACGTGGCTGGATTGAATGAATCGTTGAACGCACTGATGGGCATCGACGGCGCGCAGGCAGTGGCGCTGGTCGACTACGAAAGCGGCATGCTGCTGGGCGAGGCCGGTGCCGGCATGGACATGGAAGTGGCCGCCGCCGGCAACACCGAAGTGATCCGCGCCAAGATGAAGACCGCCGCGTCGCTGAACCTCAACGACAGCATCGAGGACATTCTGATCTCGCTGGGCAAGGCGTACCACATCATGCGCCCGGTGGCGAAGAAGAAGGGCTTGTTCTTCTACATCGTGCTGGACCGTACCAAGTCCAACCTGGCGCTGGCCCGGCGCAAGGTGCAGGACGTGGAGTCCGAACTGGCGATCTGAGCCATTGGCTTCGGTAGAGTCGAGCCCGCCCGACTGCTCTTTGCAACTGTAGAGCCGAGCCATGCTCGGCTGCTTCTGCCTGGATCAGCCGAGCATGGGCTCGGCTCTACACAAGCAACCCCACGCCAGCGTATGGTAAAGCCGGTCTTCCCGGGTGAGCCATGCATGTCCAAGCCTGACATCGCTACCGAGCTGGCGCCGCGTATCGCCGGTGCCATCCGCGATGGTTTCGAGCAGTACCATGCCCGCTTCGCGGCGATCACCGCGCGGGCGCGGCAGCGCTTCGAGCAGCGCGACTGGGCCGGTGCGCGACAGGATGCGGTTGAGCGCATCGCCCTCTACGACCTGTGCATCGCCGAGCAGATGGATGCGTTGCGCCGCCTCGCCGGTGACGCGATCGGCGAGCGCGCGCTGTGGCTGCAGGTGCACGCTGGCTACAGCGCGCTGTTGCAGGGCCTGATCGACGCCGAGCTGTACAAGACCTTCTACAACACGCTGTCGCGGCGCCTGTTCGCTACCCGCGGCGTGGACCCGGCGCTGGAATTCATTGCTTTCGACGTCGAGCCGTCCGATGCGATCACCCATCCCGTCGCGCGGCATACCTATGCCGTCTCGCCGACGCGGCCGGTGGAGGCCCTGCAACGCGTGTTGGCCGACTATCGTTTCGACATTCCGTACGCGCACCAGCTGCGCTGCGCGGCGGCCATCGCCGTGCGCCTGCAGGATGATCTGGCCCACTGGGGTGACACGCCGGTACGCAGCATCGAACTACTCGACACCGTGTTCTACCGCGAGCGCCGCGCCTACCTGGTCGGCCGCGTGTTCGGCGAGCACCGCTTCTCGCCCTGCGTGATTGCGCTGGTCAACGACGCGCGCGGCCTGCGTGCCGATGCGGTGCTGACCCGGCGCCGTGATGTTGCCCATCTGTTTGGCGTGTCGCGCAGCTACTTCCAGGCCGATCTGGGTACGGTGGGCGATGCCGTGGTGTTCCTGCGCAGCCTGCTGCCGGGCAAGCCCATCGATGAGATCTACACGGTGCTGGGACGTGCCAAGCAGGGCAAGACCGAGCGCTACCGCACGTTCTTCCGCCACTTCAACGAGCACCCGCAGGAGCGGCTGGTGCATGCCGAAGGCACGCCGGGCATGGTCATGGCGGTGTTCACCCTGCCCAGCTATCCGCTGGTGTTCAAGCTGATCCGCGACCGTTTCGCGTGGCCCAAGGCGATGTCGCGGCAGCAGGTGGAAGAGAAGTACGCGCTGGTGTTCAATCTCGATCGTGTCGGCCGCCTGCTCGATGCGCAGCCCTATCGTCACCTGCGCTTTCCGCGCGCGCGTTTCGCGCCGGCCCTGCTGGACGAACTGCTGCAGCAGTGCGCGCAGAGCGTACGCGTTGATGGCGATGAGGTGGAGATCGCACTGTGCTACGTGCAGCGCCGTTTCCGTCCATTGAACCTGTACCTGCGCGAGCAGGGCGGGGAGGCGGTACGTGCAGCGGTGCTCGACTACGCGCAGGCGATTACCGACATGGCGCGCAACAACATCTTCCCCGGTGACATGCTGCCGAAGAACTTCGGTGTATCACGGCACGGCCGGGCCGTGTTCTACGACTATGATGAGCTGTGCCTGGTCAGCGACTGCGTGTTCCGTGCGTGGCCGCAGCCGCGTACGCCGGAGGAGGCCATGGCCGACGAGCCCTGGTTCCATGTTGGCCCGCGCGATGTGTTTCCCGAGCGCTTCGGTCCGTTCATGGGCCTGCCGGCTACGGAGCTGGCAGCCGTGCGCGAGCACTACCGGCACCTGTTCGACCCGGGCTGGTGGCAGGGCCTGCAGGAACGCTTCGCACGAGGGGACTATCCGGATACGCCGCCCTATGCGGGTGCACACCGGCTGGCCTGAGCCGGCTGTCATGGGTATTGGGACTGAGGTACGCTCGCTGTTCATCACCAAGGATCCGGCAATGATGCGTTCTCCACTGCTTCTCGCCCTCGCGCTGGCCGTCGGTGCCGGCGCCCCCCTGCTTGCAGGTGACGCCACTGCGCAGACCGCACGCGCTGTACGTGCGACTGCGGAAATGAGCATGGTGCTGTCCGGTCATATCGAGGTCACGCCGGAGGGCGCGGTCAGTTCGCTGGTGCTGGACCAGAAAGCCATGGTCGCCCCTAGCATCGCCTCCTTCGTCGAAGGCACCATCGGTGGCTGGCGCTTCGAGCCCACGCTGCGTGATGGCCAGGCGGTGGCCACGCGGGCCCCTTTGCGCGTTCGCCTGCGCGGCAAGGCTGCGGCCGACGGCGGTTATGAAATCAGCATGACCAGTGTCGACTTCAGCGAGTACGATCCGAAGGCTACTGGTTCGGTGACCCCGCTGCACATGACACCGCCGCGCTACCCGGAGGCGGCCTACCGCAACGGTGGCCAGGGTGAGGTGCTGCTGCTGGTCAAGGTGGCGCGTGACGGAACAGTGGCCGACGTGGCCGCCGAGCAGGTGAACATGGCTGTGGTCGCGTCCGAGCGGACCCTGGCCAAGATGCGCGACATCCTGGCCAGAGCCAGCGTCAGCACCGCCCGCACCTGGACCTTCAAGCCACCGACCACCGGCGAGGACAGCACCCGGGACAGCTGGACGGTTCGCATCCCGGTGAACTTCGCCCTGAACCATGATCCCAATGCAGAGGCGGAACGCTATGGTCGCTGGCGCGCTTTCATTCCGGGGCCGCGGCAGAGCGTGCCGTGGCACGAGGCCGACCCGGTCGAGCAGGCCGGCAGCGATCTGCTGCCGGAAGGCGGCGTCTACATGGTGGACGCCGCCAAGCGCGGGCTGCGCCTGCTGACCCCGCTGCAACAGAGCTGAGACCCGCTGCGGAGCCGGGCAGCCCGGCTCCGCGTCAGTCGGCGTACGGGTAGACCACCACCCGGTTGCGGCCCTGTTCCTTGGCCATGTACAGCGCCTTGTCGGCCAGCCGCAAGGCCTGCTCGGCGTCGACATGGAAGCTGGGGAAGTGGGCCACGCCCAGCGATACGGTGATGGTGCCGACCGGTTCGAACGGATGGTCGGCGATGTGCTGGCGCAGGCGTTCACCGGCCTGACGGGCCGATTCAGTACTGATGCCCGGCAGCAGCAGCAGGAATTCCTCGCCACCAGCGCGGCAGAGGAAGTCGCTGTCGCGCGAGTAGCGGCGCATCTGGTCGGCGATGTGGACGATGGCGTTGTCGCCGACGTCATGCCCGTAACTGTCGTTGATCGACTTGAAGCGATCGATGTCCAGCGCCAGGATCGCAAACGGAATGCCCTGCACCTGCAGCGCGTCCAGCGCCTGCTGCAGCCCGCGGCGGTTGAGCAGGCCGGTCAGCGGGTCGGTGCGGCTGGCACGGTTGAGCGTGCCGATACGATCCTGCAGGGCATTGAAGCTGTGCAGCACGGCCTGCTTGAGCTGGGCGACCTCGAAGTACCAGGCGCGGATGCCGCTGACATGGTTGATCGCATTGCCGGTGTCCTCGCCGCCCTGCACATTGCGCGCCAGCTGCCACAGCGGCATCGAAATGCGGCGCGCGAACCACCAGGTGACCAGCAGCGACAGCAGGCCGAGCGGAATCGCATTCCAGATCACTGCGGTCATCAACCGTGACAGCGGCTGCAGGGTGGCCTCGGTCGGGCGCTGGGCAATGATGCCCCAGCCAGTGGCCGCCACCGGCGCATAGCCGGCCAGCATCGACACACCACGGTTGTTGCGTACCTGCTGTGCGCCACGCTCCCCGCGCACCACGGCCTTCACCGCCGGGTTGCCGACCACGTAGTCACCCACCCGCTTGCCATCGGCGTGGTACAGCAGGCGGCCATTGCGGTCCACCACGTACAGGTAGGAACCGTCGCGGTAGTAGTGCTTGCCCAGCAGCGTGTGCAGTGCGCTGCGCTGGCGCAGGTAGAGGGTGCCGCTTACATAGCCGCGATAGCGACCCTGGCGGTCGAAGATCGGGTGCGACAGCGACACCAGCAGCTTGCCCGTGGCCGACTGGTAGGGATCGCTGATCATCGGCTGGCGCGCCGCCAGCGCCGCGTTGTTGCCGACACTGTGCAGCACCTCACCCTGCAGCTGCAGGGTCTGCGGCGAGGTGGCGATCACCAGGCCGTCGGCGTCCACCACCAGCGAGGAGTTGAAGCTGCTGGACTGTAGTTGCAGGCGGCTGGCTTCATCCTGGGCCTGCTTCGGATCGAGGTCGTGCTCGCCCAGGCGGGTCGCGGCATAGGCCAGCTGCTGCTGCGCAGCCAGCAGGAAGTTCTGGGTGGTCTCGGCCAGCTTGGTGGCATAGACGCGGTTGGCTTCCAGGGTGTTGCCGACCAGCTGGTCGCGCTGCACCCGGTAGCTGGCCAGCAGGGTGTTGGCCAGGGCGATGATGGCACTGAGCAGGGCCAGGGCGAGGATCAGCTTGCCCAGGTTGAGGCGGGGAGACAGCGTTCGCATGCGTCGACGGATCCGGCAGGAGGCTGGACCCGACCGGTTCTCCGGAAGGGGCGACAGCGGGAATCGGTGGCCAGGCCGTCAGGGCCGGGCAGGGGCCGGCGGATTATCGCCAAAAGTGGGCGGCGGCGAAGTGAAGTGCGTCGCCCTGCAGGCAAAAAAAAACCTGCCGCAGCGAGCGGCAGGTTTCTTCCGATGCAGCGCCGTGGATCAGCGCTTCATCGAACCGAAGAACTCGTCGTTGGACTTGGTGTTCTTCATCTTGTCGAGCAGGAACTCCATCGCGGCCATTTCATCCATCGGATGCAGCAGCTTGCGCAGGATCCAGATCTTCTGCAGCAGTTCCGGCTCGATCAGCAGGTCTTCGCGGCGGGTGCCCGAACGGTTGATGTCGATGGCCGGGAACACGCGCTTTTCAGCGATACGGCGGCTCAGGTGCACTTCGCTGTTGCCGGTGCCCTTGAACTCTTCGTAGATCACCTCGTCCATCTTCGAGCCGGTGTCGACCAGCGCGGTGGCGATGATGGTCAGGCTGCCGCCTTCTTCCACGTTACGCGCGGCACCGAAGAAGCGCTTCGGGCGGTGCAGGGCGTTGGCGTCCACGCCACCGGTCAGCACCTTGCCCGAGCTCGGCACCACGTTGTTGTAGGCACGGGCCAGGCGGGTGATCGAGTCGAGCAGGATCACCACGTCCTTCTTGTGCTCGACCAGGCGCTTGGCGCGCTCGATGACCATTTCGGCCACCTGCACGTGGCGCGCGGCCGGCTCGTCGAAGGTCGAGCTGATGACCTCGCCGCGCACGGTGCGCTGCATTTCGGTCACTTCTTCCGGACGCTCGTCGATCAGCAGCACGATCAGGTGCACGTCCGGGTGGTTGGTGGTGATGGCAGTAGCGACCTGCTGCATCATCATGGTCTTGCCGGCCTTCGGCTGCGACACGATGAGCGAGCGCTGGCCCTTGCCCTGCGGGGCCATCAGGTCGAGGATGCGGCCGGTGATGTCTTCCGACGAACCGTTGCCACGCTCCAGGGTGAAGCGGCGGCGCGGGAACAGGGCGGTCAGGTTCTCGAACAGCACCTTGTTCTTCGACGCTTCGATCGGCTCACCGTTGATGGTGTCGACGATGTTCAGCGCGAAGTAGCGCTCGCCGTCCTTCGGGAAGCGGATGCGGCCGGAGATGTGGTCGCCGGTGCGCAGGTTGAAGCGGCGGATCTGGCTGGGCGAGATGTAGGTGTCGTCCGGGCCGGCCAGGTAGCTGGCTTCGGCCGCGCGCAGGAAGCCGAAGCCGTCCGGCAGGATTTCCAGCACGCCGTCGGCGGCGACGCCGTCACCGTGGCGGGTCAGCACCTTCAGCAGGGCGAAGATCACATCCTGCTTGCGGGCGCGGGCCACGCCTTCGGAGATCTGCAGCTGCTCGGCGATTTCCAGCAGCTTCTGTGCCGGCATGCGCTTGAGGTCGCTCAGCGAGTAGACCGGGAAGCCCTCGGGCACGTTGGCGTGCGGGCGCGGCACGAACGGCTGCTGCTCGCCGCCGTCGTTGGGCAGGCCATCGTCGCGGAAGCGGTTGTTGCGGTCACGGTCGCGGCGGTTGCGGAAGCGGTCGCGGCGGTTGCCCTGGCCTTGCCCCTGGCCCTGCTGGCCGTTCTGGTTGTACGGGTTCTGGCCCTGGTTCTGGCCGCCCCCCTGGTGGTTCTGCTGGCGCGGCTGGCCGGATTCGCGACCCTCACCGCCTTCGCCGCCGCCACTGCTGGCAGGGGCCTCGGCGGCGGGCGCGCTCGGTGCGGGGGCAGCAGCCGGTGCCTCGGGCGCGGCGGCCAGCGGCAGGGTCGGCTGCGCCGGAGCGGCGCTGGTTTCGGCGGCTGCCGGGGCGGCGGCCTTGCTCACGCGGGGCTTGCGCACGCGCTTTTCGGCGGGCGCATCGGCGCTGCCGGTTTCGGAAGTGTTATCGGACAAGAGCGTTATTCCTCGCTTGAAGGTGCGAGCGCCCGGCTGGGGCGGCGAACGTTGGGAATGGGTCTGGAGGAAACTGCGTCCAGAGGGTGCGGCACGCGAACGCGGCCGGATATGCCGACACTATCATCGGCCTGCGGCGCCGTGCAAGGGCTGCCGGGAACAGCATTCATCATGGGCGCGTGGCGCCCGCCGGCAGCCGCGGTCGGCGGCTGCCGGAGAACAGCAGGAATCAGGCCAGGGCCTTGTCCAGCAGGCCGGCCAGCTGGGCCTTGCCCACCGCACCGATCTGCTCGCCAACCTTCTCGCCGTCCTTGAACACGACCAGGTACGGAATCGAACGCACGTGGTACTTGGCGGCCAGCGCACGGTTGTGGTCGACGTTGACCTTGGCGATCTTGACGCGGCCCTGGTAGGCATCGGCCAGCTCGTCCAGCGCCGGGGCGATCATCTTGCACGGGCCACACCACTCGGCCCAGAAATCGACCAGCACCGGTTCCTTGGAATTCAGCACTGCACTATCAAAGTCGGCGTCGCCGACATGTACAACCTTGTCGCTCATCTTGGTTTCTCGTCTTGGATTGCACCCGGCCATGCCGGAGGTGGGTGAACTGGGCCATGCCCGGTGGCGCGACCCTCGTCGTTGCCTCGCGGCGCACTGCCGCGGTGCGTTCGGCGGGATGCCTGGACGCTCACGGCCGGCAGTGTACCCCTATCGCAGGGCAGGGACAGGCGCCGGCTGGAACCCAGCGTATCGTGATCGCTTCGATGCCTGGTATGTGTCGGATTTCACTGTCTTCCTGTACATGGGGCTGGCAGTGGGCGACACCAGCGGGCCTGGCAGGGCCGTTCAAGTCCGGTGTGGCTGGGTGAAGGGCGCCGTCTCTTGACTTTATGAGACAGGTCATTCCGGTTTGCTGGCCCGAGTGCGTTAAACTGGGGCATTGTGCGGCGCACGGACCGGGTGGTCCCAGCCTGCCAACCCGCCGCAGGGGCCGCAGTTTGCGACGGTGCCCCTAGACGCTGAAGTGCCAGCCGCCCCACGGGCCGGCGGCCATACCAAGACGGACTCATGAGCGACAAACCGCTGACCGATTTGACCTTTTCCTCCTTCGAGCTGCACCCGGCCCTGCAGGCCGGTCTTGAAGGAGCCGGATTCACCCGTTGCACCCCGATCCAGGCGCTGACCCTGCCCGTCGCGCTGCCCGGTGGTGATGTTGCCGGCCAGGCTCAGACCGGCACCGGCAAGACCCTGGCCTTCCTGGTCGCTGTCGTGAACCGCCTGCTGACGCGTCCGGCCCTGGCCGACCGCAAGCCGGAAGATCCGCGCGCGCTGATCCTCGCCCCGACCCGCGAACTGGCCATCCAGATCCACAAGGATGCGGTCAAGTTCGGTTCCGATCTGGGCCTGCGTTTCGCGCTGGTCTACGGCGGCGTGGATTACGACAAGCAGCGCGAACTGCTGCAGCAGGGCGTGGACGTGATCATCGCCACCCCGGGCCGCCTGATCGACTACGTGAAACAGCACAAGGTGGTGTCGCTGCACGCCTGCGAGATCTGCGTGCTGGACGAAGCCGACCGCATGTTCGACCTGGGCTTCATCAAGGACATCCGCTTCCTGCTGCGCCGCATGCCCGAGCGCACCACCCGCCAGACCCTGCTGTTCAGTGCCACCCTCAGCCATCGCGTGCTGGAGCTGGCCTACGAGCACATGAACGAGCCGCAGAAGCTGGTGGTCGAAGCCGAGACCATCACCGCCGCGCGCGTGCGCCAGCGCATCTACTTCCCGGCCGACGACGAGAAGATCCCACTGCTGCTGGGCCTGCTGTCGCGCAGCGAAGGCGCGCGCACCATGGTCTTCGTCAACACCAAGGTGTTCGTCGAGCGTGTGGCGCGTTCGCTGGAAAAGGCCGGCTACCGCGTGGGCGTGCTGTCCGGCGACGTGCCGCAGAAGAAGCGTGAGAGCCTGCTCAACCGCTTCCAGAAGGGCCAGCTGGAAATCCTGGTGGCCACCGACGTGGCTGCGCGCGGCCTGCACATCGACGGCATCAAGTACGTCTACAACTACGACCTGCCGTTCGATGCCGAAGACTACGTGCACCGCATCGGTCGTACCGCGCGCCTGGGTGAAGAGGGAGACGCGATCAGCTTCGCCTGTGAGCGCTATGCAATGGGCCTGCCGGACATCGAGGCCTATATCGAGCAGAAGATTCCGTCCGAGCCGGTGACCAAGGAACTGTTGACCCCGCTGCCGCGCCCGGAACGCCCGGCCCCCGCAGCAGGCGAGGAAGGCGAGGACAACGAAAGCGTCGGCCAGATCTTCCGCGAAGCGCGCGAAGCCCGCGCCGCCGAGGAAGAGCGTCGGGGCGGTGGCCGTAGTGGCGGCCGTTCAGGCGGTGGTGGCCGTGGTGGTCGCGACGGTGAGCGCAGCGGCGAGCGCCGTTCGCGTGGCCCGCGCAAGCCGCGCGTGGAGGGCGAACAGGGCGCTGCCGCCCCGGCCGCCGGTGCCGAAGGCGCCGTTGCCCAGGCCCCGCGTCCGCCGCGCCCGCCGCGCGCCGAAGGCGCACCGGAAGGTGCGGTGGACGGCGAGCACAAGCCGCGCAAGCGCCGTCGTCGTCGCCACGGCCGTCCGGTCGAAGGTGCCGAGGGCGTGCAGAGCGCTGCCGGCAATGGCGCCAGCCCGGTCACCCCGGTGCAGGTGGTGGCCAAGCCGGTGCGTACCGCCGCTGATACCGGTGATTCGTTCCTGACCCGCATTGGCCGCAAGATCCGCCGGATGCTGTCGGGCAACTAAGCCGCCGGTGGTGGGTGCGGACCTTGGTCCGCACTGAGCCGAGCATGGGCTCGGCTCTACAGCCCCCATGCCGCCCTGTAGAGCCGAGCCTACGCTCGGCTGCTCCCGCGGCTATCACCAATCGCGCCACCATCTCCACGCCGTCGCGCCGGTCCTGCATAATCGGGGCATGAGTGTCCTGCGCTTCGACAATGTCAGCAAACAGTACGCCGGTGGCCACGAGGCACTGACCGATGTCAGCTTCGAGGTCGCGCCGGGCGAGATGCTGTTCGTCACCGGCCATTCCGGTGCGGGCAAAAGCACCCTGCTCAAGTTGATCCACCTGGACGAGCGGCCCAGCCGCGGTGCGGTGGTGTTCGACGAGCGCAACCTGCTGAAGGTGCGCGGCGGCGACATTCCGCGCCATCGGCGTGCGGTCGGCGCGGTCTACCAGGACCATCGGCTGCTGATGGACCGCTCGATCGCCGAGAACGTGGCGCTGCCGCTGATCCTGCGCGGCACCCGTCGTGGCGACATCGGCAAGCGCGTGCGTTCGGTGCTGGAGCGGATGGGCCTGGGCCATCGCGAGAAGGCACTGCCGTCGCAGCTGTCGGCCGGCGAGC
Source organism: Stenotrophomonas sp. YJH_SMC_16 (assembly GCF_059367875.1). Taxonomy (NCBI): domain Bacteria; kingdom Pseudomonadati; phylum Pseudomonadota; class Gammaproteobacteria; order Lysobacterales; family Lysobacteraceae; genus Stenotrophomonas; species Stenotrophomonas sp. YJH_SMC_16. The sequence goes on along the minus strand of NZ_JCAFRH010000001.1, from coordinate 662,043 downwards.
AGCAGCGCGTCGGCATCGCCCGCGCCATCGTCGGCGAACCCAAGCTGCTGGTGGCCGACGAGCCGACCGGCAACCTCGACCCGACCCTGGCGGCGGAGATCATGGCCCTGTTCGCCGAGCTGCCCTCGCGTGGCACCAGCGTGCTGGTGGTCAGCCACGACCTGCCGCTGCTGCGCCGCATGCGCAAGCGCGTGCTGATCCTCGACCATGGCCGGCTGGTGGATGACATCTCGCCGCAGGACCTGGCGGAGTAACGCATGGCGAAGAACGAAAACAGCGAAGCCGCCGCCCCCTCGCGCGTGGGCGTCTGGTTCCAGCACCACGCGCACAGCGTGGTGTTCAGCCTCGGCCGTGCCTTCCGCAAGCCGTGGGCGACCCTGCTGACGGTGATGGTCATGGCGCTGGCGCTGGCCCTGCCGCTGGGCCTGTCGATCGCGCTGGACAACCTCAAGCAGTTCGCCGGCAGCGTGCAGCAGTCGCGCGACATCAACGTGTTCCTGAAGGGCAACGTCGATGGCCCCGGCGCGCTGCGCCTGGCTGGCCAGCTGCGCGACCGCGATGACGTGGCCGAAGTGAACGTGCGCACGCCCGAGCAGGGCCTGCAGGAACTGCGCGACGCCGGCCTCGGCGAGGCGATTGACGCACTCAACGACAACCCGCTGCCGTCGCTGCTGGTGATCACCCCGGGCCAGGGCAAGGACGACGCACGCCTGGCGCGCGCGCTGGAAAGCCTGCCCGAGGCCGACCTGGTGCAGCACGATGCACTGTGGCGCCAGCGTCTGGATGCCTGGCTGGCGTTCGGCGCACGGCTGGTGCAGGTGCTGTCGGTACTGCTCGGCGTGGGCGCCGCGCTGGTGGTCGGCAACACCGTGCGCCTGGATATCCAGGCGCGTCGCGAAGAGATCGGCGTGCTGCAGCTGCTCGGCGCCAGTGATGGCTTCATTCGCCGCCCGTTCCTGTACCTGGGCGCGTGGTATGGACTGGGTGCCGGCGCGGTGGCGCTGGCCCTGATTGCTGCGGCCGGCGCCGCCCTGCGCGTGCCGCTGGCCGAACTCTCGCGCAGCTACGGCAGCCCGTTCGTGCTGCATGGCCTGGACCTGCTGCATGGCAGCCTGGTCCTGCTCGGCACGCTGCTGCTGGGTTGGCTGGGCGCGTGGCTGGTGACCGGCCATTTCCTGCGCCAGACCCGCCCGACCGACACCTGAGACCGGCATGCAACCGCAAGCGCTGAAGCACCTTGAAGGGCCCGCGACGCGGGTGATGGTGGTCGACGGGTCGAAGCTGGTCCGCAAGCTGATCGCCGACGTCCTGCAGCGTGACCTGCCTGGCGTGGAGGTGATCGGCTGCGACAGCATCGAAGACGCGCAGCAGGCGCTGGCGCAGGGCCCGGTCGACCTGGTGACGACCTCGCTGACCCTGCGCGATGGCGACGGCCTGGCGCTGGCGCGGATGGTGCGCGAAGCGGCGGGCCAGGCCTATGTGCCGGTGATCGTGGTCTCCGGCGATGCCCAGCAACACCTGGAGCAGCGCCGCTTCACCGAGTACGTCACCGACTATTTCGACAAGGCGCTGGGCCACGAGGCACTGGCGACCTTCGTCCGTGGCTATGTGCAGCCGCAGACCATTCCCGGCGCCACCATCCTCTATATCGAGGACAGCCGCGTGGTGGCCGAGGCCACCAAGCGCATGCTCGAGCGCCAGCAGTTGAACGTGCTGCACGTGGTCAGCGCCGAAGAGGCGTTCACCCTGCTCACCGCCGAGTCGCTGGGCCGCAGCCGCCATCGCATCGACTTGGTGCTGACCGACGTCACCCTGAAGGGCGAGCTGAGCGGCCGCGACGTGGTGCAGCGCGTGCGCGTGGACTTCGGTTACGGCAAGCGCCGCCTGCCGGTGCTGGTGATGACCGGCGATGGCAATCCGCACAACCAGACCGGGCTGCTGCAGTCCGGCGCCAACGACCTGGTGCTCAAGCCGATTGAAGAACGGCTGCTGGTCACCAAGGTACTGTTCCAGCTGCGCCTGGCCCGATTGAACGATGGACCCCTGATTCGATGATGGACGAAGTAGCCGGCACCCCGACGATCCAGCTGGAACCGAGCTGGAAGCAGCATGTCGGCGATTACCTGATGCAGCCGCAGATGCGCGAGCTGTCCGCCTTCCTGCGCCAGCGCAAGGCCGCTGGTGCGGCAGTGTTCCCGCCTGGCCCGCAGATCTTTGCTGCGTTCGACGCCACGCCGTTCGAGCAGGTAAAGGTGGTCATCCTCGGCCAGGACCCGTACCACGGCCGAGGCCAGGCCCATGGCCTGAGCTTCTCGGTGCAGCCGGGCGTACCGGTGCCGCCGTCGCTGCTGAACATCTACAAGGAGATCGAGAGCGATCTGGGTATCCCGCGTCCGGACCACGGCTGCCTGATTCCGTGGGCGCAGCGCGGCGTGCTGTTGCTCAACGCCGTGTTGACGGTGGAAGAGGGCAAGGCCGGCGCGCACCAGGGGCGAGGCTGGGAAGGCTTCACCGACCACGTGGTGGATGTGCTCAACCGCGAACGCGACGGTCTGGTGTTCATGCTCTGGGGCGCGTACGCGCAGAAGAAGGGCAAGGTCATCGATACCCGTCGCCATCGCGTGCTTAAGTCGCCGCACCCGTCGCCGTTGTCGGCCCACCGTGGATTCCTGGGGTGCCGCCATTTCTCGATGGCCAACGAGTACCTGCAGCGCCGCGGCCAGGCTCCGATCGACTGGTCGCTGCCACCGCGTTCGGCGCTCTGAGCGGCGGTGCCGGTCCGGGGCTGAACGCCGGGCAACGTTTCCGGCCCTGAATGGGCGTCCGGGACGGCCTGTTCAGCTCCGCTTGACCGGAATCGGCCGGTTTCCGGCAAGTAATTGCTTGAATTCCAAGGGATTGTGAATCCCGAAAAGCGCGCTCGCCACTGTCATCAAATCGCGCTACGGTAGGGCTCTGTTTGGGACCAGTGTTGCATCAATAGGATGCTGGAACTTTTTCCTCCTTTAGCAGTCCAAATCCCGGACTGCTAAGATGGGTGCCTATGAGCCAGAACACCTCTACTGCCCTTGTGGCAAACAATCTCCCGATTCCCAGTGCGCTCGGTTCGCTGGACGCCTACATCGGTGCCGTGCACCAGATCCCGGTGCTGTCGGTCGATGACGAACAGGACCTGGCCCGTCGCTTCCGCGACGGCAACGATCTGGACGCCGCCCGCGAGCTGGTGCATTCGCATCTGCGCTTCGTGGTGCACGTGGCCCGCGGCTACAACGGCTACGGTCTTGCACTGGGCGACCTGATCCAGGAAGGCAACATCGGCCTGATGAAGGCGGTCAAGCGCTTCGACCCGGACATGGGCGTGCGCCTGGTGTCCTTCGCCGTGCACTGGATCCGTGCCGAGATGCACGAGTTCATCCTGAAGAACTGGCGCATCGTCAAGGTCGCTACCACCAAGGCGCAGCGCAAGCTGTTCTTCAACCTGCGCAAATCGAAGACGCGCCTGGGCTGGATGAACGCGGCGGAAGTCAGCGCAGTGGCCAAGGACCTGAACGTGTCCGAGCGTGAGGTCATGGAAATGGAATCGCGCCTGTCCGGTCGCGATATCGGTTTCGATGCGCCCACCGACGAGGACAACGAACATGCGCCGCCGTCGCCGGCCGCGTTCCTGGTTGCCAACGACGAAGATCCGTCGATGGCCTATGAGCGTGCCGACAGCGAAGACAACCAGATGCAGCTGCTGCGCGAAGGCCTGGCCGAGCTGGATGCCCGTTCGCGCGACATCATCCGCCGCCGCTGGCTGGATGCCGACAGCAAGGTGACGCTGCAGGAGCTGGCCGACGAGTACGGCGTGTCGGCCGAGCGTATCCGCCAGGTGGAAGCGAACGCGCTGAAGAAGATGAAGGCGCTGTTCACCGCGTAAGGCATAGATCTTTGGTTCGGTTCCTGTTTCCGGCCCCCGTTCTGATGAAAAGCCCCGGCGTTGGTCGGGGCTTTTCGTTTGACCGGCATGGCTGTTGGTAATGCGGGCCGCTGATCGGCTGCTTCAGTAGTACCAGCCCATGGCGGGCAGTCATGCGCTTCCGATAGCCGTTCAATCCCTCGAGAGGTTTATAGCCAAGGGCCTGGTCCAATTCAGAATGGTCCCTCTGGCCTCAGTCCTGGAGTTGGACTCCGATGACTGCCTTCCTGTGCTATGAATGCCAAGCCTTGCTTCAAGGCTCCTTCATGGATTGGAATGATGCGCAGGTTCGGGGGAACTGCAGGCGGTGTGTCGACCCGCCTCGGGGGATTTGAAGATCGAACTCGCAAGCTGGGTGCCATAGGCGTCTGGCTGTGCTGCGTGCTGCTAATGGGCCTTGGCCTGTCACCATCCGCAATCGCCCAGACAACGATCACATACATTCACACTGATGCCCTCGGCTCGGTTGTGGCGGAAAGCGATGCCAACGGCAACGTCATCAAGCGATATGACTACGAGCCCTACGGGGCCGTGGTAGGCGGTCAGGTCACGGATGGACCTGGGTACGCCGGACATGTGAGCGACTCGGCTACAGGGCTGAGCTACATGCAACAGCGCTACATGGATCCACAATTGGGCGTGTTTCTGTCGGTAGACCCAGTCACCGCTCACCAAATGCCAGTTGAGCAGTTCAATCGGTATCGGTACGCGAACGGGAATCCGTACAGGTTCGTCGATGCGGATGGAAGGCAGGCCGCAGAGCGATTCGTTGAGCAGCATCGGAGAGATATTGCTGCCGGAAATGGCGCCGTATACGAGCCGATGAGACCGGCCGCAATCGCCGTTACAGCGGCAATGGCTGCCCCAGTGCTGATCGAAGCTGGCATGGTTGCGATGGCCAATCCAAGTGTCGTATCGGCAGCTACCAGTATCGCTGCTGATATCGCAGGAGTTACAGGTGCCGGTGGAGCAGGTGTTGCGGCATCCAAAGCTCTGAGTGCAGAAGGTCGGGCACTTTTGAATTCCCGGCCTGTTGGAAGTGCACTCAAAGCGGACGCTGGGCACAATTCAGCGACCTTTATGCGAGAGACCGCTGCAGAAGCAGGTGTTCATACTCCATTGACAGGAGGCGACGGCGTGGTTCGCACTCTGACTCAGCTACCCGGTGAACTCAATGGAAAGGCTGGTCGGTTTGAATACATAGTCGACAAGGCTGGCGACTTGACCCATCAAAGATTTGTGGAAGGTGGCAGCATGAACGGAATACCAAACAAGAAGTGAGTGTCTACATGAGAACGTATGACTGTATTCAACCCTATGGGCCCTGGAGTCAGACCGAGGTGGCGTGGGCACTGGGGCGCCATCTGATTGACTTTGAGGTTGCGAAGCACTGCGCGTCGGAGCAGAAGGGACTGGAAGAGAAGTTCAATCTGAACTCCTTGATTGAAAGACTTGAAGGGGCTTTTCCCGATGAGCGTAATAGCGTAGCTGCGCAGTTGGCGGCATTCGACAAGAACTCAAACGAGGATGAGATTTTCAGAAGATGGCTGGTTGCATTTCTCGCGGACGCTTACGCTAAGCGCGATGAGATTGCTGATCCGCTCGGAGAGGTTGAGAGGATCTACGCTGATTTTGATTACCCGGAGTCTCTGGAGAGCTTTGTCAGGTACATGCCAGCTTCTGATGGGTATGATCCGGCTGCGCACTCACATGAGCAGAATGTTGCGCGGCTCTTCGAGAACTGGAAGCGTTATCTTGACTCGGCGAAGTAGCAGATTCACTCAGCGTAATTTCCTTCGCTTGACGTGCGTCGCTTCTTCCCGAAGCGCACCGTCCCGGCTTCCATGCCGAGGACGGTGAAGACTCCCAGAATCCGTGATCTGGTTCCATGCAGGAAGCTGTGTAGTGGATCTACCAGGTCTCACCCCTCGCGTGCGATCGCGCGCCAGCCGATGTCGGTGCGATGGAACTCATTGGCCCAGCTCACCTTCGCCACGCCTGCATAGGCGTTCGCCTGAGCGTCGCGCACGCTGCCACCCAGTGCAGCCACGCACAGCACGCGGCCGCCGGCGCTGAGCACCTGGCCCTGCGCGTCCAGCGTCGTGCCTGCATGGAACACCTTGGCCGTTGCCGGCACCTCATCCAGGCCGGAGATCACGTCACCGGTGATGGGCGCTTCCGGATATGGCTTGGCCGCCAGCACCACGCCCAGTGACGGGCGCGGATCCCACTGCGCGTCGACCTGGTCCAGGCGACCATCGATCGCCGCTTCCACCAGCTCCACCAGGTCCGACTGCAGGCGCAGCATCACCGGCTGGGTTTCCGGGTCGCCGAAACGTACGTTGAACTCGATCACCTTCGGCGCGCCGCTGGCATCGATCATCAGGCCTGCGTAGAGGAAACCGGTGAACGGGATACCGTCGGCGATCATGCCCTGCACGGTCGGGTTCACCACCTCGCGCATCACGCGTGCATGCACCTCCGGCGTCACTACCGGCGCGGGCGAATAGGCGCCCATGCCACCGGTGTTCGGGCCGGTGTCGCCGTCGCCGACGCGCTTGTGGTCCTGCGAGGTGGCCATCGGCAGCGCATGCACGCCGTCCACCATCGAAATGAAGCTGGCTTCCTCACCATCGAGGAACTCTTCGATCACCACGCGCGCACCGGCATCGCCGAACGCGTTGCCCGACAGCATGTCACGCACGGCATCTTCGGCTTCGGCCAGGGTCATCGCCACGATCACGCCCTTGCCGGCAGCCAGACCATCGGCCTTGACCACGATCGGCGCGCCCTTCTCGCGGATGTAGGCCAGGGCGGCATCCACCTCGGTGTGCACGGCATAGAACGCGGTGGGGATGTTGTGGCGGGCCAGGAAGTCCTTGGCGTAGGCCTTGCTGCCTTCCAGCTGCGCGGCGGCGGCAGTCGGCCCGAAGATGCGCAGGCCGGCGGCGCGGAAGCGGTCGACCACGCCGGCCACCAGCGGTACTTCCGGGCCGACCACGGTCAGCGCCACGCCTTCGGCCTGGGCCAGCGCCAGCAGGCCGTCGATGTCGGTCACTTTCACCGCCACGTTGCGGCACTTGTCTTCGCTGGCGGTGCCGGCGTTGCCGGGCGCCACGATCACTTCGGTGACACGGGAGGACTGGGCCAGCTTCCATGCCAGGGCGTGTTCGCGGCCGCCAGAGCCGATGACAAGTACGTTCATCACGAGATTCCAGATTGCGTGGGAAGGGAAGATCGATATCCCCGGCGGCGCGCGTGGCTCACTCGCAGCCTTCGCGTCGCAGTGATTCGGGGAAGGAATAGGCCCAGGTCTTCGGGTCCAGGGTAAAGCGGTGTTCCTGCCGGACCTGCTTGCCACCACAGGTGGTGCCGGTTTCCTCGATCAGCAGCGGCCAGATGCGCGCGCTGCGATCGCTGTCGTCGAAACGCAGGGCGAAATCGATGCTGAAGCGACGGGTACGGCAGTCCTCGACAGTCTCCGGGTCGCTGCTGGCCCCCATGTTGTCGCACTCGTACTGGGCGTCATTGTCGATATGGCTGCGCACGCTGCCACTGGACACCAGGCCGTTCGGGCCTGGCAGGATCAGCGACTGCGAGAGCAGCGAGAAGCCCTGCCCGAACCAGCCGTCCTCGACGCGGAAACCATAGAAGTCGCTGCCCGCGCGGATGATGCTGGCGGTGCCGGGTTGGCCGCCGCTGCCAAAGCGTTCGCCAGTCAGTTCACTGGTCACGTCGAAGCCCTCGCCCTTCGGATGCAGCACGAAGAAGTCGATCATGCCTGCGTCGATGTGCGCGCCTTCGGACAAAGCACCGCAGACCGCCAGCAACTGCTGCCAGCTGTCACCGCTCACCACCGGTTGCTCGGCGCAGACGTGCCAGTCCATCGGGCGGGTTTCGCCGTCGTCGTTCCAGCTGCCGTGCCATTCACCGGAGAGCCTGGCGTTCTTGCCGTAGCGCTGGACCAGGAAGGCCTGCAGTCGCGCGGTGCGGCTCACGTGCGCCGTCGGCTCGGCAGGGGCCGACGTGGCGGCCTGCGGCGACGACGCAGGCACCGGGGCGGCCGCAGGCTTGCAGCCGGCCAGCGCGGCCGCGCCTGCGAGGGCGAGCAAGGCCAGCGATTTCAGTGAGACTGCGGACATCCGTGTCGCTCCAGTATCAGTGGCGGAAGTGGCGCACGCCGGTGAACACCATGGCCAGGCCGTGTTCGTCGGCGGCGGCGATCACTTCGGCATCGCGCATCGAACCGCCCGGCTGGATGACCGCCTTGATGCCGGCGGCAGCAGCGGCATCGATGCCGTCGCGGAACGGGAAGAACGCATCGGAAGCCATCACCGAACCCTCGACCACCAGGTTTGCATCGGCGGCCTTGATGCCGGCGATGCGCGCCGAGTACACGCGGCTCATCTGGCCGGCGCCGACACCGATGGTGCGGTTGTCCTTGGCGTAGACGATCGCGTTGGACTTCACGAACTTGGCCACCTTCCAGGCGAACAGCAGGTCGGTGAACTGCTTGTCGGTCGGTGCCAGCTTGCTGACCACCTTCAGTTCGTCGCGGGTCATGCCGCGGTTGTCCGAGGACTGCAGCAGGAGGCCCGAGCCGACGCGCTTGCTGTCGAAGTTGTTCAGGCCGTCGCCGTGCGGGATGCGCAGCACGCGCACGTTGGCCTTCTTCTGCGCGTATTCCAGCGCGGCCGGCTCGTAATCCGGGGCGATCAGCACTTCCACGAACTGGCGGTCCAGGATGACCTTGGCGGTGGCAGCGTCCAGCGGCGTGTTGAAGGCGATGATGCCGCCGAAGGCGCTGGTCGGGTCGGTGGCGTAGGCCAGCTCGTAGGCATCGCCGTTGCCGGCACCGACGGCCACGCCGCACGGGTTGGCGTGCTTGACGATGACGCAGGCCGGCGCGTCGAACTGGCGCACGCACTCCCACGCCGCATCGGCATCGGCCAGGTTGTTGTAACTCAGTTCCTTGCCCTGCAGCTGCTGGAACGTGGCCAGGGTGCCCGGCACCGGGTACAGGTCGCGGTAGAACGCGCCGCTCTGGTGCGGGTTCTCGCCGTAGCGCAGGTCCATCACCTTCACGAAGGTGGAGTTCATCTGCGCCGGGTACTCGGCACGGGCCGGCACGGCGGCGTCGGTGGCGGTGACCGCCGACAGGTAGTTGCTGATCGCCGCGTCGTACTGGGCGACGCGGTTGAACGCGGCCACCGAGAACGCGAAGCGGGTGGCGGCCGACAGCTGGCCGTCGTTGGCCGCCAGCGAGGCCAGCAGTTCGGCGTACTGCGACGGATCGGTGGCCACCGCCACGCGGGCGAAGTTCTTGGCCGCCGAGCGCAGCATGGCCGGGCCGCCGATGTCGATGTTCTCGACCGCGTCGGCCAGGGTGCAGTCGGCCTTGGCGGTGACCGATTCGAACGGATACAGGTTCAGCACCAGCAGGTCGATGGCGCCGATGCCATGCTCGGCCATCACCGCATCATCCAGGCCCGAACGGCCCAGCAGGCCACCGTGCACCATCGGGTGCAGGGTCTTGACGCGGCCGTCCATCATTTCCGGGAAACCGGTGACCTCGGCCACGTCCTTCACGGCCAGGCCCGCATCGCGGATCGCCTTGGCGGTGCCGCCGGTGGACAGCAGCTCCACGCCGCGTGCCGCCAGCGCAGTGGCCAGCTCGACCAGACCGGTCTTGTCGGAAACGGAGAGGAGGGCCCGGCGGACGGGCAACAGATCAGCAGTCATGGGACAGAATCGGCAGCGGAGCGGGGCCGATATTGTAGGCGGTGGGGGCCCGTGGCGGGCGCCGGAAGGGGTAATTTGCCGCGGCAATCGGCGTAAGGCCGGGTCGGGCACACCGATCCGGCCCGATCCGGAGTCTGGGCTGCGGACCAGAGCCGGGTTGTCGGAATCTGCCAACGATGGGGTAGGCTGTGCCCGCACTGCCAAGGATCAGCGGGTACGGATCATGTCGATCTATGCATTGAAGGGACGTTTCCAGGACCTGTTGCGTCCAGCCGTACGCGGTCTGTTCCGCATGGGGATCACTGCCAATACGGTGACCGTGGCCGCTGCCGTGGTCTCGCTGCTGGTGGCCGCGGCCGTGTGGTGCTGCGCGCCTGCCCAGCCTCTGCTGTATCTGCTGCTGCCGTTGTGGATGCTGCTGCGCATGGCGCTCAACGCGGTGGACGGCATGCTGGCGCGCGAATTCGGCCAGCAATCGCGGCTGGGCGCCTATCTGAACGAAGTGTGCGATGTGATCGCCGATGCGGCGCTGTACCTGAGCCTGCTCAGCGTACCCGGCGTGCGCCCGGAGGCGCTGTGGCTGCTGGCCTGGACGGCGGCGCTGAGCGAGTACGCCGGCGTGCTGGGGCTGATGGTCGGTGCCAGCCGCCGCTATGACGGCCCGATGGGCAAGAGCGACCGCGCCTTCGTGATCGGTGCGCTGGGCTTGCTGCTGGCCTTCGGCTGGGGCGGTGCACTGACGGTCAGCGGCGTGGCTGCAGCCATGGCAGTGTTGTGCGTGCTGACGATGATCAACCGCGTCCGTCGCGGACTGCGGGAAGCGGCGGTTTCGCCGAATTAATCAAGCAGATACAAAAAGACAATCAGGAGATTGCATGCGTCAGGCGCAGGAACGGGAATTCCACAGCTTCGACCAGGTACCGCTGTTCTACCGGTACTGGGCGGGCACCACCGCAACCCCGGCCACCAAGGCCATCGTGCTGCTGCACCGCGGCCACGAGCACTCCGGCCGGGTCACCCACCTGGTCGATGAGCTGGACCTGCCCGACACCGCCTTCTTCGCCTGGGATGCGCGCGGCAATGGCCGTTCGCCGGGCGCACGTGGCGATGCACCGGGCTTCCCGGCGCTGGTGCGTGACCTGGACAGCTTCATTGCCCACATCGGCGCCGAGCACGGTATCGCGGTGGAAGACATCGTGGTGATCGCGCAGAGCGTGGGGGCGGTGGTCGCCGCGACCTGGGTGCACGATTACGCGCCGCGCCTGCGTGCGCTGGTGATGGCTTCGCCCGCCTTCAAGGTGAAGCTGTACGTGCCGTTCGCACGCGCTGGGTTGGCGCTGATGCAGAAGCTGCGCGGCAATTTCTTCGTCAACAGCTACGTCAAGCCGCAGTGGCTGACCCACGACCCGGCACGGGTGGAAAGCTATCGTACCGATCCGCTGATCACCCGCCCGATCTCGGTGCGCGTGCTGCTGGGCCTGTACGAAGCGGCCGACCGCATCGTCGCCGATGCGCAGGCGATCAGCGTGCCGGTGCAGCTGTTGGTGTCCGGCTCGGACTTCGTCGTGCATCGTGGCCCGCAGGACCGCTTCTACGAGCGCCTGTCCAGCCCGATCAAGGAGCGCGTGCACCTGCCGGGCTTCTTCCACGACACGCTGGGCGAACGTGATCGCGCGCCGGCACTGGCGCGCATCCGCAGTTTCATCCAGACGCGCTTCGCCGAACCCCTGCGCGAGTTGTCGCGTCGTGACGCACACCGGCGTGGTCCGACCTTCGAGGAATCGGAGATCCTGGCCTGGCCACCGGAACGCAACAGCCTGGCCGACCTGCGCTGGCGCGTGGTGCGTGGCGGCCTGCGTTTCGGTGGCACGTTGTCCGAAGGCATCGCGCTGGGCCTGCAGACCGGTTTCGATTCCGGCAGCACGCTGGACTACATCTATCGCGACCAAGCGCGTGGCAAGGGCCCGCTGGGCCGCATGGTCGACCGCAACTATCTGGATGCAATCGGCTGGCGCGGCATCCGTGTGCGCGGCCAGCACCTGCAGGAACTGCTGCGCGATGCTGCGCAGCGACTGCGCGGGCGGGGCACGCCGGTGCGCGTGCTGGACGTGGCCGCCGGCCATGGCCGCTATGTGCTGGAAGCGCTGGGCCAGGGCGAACAGCGCGCCGACCGCATCGTGCTGCGTGATTTCAGCGATCTGAACGTGACCCAGGGCCAGGCCTTGATCGAGCGCCTCGGTGCAGCCGACATCGCCCACTTCGAGCAGGGCGATGCGTTCGATCCGGCGCAACTGGCAGCGGTGGACCCGGCGCCTACGCTGGCGGTGGTATCGGGCCTGTACGAACTATTCCCCGACAACGACGCCGTGCTGCGCTCGCTGCAGGGCATCGCCGCAACCGTACCGGTGGGCGGCTACCTGGCCTACACCGGCCAGCCCTGGCACCCGCAGCTGGAATTCATCGCCCGCGCGCTGACCAGCCATCGAGGCGGCGCCGCGTGGGTGATGCGCCGCCGTACCCAGCAGGAGATGGATGAGCTGGTGCGCCTGGCCGGGTTCGAGAAGGTGGCGCAGCGCATCGATGACTTCGGCATCTTCACCGTGTCGCTGGCGCGCCGGACCGCGTGATGGCGACGCTGGCCGCAACCCCACTGGCCGCGGAAGGGCGCCCCTGGCGGCGCGCCCTGCTGTGGCTGGCTCTGCTGGGTCCGTTCTTCTTCGCCAGCTACAGCTTCGCCAACTGGATGGCTGGTCGCCATCCCGAACTGCCGGTGATGGCGTTCGCCTGGGAGACGCGCATTCCCTTCGTGCCGTGGACGATCGTGCCGTACTGGTCGATCGACCTGTTCTACGCGGTCTCCTTCTTCCTGTGCCGGCAACGTCTGGAACTGGACCGGCATGCGCTGCGGCTGTTCAGTGCACAGCTGATCGCGGTCACTTGCTTCCTGCTGTGGCCGCTGCGCTTCAGTTTCGAGCGGCCGGAGATCGGCGGCGTGTTCGGTTGGCTGTTCGATGTGCTGCTGGGCTTCGACAAGCCGTTCAACCAGGCGCCATCGCTGCACATCGTGCTGCTGATCGTGCTGTGGGTGAAGTTCGCGCAGTACCTGCACGGCGTGTGGCGTTGGGTGCTGCATGTGTGGGCACTGCTGATCGGTGTCTCGGTGCTGACCACGTTCCAGCACCATTTCATCGACATCCCGACCGGGCTGCTGGCCGGCTGGCTGTGCGTATGGCTGTGGCCGGAGCAGGGCACGCCGCCGCTGCGCGCCTGGCGTACTGCGGGTGATGCCAAACGTTGGCGATTGGCCGCGCTGTACCTGCTGGCGGCCGCCGTATTGCTGGTGCCGGTGGTGCTTCTGCGTGGCGCGGCGTTGTGGCTGCTGTGGCCGGGGGTGTCGTTGCTGCTGGTGGCGCTGGCCTATGCCGGGCTGGGTACGGCGGTGTTCCAGAAGCGTGCCGATGGTCGCCTGACCATGGCGGCACGCTGGCTGCTGGCGCCGTACCTGGGCGCGGCCTGGATCAATTCGCGGTTGTGGACGCGACGCGTGCCGCAGCCGTTGCCGGTGCTGGACGGCGTGTGGCTGGGCCGGATTCCCTGCACGGCATTGCCGACACCTTTGGTGGGCGTGGTCGATGCCTGTGCCGAGCTGTCCTGCTGCGCGCCGGGTGCGGCGTACGCCGGTGTGCCGATGCTGGACCTGGTGGTGCCAGAACCGGAGCAGCTGCGCGAGGCAGCCGAGGCCATCGAGCGCCTTCGCACGCACGGGCCGGTGCTGGTGTGCTGCGCGCTGGGTTACTCGCGCAGTGCGGCCAGCGTGGCGACCTGGCTGCTGCACAGCGGTCGTGCGGCGGGTGCCGATGCGGCGGTGGCGATCGTGCGTGCCGCGCGTCCGGGCATCGTGCTGGGCAAGGCGCACCTGCGTGCGATCACCGTTGCCGCCGGAGACCCTGCATGAGCACCACGCCTGATATTTCGACCATGCAGCTGCTGCTGCGGCAGGGGCGTTGGCCGGCAGGCCTGTCGCTGGGGCTGCTGCTGGTGGCGTTGCTGCTGCTCGGCATCGAGCCCGGGCTGGCGATGCTTGCCGCCGGACTGATGCTGCTCAGCGTGGTCGCAGGCGTCGCCCAGGCCTATCACGCGTGGCGGGTGGCACTCGATGCCAGCCTGCTGCAGCTGTTGCGCGATGAAGGCTTGAATGATGAGGCCGCGGCGCAACGCATCGACCGGCTGCTGCATGACAGTGGCCTGCGCCGCACACCGGGCGCGGAACCGTCGCGGGGATGGGATCTGCGATGGGCCGGCATGCGCCGCCTGCTGCTGCGTCAGTACCTGCTGACGGCGGTGCAGCTGGTGCTGGTGCTGCTGGCCGTGCTGTGGCCGCAGACGTGAACGGGAGGGATGGATGTTCGCCGAACTGATTGCCCGCGCCTGCAGTGGCGCGATCCATGTGGTGACCGGCGCGCGCGCGCTGTGGATCGGCTGCGCGCCGTCCAGCGAGCACCGCGTCTACTACGGCAACCACGCCAGCCACGGTGACTTCGTGCTGATCTGGTCGTCGATGCCACTGGCCCTGCGCCGCCAGGTGCGTCCGGTGGCGGCGGCGGAGTACTGGCAGCGCGACGGCCTGCGCCGCTACCTGATCGACGCGGTGTTCAACGGCGTGCTGGTCGAGCGCGAGGCCGGGCATCGCCAGCAGGACCCGTTGCAGGTGCTGCGCGAAGCGGTCGATGAAGGCTGTTCGCTGATCCTGTTCCCGGAAGGCACGCGCAATGTCGGCGACGAGCCGCTGCTGCCGTTCAAGAGCGGCATCTACCATCTGGCGCGGCAGCGGCCGGAACTGGAGTTCGTGCCGGTGTGGATCGACAACCTGAAGCGGGTGATGCCCAAGGGCCGCTTCCTGCCGCTGCCCTTGTTGTGCACGGCTACCTTCGGTACGCCGTTGCGACTGCAGGCCGACGAGGACAAGGCCGCCTTCTTGGCCCGCAGCCGGCAGGCGCTGCTGGACCTGGCGCCGAATGGAGGTCGTGCATGAGTTTCGTGTTGGATGTATCTGGCGATCTGGCAACGCAGAGTGTCGGCCAGCAGACCGGCCTGCTGTTTGCTGGTGTCGGCGCGGTGCTGGTACTGGCCACGCTGGTGGCCGAGACCCTGCGCTGGCGCCAGCGCGGCCAGCCCAGTGCAGTCATCGCCAACCTGGTGTCACGCATCCGCGCCTGGTGGGTGATGGCGATCGTGGTCGGGCTGGCGCTGTTCTTTGGACGTGCCGGGGTGATCGTGCTGTTCGCGATCATCTCCCTGTTCGCGTTGCGCGAGTTCATCACCCTGGCGCCGACCCGCTCGGGCGACTACTACGCGCTGCTGGCCGCGTTCTACATCGTCCTGCCGTGGCAGTACTACCTGGTGTGGATCGACTGGTACGGCATGTACACGCTGCTGATTCCGGTCTATGCGTTCCTGTTCCTGCCGATCCTGTCGACCATCGGTGGCGATACCACGCATTACCTGGAGCGGACCGCGAAGGTCCAGTGGGGGCTGATGATCTGCGTGTTCTGCATCTCGCATGTGCCGCTGCTGCTGAACCTGCACGTGCCCGGCCATGATCCGTCGCGCAACGTGTTGCTGTTCGCCTTCCTGGTGATCGTGGTGCAGTCCTCGGACGTGCTGCAGTACATCTGGGGCAAGCTGCTGGGCAAGCACCTGATCGCGCCGAAGCTGTCGCCGTCGAAGACGGTGGAGGGCTTCGTGGGCGGCGTGCTGAGTGCCAGCGCGCTGGGTGCGGCGCTGTGGTGGATCACCCCGTTCACGCCGCTGCAGGCGTTCGGCCTGTCGCTGCTGATCAACCTGATGGGGTTCTGGGGCGGCCTGGTGATGTCGGCGATCAAGCGTGATCGTGGCATCAAGGACTGGGGCCACATGATCGAGGGCCATGGTGGCATGCTCGACCGGCTGGATTCGGTGTGCTTCGCCGCGCCGGTGTTCTTCCACGTGGTGCGGTATTACTGGAAGGCGGGCGGGGGTGGCTGATTCCGCCGGGCGTCCACCCACGCATGGCGTGGATCTACTGGAGCCGGGTGGTTCGGGCATCGGTAGCGCCGGGCCATGCCCGGCGGGCTGCGCTTACGCGCTGATGCCGTATTCCTTCAGCTTCTTGCGCAGGGTGGCACGGTGGATGCCCAGCATCGCCGCGGCGCGGCTCTGGTTGCCTTCGCAGTGGTTGAGCACTTCCACGAACAGCGGGATCTCCATCTCGCGCAGCACGATCTCGTAGACATCGTCCGCATCGCAGCCATCAAGGTCACGCAGGTAGCGGCGCACGGACTGGGCGACGTGTTCACGCAGCGGTGGCCGGGGAGCGCCACGACTGTTGTCAGGACGAGAAAGGACAGCGTTCAAGGGGGTTCCCGATTCGGTTGGCCCGTGCGCGCGGAGCGCGCGGCCGGACGAGGTGGTGGCGGCCAGTCTAGCGCGAGCGTGCCCGGCCTGCCACGGCTGGTCGCCTCTCCCGGTCAGAGGAAGTCGAAGGTGAATGCGACGGTGGATGCGGCGGGCTCCTGTACCCGGAACGCGACGCGTGCGCTCTGGCCCGGTTCCAGCAGGGCTGCGCCGGGGTTCTCACCCAGGTACTGCGCGGGCGTGAACACGCCGCTGCCGATCACCCGGCCATCGGCATCGGACAGTGACAGGCGCAGGTCTGGCCACGCTTGTGCCCAACGTGCGTCGTTGCGGATGCTGGCCTGCACCTGCAGCACACCGGCCTGCCCGGGCAGCGGCCGGATCTCGCGGCTGGTCATGGTGAACGCCGTGGGTTCGTGCCAGGCCGGCAGGCTGCAGTGCAGGACGCCGCACAGCGTGCCCAGCCACGCGCGGTTGCCGGCGTCGGCGGCCAACCGCGCGCGGTCGGCCAGCACGCTCTGCAGTACCAGCAGCAATGCCAGCCCGGCGACCAGCAGCCAGTGCCAGCGGGGTGCTGGCAGCGTGCGTGCGCGCGTGCTGCCCAGGAAGCTGGGGGCATCACTGGCGGCCGCTGCTGCCTGCACCGCGAGCGGCGCCGGTTCGATGGCCGCTGCTTCATCAACGATGACAACGTCATCGTCGTGTCGCCTTTCTGTCGCCGGTGGGCCTGCCAGGTCGATGGGCTCGACGGGAATCTGCTCCACAGGCGCTGTGTGCCCGGCTTCGTCCTGCATGCGCGCATCGGTCGCAGGCGCGGGCTCACCTTCCGGCGCGGTGCGCAGGAAGGTGGCCAGGGGACGGCGCGGTGGGTTCGGCTCGGACATGCTCAGGGCGCGGGCTCGGATCCAGCGGTCATTCAACCACGATCAGGCGCGGCGCACGCCGGTGATGCGCATCCAGTCGCCATCCTGGGTGGCCTGCAGATCGTCGAACCAGGCCGCATAGCGCTGCAGCAGTTCACCTTCCTGGCCATGCAGGATGCCGGACAGGGCGATGCGGCCACCGGCAGCGACGCGCGCGGCCAGCAGTTCGGCCAGCGCATCCAGCGCCGAGGCGAGGATGTTGGCGACCACGATCGGATAGGTCGCGACCGGTTCGTCCTGCGGCAGGTACACGTGCATGCGGGCCTGTTCGCCGTTGCGTTCGGCATTGTCGGCGGTGGCGACCAGAGCCTGCGGATCGTTGTCCACGCCGATGGCTTCAGCGGCGCCCAGCTTCAGCGCGGCCAGTGCGAGGATGCCCGAGCCGCAACCGAAGTCGAGCACGCGCTGGCCCTGCAGCAGGCCATCGCCTGCCAACTGGTCCAGCCAGCGCAGGCACAGTGCGGTGGTCGGGTGGGTGCCCGAACCGAACGCCAGGCCCGGGTCCAGCCGCACCACGGCGGCATCGACGGCCTGTGCGGCATCGGGCAGTTCATGGTTCCACGGCACGATCCAGGTACGGCTGCCGAAGTCCATCGGCTGGAACTGGTCGATCCAGGCGCGTTCCCAGTCTTCATCCTCGACCGCGCGGAAGCTGCCGCTGCTCCAGTCCAGTTCCGGATCGAAGGATTCCAGTGCGGCCAGCAGCAACAGCGCGTTGCTGTCGGCGGGGAACAGCGCGCTCAGCACCAGCGTGTCCCACAGCGGGGTCTCGCCCACGCCCGGCTCGAGGATGGCCTGTTCGTTGCTGGTATCGGCCTCGGCATCAAGCAGCGTGACGGCCAGTGCGCCGACGTCCTCCAGCGCATTCTCATAGCGGGGCTGGGTAGCTTCGGTGCAACGCAGGGTCAGTTCCAGAAACGGCATGGCGGTGGGGGCAATCGCGGGAAAGGGGGCCATGCTAGACCATCGGGGCGTCTCCGTATCGCCTGAGATGCCGCTCCGAGATGAACGAAGCCCGTTCAGACAGGCCCGTCGGGCCTTGCTAAACTTCGTGCTTTCCTGTCCGCCGCATCGCTCACCGCCGCCGATGGCCTTCGCTCCGACCCTGAAAACCTGGTTGCTCGTACTGCCGGCCGTGGCCGTGCTGGGCGTGGCCGGTTATCGGGCCAGCGGCCATGCCGCGACCTCTTCGCTGGCGTCGGCGGATCTGGCAGGTGGGGTGGCAGCCACTGACAGTGCGGCGCCGCTGCCGGTGATGCCGGAGGCGCTCGCGCGCCGCCTGGCACCCTTCGAGCGTGGCAATGCATTGCCGTCCGGGCTGCCCCTGGATCTCCGCGCCGATATCGAAGACGCCACCGACCTGTATGCCTATGCACAGCGGTTGCGTGTGCAGGCGGACGAAGGCAACCACGAGGCGCGCTGGATGCTCAGCCGTGTCTATGACTATTGCGCGCAGTACGCGGTCGATCCGGGTGGCTACCGCCTGGACAACAACGTGCTGGCCGGGCTGGGCCTGACCGCCGCGCCGGCGATGGTGCAGGCGCGCGAACGCGTCGCGCAGCGTTGTGGTGGTTTCGTGCCGGGCGACAAGCTGGGCACGGCCCTGGTGCTGTCCGAACGTCGCAAGGCGGCAGCACAAGGCAATCTGGCTGCAGAGGCTGCGTTGTTCGCCGAGGGAGAGCCGCTGCAGGACAGCCCCGAGTACCGCCGTGACCTGGTTGAACGGGTGCGCACCTCGCGCGACCCGGAGGCCTTCATGGCGATCGCACCGGGCATGGGCGTGCGCGCCTCGGGTGACCGTGCGCTCAACGGCCTGGTGGCGGGCGAGCAGCTCAGTGAACTCGCTTGGCGGCTTGCGGCCTGCGAACTCGGTCTGCCGTGTGGGGCAGACAGTGTGCTGGTCAACAGTTTTTGTGCGAACGGAGGGATCTGTTCGCAGGATGGTACGCAGGATTTCCGGGATTTCGTGTATGACGCTGCGGTATCGCGGCAGGGCGCTGGGAAGATGAAGGAATGGATCAAGCGATTGGTTGGAAAGAGGAACGAGCAATGAACTACCGCCGATTCCTGCACGGGGCCAAGTTCTGGTTCTGGGTGGCCCTGTTCGTGGCCTACTCGGCCGGCGCGGTTGGCCTGTTGATGATCGATACCTATGAAGATCGCTACCGGCATCTGTCGAAGGTGGAACTGACCACGGTGAAGGCGCAGGAAGACGTGCGCCGTGCCGGTGCCAGCCAGGTGGCCGCGGTCTATCGCGCGCAGAGCGGCATGCCGTTCGCGTCGCTGCCGGCGGGCAGCACCTTCCAGGTGGTGTGGCCGGATGGTTCGACCGAGACCATGGTGATCGTCGACCCGACCTCGCCCAATGGCGTGCGTCCGCTGGCGAACTCGCAGATTCCGGCCGAAGCGGCCGACAAGCGCTGATGCCACACCGGTAGCGCCGGGCCATGCCCGGCGGGTGGACGGTCGCAATGGAAAGCCGCCGGGCATGGCCCGGCGCTACCGCAAGAACGCGAAAAGGGCGGGAATATCCCCGCCCTTTTCATGTCCAGCACCGGGCACCGATCAGGTCAGCGCGATCGGCTTGTTCTTGCGTTCGGCCAAACGCTTTTCCAGGTAGTGGATGTTCTGGCCACCGGCCTGGAAGCCCTTGTCGCGCATGATCCGCTGCTGCAGGGCGACGTTGGTCTTGATGCCATCGACCACCATTTCGCTCAGTGCCACGCGCATGCGGGCAATGGCGGTTTCGCGGTCCGGGCCGTGCACGATCAGCTTGCCGATCATCGAGTCGTAGTTCGACGGCACGCGGTAGCCACTGTAGATGTGGGTGTCCACGCGCACGCCGGGGCCTCCCGGCGGATGGAAGCCGGTGATGGTGCCCGGGCTCGGCACGAACGTTTCTGCATCTTCGGCGTTGATGCGGCATTCGATGGCATGGCCGGTCAGCACCACGTCACTCTGCTTGATCGACAGCTTCTGGCCGGCGGCGATCTTCAGCTGCTCGGCCACCAGGTCGATGCCGGTGACCATTTCGGTGACCGGATGTTCCACCTGGATGCGGGTGTTCATTTCGATGAAGTAGAAGCGGCCGTCCTCGTACAGGAACTCGAAAGTGCCGGCGCCGCGATAACCAATGCGGATGCAGGCTTCCACGCACACCTTGCCGATCTGCTCGCGCTGCTCGGCGGTGATGCCCGGGGCCGGCGCTTCTTCCACCACCTTCTGGTGGCGGCGCTGCATCGAGCAGTCGCGCTCACCCAGGTGGATGGCGTTGCCCTGGCCGTCGGCCAGCACCTGGATCTCCACGTGGCGCGGATTCTCCAGGAACTTCTCCATGTAGACCTCGCCATTGCCGAACGCGGCCTTGGCCTCGCTCTTGGTGGTTTCGATCGAGGTCTTCAGCGAGGCTTCGGCGTGCACCACGCGCATGCCGCGGCCACCGCCGCCACCGGCTGCCTTGATGATGACCGGGTAGCCGATCTCACGGGCGATCTTGGTGTTGGCGACGATGTCCTCGCCCAGCGGGCCGCCCGAGCCGGGCACGCACGGCACGCCGGCGGACTTCATCGCGCGGATGGCTTCGACCTTGTCACCCATCATGCGGATGGTGTCGGCCTTGGGGCCGATGAAGATGAAGCCGGACTCTTCCACCCGCTCGGCGAAGTCGGCGTTCTCCGACAGGAAGCCGTAGCCCGGGTGGATGGCCTGGGCGTCGGTGACTTCCGCTGCGGCGATCAGTGCCGGGATGTTGAGGTAGCTCTGCGGCGACGGCGCCGGGCCGATGCAGACCGACTCGTCGGCCATGGCCACGTGCTTGAGGTTGCGGTCGACCGTGGAGTGCACGGCCACCGTGCGGATGCCGAGGGTGTGGCACGCGCGCAGGATGCGCAGCGCGATTTCCCCTCGGTTGGCGATGACGACTTTGTCGAGCATGGCGTGCCCCTCAGCCGATCACGAACAGCGGCTGGTCGAATTCCACCGGCTGGCCGTTCTCGCCGAGGATGGCGACGATGGTGCCGGACTTGTCGGCTTCGATCGGGTTGAACATCTTCATCGCTTCGATGATGGCCAGGGTCTCGCCTTCCTTGACCTGCTGGCCCACGGTGACAAAGGCCGGCTTGTCCGGAGCGGACGAGGCGTAGAAGGTGCCGACCATCGGCGAGCGCAGCACGTGGCCTTCCGGCAGTGCCGGGCCCGGCTTGGCGGTGCCGCCGGTGGAAGCTTCGGTCGGCGACTGCATCGGCATCGCCTGCGGCGCCGGAGCAGCCGGAGCGGCATACACCGGGGCGGCGACCGGGGCGGCATAGCCGGCCACCGGGGCGCGCGACAGGCGCACCGACTCTTCGCCTTCCTTGATTTCGATTTCAGCCAGGTTCGACTCTTCCAGCAGGTCGATCAGCTTCTTGATTTTGCGGAGATCCATGGTGGCCTCTTTGCTCTTGATGTCAGTGTGGTGGGAAGCGCATCGCGCTCGGGTCAAAGCAGTTCGTAGAACTCGCGCAGCTGCCGTGTGCGGTCGCGCGCGAGGGTGATCAGGCAGCGCATCTGTGCGCCGTTGCGCGCCGTGCCATCGGAATTGAGGGCATAGACGGCGTTGCAGTCGTGGTCGCGCAGCTGCATCCAGGCACGCTGGGCCAGGACCAGCTGCTGCTCGGCATCGCCGCAATAGCTGCAGCCGCCACCGTTGGCGGGTGTGCGCAACTGGCGCCGGGCTTGTGCATACACCGCATTGAGTTCGACATCAGCGGCTGCGGCCACGTCCGAGGCGCACAGGTCGCTCTCCATCGTGGAGGTCGGACGTGCGCAGTCGATGCCTTCGTCCTTGCGGTCGAACGCCGTGGCCGCGCCGCAGAGACCGGCCCACGCCAGAACGCCGGCAAGCACGCGCGGCAGCACGTTCACGCGCGGGCCGCCTGCACGCGCAGCAGCGCCGCGTCCATCGCGTAGCGGTAGCTGTCGGCGCCGAAGCCGCAGACCACGCCCACGGCCTTGTCACTGAAGTAGCTGTGCTGGCGGAACGGTTCGCGGGTATGCGGATTGGACAGGTGGATCTCGATGAACGGCGCCGCCACCGCCGCCAGCGCATCGCGCAGGGCCACCGAGGTATGGGTGAAGGCGGCGGGGTTGATCAGGATGAAAGCGGTTCCGTCGTCGCGCGCGGCCTGCACGCGGTCCACCAGTACGTGCTCGGCATTGGACTGCAGGCTCTCGATCGCGTGCCCGGCGGCCGAGGCCTGGGCCGCCAGCGCCTGGTCGATGTCGGCCAGCGTGGTGTGGCCGTAGACCTCCGGCTCGCGGGTGCCGAGCAGGTTGAGGTTGGGGCCGTGCAGGACCAGCAGCTTCGCCATGGGATCCGGAAGACGGGAAAGGGCGGCAGTCTGGCGGAACCGGCGGATGCTGTCCAGTTCGGCGAAGTTTGCTGCGTTTCAATCGTTTGTTTGAAATCTGCCGAAGCGCTTGCGGCCCTACGCGGGGCGGCGGATCAAGGCGCGCTGAACGCCGTGCGGGCGGGGGATGCGTGCACGTAGGGCGACGATGGCGGCAAGAGCCTTGCCGGGGGAGCCGCGCCACGCGTGGAAGAAGGAAGTTCGGTGCGCAGCAAGCTACGCACCCACCGGAGGGGGCTCAAGGTGCGCAGCAAGCTACGCACCCACCGAAGGGCGTCCCAAGGTGCGCAGCAAGCTACGCACCCACCGGAAAGGCGGGTCAGGTCTCCAGCGGCACCGTCGGCACCACGTTCGGGAACACCTCCTCCAGCGGCTCCCGTTCCCCCGGCTTCGGTGCCGGCCAGTTGTAGGCGTTCACCGGCTGCGCGCGGTTCACCCACAACGCGTAATACAGGTGGTCGGCACGGCCATCACCGGTATTGGGGTGGATCAGGATGGTCAGGCCCAGGCTGTTGAGCTGCAGCCAGGGCACCAGCACCGGCAGCAGGTCGTTGGTGAAGCCGAAATAGAACGACGGGGTGACGTGTGGTCCCCGTGGTTCCAGGTTCCAGTTGCCCAGCTCCACCGGGAAGCGCTCGGCCGCCCAGCGCCGCAGCAGCGCAGCCTTCTCGAAGCTGTCCTCGTCGAAGTAGATATGCGCGTGATAGCTCTTGATGTCGGTGTAGGCGCGTGGGGTCGCGGGCAGGGTGGCTTCGCCGGGACGCACGCTGGCCGGGCGCAGGGTCGGTTCGCTGGCTGTGTCCTGGCCCCAGGGGCTGCGCCCTTCCGGCGCTGGCGGCACGATGACACGGAAGCCGGGGCGGCCAGGTTCGGTGGTATTCACCGCGTCGTTGCCGCGCGGTGCTGCGGTGCCGGTCGACGCACTGGCCAGGCCACCGGCGGCCAGACCCGCCGAAGCGATCAGGCGGCGCCGTGCCGGCGAGAGCAGGTCGGCCCAGTGGGCGTCATCATCGCCGGCGTCGATGAGGGGCTGCGGGTCAGGCTGCATGAAGGGCTCCGTGGCGGCACTGGTGTGGACAACCACCTACGCTCGGGCAGGGCTGCCGGTGGCGTCCAATAAGCAGGGGGCATCACTTCATGCATGGCCGGCTTCGATGCCATTGAGCGCGACCGCACGGCGGGCTAGGGTGCAGGTCTGCCGCCCCGGAGCCCTGCCATGACCTCGCCCGATGCCGACACACAGCACAAGCGCGCGTCTTTCCGCCAACTGCACGTGCAGGGGTGCTTCGTGCTGCCCAACCCGTGGGACGTGGGCAGTGCGCGCTACCTGCAGCGGCAAGGCTTCCTGGCGTTGGCCACCACCAGTGCCGGCTGCGCCTGGAGCGAAGGGCGGCCGGATGGCGCGGTTTCGTTGCCGGCCACGCTGGCGCATCTGCGCCTGATGGCGGCGGCGACCCCGTTGCCGTTGAATGCCGACTTTGGTGATGGTTTCGGCGCCACGCCGCAGGCGGTGGAGGAGGCGGTGGCTGCAGCGATCGACACCGGCATCGCGGCGTTGTCGATCGAGGATGCCAGCGGCGTCGCCGATGCACCGCTGCGTTCGATCGACCAGGCGGTCGAGCGCCTGCGCGCTGCCCGTGCAGCCATCGACCGCGCAGGCGGTGACGTGCTGCTGGTCGGGCGTGCGGAGAACTTCTTCGTCGGCGTGCCGGATCTGCAGGACACCCTGCAGCGCCTGCGGGCCTATGCCGAGGCCGGCGCCGATGTGCTGTATGCGCCTGGCATCAGCACGCGCGAGCAGATCAGCGCGGTGGTTGCCGCTGCAGGGTCAAAACCGGTGAACCTGCTGGTTGGTGGACCGACACCGCTGAACCTGCAGGACATCGCAGCACTTGGTGTTCGCCGGGTCAGCCTGGGCGGTGCGCTTGCGCGTGCGGCATGGGGTGGGCTGATACAGGCGACACAGCCGATCGTGCAGGAGGGGCGTTTCGATGGGCTGCAGCAGGCGGCTTCCGGGACCGCGTTGAACGCGTTGTTCCGCTAACGGACACCCGGTAGATCCATGCCATGCGTAGATGGATGCGCCGGAGCGTACCGACGCCCAGCAATCGCGCTACAGCGTTTCCACTCCACCCTTGGGCAGCGTCACGCCAGGCTCCAGCGCTGGCAGCAGTTGCCAGAGCAGCTCAGGGTTGTCGAGCAACCCGGCGCCATCCAGATAGCTCCATTGCGCGGCGCCGACGCGGCGCACGGCGACCATGAACGAGGTGCTGCGGATCGGGGATTCACGTACGCGCAGCAACGAGTAGCGCGGGACGAAGCAGACCTCCTCGTCGCCGGCGGCATAGGTACGGGTCGGTACCCCAGCTTCGTCGCTGATGATGGTGACGCCGGCCTCGTGCAGCGCCTTGACCGTGTCGCGGGTTGATCGGGCGTAGACCTCATCACCGCCGGCCAGGCGTTTCAGGCTGGGATGCGTGCGGGCGATGATCAGCTCGGCATCGCCGCGGGCGAACGCGGCCAGCATCCCCTGCACGTCCTGGCGCAGGGCGGCCGATTCGGATGGGGTGAGCTCGCCGGCCACGGCCGTCGGCGCCATCGTGGCCAGCAGCAGGAACAGCAGGGGAGCAAGCAGGCGTCGGTGCATCGTCGGGGACCTCCACGGGATGCGGCGCACTATACGGTGAACGCAAAAACAGCGTCCCATCGGTGGCGCTGGTGATCCGGGAATCATTACTTACCATTGGTAGTTAATGATTCCTGGAGATTCACCCATGCACAGTCTCATCGTCACCACCCACCCGGAAACCGGATCGCTCACCCATGCCATCGCCCAGCGCATCGGCGACGCCATCAGGGCCACCGCCGGCAACACCGTAACCCACGCAGACCTCGTCGCCGAAGGCTTCGATCCGCGCTTCAACCGCGAGGACCAGGCCCTGTTCCGCGGGACCGGCCCGGTTCCGTCCGATGTGGCGGCCGAGCATGCGCGGCTGGATGCCATCGATACGCTGGTGCTGGTCTACCCGCTGTACTGGTGGTCGTTCCCTGCCTTGCTGAAGGGATGGATCGATCGCGTGTTCACCCAGGGCTGGGCGTACCAGGACGGCGCCGATGGCAAGGTGCAGAAGAAGCTGCAGCACCTGCGCGTGCATCTGGTCGGCGTTGGCGGTGCGGGCGCGGAAATGATTGAACGGCGCGGCTATGGCACGGCGATGAAGACCCAGATCGACATGGGCATCTTCGACTACTGTGGCGCGCGCGTGCTGTCGTCCGAACTGCTGCTCGACGCCGACAGCGGTGCCGCGCAGGCGCATCTGCAGACCGCCGTGGAAATCGGCCGTAAAATCGGTACTCCGATGAGTTGATCACCCTGTTCCGCCGATGCCTGCCAACGCCGCTCCCACGCGCCGCCGATTGACCCGCGAGCAACGCGCCCGCCAGTTGCTGGATGTGGCCTGGGCGCTGGTTGGCGAAGAAGGCACCGACGCGTTGACGCTGGGACGGCTGGCCGAGGCGGCGGGCGTGACCAAGCCGGTGGCCTACGATCACTTCGTGACCCGCAACGGCCTGCTGGCCGCGCTCTACGATGACTATGACGGGCGGCAGACGGTGGTCTTCCACGAGCGTATCGGCCGCGCCCGGGCGCAGCTGGCCGACCGTGCGGCAGCCATCGCCTCCGGCTACATCGACTGCATCCTCAGCCAGGGCAGTGAAGTGCAGGGCATCCTCGCCGCGCTGGTGGGTGCGCCGGAACTGCACGAGGTGCGGCGGCGTTACCAGCAGGACTTCATCGACAACTGCGACGCCTGGCTGGGCCCGTTCGCCAGCGACGGCTCGGTGCCGCTGGCGGGACGCTGGGCGATCCTGGGTGCGGCTGAAACCCTGTCCGAGGGTGTGGCCGCGGGCGCGCTGGACAAGACCGACGCCGAGGCCGAGCTGCAGCGGCTGATCGTGGCGACGGTCAAGCGTCGCTGAGCCGCTTCGAAGGTCAGGCCCCGGCGGTACTGCCGGCCAGCGTGGCGAATCCTGCCGCCAGCTGATCGCGCACCCATGCGTCGCGCGCGTCGCGGTTCTCAGAACCCAATACCACGGTGATCAGGCGTATCGGCTCGTCCCGCCCGTGTACCACCCGGCATGCGGTGGCGGCCAGGCAGAAGCCTGCGGCCTGGGTGTAGCCGGTCTTCAAGCCATCCACGCCGTCATCGCCAAGCAGGGCGTTCTGGTTGTTGCGGCTGAAGCTGCCGTGCGCGAACGCGCGCTGCGCGGTGACCGCCAGGATCTGCGGATGATCGTTCAACAGGCACGCGGCCAGCACCGCCATGTCGCGCGCGCTGGACGCATGGTGCGGCGTGGTGATGCCGGAGACGCTGGCGAACCAGGTGCTGCGCAGGCCGAGCTGGCGTGCGTGCCGGTTCATGCGCTCCAGGAACGCAGGCTGCGATCCGTCCAGGTGGCGCGCGACCGCCAGCGCCGCGTCATTGCCGGAGACGATCATCAAGCCTTCCAGCAGGCGCGCGAGGGTGACCGTTTCGCCGGGTACCAGGCCCATGCGCGTTTCATCGTCGGCGACCGCATGCACGTCGTCGGCGGCGATGGTGACTTCGTCGCCCCACGAGCGCCCGCGCTCCTCGACACATTCGTAAGCCGCGTAGGCGGTCATCAGCTTGGTCAGCGAGGCCGGTTGCCTGGCGATGTCCGCGTTGTGCTGGTGAATCACTGCGAAGGTTGCCGCATCGAGGGTGATGGACGACAGCGGTGCACGCGCAGGAGCAGGAGACGGCATGGAAACGACGATGGCAGTGGGGACTCTGGAGGATAGTGTGCGGCGGCTGCACGAAGCTGAAATATTGCAACGATATAACGTATCGTCAGTGTGGGCCGCCGATGGCCCGACGGGACATCCGATGACTGCACGCATTCCACGCCGCTGGCTTCATTCTTCGTTGCTGCTCGCGCTGGCCGCACTTGGCGGCTGCCAGTCCAATCTGCGCACCGAGGCTGTTTCCTCCGCCGAAGCCGGTCCGCTCAATGTGATCGTGATGATCAACGACGGTGCCGGCTGGGGTACCTGGGACGCGGCGGCCTACTGGCAGTACGGCAGCCGCAAAGGCGCACCCTATGCGGATTTCCCGCTGCGCCTGGCGGTAACCACCTTCCCGTTGAACGCCAGCAGCCAGCCGACCCGCGACAACGCACAGACGCTTGGCTACGACCCGGGCAAGGCCTGGGATGACACGCCGGTTCCTGCGCAGGACCTGCCGTTTGCCGGCTACCAGTACCTGGCCGCGGTGGCTACCGACAGTGCGGCGGCGGGCACCGCGTTGTCCTCGGGCATCAAGACCTACAACAACGCCATCAACTACAACAACGATGGCCAGCCGGTCGAGTTCAATACGCTGCGCGCCAAGCGCCTGGGCATGGCGACCGGTGTAGTGACTTCGGTACCGTTCGCGCACGCCACACCGGCCGCATTCGCAGCGCAGAACGAATCGCGTAGCAGCTATCACGCCATTGCGCACCAGATGCTGGCGCAGGGCCACATGGACCTGGTGATGGGCACCGGAGGCCCGGGCTACAGCGTCGACGGCCGCGCCTGCAACAAAGGCACGGACGCCGCAAACGCAGAGGGCTGCGCGAATCCATGGGAGTGGGTGTCGCAGCAGGATTGGCAGCAGCTGGAAGCGGGCAGCACCATCGCCGGCAATCCGGCGGGACCGTGGCGCCTGATCCGCAGCAAGGAAGCGTTCGCCGCACTGGCGCAGGGACGGTTGCCGGCCGACAGGCCGCTGATCGGTGTACCGCGCGTGGCCAACACCCTGCAGCAGGCGCGCCGCCTGCAGGTGCTGGGCAAGGATGCAGCCACGCCTTCGGGAGTGAGGAAGATCGACAGCGTGCCCGATCTGGCGACCATGACCCGCGGCGCGCTGCAGTTCCTGCAGCAGCGCTCGTCCAAGGGGCTGTACCTGATGGTGGAAGGTGGCGCCACCGACTGGGCCGCACACACCAGTGCCTGCGGCACCGAATGGCATTACGGCCAGTGCAGCGATCAGCCGCAGTATGGCCGGTTGATCGAAGAGACCATGGAGTTCAATAACGCGGTGACGGCGGTGGTCGACTGGATCGAGCGTAACGGTGGCTGGGAGCGCAACCTGCTGATCGTTACCACCGACCACGACAACAGCATGCCGATGGGCCCGGATGCACAGAACGTTGCCTTCTCTCCGGTACGCAACAACGGCCGCGGCCGCATGCCCGGGATCAGTTTCCGTCCCACCGGCAACCATTCCAATGCACTGGTGCCATTGTGGGCCAAGGGCGCGGGGTCGGAACTGCTGGGCAAGCGCGTGCGCGGCGTTGATGCCGGCTACCGTCAGCACGTGCGCTGGAACGACGGCAGTTACATCGACAACACCGACGTGGCTGCGGCGGTGCAGGAGGCGCTGCAGCGTCCACGGTAACGCCCGGTTGCACCCGGGCTGTTGTCGAGGCAGCCTGCGCACATGCAGTCGGATATCCGCATCGACGGTCGTGTCTTCGCCTACGTCTTCCCCTGTGCGTGGGAAGACTACGCGAAGATCGGTTTCTCACGTGATCCGCTCGGACGCATCAGCGCATTGCACCGGCGTTGGTTCGAGTTCTTCGACCTCGACGCCGGTGCACTGGTGGAAGCGGAAAGCGAGCGCGATGCGCGAGATCTGGAGCTGCAGCTGCGTTCGCCGTTCAAGGCGCACCGCGCGCCGGCGCCGATGACGGTCCAGGACAAGGCTGGAGGTCGCACCGAATGGGTACGTGGTGCCAACCAGGCCTTGTCGCGTGCAATTATCGCGTTGGGCAAACAAGGCTATCGCTGCTATCCACTGAAGGCGTGGCTGCGGGCCGCCCTGTGCCTGCGCATGGACCAGCTGCACGACTGGGCTGCGGTGCAACTTCCGGAGGAGGAAGGCCTGCGGCTGCCCAGTGGCCCCGGCGAGCGCGCGCTGCGTGACACCCTCGACGGTTGTGGGGCATTGGATATCGATCCGATCCCGTGGCTGCCTGAACACGTCCAACGCTGGTACGCAGGGTGAGGAGCGTTCAACGGGTTCTCGGCGGCTGAACAGGCGCAGCCGGTTGCTGCGCGCACTGCGGGGCAGGTGTGGAAGGGCTGGCCAGCTGGCGTGCCAGCTCGGTGCTGGCCACGTGGCCCTGCAGGAACAACAAGCCGCCGAAGATGTTCATGAGCGTGCCTCCACTTGAGTGGATTGCACGATACGGGCAGCATGGGCGGGCAAAAAGCGACATTTCCGCAAGCGTGCCTTGAGAGGAATTCAAGCCTGATGTCCCGCCCACCGCTCCATGCCCTGCAGGGTTTCGTGGCCGCCGCCCGGCTCGGCAACCTGTCGCGCGCGGCGGCGTCGATGAACCTGACCGTCAGCGCGCTCAGCCATCAGATGCGGCAGCTGGAAGAACGGCTCGGGCAGCCGCTGCTGATCCGCCAGCCGCGTGGTGTCACCCTCACCCTGGAGGGCCAGCGCCTGCTCGACCAGGTGGGTCCGCATCTGGATGCGATCAACGAAGCCTTCCAGCCCTATGCCGCACGTGCCGAGCACGTGCTGACGATCAGCGCAGTACCGTCGATGGCGTCGGCCTGGCTGGTGCCGCGCCTGGGTCACTTCGTGGCAGAGCACCCACAGATCGAGATCAACCTGCAGTCGAGTGAACGCCTGATTGATTTCGAGCGGCAGCGCCAGTTCGACGCCGCGCTGCGGCTGGGCAGCGGGCAATGGCCAGGTCTGGTGGTGGAGCCGCTGTTCGACGAATGGCTGCTGCCAATGGCGAGCCCGGCGCTGATCGAACGCATGGGAGGCGTCGACCGTGTGCCGTTGACCCAGTGGCCGCTGCTGGGTGATCCGGACGGGGCATGGGGCGCCTGGTTCGCGTTGAGCGGGCAGAGCCCGCCGTCGCGCTTCGTGGCGGTGCTGGATGATTCGGAGGCGCACCATCGCGCCGCTCTGGATGGCGTGGGCGTGGCCCTCGGGCGGGTGACGCGGGCGCGGCTGCTGCTGGATTCGGGCCAGTTGGTCGCGCTGTCCAGCCAGCGCCTGAAGACCGACTGGCCACATTGGCTGGTGTACCCGCAGCGCTCGGCCAGCCATCGTGGCTTCCTCGCGTTCCGCGACTGGCTGCACGCGCAGGCCGCCGAGCACGTGCGGCACATGGCAGACGCGCATCTGTAGCGTGGCGCGGTGCTCGATCTTGCATCTGTAGAGTCGAACCATGCTCGACTGGTCTTTCGAAGAAGCAGTCGAGCATGGCCCGACTCTACAGTCACCGCACCAGCGTGACTGCCTGCCCGGCACGCGCGAACGCTTCGCCCAGCAAGGGACCGGTCTTGATCGCTTCCACCTCGTCGAACAGCGTCTGCAGTGCCTCGGCTGGGCGCGACGCTGGCGCCGCCACGGCCTGCTGGATCGCGGTGAAACGGTCGGCCAGCACGCGATGGCCGGGATGCGCCTGTGCCCAGGCCACCAGCGGCTGGCGCACGCCGGCGGCGGCATCCAGACGCTGCTGATCGAACAGGGTGATGGCCGCCGCCGAGGTCTCCGCCCGCTCGATCGTGGCGTTGCGCAGTTCACGGCTCAGGAACAGGTCATAGGCCGCGCCACGCCCCACCGCGATGCGCAGCCCTTCGCGGTCGAGGTCGGCCACCTGCTGCGCAGGGCTGTCCTCGCGAACCAGATAGGTGCCTTCGATCTCCACGTACGGGGCACTGAAGGCGATGCGGTCGGTGCGTGCCGGATCGATGGCCAGGAAAGCCAGGTCCCAGCCGTCTTCGCCCGCTGCGGCAACCACCGAGGCTGCGGCATCGTGGCAGGTGAAGCGTGCCTGCACCCCCATCCGTTGCGCCAATGCGGTAGCCAGTTCCAGCGAGGGGCCGCGCGGTGAGCGCGCATCGCCCTGTGCCAGCACCGGGTTGCCCAGGTTGATCGCCACGCGCAGGAAACCGTGCGGTGCCAGCGTACTTCGATGGTCGGCCAAGGACATGCAGGACTCCACGGGGCAGGGGAGACCCAGCATGCCAACAACGGTGTCCGCGTAGCGTGGACTCAGCCGTGCGCGGCGAAAGTGCCGTGGAAGCCCAGTGGCACCGCATACGGCAGCCAGGCCTGTGCCAGCGGGCCGTCATCCACATGGCGCGCATCCAGCACCGCCAGGCCACTGCGCTTGTTGACCGGGTCAAGCAGGGTGCCGATCAGCCAGCCATCGTCAGCTTCGCGGCTGCCCGGGCGCGGTACGAACACATGCTCTTCGGCCATGATGTCCGGCCCGTAGTTCCACCGCTGGCGGCGCCCGCGATCGATGTCGAACGCAGCCACGGCGTTGAAGTACGGTGCGGTGGTCGGGCCGTCGATGGTCGGCGCATACAGCCGTGCGCCACGTGTGTTCGTCGAGCGCGGGTCGAACAACGGGAACTCCACCGCGCTGATGCCCAACGTCTCCCAGCGGGCCTGTCCACGACGCAGGTCCAGATGCAGCTCGACCAGGCTGGCGCCACTGTTGGCCGCATGTGCACCGTCACCGGCCATCGCTTCCTTCATCGGCGAGCGCGCCTCGTTGATGTCGTCATGGCGTACTGCGCGCAGCACGATGCCGCCATCGCGGGTGAACGCGTCGCCGAAGTGATAGATCGCCGCGAACGGGGCCTCGAACCATTGCGCCTTGTCCGGCGCATCCTTGGCGACCACCGCGATACGCACAGGACGCTGCGGTGCGAACTGCATGCGCTCGAAGAAGCTGCCACCTGCGCCGGTGAAATCGAACGGCATCATCACGAACACCAGGTGCTGGTCGGTCATCGCGAAGGCATGCAGGTAGCCATGCTCGGGTGTTTCGATCACATTGGCGCTGCGCAGCTGGCCGTCCGCACCGATGTGCCAGACCAGCAGGCCATGGCCCCCCATCAGGCTGATCGAGCCGAAGTTCCAGAGGCTGCCGTCGCGATCGGTCAGCGGGTGCGCCGAGAACGGCAGCGCGGCCAGGTCCGGGCGCCAGGTGACCGGGCCGAGCGTCTGCAGCGAATCGGGGGCCACTTCGAACGCAGAACCGGATTCGCACAGCGCGAACAGGCGGCCATTGATCATCGTCACCGAGGTGTTGGCCACGTTGGCATCATCGTTGTTGCGTACCGCCAGCGCACCGGGAACGCTGGTGCCGGCAGCCGGATACTGGAAGCGGCCGGCCTTCTGTTCACGGGTGAATTTCGGCGTGGCGACCATGCGCCCGTGATGGGTCAGGCTGCCATCACCATTGAAACGCCAGCCATGCACCATGCCGTCGCCGTCGAACCAGTGGTCGTAGCGGAAGCCATCGCGCTCGGTCCACGCCGGGCCGTTGCGGTACAGCGTACCGGCCAGGCCTGACGGCAGCTTTCCCTGCAGCGGCACGGTGGCCGGGCCGAGGCTTTCGCTGCCGACGCTGCGCCAGCCGAGCAGCCAGGGGTGTTCCTGCATACCCTGCGCGAACCGCGCCGGGTCGCCGGCGAAGGCGGGAGCGCTGCGCAGCGCGGTGGCGCCCAGGGCCAGGCAGGCACTGCTGCTGAGCAAGGTACGAAGGAAGCGGCGACGGTCCATGGTGGCCTCGGGTCTGGATGCGGAATCAGCGCAGGGTGATGTCGATGGCGGCGCCAGCGGCTGGCACGTTGACGCGTGCTTCGTCGAAGGTCGGCTTGCGCATCACCTGCGGGTTGTTGCTGAAGCCGTAGCCTTCCACCGGCATGCCGACCAGGTTGGTGTCGAGCTTGCCGTTGTCGTTCTCGTCGTGGGTGAGCAGCACGGCATAGCTGCCGGCCGGTATACCCTTGAACGTGAAGTGAGCGCTGTCGCCGCTGGGCGCCGCCTGCTGGGCCTGCACGGGCTTGGTCTTGCCGTCCCAGGCGGCAGCGCTGTCGACCAGCGCAACACGCAGGGTGCCGCTCTGCGCGTGGACGTCGTGCACGGTCACGGCCAGGTCGGCGGCGTGGGCACTGGCGGCCAGGGCCAGTGCAGTCAGGGCGGTGCTGAGCAGGGCGGTGCGGATCATGGCAGTGGCTCCGGAAGTGTGTGTGGCGGTGTGGCGCCAGTCTGCGTGGCGCGGTGCACGGGGTTCAGGGCCAGTGGTCATCGATTCGACGTGCCAGAAGTCACTTTCTGCGCCGGACCCATTGCCGCCGGCGTGTGCGGCGGTCAGCATCTGGCCATGCCCAGCCTGTTCCGCCATCTCTTGCGTCCTCTCAGCCTTGCCGGCCTGGTTACCGTGCTGGCGGTGGGCCTGTCGTTCGCTGTACAGCGCAACGGTGCCGGGCTGAGCCTGCTGCTGCTTGCCGTGTTCCTGTTGCTGTTCGTGGTGCACGGCTGGGCGTCGATGCCATCCCGCGTGCGCGCCGTCGCTGCGGTGTTGCAGGCGCTGCTGGCGGTTGCGCTGGTTGCGCTGCAGCCACGTACCGGAACTGCTCCGGTGCTGCTGGTGGTGCTGGTCGCACAGCTGGCCGAGCACTGGCCGCCGGGCTTCGTGCTGGGCGTTGCGCTGCTGGCCAACCTGGCGGTGTATGCCGCGCTGCGCCACAGCGGCTTCAGCCAGCCGCTGCTGGTCGTGCTGCTCTATGGCGGCTTCCAGGCCTTCGCCGCACTGACCGCCCACTATGCCCGCAGCACGGCGCTGGCCCGCGATGACCTGGCCCGGGTCAACGCCGACCTGCTGGCTACCCGCGCGCTGCTGGCCGACAGCGCACGCGATGCCGAGCGCCTGCGCCTGGCGCGTGAACTGCACGATGTGGCTGGGCACAAGCTCACCGCGATGCGGCTCAACCTGCGCGCCCTGGCCGCTGACCCAGCACTGGCCGGCCGCGAGGGACTGGTGCTGGTGGAACGGTTGTCCGGCGAGTTGCTGGCCGACATCCGCCAGGTGGTGCAATCGATGCGCGATGATCGCGGCCTCGATCTGGCCACCGCACTGCATGCGCTGGCCGCACCCTTCCCACGACCAAAGCTGCAGCTGCAGATCGGCGACGGGGTGCGCGTGGCTGACCCGTTGATGGCCGAGACCGTGCTGCGGCTGGTGCAGGAAGCCCTGACCAACGCCGCCCGCCACGGCAATGCAGACACCGTCTGGCTGACGATCAGTGAAGAGGATT
Organism: Stenotrophomonas sp. YJH_SMC_16; assembly: GCF_059367875.1. Taxonomy (NCBI): domain Bacteria; kingdom Pseudomonadati; phylum Pseudomonadota; class Gammaproteobacteria; order Lysobacterales; family Lysobacteraceae; genus Stenotrophomonas; species Stenotrophomonas sp. YJH_SMC_16. The sequence continues at coordinate 627,489 of NZ_JCAFRH010000001.1, read as the reverse complement.
CCCGGTTGCGTATCGATATCCGCGATGACGGCCAGCGCGCCGAACGCATCCGCGAGGGCAATGGCATCGCCGGCATGCGCGAGCGCCTGGCGGCCGTACAGGGGCGTTTGGAGCTGGCGCGAACCGCACAGGGCGGCATGCACCTGACCGCATGGTTGCCGGCATGAGTGGCGCCGCGATCCGCGTTGCCCTGGCCGATGACCAGGCGCTGGTGCGTGCGGGTCTGCGTGCGCTGCTGCAGGGCCTGGGGGTAGACGTGGTGCTGGAGGCCGAAGAGGGCCAGGCGCTGCTGGACGCGTTGGCTGCCCAGCGCGTGGATGTGGTGCTCAGTGACATCCGCATGCCCGGGATGGACGGCATCGAGGCACTGCGCCAGCTGCGCGCGCGCGGTGATGCCACGCCGTGCCTGCTGCTGACCACCTTCGATGAAAGTGATCTGCTGCTGCGTGCCAGCGAGGCCGGCGCACAGGGCTTCCTGCTCAAGGACGCCGTGCCCGCAGACCTGCGCGAAGCGATCGAGCGCGTCGCCGCGGGTGAAACCCTGCTGTTGCCGGTCAGCACCGAGCCGGTACGCGCCCGTTACCGCTTCCACGACGAAGCACCGCCCACCGATACCTTCGGGGAACGCGAAGTGGCGATCCTGCGCCTGCTGGCTGGTGGATACAGCAACAAGGAAATCGCGCGCAGCCTGTTCCTGGCCGAAGGCACGGTGAAGAACTACGTGTCGGCCATACTCGACAAGCTGGGCACCCGCGATCGCACCCGTGCAGTGCTGAAGGCGATTACCCTGCGCATCATCTGAGTGGACCGAGCAAGGCGTGCCAGTGAACCCGATCCTGCATGTGGAAATCCCGGCCAGTGACCTGGACCGGGCCATCACGTTCTACCAGCGGTGGCTGCAGGTCGCGGTGGACGAACCTATCGTGCTGCACGACTGCCGGATGGCCTACCTGCCGTTCTCCGATGACGCCGCCGGTGCCAGCATTGCGCTGGTGCACGGCGCGGACTACCGGCCCTCCGAGCAGGGCGCCCGCATCTACATCGGCGTCGATGACCTGGATGCGAGCCTCGACCGTGCACTGCAATCGGGAGCTGAGCTGCGCTTCGGCCCGGCCGACGCGGGTGACTGGCGTGTGGCCGAGATCCGCGACAGCGAAGGCAACCGCATTGCGCTGCAGGCGCGCGCAGCTCTGTAGAGCCGAGCCCACGCTCGGCTGCTGTTGGCCCAGCCGCTCCAGCTCAGCCGAGCATGGGCTCGGCCCTACAAGGTCGCGGCGCGCGAGCGCTGCAGCCAGTCATTGATGGCCGGGTCCAGTCGCGGGTCGTCCGGCAGCTGCATGCCGAAGCGCTGCTGCAGCACGTCACGCACATCACCCACATCATGCAGCGGGCGCTTGTCCGGCGCCTGCCCGGGGCGGTACTCGGTGTAGTTGCCGCTGCCGATGGTACGGCGCCAGTCCGGTCCGGTCAGCGACACGCGTAGCTGGCCCGGGAAGCTGGAATCGGGGTGGGTGCATACGTACCAGTTGCCCACCACGTTGTCGATCGGTGCAGGCGCCTGCAGATCGAAGCGGTACATCGCCCGCCAGCCGTCGCTGGATTCGGCTGACAGCACGAAGTCGCCCTCGTCAGGCAGACGCTGCAGCAGATAGCGCTCATGCGGCGTGGCCTGCGGCTGCGCATCGTGCAGCCGCAGCGGCACGGTCGGGGTCAGGCTGCCGAAACCGGCATCCACCAGCCAGTCGTCCCCATCCACATGCACGCGCAGCAGCAGATGGGTACGCGCGGTCAGTTCGCCGTCATGCGCTGCCAGCAGCACGCGCGCACTCAGCGGCTGCGCATCAAAGCCCAGTGCCTGCAGCAGGGCCAGCAGGCCGCCATTGAGTTCGAAGCAGTACCCACCGCGGCGGTCGTCAAGCAGCTTGCGTTGCACGCTGTCCAGGTCGATCGGCACCGCGTCGCGCAGCAGGCAGCTGAGGGTCTCGAAGGGCAGCAGTGCGTTGTGGCGCTGCTGCAGCAGGGTCAGGCCGGCCAGGGTCCGCGGTGGCGGCGCATCCAGCTGCAGGCGTTGCAGGTAGCGGGGGACATCGAGCGTCGTCATGGAGGCACCGGGCGGGGAGGAACGTCCACTGTGCTCCCCCAACCGGGGTTGAGGTCAAGCGCGGCGCCCGTGTCATGCCCCCGTCGCTTGCACCCTGTACAAAGGCCGCGTCCACCCGCGACGGGGGGACCCGGACGAAGAAGGCGCTAAAGTTGCCCTGAATCCGGCCGATACAGGTGCGTCTTTCCGCCTGGAGTCTGTCATGTCGGCCGTTGTCCCCCACCTCCGGTCCCTGCGCACGCGCCTTGCCGCGTTGCACTCGGCGTCCCCCGGCCTGCTGCGCTGGCTGCAGCCGCATCGGCTCAGCGTGGCCAACAAGCTCAAGGCGACCCTGTGGGTCTGTGGCCTGGGCCTGGTCGCGATCGCCGCTGTCTACGCCTGGACCGGCCATGCCAACGCACTGGCTGCGCGCAGCCAGGCCAGCTACCAGCGCGGCAGCGATCTGGCCGCCAGCCTGTCTACGCGGGTGGCCGAAGCGCGTCGCCTGCAGACCCAGTATGCACGCAGTTTCGATGATGCCGACCGCGCGCAGCTGCTGGCCACGCAGAAGGCACTGCAGGTCGATCTGCAGGCGCTGCGCGCGACGCCGATGGATACTGGCCGGCGCAAGGCCCTGCAGGCGCTGACCGAAGCCGCCGACGCGTTCTCGCAGGGTGTGGCCGCCCTGTTCGAACGTGTCGACGAGATGGGTCGTGGTGATGCCGGCCTCGCCGCGCAGCTGCAGCAGGCCGCCGATACCCTGCAGGTACAGGTGGATGCGCTGCAGCGGCCGTCGTTGGCGTTGTCACTGCAGAAGATGCGAAGGCAGGAGGCACTGCTGCTGCTCGACGGTGACTCCACTCACGCCGACCGCGCCAGCGAGGAAAAGCTGCCGTTCGACCTCGCGCTGGCGGGCCTTCCCGCAGATGCGCAGGACACCCTGCGCACCGGGATGGAGGCGTATCAGGCCGCATTGCTGGGGTATACCGCTGCCCGCGTCGGCCTGGATGTGGAAGCGCAGTCGCTGCTGGATACCGCCGCGGGCGTAGCACCGGCGCTGGCCGCCTTCCAGCAGGCGCAGGTGGCGGCGCTGGCCACGGCGCAGGCGCGCCAGCAGGCCGGCGCACGCACGATGAGCGTGCTGTTCGCACTGACCCTGCTGCTGGTGGCCGGCGTGCTGATCACCAGCCTGATGCTGGTGCTGCGTGCGGTGCGCCAGCCGATCCAGGACACCCTGCGTTTCGCCAGCGATATCGCTGACGACCGCCTCGACACCACCCTGCGCGTCTACAACGCCAATGATGAGATCGGCCAGCTGGCCCAGCGCCTGGTCGACATGCAGCAGCGCCTGCGTGCGCGCATCGAGACCGAGCGTGCCGTGGCGCGCGGCAATACCCGGGTGCGCCAGGCATTGGACAGCGCGCAGACCGGGCTGATGGTGATTGATGCGGAAGGGCAGGTCGCCTACGCCAATCCGGCGCTGCTGGAGCAGCTTGCACTCCGGCTTGAAGATCTGGTGGGCAGCGATGCGGTACGCCTGCATCCGGCACTGGCCAGCCTGGCCGGTGTGCGCCAGCGCGAGGAGCGCGAGATCGGCCATGCAGGGGTGCGCTACCAGCTGATTGCCAACGCCATCATCGACGAAGGTCAGTTCCTTGGTGTGGCGGTGGAGTGGCGCAGCCGTGCGCTGGAAACCCTGTTGGAAACCGAAGTGGCCGCACTGGTCGACGCCGCCGCACATGGCGACCTGCACGGGCGCATCGCGCTGGAGGGAAAGCAGGGCTTTGTGCGTACGTTGTCGACCAGCATCAATCGCCTGTTGACCACCTTCGAGACCAACCTCGGCGATCTGCAGGCGCTTCTGGCCGCGCTGGCCCGCGGCGACCTCAGCGTGCGCATGGAAGGTGAGCTGCAGGGCGTGTTCGCACGCATGCGCGACGATGCCAACGCCACCGTCGCGCAACTGGGCCGCATCGTCACCCGCATCCAGCACGCCACGTCCAGCCTGGATGCCGGCGTTGGCGAGATCGTTGCCGGTCACCATGACCTGTCGCAGCGTACCGAACAGCAGGCGGCCAACCTGGAAGAGACGGCAGCGTCGATGCACGAGCTGACCGACACCGTTGGCCGCAATGCTGATGCCGCGGGCCGTGCCGACGTGCTGGTCAAGGGCGCGGCGGCAGTGGCCCAGCGCGGTGGCGAGGCCGTTGGCCAGGTGGTCGCGACCATGCAGGGCATCAGCGAGGCCTCGCGACGGATCGGCGACATCACCCAGCTGATCGATGGCATCGCTTTCCAGACCAACATCCTCGCGTTGAATGCTGCGGTGGAAGCCGCGCGCGCGGGTGAGCAGGGCCGCAGCTTCGCCGTGGTGGCCGCAGAAGTGCGCCTGCTGGCACAACGCAGCGCGGAGGCGGCCAAACAGATCAAGGGCCTGATCGAGGATTCGGTGGCGCGTGTGGGCCAGGGCAACCAGCAGGCCGAACAGGCCGGCACCACGATGGGCGAGATTGTCGGCAGCGTGCAGCAACTGGCGGATCTGCTGGCTGGTATCCGCAGCGCGTCGCAGGACCAGCATGCCGGCATCGCCCAGGTGAACCAGACCATCGTGCAGATGGAAGCCAGTACCCAGCGCAACGCCAGCCTGGTGGAAGAGGCGGGTGCTTCGACAGCGCAGATGCAGGCGCAGGTGCATGCGCTGGCGGAAGCGGTGGGCGCGTTCCGTCTGCAGTCGATGCCACAGGCGCGCGTTGCGGCGGCCTAGCCTGCGGTTCCTTGTCGGCTGGCCGGGAATCAGCCGAGCGTCGGCTCGGCTCTACATCGGCTGCAGGCACACTGTAGAGCCGAGCCCATGCTCTGCTCAGGCCAATGCGCGCTGGCAGGAATCAATACACGTCGCGGCGGTAGCGGCCGTTCTCCAGCAGTGTTTCCACCGCCTCATCACCGAGTGCTTCACGCAGCACCTGGTCCACGCCTTCGGCCATGCCCTGCAGCGAACCGCACACGTGGATGACTGCACCACGCTGCATCCAGTTGCGCAGGGCATCGGCCGCCGCACGCAGGCGATCCTGTACATAGCCACCGTCGCCATCGCGCGAGAACGCCAGGTCCACCCGCGCAAGATGACCATTGGCCTGCCAGGCCTCGATCTCGTCGGCGAACAGGAAGTCATGCGCGCGCTGGCGTTCGCCGAACAGCAGCCAGTGCCCGTGCTCGCCTGCATGCGCGGCTTCGCGCAACAGGCTGCGCAGGCCCGCGATGCCGGTGCCGTTGCCGATCAGCACCATCGGTGCACCGGCGACGCGGTGGAACCCGGGATTGCGGTGCACGCGGGCGACGATACTGGCACCGATCGGTGCATGCAGCGACAGCCAGCCCGAGCCGAGCCCGGCGCGGCCCGTGTCGTCGTGCACCAGTCGTACCACCAGTTCCACCGCGCCATCCTCGGTGCACGAGGCGATTGAATATTCGCGTCCGGGCAGCATCGGCAGGCCGGCCAGCCATAGGCACGGATCCTGCACCGCCAGCGCGGCGTCGGCCTCGGGCAGCTCGCGTTCACTGGCCAGCGCCAGCAGGGTGCGTGGGTGGCCGTCCACCAGCAGCGGCTGTAGCGGATCCAGCCCCTGTGCCTTCAACACCGCGCTGGCATGCCGCGCGTTGTGCCGGGGCGCGATATGCAGGATGTCGCCCGCCTGCCACTGCACCTCGGCCGGTGGCGCAAGACAGATGCGCCAGATGGCGCCGCCCACGCTGCCCGGGTTGAGCCGGTCGCGGCCGAGCAGCCGCCACTCATGCATCTGCGTGGCCGCCGGCAGCACGCTGTCATCGGTGGCGATGCCGGTCAGCGCGCCCAGCTGCAGCTGCCATTGGCGCAGCGCCGCGACCGAGGCGGCATCGACTTCGATGCGGTCGAACAACGGGCGCGCGCCGTTGCCGAGCAGCCAGCCATCAACCTGGCGGCCGAAGCCGCAGTAATGCGGGTACTGTCGATCACCCAGCGCCAGCAGTCCAAACTGCAGGCCTGACAGGTCGAGTGTCTGTGGCATCAGCCGTCGTGCAGCACCTCGCGCCGCATCCGGTGGTTCGCCATCGCCGAAGGTGCTCAGTACCAACAGCGCCTGCGCGGTGCGTGCCAGCTGCACGGCATCGACGCGGGCCAGCGGCAGCACCTGCACCGCATGACCGGATGCCTGCAGCTGCGCGGCTGCGCGCCATGCGAGTTGTTCGCCCAGTCCGCTCTGGCTGGCATGCACCACCAGCCACGGCGTGCCACCGCCATCGGCAGGCGTTGCTGGCAGCGACTGGCGCAGGCCACGCGCAGCGCGCTGGCTGCGTCGGCGGTCCAGATAGAGCATCCAGCCGGTGATGAAGAACAGGCTCATGCCCAAACTGCTGAGCATCACCACGACACGCCCGGGCACGCCGAAGTAGCTGCCCGAGTGGAGCGCGAACACGCTGGTGGCCAGCTGCGCGCCGACGCCCTGGCGTGCATAGGGGCGGGCATCGAGCGTGGCACCCGTGCCTGGGTCGAGCTGCAGCAGATCATGCGCGCGGTCATGCTGGCCGCCGCGCTGCGACGGATCACCGGCCATCACGCGTACATTCAGTGCCTGCCCGGGCTTCTCCGGCAGGCGCAGGTCGATGTAGCCGGTGCGCACGCCGGGCAGTGCGTACAGCGTGGCTTCGACGCGTTCCAGGTTCAGGGCGGCGCCGGTGGCGATCTTGTGCTTGGCGGCCGGTGCGACGCCCAGCAGGGTGTTGGCGGCGCTGCGATACCAGTCGAAGGACCACCACAGGCCGGTCAGCGCACTCATCAGGTAGATCAGCAGCACCCACGTGCCGACCACCGAGTGCAGGCTCCACAGGAAGCCACGGCCGCTGCGCTTCCATTCCACCGCCAACCAGCTGCGCCAGTGCCACCAGCGCCGCGGCCAGCGCAGATAGAGGCCGGACAGGGTGAAGAACAGCAGGGCGATCGCACAGCTGCCGGTGATCCATTTGCCGCGCTCGCCGGCGGCGAGGTGGCGATGCAGGTCCTCGACGAAATCGAAGAACGCCTGCCCGCGCAGGGCGCTGAATCGCTCGCCGCTGTACGGATCGAAGTAGACCCAGTGTTCCTTGCCACCGGCGAAGCGTGCCACCGAGGGCCGCAGCCCGGTGGCATCCACGCGCAGGCGCTGCAGGGGGCGATTACTGTCGGCCTGCAGCAGCGGCACCAGCTCGCTCAGTTCAAGCGGAAGCTGACCGTCGGCATGGTGCTCGGCAATCTCGGCGAAACCGGGATTGGCCGCCCGCAGCAGTTCGTCCTCGAAGGACAGCACGGCGCCGCTGAGGCCCATCACGGCCAGTACGGCGCCGGCGGTGATGCCCAGCAGCCAGTGCAGTTGGAACAGGACGTTCTTGAACATCGAAGGAGGAGGGCCAGGAAGGCTGCCGCCCGCATCCTGCGCAACAGCAAATGAGAATTAGTCGCGGAATTCTCCGTGGCGGACGGGCTACGGTCAAGGAGGGTTTTGTTGCAGGGCTTTGCAGCCCTGCACCCGCTACAAGCCGGAGCAACGTCAACGTCAAAAGCTGGCTTTCCGTGGGCTGGCGGGGTGGGTCCGGTTGCGGGGGTGTCCGCGGCATGGATGCCGTGGCCAAGGCTACAGGGACGTACTTGCGCCGTCCCCCTCAACCGGACCCACCCCGCCTTCGACAGTTTCCTGCGATCTGTCGGAACGGCGTTCTGCTTTGGTGGGTGCCGACCGTTGGTCGGCACGGGGTCTGATTCCGTTCTGAATATCGATATCTGACAGATGTGTCGACCAAGGTCGACACCTACCAACAGCCGCGAAGATCTGTCAGAGGTGGGGCGGTGTCGGAGTGCGGGGTGTCAGCCGCATGGATGCGGCTGCCAAGCTTACAGGGACGTACTTGCAGCGTCCCCGCACTCCGACATCGCCCCGCCAACCCGCGGAACGCCCGCTTTGGCTGTTGGCGTTGCATTGAGCCGGGTGCAGGGCTGCAAGCCCTGCAAAAACCCCCTCACTTCACCCAGCTGTCGATCTCGCCGTGGGCGAATGGTCCCAGCTTTGCCTTCACCAGCCGCCCTTGTGCATCGAACAGCACGCTGTAGGGAAGCAGGCCCTGTGTATTGCCCAGCAGCACGCTGGCATCGCGCGGCCCCGGGGTCTCGATCACGATCGGGTAATCCACCGGGACACGCTGCAGGAAACCGCGCACGTCTTCCGGGGTATCCAGTGCCAGGCCCAGCACCTGCACGCCGTTGTCGCCCTGGGCATGGGCGAAGCGGGCAAGCTCCGGCATTTCTTCCACGCACGGAGCGCACCAGCTGGCCCAGACATTGATCAACAGCGGGCGACCGGCAGCGTGCTGGCGCAGGTCCAGCGGCCGGCCATCAAGATCGGGCAGCGACAATGCGGGCAGGCTGTCGCCAACCTGCAAGGCGGGTGCCGCAGCCGCAACGGCGGGCGCCGCTGGCACGGCCTCAGGCGCAGCCGGCGCCGGTGCCAATCGATGGCCGGCCCACAGGCCAAGGCCGGCGGCCAACACCGCTGTCCACAGCAGCGCTGGCCGTTGCCACTTCATCGCGCGGTGCGCAGCAGCGCTTCCTCGACCACCGCCTGGGTCAGCAGGGTCGGCAGCACCGTCGGCGGCGCGCCGGGGCCATACACCACGTACAGCGGCACGCCCACGGCCTTGTGCTCTTCCAGGAACGTGGTGATCTGCGGATCGACGTTGGTGTAGTCCCCGCGCATGTACACCGCGTTGGTGCGCTTGAGCAGTTCCTTGAACTCCGGCCGCGACAGCACGGCGCGCTCGTTGGCCTTGCAGCTCACGCACCAGTCGGCGGTCATGTTCACGAACACCACGCGGTTGTCGGCGCGCAGGCGGTCCAGCAACTGCGGCGAGTACTCGACCACGTTGTCGCTGGCGGCCTGTGCGGCGCGTGCCGGCGGTGCCAGCTGGGTCACGCCCCAGGCGGGAACCAGTGCACCGATCGCCAGCAGCACGCCGAGCAGGGTCACTGCACGCGAACCAGTCCAGCGGTTGCGCTCGAATAGCCACAGGCCGAAGGCCAGCAGCAGCAGGCCACCCAGCACCAGCGCCATGCCGTCCACGCCACGCTGCTTGCCCAGCACCCACAGCAGCCACAGCGCGGTGGCGTACATCGGGAAGGCCAGCACGTGCTTGAGCGTCTCCATCCACGGGCCCGGCTTGGGCAGGCGGCGCGCCAGTGCCGGCACGAAGCCGATCAGCAGGAACGGCAGCGCCAGGCCCAGGCCGAGGAACAGGAACACGGTCATCGCCTTCAGCGGCGGGGCAATGAACGCGTAGGCAATCGCGCCGCCCATGAACGGGCCGACGCAGGCACTGCCGACCACGCAGGCCAACGCACCGGTGAAGAAATCACCGGCCGGGCCACTGCGGCTGGCCAGCGACTGGCCGAGGTTGCCGATGCCGCCGCCGAGGGTGAACACGCCGGACAGGCTCAGGCCCACCGCGAACATGATGTAGGCCAGCACCGCGACCACGCCCGGGTGCTGCAGCTGGAAGCCGATGCCGACGGCGTTGCCGATCGCGCGCAGGCCGACCATCAACGCGCCGATCACCGCGAACGCGACCAGTACGCCCAACGTGTACCAGAGGGCGTGGCTGCGCGCGCGCTGCGGGCTTTCGCCACTCTGCGCCAGGCTCAGCACCTTCAGCGAGAGGATCGGCAGCACGCAGGGCATCAGGTTCAGTACCAGGCCACCGGCCAGGGCCAGCAGCAGCACCCAAACGAACGAACGGTCCGGATTCGGCGTGGTCGCCGGTGGGCGCGTGCGCAGGGCGTTGTCACCGCGCGCATCGGCAGCGAACTCATTGCCGTTTTCGGCGCCTGCAACGGCCGGGGTGCTGGCATCCGTATTGGGCACCGTCGGCAGCAGGCGCAACGGGGCGCCGTTGGCGGCTTCGCGTGGTGCGCCGCTGGCGGTAGGCAGCGGACTGATCACCTCGTTGCGCGGCGGCGACTGATCGGTGCTGGCGTTGATCTTGCCGGCCGGGATCGACAGCTTCACCCGGCGGGTCATCGGCGGGTAGCAGATGCCATCGGTCTGGCAGCCCTGGAACGTCACCACCAGGGTGCTGTCGACCGCATCGGCGACGGCGCGGCGCAGCGGCAGCGGCACTTCCACCTGGTTGAAGTAGACCGAGACATCGCCGAAATGCTCGTCGCGATGCGACTGTGCGGCCGGCCAGCGCAGCTTGTCGGCCAGCACGCCGGTGCTGCCGTCCAGCTTCACCGAAGTGCGGTCGCGATACAGGTAGTAGCCCGGCGCCGGGCTGAAGCGCAGCAGCAGGGTGTTGCCGTCACTGGCGATGGCGTCGAAGCCGAACGCCTGCTCCGAAGGAAGCGGCAGCGCCTGGCTGTTGCTGGCGGCACCCGGCAGGCGCAGGCCGCCGCTGTTGCCGGCACCGGCCAGCGGGTTGTTGAACGGGCTGGCGGCGCCGGTACGCGTGGCCGGCGCCGCGGCCTGTGCGCCGCTACCGGGCAGGGTGACCTGCACCACGCGCTTCTGCGGCGGGTAGCACACACCGGCATCGGCGCAGCCCTGGTAACGCACTTCCAGGCTGATGGTGCCGGCGGCGTCGGTCGGCGTGCCAGGCAGGGTGGCCTGCAGGCGCTCGCGATAGGTTTCGACTTCGCCGAAGAAATCGTCGTGGTGCTTGTCGCCCTTGGGCATCTGCAGCGCGCCGGCGTTGAACGCCGGATCAGCCTTGACGCTGGTGCGGTGGCGATACAGGTAGTAGCCGGGTGCGATCTTGAACTGCAGTTGCACCTGGCCGCGCTCGGGGGCGGTGGCGGTCAGCGCGAACGCCTGGTCCACCGGCAGCAGGTCCTTCTCATCCAGGGCGAAGGCGGGCAGCGAGAGCCACATCAGGGCGCACAAGGCGGCGCCACGCGCAAACAGAGTCTTCAATCAGTGTCCTCCCGGGTCTGTGCCCGGATCCAGTCCAGATACGCCGGCAGGCCGGCCCGGGTTTCGACCGCGATGCACTCCGGGAGTTCATACGGATGCAGTTCGACGATCCGGGCAATCGCGTCATCGACGCGGCTTGCGGTGGTCTTCACCAGCAGTTGCAGCTCGGCGTCGGTGGTCACCTCGCCCTGCCAGCGGTAGGTCGACTGCGCGCCATCGAGGCGGGTCACGCACGCGGCCAGGCGCTCGCCGACCAGCGCGTGCGCGATGCGCTCGGCACTGGCCCGGTCCGGGCAGGTGGTCAACAGCAGCAGGACGGGATCGACGGTCGACATGACCGTCGAGTATAGGGCCGCCGCCGGGTCAGGGCCCGGCGGCGGCGATGGACCGCTGCGTTGCGCGGTCAGTTGGCCAGCTGGCAGGTTGCCGGCTTGGCCGAGGTGAACAGGCCCGGGGTCGCCCACTCGGGGTGATCGATGAACGGATTGCGGTTGCCCTGGAAGCTGTAGATCACGTCATTGCGTGCACGTTCGGCATCATCCGGCGGGTCGGACAGGTGCCAGTCGATCAGCGTGGACAGCAGGCCCATGTAGGCCGGCGAACTGCTGGTCTTGACGATCTTGCTGCGGTCGTCGGTCAGCTCCAGGTCCGGCTCGGACTGGCCGGTCGCCGCATCCTTGCCGCCCTCGTAGCGGATGGCCATGTACAGCACCGCACGCGCCATGTCGCCCTTGCGCTTGCCCCACACCTCGAAGGTGCCGGTGTTGCCGTCCGGCGTGCGTACCCAGTTGGAGTTGCCCGGGTAACCGCCGCTGCCGCCGCCCTGGCCGTTGTTGGCCTCGGTGGCGCGCTCGCCGCAGTTGGCGTCGCACTTGCCGAACGGCTTGTTGCCACGGTCGGCGTTCCACTGCGCGTCGGTCAGGTACAGCATGTGGGTGTCGGTATACGGCGCGTACGGCAGGCCCTTGTCACCGGTGGTGGTGGCAAAGCCCAGCGAGTTCGGCCAGGTGTGCTCGCGGTTGTACTTCAGGCCACTGCCGCTGCCGGCGCGGTCGGTCACCTTGGCGTAGCTGCGGTTGCGATACGCATCCAGGATCCTGCCGGAATTGTTCGGATCCTCGTCGGCGATTTCCAGGATGGTCCAGGTGCTGGTGCCCGAGCCGCTGTACGGATAGGCCGTATGGCCCTTGATGGTGGCGTGCAGCGAGCAACGCAGCTGGCTGGGGCTGCTGGTGTTGACCTTTGAGTAATAGCCGGCCGGTACACCCGGATTGCCCGGGTCGGGGTTGCCGCCGGTGCTGGCCACGGTGAACGCGATGCGGCTGTCGGCCGCCGGATGCGCGCCCTGCAGGTCGGTGATGCGCGCGGCGCGGATATCGAAGCGGCAGGCTTCACCGGCCAACAGCGCGGTGTTGGTGGACAGTTTCACGCTGCGGCCGCTGGCCGGGAAGGTCAGCGGCACGCTGCCGGAGGTGCCGCAGCTCAGCGCGAAGGCGCCACTGGCCAGGTTCACGGTTTCGCTGAACACCACTTCCAGATCGGCCGCGGCCGGGAAGGTGCTGCTGCCCTGTGCCGGGGTGGTGGTGGAGACCGACGGCGGCGTGTTCGGGCCCGGGGTGCCGCCGCCGCTGAAGGTCTGGCCGTTGTTGCAGCTGCCAAACGTCTGCCCGGCCGATTCGGCCCAGGTGAAGTGGGCGTACTGGCTGCCGCTGCCGGTCAGCTGCAGCGAGGTGCCCGGCGCGGTGCTGTTGGTCTCGGCCACCGGGATGTTCTGGCTGGTCATGCCGGCGGCAGGGCCACCGGAGGCGGTGATGGCGCCCTCGTAGCTGAGGAACTGGACCACCTTGCCGCTGGCATCGACCAGGGCGATGCCGTCGTTCGGGCCGTTCTGGAGGCCGTTGGTCGGGTAGCTGACCACGGCCAGGGTGGCGCTGCCGCAACCGGCGGCGGTGCCGGCCGGAACCGGGTTGTTGGCGTAGACCGTGGCGGCCGAAGGATTGCTGCCGTTGTAGAGGTAGAGGCGGTAGCCGGACAGATCCTCACCGGCGGTGGCTACGACCTCGATCGCTTCGCCGACGTCACCGGCGGCGGTGCTGTCGTCATAGTGCAGTTCATTGATGAAGACCTCGGCCTGGGCCGGCGCGGCGGCCAGCGCCAGCAGGCAGGCGGCGGCAAGCGGGGACAGCAATCGCATCGACAACTCCTTGATTGGGAATGCGCGGCCGAGCCTAAGGCCGATCCAGTGACACTTTGTCGTAAATGAACGTCAGATATCTGACAGTGGGACATTGGTCACCAAATGTCACCCGTTCCCCCCTTGGCTTGCCGCGTTGCATCCCTATACAGGCGTCCACGCAGGGAAGGAGGTTTGCGGGTCCGGAGAAAAATTTCGGGATCGGCCCTTGAAAGGCCTGTGGAGGTCTCCATCTCTGTCGTGCTCCCGACTTGTCGGGCTTTTTCACGCGCGTTGCTGGCACTCGCCTGGTGTGACTGCTAACATCGCCGGACTTTTTCAGACCAATCAATAACTTAAGAGGTCTCTCATGAGCATCAAGCCGCTGCACGACCGCGTTGTGGTCAAGCCGATCGAAGCCGACGAAATCTCCGCCGGTGGCATCGTCATCCCCGACTCGGCCAAGGAAAAGTCCACCAAGGGTGAAGTTGTGGCCGTCGGCCCGGGCAAGCCGCTGGACAACGGCAACGTGCGCGCGCCGTCGCTGAAGGTTGGCGACAAGGTCATCTACGGCCAGTACGCCGGTAGCTCGTACAAGAGCGAAGGCGTCGAGTACAAGGTCCTGCGCGAAGACGACGTGCTCGCCATCATCGGCTGAGCCTCGGCGCGACCTGCTTTTCTGTAAGACATCCCTTTTCGTCGCCGGGCCCGGCCCGGCGCAAACATCGAGGTAATCGCAATGGCTGCCAAGGATATTCGTTTCGGTGAAGACGCCCGTTCGCGCATGGTGCGCGGCGTCAACGTTCTCGCCAATGCCGTCAAGGCCACCCTGGGCCCGAAGGGCCGCAACGTCGTGCTGGAAAAGAGCTTCGGCGCGCCGACCATCACCAAGGACGGCGTCTCCGTCGCCAAGGAAATCGAACTGGCTGACAAGTTCGAGAACATGGGCGCGCAGATGGTGAAGGAAGTTGCTTCCCGCACCAACGACGACGCGGGCGACGGCACCACCACCGCCACCGTGCTGGCCCAGGCCCTGATCCGCGAAGGCGCCAAGGCTGTGGCCGCCGGCATGAACCCGATGGACCTCAAGCGCGGTATCGACAAGGCCGTTTCGGCCGCCGTGGCCGAGCTGAAGAACATCTCCAAGCCGACCGCCGACGACAAGGCGATCGCCCAGGTCGGTACCATCTCGGCCAACTCGGACGAGTCGATCGGCCAGATCATCGCTGACGCGATGAAGGAAGTCGGCAAGGAAGGCGTCATCACCGTTGAAGAAGGCTCGGGCCTGGACAACGAGCTGGACGTGGTCAAGGGCATGCAGTTCGACCGCGGCTACCTGTCGCCTTACTTCATCAACAACCAGCAGTCGCAGACCGCTGACCTGGATGACCCGTTCATCCTGCTGCACGACAAGAAGATCTCCAACGTCCGCGACCTGCTGCCGGTGCTGGAAGGCGTCGCCAAGGCCGGCAAGCCGCTGCTGATCGTGGCCGAGGAAGTTGAAGGCGAAGCGCTGGCCACCCTGGTCGTCAACACCATCCGTGGCATCGTCAAGGTCGTGGCCGTCAAGGCGCCGGGCTTCGGCGACCGTCGCAAGGCGATGCTGGAAGACATGGCCGTGCTGACCGGCGGCACCGTGATCTCCGAAGAAGTCGGCCTGTCGCTCGAGAAGGCCACCATCAAGGACCTGGGCCGCGCCAAGAAGGTGCAGGTCTCCAAGGAAAACACCACCATCATCGATGGCGTCGGCGACAAGGCCAACGTTGATGCACGCGTGGCGCAGATCAAGACCCAGATCCAGGACACCTCCTCGGATTACGACCGCGAGAAGCTGCAGGAACGCGTGGCCAAGCTGGCCGGCGGTGTTGCCGTGATCAAGGTCGGCGCCTCGACCGAAATCGAAATGAAGGAAAAGAAGGATCGCGTCGACGACGCCCTGCACGCCACCCGTGCGGCCGTTGAAGAAGGCGTGGTTCCGGGCGGCGGCGTTGCGCTGGTCCGCGCGATCACCGCGCTGGCCGGCCTGAAGGGCGCCAACGAAGACCAGAACCACGGCATCCAGATCGCCCTGCGTGCGATGGAAGCCCCGCTGCGCGAGATCGTTGCCAACGCCGGTGACGAGCCGTCGGTCATCATCAACAAGGTCAAGGAAGGCACCGGCAGCTTCGGCTACAACGCCGCCACCGGCGAGTTCGGCGACATGCTGCAGTTCGGCATCCTGGACCCGACCAAGGTGACCCGTTCGGCGCTGCAGAACGCAGCCTCGATCGCTGGCCTGATGATCACGACCGAAGCCATGGTTGCCGAAGCTCCGAAGAAGGACGAGCCGGCCATGGGCGGCGCCGGTGGCATGGGCGGCATGGGTGGCATGGGCGGCATGGACTTCTAAGTCCCCGCGTTACCGATGCAATGAAAAACCCCGCCGGAAGGCGGGGTTTTTTTTGGGGGCCGGTCGGAATCGAATCAGATCCACGCCATGCGTGGATACCGCTCCCAGGCGGGTATCTACGCGCGGCCCTCGCGCCGCTGCAGCCACAGGTGGGCCGCCAGCAGGGCCAGCGCGCCACCCGCGATCATGCCCTGTACCCACGGCAGCTCCGTGATCGGCGCAAGCAGCAGGCCCGCCGCCATGCCGATCAGGCTGGCGCCGGCGCCCACCCGCTGCCGCCGCTGCCGATGTGCAGCCTGGCGATGGCGTGCGGCGATGCGCAGGCGCCGTGCATCCGGCTGCAACACCGCTTCGGCAATGGCATCGATCTCTGGGCGATTCATCCTGTCTCCTGCATTGCGTCCGTGTCTGCATGCTGCACGACTGCGGGACCTGTGTGCAACGGCAACGCTTCGATCATCTGACGAACGCCTTCGCCGCGCCGTACTCCCACTGCCACGGCACGCCGGTGTCGCCCAGCACAAACGCTACCAGGGCCGGGAAGGCCGCCTCTGCCCGCACATCGTTGCCCAGAATCACCACGCAGCGCTGGTGCTGCTCCACGCATACCAGCGTGTTGCCCACTGCATCGTCGTGGCCGCCCTTGTAGAAGCCTGCGCCCTGCGGGCCGAGAAACGTCACCACGCCCAGACCTGCCGCCAGGTCCTTGCGTTGCTGCGCCTTCGGCAACTCCGGTTGCAGGGTGGGGAACTGGCTGGCCGTGGTGATGGGCAGCTGCGGCCGCACCAGCTCCCTGCGCATCGGTGCGGATAGCCCGTCGCCACGCACGTAACCGGCGGCGAAGCGGGCCATGTCGGCAATGGTGGTATCCATGGACCCTGCCGCACGTACGCGGCTGCGCTCATCATGCGGTTCGGCCACACCTTCCGCCGTCCAGCCATCGGCCAGGTTGGCGGCGAAATCCTCGCGCCACATCATGCTGGTGCGGGTCATGCCGAAGCGGTCGAACACCCGCTGCTGCATCAACGCGCCCACATCCTCGCCCAGCCGCCCGCGTTCGATCACGAACTGCAGCAGGATCAGTCCCTCTCCGGAATACCCATATCGACTACCCGGATCAAAGTGGAACTTCAGGCGCCCATCGGGCTCCAGGAAGCCGAAGTTGGCAAAGCCACTGGAATGGTTGAGCAGCAGGCGTGGGGTGAGCTGGCGCCAGCGGGCATCGCCGGCCAGCACGCTGTAGTCGGCGTACTTCTTCGGTTCCGGTGGATAGTCCGGCAGCGGTTTGTCCAGGGCGGTAGCGATGCTCGCATCCAGATCGATCCGCGCGTCCTGCGCCAGCTGTGCGACCAGGTGGCCGAAAGCCATCTTGGTCAGTGACGCAGCGTACATCACGGTGTCGGTGCGCAGCGGCTCGCCTGCGGCGTTGCGTTCACCGTAGGCGGCCACATGCACCACCTTGCCGCCATCGATCACCGCCAGCGCCATGCCGCGCGCGTGGGCCGCCTGCATCAGCCGCTGTGCTTCGGCATCGATGCGAGTGGGCGAGGGCACGGGTGGCGGCGCGGCCAGTACCGCCAGCGGGAGCAGCGTCAGCAACATCAGGGTGGCACGGCACATGCGTGGAACTCCTGGTGGGGCGCACGGCGATGCTACGCCAGGCTGCCGCTGGCGTCATTGCCAGATGTCAACTGGCCTGCGGCCGGCGCAGGCAGATCCGGGCCGCGCCGGCACCGATGTCCACCTGGCCGCCGCGCATTGCATCCGCACCAAGGATCAGCGCCGGCCGACCCTCCAGGCCGATCGCCTTGAACACTGGCAGTTCGCTGATGCGGACCTCCATCGACGGGTGCTGCCAGCCGCCGCCGGTCATGCCGGGCAGGGTGTACAGCCAGGTTGCCTGCTTTCCGCCGCCCAGGCCTTCGGTGCCCTTTTCACGCACCCGCACCCGCGCGTCGCTGCCGTCGGTGCGCAGCCCCAGTGCGCGGGCTGCTTCGGCGTTGAGGACGGTCTGCGCGGCACCGGTGTCGACCACGGCGATGGCGTCCACCGCAGGCGCGCCCAGTGCAAGCGTGATGAAGCCGAACTGGCGCAGGCCGTCAGTGCGGCCGGGCAGCGCATTGGGCTGGCAACCCGGTCCTTCCAGGTTCAATCCACCGGGTGTCCACAGCGCCAGTTGATTGCGGCCGAAATCCCAACGGGTGTCCCAGCGTCCGGTCAGATCGTTGCCGATCAAGCCGTCAATGGCCGGATCATCCTCCTTCGGCAACGACGATAGATCGACCTTCATGGCTTGGGCCTGCAGCTGCCAACTGCCCAGCTGCCAGGACGTGCTGCGTATGCGCTGCAGCCGCGCGGACGCTGCACTGGCCCCTTGGGCCTGTGATACCTCTGCATCCGCATCCTCCAGACCATAGCGTCGCACGACGCGGTCATCGACCAGAGTGGCGCCTGCCGCGCTGTCGACCACGAAGCGCAGCGGTTCGGCACGCCCGTCCAGCGACACGGCCACGGCCGGATGACCGCCCTGCATCCACATCGGCAGGATGTGTTCGGGGGGATCGGACGCCAGCGCAGGCAGCGGGGCAGCAAGCAGGAAGAATGGGATGAGGCGCAAGGGAAGTCTCCGCAGTGATCATGGGTGACCATTGGCGCGCAGCGGCGTATCGCGGGAATATCGGCGTTGATACCGTCCTGATACAGACCTGCCTGATACTGCCCGCATGACGACTCCCGCCCGTGTCATCGTTGTCGATGACGACGCCAGCATCCGTGATGCCATCGCCGATTGCCTGCTGCTGCACGGCTACCAGGTGCGAGTGGCTGCCGACGCAGCGGCGCTGGATGTGCTGCTGCAGGTCGAACGTCCGGACCTGATCGTGCTTGACTGGATGATGCCCGGCGAGGATGGACTTTCGGTCTGCCGCCGATTGCAGGCGCGGGCGATCCCGATCCTGATGTTGTCGGCGATGGGCAGCGCACCGGACAGGGTGATCGGCCTGGAGATGGGCGCGGACGACTATCTGGCCAAACCGTTCGATCCGCGCGAGCTGCTGGCGCGGGTACGTGCGCTGCTGCGCCGGCAGGACAAGCTGCGCGCGCAGGTCGCCAGTGAACTGCGCTTTTCTGGTTGGCGGTTGCTGCCGGAACAACGTCGCCTGCTGGCCCCGGATGGCAACGAGCTGGTGCTCAGCCGTGGTGAATTCAGCTTGTTGCTGGCGCTGGCCGAACGCCCCGGGCGGGTGCTGGGGCGCGAGCAGCTGCTGCAGCTGAGCCGTGGCGAGCCCAGTGACAGCGTCGACCGCGCGGTCGACCTGGCGATCAGCCGCCTGCGCCGCAAGCTCGGGCAGGCTTCACCCGGTGCGGAATCGCTGGTGCAGACATCGCGTGGCGAAGGCTATCGCTTCGACGCCGAGGTACAGCTGCTGTGAGCAGCCGGTGGCCGACCGCGCGTTGGATCACGATGCTGGCCCTGGCCAGCCTGCTGCTGGCGACACTGGTCAGCGTGGCCGTGGTTGGCTGGATGCCTCGGCCCGCGCCGCCACCGATGCAGTTGGACCAGGCCGTGCAGGTGCTGCGAGGGGAACAGGCGCCGGCGTCGCTGGGCCTGCATCTGGCGACGCAGGCAGCGCCGCCGCAGGGCAACGCCAGCGACTGGCTTACGCAGCTGGCGGCGCTGCAGCTGGGCTTGCCGGTGGAGGATGTTCGGCTGGTATGGAGTGGACAAGGCAAGGCGCCCGATGTGCAGATCATTGAAGACGGCGCGGTGCTGGATGCCACGGCGCGGGCCGGCGTACTGAAGGCGCAGGCCGCGCTGCTGACCGCGATGCAATGGCCGCCGTTTGAACTGGGCATGCGCCAGGCCGATGGCCGATGGCAGGTGGTGGGTAGTGACCACAGCGATCTGGCGGCGTGGCGCCGGCAGGTCGTGCTGGCGCTGCTGGGCGGTGCCTTATTGTTGGCGCCGCTGGCGGCGTGGGCATCGATCCGGCTGGTGCGTCCACTACGACGCTTGGCCGATGCCAGTGCATGTGTGGACCTGCAGGCCGAAACGCCCCTGCCGGATGATGGCCCACGCGAAGTACAGATATTGGCTGCAGCGATCAGCACCGGGCGCGTGCGCCTGCGCGAACAGGCCCAGGACATGACGCGCATGCTGGCCGCAGTAGCGCACGACCTGCGCACGCCGTTGACCGGCCTGCGTCTGCGTGCGGAGTTCGCACCGCCACCGCAGGCGGCGCGGATGGTGGCCGACATCGAACGCATGGATACGATGATCGAGCAGGTGCTCGACTACGCACGCGGCGAACTGCAACCACTGCAGTTATGGCCGCTGGACCTTGCCGCGTTGCTGGAGGAATGCGTGCAGGGTGCCCTGCTGCGCGGCGTCGAGATCTCCATCGAGGGACCGGACACCTTGCCGTGGCAGGGCGACGCGCTCCTGCTGCGGCGGGCGATCGACAACCTCATCGACAACGCAGACCGCTACGCCGGTGCCGTAGACCTGCACATCGCCATGGAAGGCAGTCGCATGCAGCTGGATGTGATGGACCGCGGTCCGGGCATCGCCGAGGACGACCGCGCACGCCTGCTGCAACCCTTCCAACGCAGCGAGAGCTCGCGCAGCCGCGCCACGGGAGGGACCGGCCTGGGCCTGGCGGTGGCGGCCAACGTCGCACGACGGCATGGGGGCGAGCTTCTGCTGCTGCAGCGTGACGGCGGCGGACTGATCGCACGCCTGCTGCTGGGGCCGGTTTCCTGATATCGCCTTGATACTGGCGTTGGAGCCTTGTTTTGCAATATGATTAGGCACCTAATCATGTTGGGGAGAGCCATGCTGGAAGCCAAGCACAGTGCCCTTCTGGATGAAGCGCAACGACGCGGCCATACCGGCGTCGCGCAGCTGCGCCTGTGTTTCCAGCTGCTGTCGCTGTCATCGGCCATCGACCGCGACTGCGCCACGCGCCTGGCGCCGCACGGGCTCAGTGAAGGGCGTTTCATCGTGCTTTTCCTGCTGCACGGCGCGGGTGGCACGCTGCCTCCGCATGAACTGGCCGAGCGCGCAGGTGTCACCCGCGCCACGATCAGTGGCCTGATTGATGGCCTGCAGCGCGAAGGGCTGCTGCAGCGGCGCAGTGACGCCGAAGACGGCAGGCGCCTGCAGATCGTGCTGACCACACAGGGGAAGTGCCTGGCCGAGACGCTGTTCAACCAGCACACGCAATGGATAGGGGGCTTGTTCAGCGGGTTGGACGCGGATGAACAGCAACAGCTGTCGCAGTTGCTGCACAAGGTCTGGCAGCACACCGATGCTGGACGAGAACGTGCAGCATGAGCCCGGCGATCGCGGCGCAACGGCTGCATGCACTCAACACCGGCCATGCCCCCACCACCCATCTGGCCGAATGCCTGGCAGTGGATTTCGCCGCGCTGCTGCAGGTGGTGGCGCCTGCGCTAGCACCGGAAGCGCTGCAACGCATGCAGGATGCCTCAGGCAAGGGCATCACACTGCGCATGGCCTTGGCTGCGCAACTGCTGCGTGAGGCGGGGCAGGGCGATCCCGTGCAATGGCAGGACCATGCGTCCGACACCGTGCGCGGGTGGGCCTGCTACCTGATCGGCAGCGATGCCCGCGCGACGTTGGCAGAGAAGCTGCAGCAGATGCGCACGCTGGCCGACGATCCACACTTCGGTGTGCGCGAATGGGCGTGGCTGGCGCTACGCACGGACATCGTTGCCGCGCCGATGCAGGCGCTTGGGTACCTGCAACCGTGGACACAGGAAACTTCGCCGTACCTGCGCCGCTTCGCCTGCGAAGCACTGCGTCCGCGCGGTGTCTGGGCCACACATATCGCGCTGTTCAAGCAGCACCCTGAACATGCATTGCCGATGCTGGAAGCACTGGCTGACGACCCGGAACGCTACGTGCAGGATTCGGTCGGCAACTGGCTCAATGATGCCGGCAAGACTCAGCCGAAGTGGCTGCGCGTGCTGTGCACGCGTTGGCAGCACGAGCGCCACAGCGACGCCAACGCCTACATCCGCAAACGCGCACTGCGCTCGCTCCGGTAGTGCCGGATGCTGGCCGACAAACCCGCAACCCCGTCAACCTCAAGGAAGAACCACCATGTCGCACACCTTCATCGAGCTCTATACCGCCACGCCGGCCTGGACCACACTGCCGCCCGAGCAGCGGAATGCCTTCTTCGCCCGTATTGGCGCCGGCATGCAGCAGTTCGATCCAGCCCGCATCACGCCGCTGGCGATGGGCCGCATTGCCAGGGACGTACCGCATAGCAGCGATGAACAGTTCTATGCGGTCTGGCGCTGCGCGAGCCGCGAGGAGGTCGATGCGCTGGTGGCTGGCATTGCCGCTACCGGCTGGCATGAGTACTTCACCACCACCCATGCGGTAGGCGCGATGGACAGCATGGCCCAGCACTTGGCCGACCTGGCCGCCTTGTAGCGGGGCGGCAGACGCCGGCAGATCCCGGTCCTCGGCATGGGTGGCACATGCGCCTGTCACCCGGACGCGGTAAACAGGACATTGCCCATGTCCATCCGCAGGGAAGTCGATCATGCAGAGCACGCTCCAGGTCACGCTGTTCGGCCCTCTTGGCGACAGCCCGGCGTTGCAGTTGCCGGGGCTGGAGGGGCCGTCGGTGGCCATCCAGGAATCGGCCCTGCGGCGGTTGGTTTCCGACCTCTACACCGCGCGTTCCCTGCTCAACCCCGAGCAGCTGGACGAGGCCCGGCGGGAACTGGATCGCGTGCTGGAACGCTGGGCCGACATCCATGAGGGCCTGCTGCTGGACGTGGAAGTGCATGGCAAATGAGCGACTTTGCGTGGTTGCCGCCGCGTAGGCCGGGCTGGCGCGCATCTCGCTGAACCGCGTCCCCAGTTGCGTATGAAACATTTTGCACTGCGCAAAAGCTGTGCTATCAATAGATCCCATGAACGCAGCCCCCACCAGCTTTTACTGGTATTACTTTCCGAAGCCACCGGCGGAGGAAGGATTGCGCTCACCCTGAAGAAAGCTTCAGACGCATTCCCGAAAGCCGCCAGCGAACCTGGCGGCTTTTTTCATGCCGCCACGCTGGGGACCCCCAACGTTCCGGAGATCTCCCGCAATGCCCCCGCACACCGACGACCTGCGTATCCGCACCATCGAACCGCTGACACCGCCTGCCCAGCTGCTGGCGATGCTGCCCTGTGACGATGAAGCCTCCGACACCGTCAGCGCCTCGCGCGCGGCCCTGCACCAGATCCTGCATGGCCGCGACGACCGCCTGGCAGTGGTGGTAGGCCCGTGCTCGATCCACGACCCGAAGGCCGCCATCGAGTACGCCCAGCGCCTGAAGCCGCTGCGCGACGCGCTGGCCGGCGAACTGGAAATCGTCATGCGCGTGTACTTCGAGAAGCCGCGCACCACGGTGGGCTGGAAGGGCCTGATCAACGATCCGGACCTGGACGGCAGCTTCAGGATCGACAAGGGCCTGCGCATCGCACGCGGCCTGCTGCGCGACATCAACAAGCTGGGCCTGCCGGCCGGTGTCGAGTTCCTTGACGTGATCTCGCCGCAGTACATCGCCGACCTGGTGGCATGGGGCGCGATCGGCGCACGCACCACTGAAAGCCAGGTGCATCGCGAGCTGGCCTCGGGGTTGTCGTGCCCGGTCGGCTTCAAGAACGGCACCGATGGCAACGTGAAGATCGCCGCTGACGCAGTGGGTGCGGCGTCCAATCCGCATCACTTCCTGTCGGTCACCAAGCAGGGCGGCACCGCCATCGTGTCGACCACCGGCAACCCGGATTGCCATGTGATCCTGCGCGGCGGCAAGCAGCCGAACTACGACGCAGGCAGTGTTGCCGAGGCCTGCCAGGTGTTGGCCAAGGCCAAGCTGCCGGCGCGCCTGATGATCGACGCCAGCCATGCCAACAGCCTGAAGAACCCGGAGAACCAGCCGAAGGTGATCGACGACATCGCCGTTCAGCTGGAAGACGGCGAACAGCGCATCGTTGGCGTGATGATCGAGAGCCATCTGGTCGGTGGCCGCCAGGAACTGGTGGAAGGCCAGCCGCTGGTCTACGGGCAGAGCATCACCGATGGCTGCATCGACTGGGACACCACCGTGACGGTGCTGGAGCGACTGGCCGCGGCCGTGCGTGCCCGTCGCGACGTAAAGGTGTCCGAAGCCGCTTGAGTGCGGCACGTGTGTGGATGGTGGCCAGCGCCTGCGGGGGTGCGGCCGCGATCAGGGCCGGTCGGAGTTGGAGACCGGCCCATCTGCACCGGCGATGCGCCTGGCGCTGCGCATGAGCGACAGCGCCAGGTACATCGCCGGGGTGGTGTGAGACGTAGATCCACGCCATGCGTGGATATCAGCGAGCCACACGGCAGGATTTCGGAAGAGTTGTATGGAGTCCTCCTGCGATTTCGGCCGAAGATGGGGTTCCTCGCCTGACTGGACCCCGCCGATGCGTGTTTTCCCGGATGACAACTTTCTGGATTCAGCTTGTCGGTCGATTTCCGGTGAAGCTGCCAAGGCGCTCGTGAGCTTGAAAGGCGGGCGAATCGCTGAAGATGCCGTATCTGTCATCGAAGACTGGTTTGAGCCGTCCCTCGAGAAGGCGCGCCTGCTGGCGGATCTTGATGAAAGAATCAGGATCCACAGCAGCGAAGGGGACCAGGGGCTGCTGCGGCCTGCGCTGAAGGCCCGGGCGGTGATCGCGGCATCTCCCGAGCCCGCGCCCGATGA
Source organism: Stenotrophomonas sp. YJH_SMC_16 (assembly GCF_059367875.1). Classification (NCBI taxonomy): domain Bacteria; kingdom Pseudomonadati; phylum Pseudomonadota; class Gammaproteobacteria; order Lysobacterales; family Lysobacteraceae; genus Stenotrophomonas; species Stenotrophomonas sp. YJH_SMC_16. The sequence goes on along the minus strand of NZ_JCAFRH010000001.1, from coordinate 603,118 downwards.
CTACGAGCCTTCATTCAAAGTAGTGCCTGCGACAACGCTAGGTGGCGACTGGAAATCCGACTGCGAGACCGACTGCGTGATTGTCGATGGTGATCTGATCGCAGACGGCACGCTGATACTGAACGATCTGAGCGAGACGCTCTGCGTGATCGTACTGGGGAGCCTCAGGGCCCGGAATCTCGACTGTGGTGGTTGGGTGTTCGTGCGTGATGAGCTGGAATGCGATCATCTGTACGCGTGCTCACTCAATGATGGGATTCTGTCCGTAGGTGGCAACATCACTGTTCAGACCTTCCTCGAGACCGGCACCTACACACAAGTGGCGGGGCACCTGACCGCTAGCTACCTCGGCAGCACCCACAACTCCATTGACGTGGAGGGCAAAGTGAACTGTCCAGGCTTCGAAAGACGGTCTGATAGCGACTACTTGTGCGAATGGATCGATCCTGTGTTGCTGGAAGCCGACGATTCCGACGGCGATTGGAGATGCGGACGCCAACGGTATCCGTCGGCTGACTATCCAGAGCGGATACGCGCGGGGGGCAGCCCCATGAAGTTCGTGCTCTAGATCTACGCCATGCGTGGATACCGCTCTTCTGTAGCGCCGGGCCATGCCCGGCGAACACGCCATCGTTCAATGCACTTCGTCGTGGTACACGAACTTCGGCATTTCCCAGCGGTAGTGGATCGCCAGCAGGCGCAGCGCGAAGCCGCCGCCGAGGCAGCACAGGATTGCGGTGGCATCGGCCACGCCCCAGTGCAGCAGCAACAGGTAGGCCGCGCCGGTCAGCAGCGCGATGATCGCGTACAGCTCCTTCTGGAAGATGAGTGGTACCTCGTTGCAGAGGATGTCGCGCAGCACGCCGCCGAACGCGCCGGTCAGCATGCCGGCAATCAGCACGATGGGCATCGCATGGCCGGCTTCGCGCGCGATCGAGCAGCCGATCAGGGTGAAGGCGATCAGGCCCAGGCCGTCGAGTACCAGGAAGGTGCGGCGGAAGTGGTGCATCCAACGTGCGACCCAGGTGGCGATCAGCGCCGCGCATACGGTGAAGCCCAGGTACTCGGGATGCTTCACCCAGCCCAGCGGATAGTGGCCGAGCAGGATGTCGCGCAGTGATCCGCCGCCGAGGGCGGTGACGCAGGCGATCATGACCACACCGAACAGGTCCATGCGGCGGCGGCCTGCGGACAGTGCGCCAGTCATGGCCTCGGCGGAAATGGCAATCAGGTAGATGATGGACAGCAGCATGGGACAGGCTCCGGGCGCGGTGGGGCCGGCCATGCGCGACTACCGCCACTGCCTGCGCAATGACGGGATGACGATGACCGGTGCCGCTCCCGCTGTCCTTTTGCCTGAGAGTTCAGCGGCGTAGGCCGCGTGCCCCTTCGGCGGATCGTCCCGGGCGTGCCCGGTGACCTCTCTCCAGCTCGGCGAGTCGAATGCATGGTTGGTGGGATTCCAGCCCACCGGCCTGAGCGATCATGGGAGCCTGCGCCTTCGGCGGGCGCCAGCGCGGCGCCTCTCTCCTGCATTCGGCCGCCAGTATATCCGCTGCAGTGCAGCACGGCATAATCCGGGCATGGCCCCGTCCCTCCGCCCTTGGTTCCTGTACCTGCTCGAATGCCGGGATGGCAGCTATTACGCCGGCATCAGCACCGACGTGGACGCGCGTTTCGCCGCCCACCAGGCCGGCAAGGGCGCGCGCTACACCCGGGCGCGGCCACCGCTGCGCGTGCTGGCCGTGCGCGAGTACCCGGACCGGGCCGCCGCCTCGCGGGCTGAGTGGCAGCTCAAGCAGCAGCCGCGCGAACGCAAGCTGGCCTGGCTGCAGGCACCGGATCCTGCGCTTCTGTAGAGTCGAGCCCACGCTCGGCTTTTGTTGCTGCTGCCTGATGGTGAAGCCGAGCATGGGCCCGGCTCTACAGTAGATCCACGCCATGCGTGGATGGGCGCTTCCAGCCATGCCATGATCGCCCAGCCCTCAGCGCTGGAGACCCGGATGTCCACGACCGCCCTGCTGTTCGCTCTCTCCGCAGCAACGAGCCCCGCCGCCGATCCGGCCACCCTCGCGGCCATCGAAGCCACCTGCCACGATTACGTCGACGGCCAGCTGGAGGCCGACCCGCAGCGCGTCGCCCGCTCCCTGCACCCGGACCTGGCCAAGCGCGCGGTCCTCGGCGATACGCCCGACGAACGCCTGGGCCTGCGCCGGATGTCGAAGGAAGAACTGGTCTCGCTGACGAAGCAGGGCGCGTTGAAGACCCCGAAGGATCAATGGGACCGCCGCTGCACGGTGCTGGACGTGACCGGCAACGCGGCGTCGGTGCGGCTGGAAACGCCGTGGTTTGTCGACTACTTCCACATGGGGCGCTTCGACCAGCGCTGGGTCATCGTCAACGCACTGTGGTACCCGAAACCGAAGGCGCCGTAGAGCCGAGCCCATGCTCGGCTTCTGCAAACCGCGCGAAGTGCAGCCGAGCATGGCTCGGCGCTACAGGAGCATACGTGCGGCCCTAGCGCTTCGGTCGCCGGTCGTCCTGGTCATCACCGAAGATGATGCGCGCGCTGCGCTGGTAGCTCCAGTACGCCACGGCCCAGTTCAGCAGCACCACGATGCGGTTGCGGAAGCCGATCAGGAAGAACACGTGCGCGGCCAGCCAGAACCACCACGCCAGCACACCGGACAGCTGCAGCCGGCCCAGGTGCACGATCGCAGCCATGCGGCCGATCGTGGCCAGGTTGCCGAAGTCTGCGTACTTGAACGGGCCGGGTTCGGGCTTGCCGTGCAGGCGCGCGCGGATCACCTCGGCCACGTACTTGCCCATCTGCTTGGCCGCGGGCGCCACGCCAGGCACCGGCTTGCCGTTGGCCTGGTTCAATACGGCCAGATCGCCAGCCACGAACAGTTCCGGGTGGCCAGACAGGGTGAGGTCGGGTTGCACCTGCACGCGCCCGGCGCGGTCCAGCGGCACCTCCAGCGTGCGCGCCAGCGGTGAAGCGGCCACACCGGCGGCCCACACCACCGTGCGTGCCGGCACGAACTGATCGCCGAGCCTGAAGCCCTGGCTGTCGATGTCGCTCACCGGGGTGCCGGTCAGCACTTCCACGCCCAGCTTTTCCAGCTGCCGGCGCGCCTTCAGCGAAAGCACTTCCGGGAACGAGGACAGTACGCGCGGCCCGGCTTCGACCAGCCGCACCTTGGCGCTGGCCGGGTCGATGTGGCGGAACTCGTTGCGCAGGGTATGGCGCGCGATCTCGGCCAGCGTGCCGGCCAGTTCGACGCCGGTAGGTCCACCGCCAACCACGGCGAAGCTCAACCATGCGGCCTTCTTCGCCGGGTCCGGTTCTGCTTCGGCGCGCTCGAACGCCAGCAGCAGCTTGCGGCGCAGCGCGATGGCATCGTCCAGCGTCTTCAGCCCGGGCGCATCATCGGCCCATTGGTCGTTGCCGAAGTAGGCGTGGGTGGCGCCGGTGGCCAGCAGCAGGCTGTCGTAGTCCAGCGTGCTGCCATCGGCCATGCGGATCTGCCGGGCCTGCTTGTCGATGGCCACCACTTCGCCGAGGCGGACTTCCACATTGCGCTGGTGGCCGAGGATGTGGCGCAGCGGTGCGGCGATATCCGGGGCGGACAGGCCGGCGGTGGCCACCTGGTACAGCAGCGGCTGGAAGAGGTGATGGTTGCGGCGGTCGACCAGGGTGATGCGTATGCGCTCGCGGGCCAGGGCGCGGGTGGCCCAGAGACCGGCAAAACCGCCGCCGACAACAACCAGGTGGGGAACGCGCTCGCGACTCATCGACTTACTCCAGTGGGGGCATTGGGGGAAGCGCCTGGCATCTTCGCATGATGGCCCCCTGTCACGTCAGCGCCCGCGTGGATCGGCGATACTCGGGTTCAGGCAACGGCCCGTGAGGAGCCCATGAGCGAACCGGAAAAGCGCATCGCCCTGTTGATCGACGCCGACAACGCGCCGGCCTCGAAGATCGACGAGGTCCTGGCCGAAGTCGCCCGCTACGGTGTGGCCAACGTGCGCCGCGCCTATGGCAACTGGAAGAGTCCGCGGTTGAAGGGCTGGGAGGCGGTGCTGCACGAGTACGCGATCCGCCCGATCCAGCAGTTCGCCTACAGCAAGGGCAAGAATGCCTCGGACATGGCGATGGTGATCGACGCCATGGATCTGCTGTACGCGCGCAACCTCGATGGTTTCGCCATCGTCTCCAGCGATGCCGATTTCACCCCGATGGTGATGCGCCTGCTGACCGATGGCGTGAAGGTGTATGGTTTTGGCGAGAAGAAAACGCCGGAACCGTTCGTCAACGCGTGCTCGAAGTTCACCTATCTGGAAGCGCTGGGCCAGACCCACGCCAGCGTGCCGGATACCGAACAGGCCTCCAGCGAACAGGCCTCGAACGAGCCGGTAGCCAACGACGATGCGCGGCCGCGCAAGAGCGGTGCGGAGATGCGCAGCGACACACGGCTGGTGAAGATGCTGCGCCGCGCGGTCTCCTCGGCCGAGGGCGAGGATGGCTGGTCGCATCTGGGGCCGGTTGGCAGCCAGATCGGCAACCAGGCTTCGTTCGATCCGCGCAACTACGGTTACGGCAAGCTCAGTGATCTGCTGGCAGCGATCGGGCTGTTCGAGCTGAAGAAGGACGGCAAGTCATCCTACGTGCGCGCGCTGCCGAAGAAGAACCGGTAGTGCCGGCCGCTGGCCGGCAACGCCGGATGCAAGATCCCGCATCCGGCACGCACACACCCCACCCGATCAGGCGTATCGTTGCCGCTCGCATTGCCAGCAAGGAAAAACCCGCATGTTGAAGATCTGGGGCCGCCGCAATTCCAGTAACGTCCGCAAGGTGCTGTGGTGCGCCGAGGAGATCGGCCTGCCGTATGAATCCATCGAAGTTGGTGGCAGCCACGGCGGCACGCAGACGCCGGAGTACCAGGCGATGAATCCCAACAGCCTGGTGCCGGTGATCGAAGACCACGGCCTGCCGCTGTGGGAATCGAACGCCATCGTGCGCTACCTGAGCGCACGCTACGCATTGGGCACGCTGTACGCCGAAGACCCGATGGAGCGTGCCCAGGCCGAGAAATGGATGGACTGGAGCACCTCGCGCATGGCGCCGCTGTACACCGACCTGATCTGGGGCATCATGCGCACCGCCCCGGCCGACCGTGACGAATCGCGCATCAATGCCGCCATCGTGCGTGCCGGTGACTACCTGGCGATGGCCGATGCCACGCTGGCCAAACAGCCGTGGCTGTCGGGTGAGAAATTCGCGATGGGTGACATCCCGCTGGGCTCGCTGATCTATGCCTGGTTCGAACTGCCGATCCAGCGCCCGGAACTGCCGCACCTGGCCGACTGGTATGCGCGCCTGCGCGAGCGGCCGGCCTACCAGCGCGGCGTGATGTCGCCGCTGACGTAAGCGGGGACGGGTCTTTTCCTGGAAAGAGAAGCAGCCGAGCATGGCTCGGCTCTACCGTAGTGCCGAGCCATGCCCGGCAGCACCGACCGGATCAATACAGGTCCGTCGGATCCACATCCAGCGACCAGCGCACTTTGCGTGCTTCCGGCAGCGCATACAGCTGCGGAACCAGTTGCCCGAGCACGCCGTGCAATGGCGGCCGCTGCACGGCAGACAGCAGCAGTTGCGTGCGCTGGTAACCGGCCCGCCGCGGCATCGGCGCCGGCATCGGCCCATACGCCTCCACCACGTTCTGCTCGCCCAGCAGCTGCCGCGCTGCCAGCAGGAATGCATTGGCATGCTCCACCTGCTGCGCCTCGGCGCGCATCAGTGCCAGATGCGCGAACGGCGGGAATCCGGCGGCCTGTCGCTGGTTCAACTCGGCCTGCGCGAACGGGTGGTAGCCACCACTCACCAGGGTTTCCAGCAACGGGTGCCCGGGGTGATGGGTCTGCAGCCAGACCTCGCCGGGATCACGTGCACGGCCCGCACGGCCCGCCACCTGGATCAGCTGCTGCGCCAGCTTCTCGCTGGCGCGGAAATCGGCCGAGAACAGGCCCTCGTCGATGCCGACCACCACTACCAGGGTCAGCTTCGGCAGGTCGTGGCCCTTGGCCAGGATCTGCGTGCCGACCAGGATGCCGGGCTGGTCGCCCAGCTTCGCCAGCTGCTGTTCCAGCGCGTCACGTCGCGACGTGGTACCCCGGTCGATGCGCACCACAGGGACGTCGGCGAAGGCCGCGGTGAGATGCTCTTCCAGGCGTTCGGTACCGATGCCCTGCGGCTGCAGCGCCAGGCTGCCGCAGGCCGGGCATGCCAGCGGCGCCGGTTGCCGTGCGCCGCAGTGATGGCACTGCAGGCGACGGCCGCCGCCATGCACGGTCATCGGTGCATCGCAGCGGTTGCACGGCGCGGTCCAGCCGCAGTCGTGGCACAGCAATACCGGCGCGTAGCCACGGCGGTTCTTGAACACCAGCACCTGCTGGCCGCGCTGCAGGTGCTCGCCGATGCCGGCCAGCACATCAGCCGAGAGGCCATCGTGGAGCGGCCGCTTGCGCACATCGAGGATGCGCACGCGCGGTGGCCGTGCATCACCGGCACGCTGCTTCAGGCGCAGGTGGGTGTAGCGCCCGGCATAGGCGTTGTGCAGCGTTTCCAGCGAAGGGGTGGCACTGCCGAGCAGCACCGGAATGCCCAGCGCCTTGGCGCGCACCAGAGCGAAATCGCGCGCGTGATAGCGGATGCCGTCCTGCTGCTTGTAGCTGCCGTCGTGTTCCTCGTCGATGATCAGCAGCCCGGCCTGCGGCAATGGCGTGAACACCGCCGAGCGGGTGCCGACGATGACCCGTGCCTCGCCACGCGAAGCCGCAGCCCAGACGCGCGCGCGCTCGTTGTCGTTCAACCCCGAATGCAGTGCATGCACGGCGATGCCGAGGCGGCCGCGGAAGCGTGCCAGGGTCTGCGGGGTCAGGCCGATTTCCGGCACCAGCACCAGCGCCTGCCTGCCCTGTGCCAGGCAGTGGATGATGGCCTGCAGGTAGACCTCGGTCTTGCCGCTGCCGGTCACGCCATCCAGCAGGAAGGGTTGGAAGCCTTCAGCGGCGTTGATCGCGGCCACGGCCTCGGCCTGGTCCGGGTTGAGCGTGGGGCCGGGCGGTGGCTGCGCATGCTGCGGTGCCACCGTCATCGCCACGCGCTCGGCCAGCGCACGCTTGGCCAGGCTGCGCGCGGCGGTCCGCCAGTCCTCCATGCGTTCGCCCAGCACGTCCTCGTCCACGACGGCTTCGGCCAGCAGTTCTGCCAACTGTCGCGGGCGGCTGCCGGCGCGCAGCTTCCCGCGCTGGGCATGGCCTTCGGGGGTCAGCTGCCAGCCCCAGTGATGGGTGTCAGGCAGGGTGTCGCCATGGCGCAGTGGGCCGGGCAGGGCGGTGCTGAGTACTTCGCCCAGCGGTGCGTGGGTGTAACGCGCCAGCCATTGCAGGCTCTGCCACAGCTCCCCCTGCAGCAGCGGCTGCGGGTCGCACCAGGCCAACGCCTGGCGCAGTCCCTGGCCGTCGTCGGTCTGGCCGTGCCCCACCACCACCCCGACCAGCTCGCGGTTGCCGAACGGCACCTTCAGGCGGCAGCCGACCGCAACCGTGGGGCCATCGCCCTCCGGCGACAGGTAGTCGAACAGGCGAGGCAGGGGGACGGGCAGGGCGACCTGCAGGGTCGGAATCGGTGAAAGCATCGGGCCAGTGTACCGGGCCATGCGCGCGCGAATGGCGGGGTGGGAGACGGCGGAGCGGCGCCCGTTGAATCATAAATGTCACCTAAATATCGGTGTCCATTGGAGATTCAGGCTTATCCACATGTTCTGTGGATAACGTTGTGCGTTACCGGTCGACGGGAACGCAGGAGGCCGATGGCGACGAGCTCACGCTTGGGTTGGTCAAAAAATCGCCATACTTAAAAAGAATTCAAAATCAAGGACTTAAGTGTGAAACATTGCTGAAACAGAGTGAATTCAGCTGCACGCCGCAGTTTCCCGCGCCGGGAGCGTGGTGCTGTGCACAACCTGCAGCACGAAGTATCCGTGGGCGCAAGTCCTACGGGCGTCGATTGCCTGCCGCTATCATTCCCCCAGACCTTTGGAGTGACCGATGACGGCTGTGCCCGCCCCTGTTTCCTCGACCGCGGCCGGCGCGCTGTCGGCGTTCCTGCGTGGCGTCGAGCGCCGCGCCCTGGTGGTGGCTGAGCTGCAGTGCGGCGATGCCGCGCGTGCCGAGCAGACCCTGGTGGCGGTGATGCGTGCCTTTGCCGCGGTCGCCAGTGACCTGCCGATGGCGCAGTGGCCGACCCGCTTCTGGACCCTGCTGGGCCAGCGCCAGGCGCTGCGCGAGCCGGTGGGCGGCCAGTGGGAACCGCCGCTGGCCGCGCTGGGCGAGATGGGACCGTTGCCGCGCCTGGCGCTGTTGCTGCGGGTGGGCGGCAGCCTGGATGAAGGTATCGCCATGCGCGTGCTTGACCAGGATGAAGCCGGCTACCAGCACCTGCTGGCCGAGGCCTGCCCGCGTGACGCGCACGGCCAACCCGATGCCTCGGCCTGGCGCCAGCTGGCCGAACAGGTGCAGTTGCGCATCCGCGACCTGCCCGCCAAACGCCTGCAGCAGCTGCAGCAGCCGGCCGCGCCGGCGGCCAACAATGAAGCCCCGACCTCCGGCTGGCGTGCGCCGCAGCGTGAAGATCGCACGGCTGCCAATCGCAAGCGCCGCCGTTCGAACGCAAAGCCGCGCTGGCGCGGTCCATTGATCCTGCTGGTGACCGTGGTTGTGCTGTTGGCAGCCGCGCTGGGCTGGCGCTATTGGCAGGGCCATTCGTCTGGCAGCGACGCACCGCTGCCGGACGGCGTGGTCGGTGAGGCGGGCCCCGTCACGGTGGAAGCACTGCCGCCAAGCAAGGTCAACGCCACGCCGGACGCGACCCCTGCGCAGGCTACGGACGACGCCACCATGCTGGCCGACCGCGACTATCCGCTGGTGGCCGATGCTGATCTGTATGCGTGGACCGCTGCTGGCGGCCCGCTGCCGGTGGACGAATCACAATCCAAGCCGAGCCGGCCCGAGCCGGCCAGTGCCACGCTGGAAACCGCTGCCGCCGATGAATAAGACCCTGCTCGCCAGCCTGCTGCTGACCCTGCCGTTGTCGCTGTCCGCCGCGCCGCAGACCTTGAACGTGCCGCTGCCGCCGCCAGTGCCGGGCAGTTCACCGGCGGCTACGGCCCCGGCCACCACAAGCACGACACCCGCCGCGTTCGCCCAGCTTGACGCCCCGCAGCAGCGCCAGCGTCGGGCCGATTACGCGGCCTGGCGCGCCCTGCCGGAGGGCGAGCGCGAGCGGATCCGTCAGGCCGCTGCGCGATTCAATGCACTGCCAGCCGACCAGCAGCAGCGCCTGCGCCAGCAGTTCCAGGCGCAGGACCAGGCGTTCCGCGATGGCTGGCGGTTGGGCCCGCAGCTGGGCCTGGAGTTCCCCAAGCTGCACGGCCTGTTCGGGTTCGTGCCGCCGCAACAGCGCGAGGCCGCGCTGGCCGTGCTGCGCCAGCTCAGCCCGGCGCAGCTGGCCCAGCTCACCCTGGTCGCGCAGCGCACGCCGCCGCAGGAGCGCGACACGGTTCGCAGCGCGTTCCTCGCGGTGCCGGCCGCCGAGCGCGACACCTGGCTCAAGCGCCAGGCGGGTCAGTAAACAAAGGGGACGGAGGGGATTAAGTCGTATTCGGCACAGTCGGGCTGGAAACGACTTAATCCCCTCCGTCCCCTTTCCTGTTCGTAACGCGATCGCAACGCGTGATGCTGGGGCCTGCCGGAACCCAGCATTCACGCCATGTCATGGGAATGCGCGCGCTGCACGCGTAAGATGACCGGCCGCAACCCGGTGCCTGTGCCCTTCGCGCGCAACCGCAGTTCGCGTCAAGCACCTTATGTCTACTGCAACCTCCACGCCGCGCTTCAGCAAGGAAGTCGGCGCCACCGGTCTGCTCGCCCTGCCGCTTGTGCTCGGGCATGTATCCACCGGTCTGATCTCCTTCGTCGACAACGTCATTGCCGGCCACCACGCCACCGCGACCCTGGCCGCGGTGACCATCGGCACGGCGCTGTTGTGGCTGCCGATGCTGATCCCGATCGGCACCCTGATCTCGCTCACGGCCTCGGTGTCGCAGCTGCATGGCGCCGGCCGCGAGCGCGAGATCGGCCCGCTGTTCCGCCAGGCACTGTGGCTGGCGTTGGGCCTGGGCCTGATCATGTTCACCTTCCTCACCGTGGTGCCGCCGCTGCTGCCGGCCTTCGGCATCGCGCCGGACATCGTGCCGGGCGCCACCGCGTTCCTGCATGCGGTGCGTTGGGGCGGCCCGGCGCTGACCCTGTATTTCTGCATGCGCTATCTGAGCGAGGGCATGCACTGGACGTTGCCGACCATGCTGCTCGGCTTCGGCGGCCTGCTGGTGCTGGCGCCGATGGGCTACGTGCTGGCCAACGGCAAGCTGGGCTTCCCGGAAATGGGTGCCGAGGGCCTGGGCATCGCCTCGGCGGTGATGATGTGGCTGCAGGCGATCGCCTTCGCCACCTACCTGTGGTTCACCAAGCGCTTCGCCCACCTGCAGCTGTTCTCGCACTTCGAAGGGCCGCGCTGGAAGGCGATCTGGGATCTGCTGCGCACCGGCCTGCCGATCGGCATCACCGTGCTGATGGAGGGCGGCCTGTTCATCGTCACCGCGCTGCTGATCGGCCGCCTCGGTGCCAATGAAGCGGCCGCGCACCAGATCGCGATCAACGTGGCGCAGCTGTGCTTCATGATCCCGATGGGCGTGGCCGAAGCCACCACCGTGCGGGTCGGCCATGCAGTCGGCCGTGGCGATGGCTTCGGCGTGCGCCGTGCGGCGTGGGCTGGCTACGCGATCATCATGGGCACGCAGACGTTGTCGGCGGCGGTCCTGCTGTTCGGCCACGATGCCATCGTCGGTGTCTACACCAACGACCTGGCGGTGGCCGGCCTGGCCTCCACCCTGCTGCTGTACGCGGCCACCTTCCAGTTCCCGGATGGCATCCAGGTACTGTCCGCCGGCGCACTGCGCGGCCTGAAGGACACCCGCGTGCCGATGTTCATCGCCATGTTCGCGTACTGGGGCCTGGGCATGCCGCTCGGCGCCGGGCTCGGCCTGGGGCTGGGCATGGGCCCGCAGGGCATGTGGATCGGCCTGATCGTCGGACTGACCGCCGCCGCCATCCTGATGGGCTGGCGCCTGCGGCGCAGCAGCCTGCGCATCGGCCAGTCCGTACTGTCCTGATTTGCCCCGCCCGCCGCGATGACCCGTGGCGGGCGATCCCCTGACTTGTGTCCGATGCCGCATCACGCGGCACCGGCTATGCTGGCACCACGGCAAGAAGCCATCCGGAGCGTTCCATGAATCAACCCGTGCCCCCGTTGCCCCCGGCGCGTCGCAACCCCGTCGCCAGTTTCTTCATCGGGCTGTGGGACGTCATGAACTTCACCCGCCGGTTGATCCTCAACCTGGTGTTCTTCGGCCTGCTGTTCCTGCTGCTGGTGATGTTCGTCATCGCTGCCGGCATGGGCGCCGGTGCCAGCAAATCGCTGCAGGACCGCACCACCCTGGTGATCGCGCCGGAAGGCCGCCTGGTCGAGCAGTTCAGCGCTGATCCAGTCAGCCGTGCGCTGGCCAAGGCGGTGGGCGACAACGGTGCCGAAGAGATCCAGCTGCGCGACCTGCTGCGGGTGATCGAGTCGGCCAAGGAAGACAAGAAGATCGAACGCGTGGTGCTGGAGCTGGACAAGCTGCAGCCGTCGGGCTTCGCCTCGCTGCGTGAAGTCGCCGCCGCACTGCAGGACCTGCGCGCCTCCGGCAAGCAGCTGGTGGCTTACAGCGAGAGCATGGGCCAGTCGCAGTACCTGCTGGCCGCGCAGGCCGACGAGGTCTACCTGGATCCGATGGGGTCGGTGGTGCTCGAGGGCCTGGGCCGCTACCGGCAGTATTTCCGCTCCGGCCTGCAGGACAAGCTGGGCGTGGACGTGCACCTGTTCAAGGTGGGCGAGTACAAGTCCGCGGCCGAGCCGTACGTGCTCGATGCTGCGTCGCCGGCCTCCAAGGAAGCCGACCTGTTCTGGATGAACGACGTGTGGCAGCGCTACCTGGGCGACATCGCCAAGGCCCGTCGCCTGGACCCGGCACAGCTGGCCGCCGGCATCGACACGCTGCCGGAAGGCATCGCCGCTGCCGGTGGTGACCTGGCCAAGTTCGCCCTGCAGCAGAAGCTGGTGACTTCACTGAAGACCCGCGAGGAATTCGAGGATCTGATGATCGAGCGCGGCGTGGCCGACGACGATGCCGACGGTGGTTTCCGCAACGTCGACTTCGGCACCTACCTGGGCCAGCTTGATGCGCGCCGCAACCCGGTCGACAACCGTCCGCAGGTGGCGGTGGTGGTGGCCGCCGGCGAAATCAGCGGCGGCGATCTCCCGGCCGGCCGCATCGGTGGCGAATCGACCTCGGCGCTGCTGCGTGCCGCGCGTGACGATGAGAACGTGAAGTCCGTGGTGCTGCGTGTCAATTCGCCGGGTGGTGAAGTGTTCGCCTCCGAGCAGATCCGCCGTGAAGTGGTGGCCCTGCAGGCCGCCGGCAAGCCGGTGGTGGTGTCGATGGGCGACCTGGCCGCCTCCGGTGGCTACTGGATCAGCATGAACGCCGATCGCATCTATGCCGATCCGTCGACCATCACCGGTTCGATCGGCATCTTCGGCATGGTGCCGAACTTCAGCCGCGCGCTGGACAAGATCGGCGTGCACACCGATGGTGTCGGCACCACCCGTTTCGCCGGGGCGTTCGATGTCACCCGCCCGATGGATCCGGCTGTGGGCCAGGTCATCCAGTCGGTGATCAACAAGGGTTACGCCGACTTCACCGGTCGCGTCGCCGACGCCCGCAAGAAGCCGGTCGAGGCCGTCGACGAAGTGGCCCGTGGCCGCGTGTGGAGCGGTGCGCAGGCAAAGGAACGTGGCCTGGTCGATGCCTTCGGTGGCTTGAAGGATGCCGTGGCCGATGCCGCCAGCCGCGCCAAGCTGGGCAAGGCCGATGCCTATCGCGTGCGCTACATCGAGAAGGCGGCAACGCCGTTCGCGCAGTTCGTCAGCGGTTTCGCCGGCAGCCGTGCCGGTGCCTGGATGCTGTCCGACTCGGGCATGGCGCGGATGGTGCTGGCGCGCACGATGCCGGAAGTGGATACGCAGCTGCGCTTTGTCGAGAACGCGGCCCGCGAGAAGGGCAACGGCACGCCGGTGAAGGCGCTGGCGTACTGCTTCTGCGGGTTCTAACCGGAAGCCATCCACGCATGGCGTGGATCGACTGGAAACGCCCGGCCTTGGCCGGGCGTTTTCGTTCGCGGGGTTACTGCGTGGCGTCAGCGTCGGCCTTGCGCTCGCTCGCAGCAGCGTCATCGACGGTTTTCTGCACGCGCTTGGCGCGGTCCAGTGGCTGCTGGATCGCACGGGCCATGGCCTGCGGTTCCGGCGGCTTCTCCGGATTCGGCGTGGGCGGGCGCTGGCAAGCGGACAGCAGCACGGTGGCCAGCAGGGACGTGGACAGGATCAGGATGCGCATGGCGGCACTCCGTGATGGGCGTGCGGGCAGTGTCGCATCCTCGGCAGGGGGCGGCCGTGAGCGCGTATCCTTGCCGCATCGAAACACAGCGGGCGCGGCCCCGGAGAGCACATGACCCAGCAACGGTGGCGCCTGGACGGCCAGACCGCCCTGATCACCGGCGCCAGCGCCGGCATCGGCCTTGCCATCGCGCATGAACTGGCCGGCTTCGGCGCCGATCTGATGATCGTCGGCCGTGATATCGACATGCTGGAGACGGCGCGCGACGAACTGCTGGACGTGTATCCGCAGATGCAGGTGCATGCACTGGCTGCCGATGTCTCCGACGACGAGGACCGCCGCCAGATCCTGGACTGGGTGGAGGACCACAGCGATGGCCTGCACATCCTGGTCAACAACGCCGGCGGCAACGTCACCAAGGCGGCCACGGAGTATTCCGAGGATGAATGGCGGAAGATCTTCGAGACCAACCTGTTCTCGGCATTCGAGCTGTCGCGCTACGCGCATCCGTTGCTGGCCCGCCACGCGTCGTCGTCCATCGTCAACGTCGGCAGCGTGTCCGGCCTGACCCATGTGCGCAGCGGCGTGGTCTACGGCATGACCAAGGCGGCGATGCACCAGATGACCCGCAACCTGGCCGTCGAGTGGGCCGAGGATGGCATCCGGGTCAACGCGGTGGCGCCGTGGTACATCCGCACGCGGCGCACGTCCGGGCCGTTGGCGGACCCGGACTACTACGAGGAAGTGATCAACCGCACCCCCATGCGCCGCATCGGCGAGCCGGAGGAAGTGGCTGCAGCCGTGGGCTTCCTGTGCCTGCCGGCGGCCAGCTATGTCACCGGCGAGTGCATCGCGGTGGATGGTGGATTCCTGCGCTACGGGTTCTGATCGCTCTGCTGTAGAGCCGAGCCCTTGCTCGGCTGCACTCCGCCAACGGCAGCCGAGCCTGGCTCGGCTCTACAACAGATCCACCCCTTGGGCAGGTGCGGCCATGCCGCCGCTGTCACCCCGGTACCGGGCAGTTGCTGGCTTCGAGCACGTCCTGCAGCCGCTTGCGTTCACCGCGCGCGGTATCGCGGTTCTCCGGCGCGGCAAAGCGCTCACGGCCGCGGGCATCGCGGAATCGCTGCTGCCAACCACCGCAGCGCTGCGCTTCGGGAAGCGCTTCGCAGTGGTCGCGCACCACTTCACAGCTGGCGGCATTCACCGGCGTCACTCCACCAAGGCCCTGTACCGTCATCAGCTCGCAGCGGCCGGGCGCGGCCTCGTACTCGTACAGGTAGCCGCCGCCCTGGCTGTCGGTGCACTGGAAGATCGGAGGAAGCGGCGGCTTCGGTGGACCGTCACCTGCGGTGGCGCGGGCTTCGGCATCGCGCCGCAGCGTCGCGCTGTCGAGGATCTGGTCGTCTCCTTCGTGTTCGACCATGCCTGCTTCCATGATCGTGCGTCCTTCATCCGCGCGTCGTGGTTTCGCTGGGGCCGCAGGGGCAACGGCCGCTCCGGCCGGCACCGGCGCGGGTGTTTCGACAGGGGCGGGTGCAGGTTCGGCCGCCACAGGTGCAGCGGCGGCCGGCTGCGAGTTGGCCGGGTCGGGTATGCGCAGCACCTGCTGCTTGCTGCCGGTGGGGCACGGCGTGCGCTGCAGGGTAGGGACGTCACTGCTGCTGGAGGTACAGCGGTAGATCACGCCCTCTTCGGCCAACGCGCTTTCAGGCAGCAGCACCAGAAGCAGCCAGATCACTCGGTTCATGCGCACAGCGTACAGGCTGCGACGGCCTGCTGCGCTCAGCGTTCGCAATCGCGCGACAGGCGCGCATCGATGCCGCGCTGTTCGTTGCTGATGGCGGTGCGTTCACTCTGCAGTGCGCTGTTGTAACGGCGATCCAGCTCCCAGCGGCGGTCACTCAGTCGCGCGCAGACTTCCTGCGGCGGCAACGCATGGCAGCTGTCGCGAACCAGCACGCTGCCGGCCGGGACCTGCACGCCCATGCCGATCGAGGGAGGGCGATAACCCGCGCCTTCGCCGATCGGCGTGCCGATGGCCGGGCGCGGACCCGGGTAGGCCGGGCCCCGATGGCCGTGTGGCAGCCAGACACTGGTCCACAGCGGCACCCAGCGCGGATTGCCTTCGTTGTTGTCGCTGGTATAGCGGCGTCCATCCTCGCTCACGCATTCGTACATCGGCTGCGGCGGCTGGATGTAGACGTGGCGGACTTCGCGCTCGCGGATGACCGGGGGTTCGCTGGGCGGCGGAGGCGTGGCATCACTGCGTACCACCCGTGGAGCGGGATCGCGCGGGCGCTGCAGGTCGCGTACCTGCTGGCGGCCGCTGTTGCAGGGCGTGTCCTGCAGGGCAACGGCGCCGTTGCTGGCAACGCAGCGGTACACCCGCACGTCCTCGGCCCCGGCGGCGGACGACGTCCACGGCAGCAGCAGGCACAGGCTGAAGGTGGCGCGGAGCAGGCTCATGGCGGCAGCGTGCGTGATTGTCCGCGGCAGTGCAATCGGCAGCTCAGGAGCGCAGCACGTTGCCGCTGAGCGCGTCGCGTATGGGGGTGGGTTGGGCCAGGCCACCGGTCTGTCCGTCAAGGATGCCGTCAAGCAGGCGCAGCAGGCGGGGATCCAGCTCTTCGCGGCTGCGCGCCGGTGGTTCGCCGGCCAGATTGGCGCTGGTGGAGACCAGCGGGCCACCCCAGGCGCGGCAGAGTTCGGCCACCAGCGGGTGTGCGCTGATGCGCACCGCAATCCCGCTGTGTTCGCCGGTGACCCAGGGCTGCGCGCGCGGGCCGGCGGGCAGGATCCAGGTGTTGGCGCCGGGCCAGCTGGCCAGTACTGCGCGCTGGCGGGCGTCGGGCAGCGCCTGCAGGCGCACCCAGCCTTCCAGCTGCGCCAGCTCGGCCGCGACCAGGATCATGCCTTTTTCGATCGGGCGCTGCTTCAGCCGCAGCACCATGTGCACCGCAGCTTCGTGCGAGGGATCACAGCCCAGGCCCCAGACCGCTTCGGTCGGGTAGGCGATCACGCCGCCCGCGCGGAGCGTGGCGACAGCAGAGTCCAGGGTGAGTTCTTTCATGGCGGCGACCGGCCCGGCGTGGGCCTTCATTATCCCCCGGCTGCGTGCAGAAGGGGTGGTCGGCGCGGACGGTAGGTGCGGACCGTTGGTCCGCACACCTTGCCCCTCATCCACGCACGGCGTGGATCTACTTCTTTGCAGCGGCCTTCTTCGCCGGGGCCTTCTTGGCGGCGGCCTTCTTTACTGCTTTCTTGGCCGGGGCCTTCTTGGCAGGCGCTTTCTTTGCAGCGGCCTTCTTTGGCGCCGCTTCCTTCTTCACCGCTGCTTTCTTGGCCGGGGCCTTCTTCGCGGCGGCCTTCTTGGCGCCAAAGCCCTTGCGCACCGGCTTGCCGGTTTCTTCCATCAGCTGCTGCACTTCGGCCAGGGTCAGCGATGCCGGCTCGCGATCCTTGGGGATCTTGCCGTTCATCTTGCCGTCGCTGATGTACGGGCCGAAACGGCCGTTCAGCACCTGGATGTCGCTGCCCTCGAATTCCTTGATGATCCGGTTGCGCGCGATCTCTTCCTTCTCTTCGATCAGGAACACGGCGCGGGCCAGGTCGATGGTGTACGGGTCGTCTTCCTTCTTCAGCGAGGCATAGGTGCTGCCGCGCTTGGCAAACGGGCCGAAGCGGCCGATGCCGACGCTGACCGGCTCGCCCTTGTCCTCACCCAGCGCGCGCGGCATCAGGAACAGCTCCAGCGCGTCTTCCAGGGAGATGGTGTGCATCGACTGGCCGGGGCGCAGCGAGGCGAACTTGGGCTTTTCTTCGGCATCTTCGGCGGTGCTGCCGATGGCGGCGTACGGCCCGAAGCGGCCCAGGCGCACACTGACCGGCTTGCCGGTCTTCGGGTCGGTGCCGAGCTCGCGCGCGCCACTGGCCTCGGCACGGTCGACCGATTCCTTCTTGTCTTCCACCAGCTCCTTGAACGGCTCCCAGAAGCGGGCCATCAGCGGGATCCACTCTTCTTCGCCACGCGAGACGGCGTCGAGCTCGTCTTCGAGCTTGGCGGTGAAGTCGTAGTCCACGTACCGGGTGAAGTGGCTGGACAGGAACTTGGACACTGCGCGGCCGACGTCGGACGGGCGGAAGCTGCGGCCTTCCATTTCCACGTACTTGCGGAACAGCAGGGTCTGGATGATCGAAGCGTAGGTCGAGGGACGGCCGATGCCGTACTCTTCCAGCGCCTTCACCAGCGCCGCTTCGGTGTAGCGCGGCGGCGGCTGGGTGAAATGCTGTTCGGCCTGGATGCGTTCCAGCGGCACGCGGTCGCCGGGCTTCATCGCCGGCAGCTTGCGGCCTTCGTCCTCGTCCTCGGCGCTCTTGTTGTCCTTGCCTTCTTCGTACACGGCCAGGAAGCCGGGCACCACCACGGTGGTGCCGCTGGCACGGAACACGTGCTCGCTGCCGGCCGAGAGGTCGACGCTGACGGTGTTGAGCGTGGCCGGGATCATCTGGCAGGCCACCGCACGCTTCCAGATCAGCTCGTACAGGCGGCGCTCGTCGTCGGTGAGGAAGCGTGCGACCTGGGCCGGCGTGCGCAGCGCCGAGGTCGGGCGCACCGCTTCGTGCGCTTCCTGGGCGTTCTTGGACTTGGTCTGGTAGGTGTTCGGCTGGTCCGGCAGCGAGGCGATGCCGTAGTCGCGGGCGATCACATCGCGGATCTCGGCCAGCGCGTCCTGCGACAGGTTCACCGAGTCGGTACGCATGTACGAGATCAGGCCGACGGTGCCTTCGTCGCCGATGGCCACGCCTTCATACAGCTTCTGCGCCACCTGCATGGTCTTGCGGGTGGTGAAGCCGAGCTTGCGTGAGGCTTCCTGCTGCAGGGTGGAGGTGGTGAACGGCGGCGCCGGGCGGCGCTTGCGCTCCTTGC
This sequence comes from Stenotrophomonas sp. YJH_SMC_16, assembly GCF_059367875.1. Classification (NCBI taxonomy): domain Bacteria; kingdom Pseudomonadati; phylum Pseudomonadota; class Gammaproteobacteria; order Lysobacterales; family Lysobacteraceae; genus Stenotrophomonas; species Stenotrophomonas sp. YJH_SMC_16. Next base: position 584,566 of record NZ_JCAFRH010000001.1, on the reverse strand, counting down.
TGGCCACATCGGTGACATGCAGCGAGCCCTGCGCGGCCTGCTGGATGCGCATGCGCGCTGCTTCAGCGGTGTCGCCATCGGTGATGGTGAACTGCTCGAACTTCTGCCCGTCCAGCTTGATCAGCTTGGCGTTGAAGTGCTGCGACGGGTGTGCGCACTCGGCGGCGATCGACCAGTATTCGCGGGCGATGAAGGCTTCGATCTCTTCCTCGCGCTCGACGATCATGCGCAGTGCCGGGCTCTGCACGCGGCCGGCGGACAGGCCGCGCTGGACCTTGCGCCACAGCACCGGCGACAGGTTGAAGCCGACCAGGTAGTCCAGCGCGCGGCGCGCCTGCTGGGCATCGACCAGGTCGCTGGCGATCGCGCGCGGCTGGCTGATCGCTTCCTTGATGGCGCGCGGGGTGATCTCGGTGAACACCACGCGCTGCATCGGCTTGTCCTTGACCAGCCCGCGTTCCTTCAGGATTTCGGCGATGTGCCAGCTGATCGCCTCACCCTCGCGATCCGGGTCGGTGGCCAGCAGGATGTCGTCGGCGCCCTTGGCGGCCTTGGCGATCGCATCGACGTGCTTCTCGTTCTTGTCGATCACGTCGTAGTGCATGGCGAACCCGTTGTCCGGGTCGACCGCGCCTTCCTTCGGGATCAGGTCGCGCACGTGCCCATACGAGGCCAGGACCGTGTAGTCCTTGCCGAGGTATTTGTTGATCGTCTTGGCCTTGGCCGGCGATTCGACGATGAGCAGGTGCTTGGGCATGTCAGGAAAGGTCTGTGGGCGGACCGGGGGAGAGGGGCCGCTAGGGTGGAGCAAACGGCCGCATTAGTGAAGCGGCCACGGGCAAATCCATAAACTGAACGCCCGGTAATGTGCCGGGCGTTCAGGTTTCACCTTATTAGAGGAATCACGCCCGGCCAGCCCATGTCAAGCAGCCAGGCGTGAGGATGGCCGTTCATGAGGCCATCTTGGCGATGAAGCCGACCGCGAACACCAGCAGGACCAGGCCCGCCAGCGACAGCAGGCCGGTCAGCACGAGCACCAGCACGGTCACCGTGCCCAGCTCGCGGCGCTGCAGCTGCGGCTGGTCGGTGTAGGCCCAGCGGTCGACTACCAGGGTGTCGCAGATCATGTCGTGCAGGCCCTGCTTGCGCTCGGTGAAGGCCGCCATCAGGAAACCGATGCCGAGGGTGAAGCTGCTCAGCAGCATGGCCCAGTAGCGGCCAAATGCGCGCGCCTTGGTCAGGCGCTCGCCGTTGCCGCGCACGACCTTGATGCCGACCGCCATCTTGCCCAGCGTGGCGCCGCCCTGCGAGGCGTGGAACCAGGTGTAGTAGGCCATGCCGATGCAGAGGTTGATCAGGGCACTGGCCAGCTGCGCCACGATCTCGATGGCCGATTCGCCACTGCCCACCGCGCCCATGCTGGCGCCGAGGATCGCACCGAGGATGGCACCGATGATGCTGCCGGGGATGACCAGCACGAAGTAGTCGATCATGTAGGCCGCCACGCGCTTCCAGAAGCCCGCGTAGACCACTTCACCGCCAACCACCGGCTGTGCGTGGCCACCGCCGCCGGCGGCGGCTGGAGCGCTGTATGGCGAGCTGCTGAGTGCGCCGGTGCCGGGCAGCGGGGCGCTGCCGTTGTCGATGGCGGCATAGTCGCCACGCAGGTCGAAGCCGCCGCTGCTGGTGGCAGTGCTGGCATCGGCCAGCGTCTGCAGGCCGAGCTCGTCGACCACCTGGCGCAGTGCAGCCCACTGGGCCATGCCCTCGCGCCAGACCAGGGTGTCCAGGTTGAGCTGGCCACGCTGGAAGCGCTGGCGGATCTCCTGGACCGGCAGCGGGCCCTGGCGTTGCTGTCCTTCGGCGTAGTACCACTCAGTCATTGCATGTTCCCTGTTGAATCATCCTTGGAGGTGCTGGCGTGCGCGTGGCTCAGCCGCGGCACGACGGCGGCAGGTACTTGTCGTTGCTTTCGCCACTGCATTCCCAGCGGCCGCTGTCGCGATCGTATTCCAGCCACAGCAGGTCGCCATCGAGGCTCTTGCCGGGCAGCGCCAGGGTGGCTTCGATGCCACAGTGGCCGTTGTTGAAGCGACCGATGTTCACCGCCGACAGCCCTGCATGGGCGAAGTCACCCGGGGCCGGGAAGCCGGCGTCGTTGGCACCGGGGCAACGGCCTTCGTCATCGGCGAAATGCTGCACCTGGTCCTTCAACGGCTGCAGTGCGGTCACTGCGCCGGCGACCTTGGCGCGCACGGTGTAGTCGTTGTAGGCAGGCAGCGCGATGGCGGCCAGGATGGCCACGATCGGTACCAGCACCAGCAGCAGGCCGCCGCCGATGATGGCGGTCAGTGCGCAACCGGACAGCTTCTTCTTCGGCGCCGGCAGGGCGGTGGCCGATGCACTGGTGGTGTAGGGGGTGGACGGCGGCAGTACCGGCGGCTGCGGCGGAGGCGGTGCCACCGGTTCCGGTTCGGGCTCGGGTTCCACGGGTGGCGTGGCAGCGTCCAGCGCCGGCACGATCAGGCCGAGTTCGTCGACCACGGTGCGCAACGGCTGCCATTGCGGCAGGCCGTCGCGCCAGACCAGGGTGTCCAGGGAGATCTGGTTGTTGCGGAACAACTCGACCAACTGTTCCGCTGGCAGCGGACCCTGCTGCCGGTTGCCTTCTGCATGGAACCACTCGCTCACGGGGACGCTCCTGAATGCGCTATGCCCCCAAGTGTACGGTCAGTGCAGGGGTTCTGGCTCGTCCATGAACATCTGCGTCTCCATCCAGGCATACGCCGCCTCGGAGCCAGGCTGGTTGAACAGCACCATCAGTACGACCCACTTCAGGTCGTCCAGGTCCAGTTCGTCCTGGTCCAGGGCCATCGCCCGGTCCAGCACCAGCTCGCGCTGGTCGGCGTCGAGGATGCCGTGCTGTTCCAGGTACAGCAGGAAGCCGCGGCATTCCACGTCCAGCTTGTCCAGCTCGGGACCGTGGTAGACGCGCACGGGGCCATCGACCCGTGCCTGGGCCACGCTCGGCCGCTGCGCGGCCAGGGCATCGAGCCAGTCGAATGCCTTGTTGATCTCGGTTGGGCTGAAACCGGCCTGGATCAGGCCGTTCTGGAGCGAATCGCGGTCACGGATCAGGTCCGCATCTTCGCTGAAATAGTGTTCAAACAGGTACAGCAGTACGTCCAGGATGCTCTCTTTCATTGCCCCTCGGCCTGCGTCGCGCGACGCTGTGGAGGTGAAGAAACTAGGGAGTTCGACAGTAGCGGCCGTGTACGCACACCACGATTCCCGCCAGTTCCATGGCCAGCAGCATGGAGGACACCTGGGGCGCCGTCAATCCACAGCGCGTGATCAGTGAATCCATACTGCTTGGGTTGTGGTCCAGGGCCCGCCACAAGCACTGGTAGTCAGGGTCGTCGGCCCAGCGCGCCGGCAGGAGTACCGGCGGTGCCTGTTCAGTGGGGGTGGCCAACCGTGATTGCAAGCCCGGCAGCTGCTGGCGGAGGGCGGGGGCCAGCAGTTCCAGGACCTCCTCCGGGCGCTCGACCAATGCAGCACCCTCACGGATCAGCCGATGGCAGCCCGCCGCGCGTGGATTGAGCACCGAGCCGGGCAGGGCGCAGACCTCGCGGCCGGCTTCGGCAGCCAGGCGTGCGGTGATCAGGGCGCCGGAGCGCTGGGCGGCCTCGACCACCACCGTCGCCAGTGCCAGCCCGGCCACCAGCCGGTTGCGGGCGGGAAAGTGGCCGGGGCGTGCCGGCGTGCCTGGCAGGTACTCGCTGAGCACCGCGCCTTCGGTAGCGATCCGGGCCTGCAGGCGGGCGTGGCTGTCCGGGTAGGCCCGGTCCGGGCCGGTGCCGATGACCGCCACGGTGCAACCACCGGCGTCGAGTGTCGCCTGGTGGGCGGCGGCGTCGATGCCCGCCGCCAGGCCGCTGGTCACCGTCAGTCCGGCTTCGACGAAACAGCCGGCAAAGCGGGCTGCCAGCGCGCGTCCGCCCGGCGTTGGCGAGCGGCTGCCGACCAGCGCCACCGACGGGCGCCAGGCCAGGCTGGGGTCACCGGCGATGAACAGCGCAAGGGGTGGGTTGGGGACATTCAGCAGGGCCGGGGGGAATGCCGGATCGGTGAAGGCCAGCAGGTGCTGGTTGTCGTCTTCCAGCCAGCGCCGTGCCACGGCCGAGGCCCGGGCGTCCGGGCGTTCCAGTGCGGCGCACTGCTCTGGCGTGCAGCCGTGGGCGCGCCAGTTCGCGGTGCCCTGCGCGATCGCGATTTCCGCATTGCCTGCGGCCTCCAGCAGCGCCCGACGTGGTGCCAGCGCGCCGCCTGCCATCAACAGGCGCAGCAGCGCCTCGTCAGTTGGGTTGGTCATCCCCCCACTATCGAGCGCATACAACAAAGGCGCCCTAGGGCGCCTTCGCATGTGGCTGTCAGACTTTGCCGGAGGTGCCTGCCCGCCAGAGGCCGGCACTACACGCAGTGGCCGGGCCGCCTGGCGATGGCTACTTCGCGTCCGGGTGCAGTGCGTTGAACCCCACGCGCACCGGCTTCACGCCCTGCATCACCAGCGCGTAGCTGACGTTGTCGAAGGTACGGAACACCATGGCGTGCGCGGCGTATTCGTCCGGCAGCGAGACCCGGCCTGCGCCGGTGCTGAGCGAATCGTCCATGCGCGACGAGGTCGGGTACTTCATGCGGTGCGCCACGTGGCGGCCTGGGCGCCACAACGAGAACACGGTGCCGTTGTCCACGCCCTGCGCGCGGCCTGCCGAGATCGCGATCACATCGCGCGGGCCGGCGGCGGTGAACATGTCGGTGACGGCCAGCACGCGCACGTCGACGCCCTCCACACCGGCGGCCGGGACATGGGGAATGAACTGCAGGTCGTACGGCTTGGCCTCGACCGGGACCAGGCGGTCGCCGGCACGCACCTCGCGGCCGCCCTCGTTCTTGTCCAGCACCAGGGTGGACGCCTCGACCTTGCCGCCGGCGACATGGGTGATGGTGCCGGTGGCGACCTGGGCCAGCTCATAGCCGAGCACGCCGCGGCGGTGGTTGGGGGCGTTGTAGGCCCGCCACAGGTTGCCGCTGCCCGGGGTGACGTCGCCGTTGGCGGTCAGGTCCTCGGTCGGCTTGGGCTGGGCATAGCGCACGGTCGGGCGGACCACGGCCCAGCGCTGGCCCAGCTGGGCGTCAGCCAGGCGTACGTACACCGCGCTGCCGCTGGTGACGCGCAGGCGTTCTTCCTCCAGGCCGGCCACGTAGGGCAGCTGCTCGATGCTGTCGACCACGCTCAGCTGCTTCAGGAACGGCTCGACCTGGGCCAGCGGAATGGCATCGATCGGGGCTTCCTGGCGCGGGCCGGGCTTGGCAGCGACGGTCACCCGGTCCAGATAGGCCAGGCTGAGCACGTCACCGGGATAGATCAGGTGCGGATTGGCGATCTGCGGATTGGCCTGCCAGATCTCCGGCCACAGCCACGGCTTCTGCAGGAAACGTGCGGCGATATCCCACAACGTATCCCCTTTTCGGACCACATAGGTGTCCGGGTGCCCGCCATTCACTTCCACGGCGGTAGCATAGGCAGCCACGGTCAGCATCGCCGCGGCGACGACCGTACGAAAACGAAGCAACATAGGTGTGAAGCCCTGATTCCCCAACAGGTTCGCGCACTATAGTCCAGAAACCGGGGCGCAAGGCAAGCGTTGGAGCTAGAATCTGCGACGTATGCCGGCGTGCCGGCCCCCTATCCGGAAACAGCCATGGCCCTTCTCCCCATTCTCGAGTTCCCCGATCCGCGCCTGCGTACCAAGGCTGCGTTGATCGAAGCCGCCGAAGTCACCACGCCGGCCTTCCAGGAACTGATCGACAACATGTTCCTGACCATGTACGACGCCCCGGGCATCGGCCTGGCCGCCACCCAGGTGGACGTGCACAAGCGCTTCATGGTCATCGACGTCAGCGAAGAAAAGAATGAACCGCATGTGTTCATCAACCCGGAAATCGTCGCCAAGGACGGGGGCCGGGTGTACCAGGAAGGCTGCCTGTCGGTTCCGGGCATCTTCGCTGACGTCACCCGTGCCGATACCATCACCGTGAAGTACCTGGACCGCAACGGCCAGGAACAGCAGATGGAAGCCGGCGAAGTGCTGGCCACCTGCATCCAGCATGAGATGGATCACCTGGACGGCAAGCTGTTCATCGACTATCTGTCGCCGCTCAAGCGCGAGATGGTGCGCAAGAAGCTGGCCAAGCAGCGCAAGCACGTGGCGTGATCGCCAATCCGGGCCACCCTTCGGGTGGCCCGCGCCTGCGCGGCACGCGCGGGCTGTACGGCGCCGGCCGACGGCGCCGTTTTCTTTCCTGCACGAATCCATCCTGCAAGTGGGGTAGCCATGAGGATTGTCTTTGCCGGTACGCCGGAATTCGCGGTGTCATCGCTGCGCGCGGCTGCGCGCCATCATGAGGTCGTGGCCGTCTACACCCAGCCTGATCGTCCGGCCGGCCGTGGCCGTGGCCTGGCGCCGTCGCCGGTCAAGCTGGAAGCCGTGGCCCGTGGCATTCCGGTCTACCAGCCGGAGTCGCTGAAGGACGCGGCCGCCCAGCAGCAGCTGCGCGACCTGCAGCCGGATCTGATGGTGGTAGTGGCCTATGGCCTGATCCTGCCCAAGGCGGTGCTGGCCATTCCGACCCACGGCTGCTGGAACGTGCATGCCTCGCTGCTGCCGCGCTGGCGCGGTGCCGCGCCGATCCAGCGCGCGATCCAGGCCGGCGACGCCAAGACCGGCGTCTGCCTGATGCAGATGGAGGCCGGCCTGGACACCGGCCCGGTGCTGCTGCACCAGGAACTGCCGATCGCGGCCACCGATACCGGTGGCCAGCTGCATGACAAGCTGGCCGAGCTGGGCGCACAGGTGCTGTCCGATGGCCTGGGCCTGCTGCGTGCCGGCATCAAGCCGATCGCGCGGCCGCAGCCGGAGCAGGGCGTGACCTACGCGCACAAGCTGGACAAGGCCGAAGCGAAGCTGGATTGGGCGCAGGACGCCGGCGCGCTGGCGCGAACCGTGCGCGCGTTCAATCCGTGGCCGATCGCCGAGGCGACGCTGGCCGGTGAACGCGTGCGCATCCATGGTGCGGTGGCGCTGGAGGCGGACCACGGCCAGGCACCGGGCACCGTACTGGCCGCCAGCCGCGATGGCATCGACATCGCCTGTGGCCAGGGCGCGCTGCGCCTGCGAGTGCTGCAGCGGGAAGGTGGCAAGGCGATTACTGCGGCCGACTACCTCAACGCCCGCCGCGATCTGCGCGTGGGGGCATAAGCGGTGTCGAAGCAGAACGATTTCTCCGTCGCCAAGGCGGCGCCGGGCGCGGCCACGCGCATGCTGGCCGCACGTGTGCTGGCACAGGTGTTCACCCGTGGCCGTTCGCTGAAGGCCGAGCTGGCCTGGGCGCTGCCGAAGCTGGCCGACAGCCGCGACCGCGCGCTGCTGGAAGCCCTGTGTTTTGCCGTCCTGCGTCGTCGCAGCACCTATGACGCGGCGCTGCAGTCGTGGATGCAGAAGCCGCTGTCGGCGCGTGATGCCGACCTGCGCACGCTGCTGATGGTCGGGTTCGCCCAGCTGGACGTGCTCGAGCTGCCGGCGCACGCGGCGCTGTCGGCCACGGTTGATGCCGCGCGTGCACTGGGCCGTGAGCGCCAGGCAGGCCTGGTCAATGCGATCCTGCGCCGCGCGCAGCGCGAAGGTTTCCCGGAACAGCCCGCGCGCGATGCCTTCCCGGAATGGCTGGCCGATGCTGTGGAACGCGATTGGCCGGCGCAGGCCGACGCGATCTTCAGCGCCAGCCTGCAACCGGCGCCACTGTGGTTGCGCGCCAACCGCCAGCAGGGCGGCCGTGACAAGGCACTGGCAGCGCTGGCCGAAGCCGGCATCGCCGCGGAAGCCAGTCCGCTCAGCGCCGACGCGTTGCGCCTGGCCTCTCCGGTTGCCGTGAATCAGCTGCCCGGCTTCGCCGAGGGCGCGATCTCGGTGCAGGACCTGTCGGCGCAGTGTGCGGCCGATGCGCTGGCCCCGGTGGCCGGTGCCCGCGTGCTGGACGCCTGCGCGGCACCCGGCGGCAAGTCGGCGCACCTGCTGGAGCGCGACCCCAGCCTGCGCCTGCTGGCGCTGGATATCGACGCGCGCCGTCTGGCCCGCGCACGCGATACCTACACCCGCACCGGCGTGGGCGAACATGCGCAGACCCTGGCTGCCGATGCCAGTGATCCCGGTGCCTGGTGGGATGGCGTGCCGTTCGACGCGATCCTGCTGGATGCGCCGTGCTCGGCGACTGGCGTGATCCGCCGCCAGCCGGATGTGATGTTCCACCGTCGCGCTGAAGATATCGATGCACTGGTTGGCGTGCAGGCGCGCCTGCTGGAAGCCTGCTGGTCGATGCTGCGCCCGGGTGGCGTGCTGCTGTATGCCACCTGTTCGATCCTGCGCGCCGAGAACATCGATCAGGTGCGCGCGTTCCTGAAGTGGCATCCGGATGCCGTGGCGCAGCCACTGGGCGACGCGTTCGGCGTCGATTGCGAAGGGGTGGCACGCCAGCGGCTGCCGGGTGAAAACGATGCTGACGGTTTCTTCTACGCGCGTCTGTTAAAAGCAGCCTGACCCCCGCTGCCGTTTCGAGTCCCATGCTGAAAACCCACGCGTCGCGCCAGACGTGGTTGTTGGTGGTGATGGCCCTGCTGGTGCTGGGGGCCGGCCTGGGCCTCCGTGATCCGTGGCCATCGGATGAGCCACGTTTCGCGCTGGTGGCCAAGCAGATGGTCGACAGTGGTTACTGGTTGTTCCCGCATCGCGGCCCCGAACTCTATTCGGACAAGCCGCCGATGCTGATGTGGTGGCAGGCCGCGCTGTACAGCCTGGTCGGCCACTGGCGGATGGCGTTCCTGCTGCCCTCGCTGCTGGCCGCGCTGGGCACGCTGTGGTGCGTGGTCGATCTCGGCCGCCGCCTGTGGACGCGGCAGGTGGGGCTGTACGCGGGTTGGGCACTGCTGTTCGCGCTGCACTTCACCTTCCAGGCGAAGAAGGCGCAGATCGATCCGCTGGTGGTGCTGTTCATCACCCTGGCCAACTACGGCCTGCTGCGCCATCTGCTGCTGGGCCCGGCCTGGCGCTGGTGGTGGATGGGCTGGTTCTTCGCCGGCATCGGGGTGATCACCAAGGGCGTAGGCGTGCTGGCGCTGATGATGATCGTGCCGGCCGCAGTCGCATCCATGCTGCATTGGCCGCGGGTGAGCCTGCACGTGCGTGACCTACGCTTCTGGCTGGCACCGCTGGCCTTCCTGCTGGCGGTGTCGTTGTGGCTGGTGCCGATGCTGCTGGCCGGCCTGGCCACCGGCTCGGAGCCGTACCGCGCCTACATCGACGACATCCTGTTCCGGCAGACGGCACGGCGCTATACGCAGTCCTGGGACCATCACCAGCCGTGGTGGTACTTCCTGGCGATCATGCCGTCGATGTGGATCCCCGCGTTCCTGCTGCTGCCGTGGGCGCTTCCGGCCTGGTTCCGGCGGCTGCGCCGGCGCGATGCGCGCTACCTGCTGCCGTTGGCCTGGTGGCTGCTGGTCGTGCTGTTCTTCTCCATTCCGCACGGCAAGCGCGACGTCTACATCCTGCCGGCATTGCCGATGTTCTGCCTGGCGTTGGCGCCGTTGCTGCCGGGGCTGCTGAGGCGGCGCGATGTGCAGCGTGTGCTGGGCGCATTCACCGCGTTGCTGGCACTGGCGCTGGGCCTGGTCGGTGCGCTGGCGCTGCTGGGTGATCCGGATTTCGAAGTGCGCCTTACCCATGGCCGCGGGTTGCTTCCCGGTGCCACCGATGCGTTGGCCTGGGCGGCGCTGGCGATGGCGGCCTGGTCGGCCTTGAGCCTGTGGGTGTGCGGGCGCCGGCGCAGGCACGTTGCCCTGGTCGCTACTCTGGCCGGGGTCTGGGTGCTGTACAGCCTGGTCGGTTATCCGGTGTTGAACGATTCCAGCTCGGCCCGTGGCCTGATGCGCGAGGTCAGCGCACGCATCGGCCCGCAGGCCGAGCTGGGACTGGTGGCATGGAAAGAGCAGAACCTGCTGATGGCCGATCGTCCTGCGGCCACCTTTGGATTCGAAGCGCGTTGGCATCAACAGCTGCAGGCAGCCGTGCGCTGGCAGCGGCTGGTTCCGCAGCACCGCTGGCTGCTGGTGAACGAAGATGCGATGCAGGCCTGCATTGATCGTGCGCAGGCCGAAATGGCGGGCATTTCCAATCGTCGCCGCTGGTGGCTGGTGCCTGCCGACGCGGTCGCCGGCACCTGCCGGCCGTCGGCGGCGGAACTCGAGCACGAGCGCCGCCTGCAGGGGCCCGGCATCACCGATTGAGCGTTCGGGCAACCTGGCTCAGGGGCTGGCCAGGGCGGCGTGGTAGCTGGCCAGCGTGGCGTCGGCGAATGTCTGCAGGCCGAACTCCCGCTGTGCATGGCGGCGTGCTGCCCGGCCATGTTCCGGCAGCGCATCGCGCTGTGCGTACAGCGCCTGCACCTGTGCGGCGATGGCGTCGATGTCGCGGGTGGCAACGACCCAGCCATCGACGCCTTGTTCGATGTTTTCCGGCAGGCCCGCGTAATCGCTGACCAGCATCGGCTTGGCGCTGGCCATCATCTCGCGGCAGGCGAAGGAGATCGTCTCGACGTCATGGGACAGCACGAAGCCAGCATCGCCGGCCGCGATCAGTACGCGGGTATCGGCCAGCAGGCCGGTGAAGTGCACCTGCGCGGCCACCTCGCCCAGCGCCTGCACCTGTTCGCGCTGCTGCGCGGTGGGCAGGTGGCCGGCCACGGCCATGTGCACGTGCGGGCGTACCGCATCGGGCAGCCGCGCGATGGCCTGGGCCAGGTCGATCCAGCCCTTGTAATCGTCGGTGCCGGCATTGCTGACCAGCACCAGCGCCTGTGGATCCTGCGTCCATTGCTGGCGCAGCGCGCTGCCGGTGCCGGCCGGCTGTGGCGAGTAGCGCTCCAGGTCCACGCCGTTGCGGACCACGTCGATCGGGCAGCGACGGTATGGGCCCTGTTCCAGCAGGCGCTTGGTGTCGGCCGAGACTGCGATCAGCCGATCGGTGGCCCAGCGCGCGCGCAGCACATTGCCGAAGGTGTCGGTGGGTTTGCTGTTGTGCTTGGTCAGCACGATCGGCGGGCGGCGCATGCCAAGCAGCCCCTGCATCACGAAGCGGTGGTCGCGCGCACCGTTGACGTGGATCAGGTCGATGCCTTCATCGCGCACCAGCCTGCGCAGTGCACGCTGTTCGGCCAGCTGCCGGGGCAGCGTTGGCAGGCCGCTGCCGAACGCAATCGGCAGTGTGCGGGCAAGGCCTTCATCGGCCATGGTCCGCAGCAGCCGGCTGTCGGCCGGCGCGGCGACATGGAGCGTGTGCTGGCCGTGCAACGCACGCGCCAACGAGACGATGTACGTGGTGTGGCCGCCACCGTCGCCATAGTGGAAGTTGGTGTACAGGATTTTCATGGGGGATCTTCAGGCAACGCCCGCGAAGTGTGACACAGCGTGGTCACGGCCGGTCCGCGGAAGGCGCCGGATCGGCCACCGCCTGTCCATTGCCCAGCATCCACAGCATGATGGTCTTCTGCCGCACGTAGTTGGCGCGTACGTAGGCGTAGACCAGGCCATGCCAGCCATCGCGGAAGCCGCCACGGAACAGGAAGCCGCGCCAGAACCGCCAGGCCGGCGCCAGTACCAGCTTGCCCAGGGTGGCCCGCTTGCCCCGTGCGAACTCGTGCTCGGCCATCATCCGCGCATACTTCTCGGTCTTGGCCAGCTGCTGCTGCAATGACCGGTACGGGTAGTGGATCAGGTCGCCGCGCAGCGTACCGACGCTGCCGTCGACGCTGGCCGCCTCGTGGATCTCGCGCTTGCCGCGCCAGCCGCCCTGGCGGCGGTCGAACAGCCGCATCACCCGGTCCGGATAGGCGTTGCCGTGGCGCAGGAACCTGCCGAAATACTCCGAGAGGCGGGCGAATCGGTAGCCGGCGTGGCCGCTGAAGCCGCCGTCGCGGGCCTGTTCGATGGCCGCGCGCAGTTCCGGGCTGATCCGTTCATCGGCATCCAGGCACAGCACCCAGTCATGGCTGGCCTGCTCGACGCAGAACGCCTTCTGGCTGCGGAAGCCCTCGAACCGGCGCTGCAGCACGCGGGCGCCGGCGGCCTCGGCGATGGCTACGGTGGCGTCAGTGGACTGCGAGTCCACCACCACAATCTCATCGCAGAAGGCCAGCGAGGCCAGGCAGTCGCCGATGCGCCCGGCCTCGTTGAACGCGATAATGCACGCCGAGATGCAAGGCCGTTCGATGGGAGCGGTCGTGGAGGACATGATGGCCGGGTACCTGTTGTTTGCGACGGAGCGCTATGCGCTGCCTATTCTCGCCCCGTTGGCGCAGGCCTTGCACGCGTCCGGGCAGGAGGTGGCCGCCTGGTTCGAGGGCGGAGCGGCCGGCAGCAGCCTGCCGGGGGTGCCCAACATTGGCCTGAAGCAGGCCCTGGCGATGCGTCCGCGGGCGGTATTCAGCGCGGCCAACTGGGTGCCGACGTTCCTTTCGGGGGCCAAGGTGCAGCTGTTCCATGGCTTCAACGTGGAAAAGCGGGACAGTGCGCGCGGCCACTTCCGGGTGCGCGGCATGTTCGACCTGTACTGCACGCAGGGGCCGGCCACCACTGCGCCGTTCCGCGAGATCGCTGTCCTGCATGGCCATTTCGCGGTGGCAGAGACCGGCTGGCCGAAGCTGGACCCGCTGTTCCGCGATGACGGTGGCGAGAGCGCCGCGTTGCGTGCTCCGGCCGGCGAGCGCCCGGTGATCCTGTTCGGCTCGACCTTCACTGAACGGTTGAGCGCGGCCCCGCACCTGCACGCGCAGATCGCCGCCGATATCGCTGCTGGTGATCACTACTGGCTGCTGACCCTGCACCCGAAGTGCCCGCCGGAACTGTTCGAACGCTACCGCGCGCTGGCCGGTGCCAATGCCCGCTTCATCGAGCCCGAGCAGGTGATGGCCGCACAGCGCGCCGCCGATGTGCTGGTATCGGATACCTCGTCGATCGTTTCGGAGTTCATTGTCCAGCACAAGCCAGTGGTGACTTTCCGCAACCGCGTGCCCAAGCCGCACATGATCGACTTCGATGATCCTGCGCAGCTGCAGGCGATGCTGCAGCGCGCGCTGCACCCGGACGCGGCGCTGCAGGCGGAAATCGTGCGCTACGCCGATGCCATCCACCCGTACCGCGATGGCCTGTCCAGCGAGCGCGTGATCGCGGCCACCGAGGATTTCCTGTCGGGTGAAATGGGCGCGCTGCGGCGCAAGCCGTTCGGCAGCTGGGTGCGCGATCTGCAGATCCGCAAGGACCTGGGCTATTGGGGCCCCTCGCAGCGGTAACGGGGGTGATGTAGCGCCGAGCCCATGCTCGGCTGCGTCAAGCCGAGCATGGGCTCGGCGCTACAGTAGATCCACGCCATGCGTGGATGCGCGGCCGGGATCCGGCCCCGCCGTCACCAGCGCAGCTTGCGCCGCGCGAGTGCTGCGGCCAGCTGCTCCATCACTTGTTGCGCCTGTGCCTGCGGCAGATGGTGCAGGGTCAGCGCCACATCGCCATGCGCGCCGGCGGTATCCAGCTGCAGGCTGCTGGTGCCCAGCAGCCTGTCCAGCGGCGAGCGCTGCAGGCGCAGGCCCTGCACCTTGTCCAGCTCGGCCCAGCGCCACCAGCGCTTCCACCAGCCGCCGCGCACCGCCACATAGTGCTCGTCCAGGGACCAGCCCATGCGCGCCATCTGCCGGTGCGCGACCAGCAGCGCCACCGGCAGCCACGCAAGCACCAGCAGGCCCCATGGGCCCCAGCGCCAGTACGCGGCCGCAGCCAGCAGCGGCACCAGCAGCAGCGCGCCCAGGCACAGCCGCCACCAGCCGCGCTGCGGAATGGACTGCCACTGCGCGGGTGGCCACTGCAACTGTGGCAGCAGGTGCTGCACCAGCTGCTCGCAACGCGTACTTGACGCCAGCGGTGCCAGTTCGCGCAGGGCGCGGTCCTCATCGCGCGCAGGGCCACCGGCGGCGCTGTCGATGCGCAGCTGGCGCAGACCGAACCAGCGCTGCAACGTACCTTCGCGCAGCGTCCAGGCCTGGATGCGCCGGCGCGCCACGCTGCTGCGGGTGCGGCTGAGCAGGCCAGCCGAAACGGTCAGGCGGCGATCCTGCTCGCTGAGGGTGAAGCCGTGGTAGCGCAGCAGGGTCAGCACCACCGACAACACGCGCAGCGCCAGCCAGCCCAGCAACAGAGCCGCAGCCAGCAGCAGGAACGCGCCGGCCACGCCGGGGTGCAGGTGGCTGGCGTAGCCGAAGGCCTCGCGGCCACCGCGCTGGAGGGCATCGTCCATCACCGGCCGCGGGACGGTCTGGAACAGGACACCGAACGCGGCGATCGCCAGCGCCCAGCCACGGTTGGAGAGCAGCCCCATGCGCACCACGTCCCAGCTCGACAGGCGCAGCAGTACCTGTTCGGTGTCGGCCTCGGTGATCGAGGCGGCGGCGACAACGTCGGCGGCCTGCGGCGCCTGCCCGCGCTGGCGCACCAGTCGTTCCAGCGCCAGCGCCTGGTCCAGCTTCAGCACCCGCATTTCGGCTTCTGGACGCACGCCGCCGGCCGATTCCAGGCGCAGCTCGGCCACACCGAACAGGCGGTGCAGCGGGTTCTGCCGGACCTCCACGTTGTGGATGCGCGCAAACGGAATCTCGCGCCGGTTGCGCGCCAGCAGACCGCTGCGCACGGTAATCGCATCGCTGCCGATGCGGTAGCGGTAGCTGAGGTACTGCAGCACCGACACCAGTACCAGTGCGGCAATCGCCGTCAGCGGAATCAGCTGCGCCCACATCGGGTCGCGGTCACCCCGCTGGCCGAACACCAGCAGCGCGACCAGCGGCAGGAAGTAATGGCGCAGCTGCATCAACAGTACGAACAACCATGACCACGGATGCAGGCGGTGGTCCTCGCCACCGGTGGGCAGCGCTGCAGGCAGAGGTGGTGGCAGGCTCACAGGGCGTCGGCGTCCTGGTCGAGCTGATGGGACAGGGTGTCGCGCAGGCGCTCGGCATCCGCCTCGTCCAGGCCGCTGACGGTCACCGCGCTCATGCGGGTGCCGGCGGTGTGCACGATCAGCGTGGCCAGACCGGCGCGGCGTTCCAGTGGCCCGCGGCGCAGGTCCAGGTGCTGCACGCGCGACAGGGGAATGCGCGTTTCCAGCTGCCACATCAGGTCTCGTCGCAGGCCCAGGCCCTGTGCGTCCAGCCGCCAACGGGTGCGGACCAGGCGGCGGTGGCCGAGCCACGCACCACATGCAGCCCCCACCAGCAGCCCGAGGGCTGCGACCCATACGCCACCGGGCAGATCGAAGAACCACCATGCAGCGGCCAGCGGCAGGCCTGGCACAAACAGGCCACCGAAGGCACCTTCCAGTGCGGCCAGCCGCGAGGCGCGGCGCGGCAGCGACTGCCAGGCATCGGTGGGCGGAGCAGTAAGGGGAACGTCGGTCACGCGGGCTCCGTCAGGTGGCAGGGCGGGCGGTGGCGGCCGTGGCCGCACCGCGCAGACGGTAGCAGGTCGGCTGCGTTACTGGGCAGCCTGGATCAGCGCGTCCACATCCAGCATGTGGCCGGCACGATCGGCCTTGGTGCGCAGGTAGTGTTCGTTCTCGGCGGTGATTTCGCCGGTGACCGGAATGCAGTCCAGCACTTCGATGCCGGCATTGCGCAGGCGCTGCGCCTTGGTCGGGTTGTTGCTGAGCAGGGCCACGCGCGAAATGCCCAGGCCACGCAGCATGGCCACCGCGCTGCCGTAGCGGCGCTCGTCGGCACCGAAGCCCAGCTGTGCGTCGGCGTCGATGGTGTCCAGGCCGTCGTGCTGGTAGCCGTAGGCGCGCATCTTGGCTGCGATGCCGGTGCCACGGCCTTCCTGGTCCAGGTACAGCAGCACGCCGCCCCCCAGTTCCTTCAGCTTGCGCAGGCCGCGCCGCAGCTGGTCGCCGCAGTCGCACTTGAGCGAGCCGAACAGGTCACCGGTCAGGCACGAGGAGTGCACGCGCACCGGCACCACCGCCGACAGGTCGGGTTCGCCGACGACGATCGCGACCTGGTCACGCTGGGCGACGCCGCCGCGGAACACCGCGAACGTGGTCATGCCGACGTCGCGCAACGGCACCGGTGAACGCGCCACCAGTTCGTAGTCGTGGGCCGCATGTGCTGCGCCTTCGGCGAGGTCGCACAGCGCCACCTCGGAAGCGCCATCGAAGGTGCGGTCTTCGGCGTCCAGGCGCACCGCCACCATGGCCGGCAGCAACAGGCCAAGGCGGGCCAGTTCCACGGCGCCTGCATCGAAGGCGTCACCGGCACTCCAGCCGTCCGGCATCGGGCCCGGTTCGCGCAGATAGCCCAGCGAGGGCAGGGCGTCGAAGGCAACACCGGCCAGCGGCAGGCGCGCACCTTGCGGGGCCTCCACGCCAAGCACGCGGGCGCGGGTGGCGGTCAGGAACAGGTAATGCCGCTCGTGGGCGGCATTGGCGAAGGCAGCGAAGCTGCTGGCCGTGGCGCTGTCCAGCGCGATCACCGCCAGGCGCTGGCCCTGGCCATCGTGGAGCAGCACCGGGCGACCGGCACGCAGTTCGGAAACCGCGCGCTCGCAGCGGATCGCGGCCGGATCGCCGAACAGGGAAGAAGCAGCAGGCATGGCAGGACCGGGGGAGGCGGACATCGCAGTCTCTATGGGGGCGCCGGCGTCGTATTCAACGTGGTGCGGCCGCCGGTCGCAGGGGCCGGTGGCCTGAGTGGAGCGGCCGTCAGTGCGGGTGTTCCTCGGTCGCGTAGGGGTCTTCCTCGCCACTGCCCGATGGTCGCAGCGTATAGCGCTTGTAGGTCCACTGGTACTGCGCAGGGTCGCGGCGGGCGATGCGCTCGATGCCTGCATTGAGCGCGGTAGCGGCCACCTGCGGGTCCGGGTCGGCCACGGCGGGGTCGGTCGGTTCGATGTGCAGGGCGAACTCCATGTCCGGCCCGATGCGCTCGCACCAGCCATACAGCACGGTGGCGCCGGTACGCTCGGCCAGCCGGTTGACCAGGGTCATGGTCAGCGCCTGCACGCCGAAGAACGGCACGAACACCCCATCGCCGGCCTTGGGCTGCTGGTCGGGCAGGATGCCGGTGGCACCGCCGTCCTTGAGCACCTTGAACAGCTGGCGCACGGCCGGGCCTTCGGCACGCACCTGCTGTACGTTCTGGCCGCCCCGCACCAGCTGCAGGAAGGCATCGCTGGCCTCGTCTTCCGGTGGCTTGTAGACGATGGCGATCTGCCCGCGCGAGGCCAGCCACTGGTTCAGCAGCTCCCAGTTGCCGAAGTGCGGCGCCGCCACGATCACGCCCTTGCCGCTGGCCAGCGCCGCGTCGTACAGGGCCTCGCCGTGGCGCTGCTTCAGGTGCAGGCGCAGGTTGTCGGCCGGCGCCTGGCTCCACAGTCGCAGGGTTTCGATGGCCTGCAGGGCGGTGGAGCGCAGCAGCTCCCGGTGCAGGCGGTCGCGCGCGGCGCCCTCCAGGTCCGGGTAGGCCAGCTCCAGGTTGCGCCGGGTGACGCGGCTCTCACGGGCGTTGAGACTGATCCAGGTCCAGGACAGGGCACGGGCGACTCCCCGCAGCAGCGGCCAGGGCAGGCGGGCGAACAGGGTGGTGGCGCGGTAGACCAGCCGGGCTTTGCGTTGCGGATTCATCGGCGCCAGTTTAGCCAAGGGCGCTGCTATCGTGGCCGGCCGTGTTCATTGGAAGCCCCCGCATGCTCGTCCTGATCCAGCGCGTCAGCCAGGCCGCCGTCCATGTCGATGATGAAGCGGTTGGCCAGATCGGTCCGGGCCTGCTGGCGCTGGTCGGCATGGAGCCGGGCGACAGCGAGGCCCAGCTGCAGCGAATGGCCGAGCGCCTGCTGGGCTACCGGGTATTCGCCGACGAGGCCGGGAAGATGAACCGGTCGCTGCGCGATACCGCCGGCGGCCTGCTGCTGGTCAGCCAGTTCACCCTCGCCGCCGACACCCGGTCGGGCATGCGCCCCAGCTTTACCAGCGCCGCCCCGCCGGACGAGGCTGAACGCGGGTTCAATCGATTTGTCGAGATCTGTCGTGAAAATCACGCGCCAGGGGTGGAAACGGGCCGATTTGGTGCCCATATGGTCGTCAGCCTGGTCAATGACGGTCCCGTGACCTTCCTTCTCAGGCCCTAAGCCGCCGGGACCACCGCCCGGCAGGCCGGGCACCGGGCTGGTATAATGCTACGTTCCCTATTTCTCCCTAGCCGGTGGCGCGAGCACTACATGGCCAACGAACGTCCTGCCCAATCCGAAATCAAGCAACTGATCAGCAAGGGCCTGGAACAGGGCTACCTGACCTACGCCGAAGTCAATGACCATCTGCCGGACGACATGGTCGACCCGGAACAGATCGAAGACATCATCGGCATGATCAACGGCATGGGCATCGATGTCCATGAAGTTGCGCCGGATGTGGAAACCCTGCTTCTCAACGACGGCAACACCGGTAACCGCGAAGTCGATGACACCGCGGCCGAAGAAGCCGCCGCCGCACTGAGCGCGCTCGACACCGAAGGTGGCCGTACCACCGACCCGGTGCGCATGTACATGCGCGAAATGGGCACCGTCGAGCTGCTGACCCGCGAAGGCGAAATCGCCATCGCCAAGCGCATCGAGGAAGGCCTTTCGCAGGTCCAGGCGGCCCTGGGCCAGTTCCCGGTCTCGGTCGAGTCGCTGCTGACCGACTACGAAGCCCACAAGGAAGGCAAGAAGCGCCTGGCCGAAGTGATCGTCGGCTTCAACGATCTGACCGATGAAGAGCCGGCACCGCCGGCGGCCGCTGCCGATGACAGCGCCGATGCCGACGCCGAAGGCGACGAGGACGAGGACGACGATGTCGACGGTGGCGATGAAGAAGCCGCACCGACCGGTCCGGATCCGGAGGAAGTCGCCGCGCGCATGCAGGCGCTGAGCGATGCCTTCAACGCCTTCAAGAAGGCCGCGACCAAGGGCGACAAGAAGAACCTGCCGCGCCTGCGCGAAGAAATGTCGGCGGTGTTCGTCACCCTGAAGCTGCCGCTGCCGCTGACCGATGTGCTGACCAAGCAGCTGCGCGACACCATGGCGTCGATCAAGGCCCATGAGCGCCGCGTGCTGAACCTGGCCACCGTCACTGCACGCATGCCGCGCAAGGACTTCATCCGTTCCTGGGAAGGCAACCAGACCAACCTGGAGTGGGTGGAAGACGCACTGAAGCGCAAGCAGAAGTGGTCGTCGGCCCTGCGCGAAGTGAAGGACCAGATCATCGCCGAACAGCAGGCGACGATCGACATCGAGAAGCTGACCCAGCTGGACCTGGAAGAGCTGAAGGAAATCAGCCGTGCCATGGCCTACGGTGAAGCCAAGGCGCGCAAGGCCAAGAAGGAAATGGTCGAGGCCAACCTGCGCCTGGTGATCTCGATCGCCAAGAAGTACACCAACCGCGGCCTGCAGTTCCTGGACCTGATCCAGGAAGGCAACATCGGCCTGATGAAGGCCGTGGACAAGTTCGAGTACCGCCGCGGTTACAAGTTCTCGACCTACGCCACCTGGTGGATCCGCCAGGCGATCACCCGCTCGATTGCCGACCAGGCGCGCACCATCCGTATTCCGGTGCACATGATCGAGACGATCAACAAGTTGAACCGCATTTCCCGCCAGATGCTCCAGCAGTACGGCCGCGAGGCTACGCCGGAGGAGCTGGCCAAGGAAATGGACATGCCGGAAGACAAGATCCGCAAGGTGATGAAGATCGCCAAGGAGCCGATCTCGATGGAAACCCCGATCGGCGACGACGAGGATTCCCATCTGGGCGACTTCATCGAGGACACCAACGTGGAGTCCCCGATCGAGAACACCACCAACATCAACTTGTCTGAAACCGTGCGCGACGTGCTGGCCGGCCTCACCCCGAGGGAAGCCAAGGTGCTGCGCATGCGCTTCGGCATCGACATGAACACCGACCACACCCTTGAGGAAGTCGGCAAGCAGTTCGACGTGACCCGCGAGCGCATCCGCCAGATCGAAGCGAAGGCCCTGCGCAAGCTGCGTCACCCGAGCCGCTCGGAGCAGCTGCGCAGCTTCCTGGATATCGATTGATTTCCAGCGGCTGTTGAAGCGTTGAGAGAAACCCCGCTTCGGCGGGGTTTTTCTTTTTGGGGTGTGTGTGCTTTCTGTAGAGCCGAGCCATGCTCGGCTGCCGTTTGCGATTACCGGGTAGCCGATCAAGCACAGGCTCTACTACACTGTGACGCTGCGCCGGGCCTATAGCTCAACGGTTAGAGCAGGGGACTCATAATCCCTTGGTTCCAGGTTCGAATCCTGGTGGGCCCACCAATTGATGATCCTATGTCGTCCTATGAAGGCTGAAATATCCTGAAAAAACAGGGGTTTCGGCCTTTTTTGTGTCTGATTGCGTCCTATGTGATCCAGCAGAATCCAGACTTCTCTGGCGGTATCTTTGGCGGTAACCTCCACCCGCTCTACACCTGTTACCGCCAAATCAGTTGCCGCCACCATGTCATTGACCGATACCGCCATTCGCAGAACCAAGCCCACCGCTGCCGTGCAGAAGCTGCGAGACGGTGGAGGCCTGTACCTGCTGCTGAAGCCTGATGGCGCCAGATGGTGGCGCTGGGACTATCGGCGTCCTGTGACCGGCAAGCGCAACACGCTGTCGCTTGGTACCTATCCAGAGGTGAGCCTGGCGTCCGTGCGCGAGCGCCATGCTGCTGCGCGAAAGCTGTTGGCCGAAGGTGTTGATCCGGGCGAGCAGCGCAAGGCGCAGAAAGTGGCCAGCTTGGAACTGGCCACCAACACATTCGAGGCGCTGGCGCGCGAACACTTGGCGATGAGAGCCAAGAAGCTGTCTGCAGGGTCGGTGAAACGAGAGACACGTTTGATCGAGAAAGATCTGACGCCGTACATCGGGCAACGACCCATTGCAGCGATCACAGCACGTGAACTGTTGGAGACGCTGCGCAAGATCGAGGGGCGCGGCGCGGTCGAAACTGCACATCGGGCGCGGATGCTGGTCAGCCAGGTTCTTCGATACGCGATAGCGACAGGACGTGCAGACAGGAACGTGGCAGAGGATCTGAAAGGAGCGCTCACTTCGCCCGAAGGTCGTCACTTCGCCAGCATGACTGAGCCCAAGCAGATCGCAGAACTGCTGCGCTCAATACACGGCTATCAAGGATCACCGATTGTCATGGCGGCCCTGTGCCTAGCGCCGCTGGTATTCGTTCGCCCTGGCGAGCTTCGTCGTGCACGATGGTCGGACATCGACCTGGACAATGGCGAATGGCGGTTCACGGCAAGCAAGACCGGCCAATCGCACGTTGTTCCATTGGCTTCGCAGTCTGTGGCGATTCTTAGGTCTGTGCACCCGCTGACTGGACGGAAGGAGTTCGTGTTCCCTAGTGTGCGTGGCAAGGGGCGACCCATGAGCGAGAACACGATCAACGCAGCGCTACGTCGCCTCGGCTACGACTCCGACACTATGACCGGGCATGGCTTCCGCGCGATGGCACGCACTGTGCTGGATGAGGTGCTGGGCTTCCGTCCGGACTACATCGAGCACCAGCTTGCACACGCTGTGCGTGACCCCAACGGACGGGCATACAACCGTACGGCTCACCTGGTTGAGCGGGCAAAAATGATGCAGGCGTGGGCGGACTATCTAGACGGCCTGAGAGCCTCCAGCTGACCTCCCGTTCTTCCATCTTTCATTTCTGACTTACTGTTTTTGCTGGTTACAGTGGTAACACTGGTTACACCGCCGCGAAACGTCCTATGCATCAGTGGGTTGCGTCCATTGTCGGAGCGCCGCATTCACTGGTTACAGCTGGTTACGCTGGTTACAGCGGCGCCCCATCGATCCACATTGGACGTATGCGGATCGATAGCGCGCGCCGATTGAATGGCTCTGCCGCAGCCTCTTTCCGGCCAGCGGGTGGCTTTGAAGGCCGCCGAGTTGTCGCCATGACGGCCGATGACCAGACCGAACCCGCCGGTAATCGATGGTTCGCTCGCCGCACATTTTGCGCCGTTGGCCTGGAGCAGCAGGTTGCCAGGCGCGTCCGTTTGTCCTGCGCAACCAGTCGGGCGGCCTGACTGCTGCGCTCGCTTGTCAGCTCCCGCCAGTTGGATGGAACGTCGCAAGGTTGCACCGTCAAGGGGAATTCGTCATGTGTAATTTTACAAAATACTGTAAAAATTTTCCCTACACATCGAGCTGCGTGAGTTGAGCGGCAGCTGTCTCTAGCCTTCTAACCAAGCCCACAACACAGGGCGGCGGTTGACGAAACGTCAGCCCCGCGACCTCTCACATGCTTGGTTCCCCAGCCCCTCAGGCGACCGCACCTGGTCAGCCTGCCGATCATTCTCGGCCCGATGCCGCACGCGGTGAACGCTTCCTGCGCAAGCGCGAGGTGCTTAGTCGTACCGGCATTTCCCGCTCGCACCTGTACTGGCTGATGAAGCGCGGCCGGTTCCCCGCATCGATCCCCCTTTCCCCGCGCGTAACTGTCTGGTTGGAGTCGGACGTGGACGCGTGGATTGCCACCCACATTCCCGACACCCACTTGCGAGTGCAGCCATGAAAGACACCCTCATCCTGACCATCTCCAACCAGAAATTCAGCCTCAGCCCGGCAGAAGCCAAGTTCCTGGCTGAGCATCTGCGAACGGCTGTGGCACAGCCGAATCTCGCGCTGAATTTCTCCCAGAGCCGGACTGCGCAAGGTGGCCGCATTGCACTCTCGCGTGGTGTCGCGGGTAGCCGTTCCACCACTGACTGCTGAGGCATTGCGATGACCAGTTCAAGAGCCTTCCTGCGCTGCCCGCATTGCGATACGCCTGCCATCGTGCGCACCAGCGTGCTGCATTCCAAACTGCTGCGCGAATCCGTGCTCCAGTGCCGCAATGCGCTGTGCGGTCACACGTTCTCGGCCTACACCGAAATCGTGCGCACACATGTGCCAAGCGTCTGTCCGAGCGCCGAGATTTGCCTGCCGCTCAGCGACTCCGCAGAACGCCGCGCGCTCAGTGAGAACGCCACTGAAGCACCGCGCGCCAAGCGCAGCGCACGGCGATGATGCGCATGTTGACAGCACCAGCTCAACCGGTGCAGCATTGCCCCGTCGCCGCACAATCGGCGACCGGGATTGGCGTCCCGAATCACAAGGCGCACCAGCGCCCATCGACCGATGCATGGCGCTTTTTTATTGCTCGCTGTGTTGTCGCGGGCGATTGCTTGCCAGTTCTATGGCGGGCGGTGCGCGGGGGGCTTCGGCCCCACCGGTCCTTGTGCCGGCACGCCAACCGCGTACCGTCCGTCACCCCAATTGGCGTTGGGGCGGCGGATTCCAACTTACACAAGGAATCAGCCATGTCTCACGACGCTTTGGCCGCGCCGACGCGCTTTGCCACCCGTATTGCCCACCATCTTGGCGAAATCGCCGACACCCTCGATTGGGACCATTGCCGCTGGCTGGTGCTGACTGCGCGGCTGGAGGCCACCGGCAAAGCGCCTGATGCGCTGACGCTGGGGGAGGTGCAGCACGCCATTGTCGCCACGGTCCAGGAGGCAGCGCAATGAACGTCTCTGCATTGAATGCCGCTGCGGCCAACGACGATGCCACCACGCATGACCTGTTCAGCGCTGTGCGCCTGTTGCAGCGCATCCGCACGATGCCGATGGCTGCGCTGTCGCAGCTGGTAGCCGCACTCGAGCGCCACCCTGGTGCACTGGAAGACCTATCTGTAGGCCAGCTGCTGGCGATGGTCCGCGAAGCGGAGGTGGCTGCATGAGTACCGAAACCGTGAGCGTGTCCGGCGTGCCGGGCGTAGCCGATGGCGTACTCAGCGCCACCATCACCGATACCTGGTTCGGTGCCGAGCGTACCGCCCATATTGTCGAGGAGGCCCGTCGCGTCGAGCGCCTCCACAACAAGGCCTCGCGCCGTCTGGCCATGCTCAGTGACGAATTGGATGAGGCGCTGGAAGGCCACCCATTGGAAGACCGCCTGCGCGAGCATCTGCTGTGGCCGCTAGAGCGCGATTGCTCGGAGCTGGCAACCGTTGCGGCGCGGGTGCGTGTGCGCCTCTCCTTGTTCGCACCTGCGCAATCGCAGGAGCAGTTTGATCGAGGTATGGCCTTGCAGCTGGCGGACCTGCAAGCCGAGCAGCCTGCTGCCGAGCCGCCGCAGCAGGTCGCGCCCCGCATTGGACACATGCCCTACGGCTACTGGATCAGCGAGGACAGCTTCAATCGCGTGGAGCGTGCACGTTCGGCGGCGCTGTTGCTGGCCAGCGTCGATGAGCGCATGGCGGTGCCCTTCGACGCTGTAGCGTTCAGCGCTGCTTACGTGCATGAGGATCTGGCCGCTGTGGTAGCCAGCGCCCGGCACAGCAGCCAGCTGGAGGCCGACGATGGCGCGGGCTGACGGATTTCTGACCACCCTGCGCGCAGCGGGGCTGATGCTGGATGTGTCGGTGGCCGATGGCCGTCTGCGACGCATACGCACCGAGGGCGATGGTAGCGGCCAGCGCAGTGGTTGGTATGTGCTGCACGCAGGCCCGCCGCAGGCCGGTGCCTACGGCAACTGGAAGACCGGGCTCAATGAGTCCTGGTGCGAGGGCGGAACTGAGGCGCTGAGCGAGGCCGACCGCGCGATGCTGCACGAGGCCGTTATGCGCGCGCAGCGCCAGCAGCAGGCCGAGCGCGCTCAGCGCCAGGCGGTGGCCCGGCAGCAGGCGCGTGAGCGCTGGCAGCGCGCCAGCGCTGCTACGCCCGATCATCCCTACCTGGTGGCCAAGGGCGTGGGCGTGCACGGCCTGCGACAGCTGGATGGCTTGCTGCTGGTGCCCTTGCGCGATGCACAGGGGCGGCTGTGGAGCCTGCAAACCATCGCCGCCGATGGCAGCAAGCGCTTCCTCGCCGGTGGCCGTAAACGCGGGCTCTACTACGCCGTGGGACGCACGGTCAGCGACGTGGTGTGCATCGCCGAAGGCTATGCCACCGCCGCCAGCATCCATGAGGCCACTGGCCACCCCACCGCCGTGGCCTTTGATGCTGGGAACCTTGAGCCAGTGGCCTGCGCCCTGCGTGCCAAGTTCCCCTCGGCGGTGATCGTGGTGTGCGCCGATGACGATGCGGCCACCGCCGCGCGGCTGGGCATCAATCCGGGCGTAGCCAACGCCCAGCGCGCCGCCGATGCCGTGGGCGGGGTCGTGGCCATGCCGCCGCGGCCACGCCATGAGGCTACTTCCTGATGATCCCTCTCTTTATCCCGAAGGCGCAGCGCGCCGACGCGGCACCGGAGCCCCGTGCATGAGCAACGTCACCTCTGTCGATTTCAATGATGCCGCCAAGGACGCCGGTACCGGCGCCGTACGCGGCTCGATTCAGCGCGCCGTGCGCAAGGGCGCCAATGGCAAGACGAAGAGCAACAAGGACGCCGCTGACTGCACCAGTGGCAGTGCCAGAGGCGGTGCGGCGCGAGCGCACTACCAGCTCAACGAGAGCGGCGTGTACTACGTCGGGGTCACCGAGGATGGTGACCTGGCCGAGCCCGTGTTTGTCTGCTCGCCGTTGAAGGTCGAGGCCAAGACTCGTAACAGCCAGAGCGAGGAATGGGGGAGGTTGCTGACCTGGACCGACGCCGATGGCCATCCTCACAAGTGGGCGGCACCTGCGGAAATGTTGGTGGGCGATCCGCGCGAGTTCGTGCGCCAGCTGGCCGCAGGTGGTGTGGAAATGTCAGCCCACCGCAACACGATGCAGCGGCTGCTGGCCTACATCATTCAGGAGCGTATCGACACCCGCGCGCGCAACGTCGCCGTGCCGGGCTGGCATGAGGGCCGCTACGTACTGCCCAATGGCGAAAGCTACGGCAATGGCGTGGAGCGGCTGGTCTATCAGCACAGCGGTGGATTGCAACATCACTATGCGGCCGTTGGCTCGCTGGATGACTGGCGACGCGACGTGGCCCGACGTTGTCAGGACAACTCGCGTCTGGTGCTGGCTGTGTCAGCCATGTTCGCCGGGCCGCTGCTGCACTTCACCGGCGCAACGGGCGGTGGGTTCCACCTGGTCGGCGGCAGCAGCAGCGGCAAGAGCACCGCGCTACGCGTGGCGGCCAGCGTGGTCGGTCCCCCGGAATATGCCCGCGAGTGGCGCAGCACGGCCAATGGTCTGGAAGGCGTGGCGGTGTTGCACAACGATGCGACGCTCATTCTGGATGAACTGGCGCAGATCGATCCCAAGCAGGCCGGTGATGCCGCCTACCTGCTGGCCAACGGCAATGGCAAGAGCCGCGCCAACCGGGCCGGTGAGGCCCGTGCGGCAGCACGCTGGCGGGTGCTGATCCTGTCGGCTGGCGAGGTCGGACTGGCCCAGCACATGGCCGAGGCGGGCAAACAGGCACGGGCGGGCCAGTCCGTGCGTTTGGCCGACGTACCAGCCGAGGCCGAGGGTGGGCACGGCGTGTTTGAGCGCCTACACGATGCCAGCGACGGAGCGGCGCTGTCGGCTCTACTTAAGGACGCCGCCGCACGAACATACGGCGCACCATGGCCGCTCTGGATGGGCTACCTGACCCAGCAGGACAGCCCGACGCTGACCGCCCAGCTGCGCGAATCCACCGACCGATTCCTAGCCACCTACGTACCCGAAGATGCCTCCGGGGAGGTGCGCCGGGTGGCCGAGCGCTTTGCTGTTGTCGCCTTTGCCGGGGAGTTGGCCAGTAGTTGTCGCCACCGCATTACCGGCTGGCCCAAGGGTGAGGCCACACGCGGCGTCGCCGCGTGCTTCCAGGCTTGGCTGCAACGTAGGGGCGGTTCCGGCAGCGCCGACACCGACGAACTGCTCTCGCGTGTGCGTGCGTTCTTTGAGGCCCACGGCGAAAGCCGTCTTGAGCCGCTGCGCAGCCCTGAAGGCACTGTGCCAGTGCGCGATCGCGTAGGTTTCCGGCGCTTCGATGAAGTTGGATTGACGGAATACCTGGTGCTGCAGGAAGCGTTCAGACGGGAGCTATGTGCGGGCTTCGATGTGCGCTTGGCCGCACGCACGCTGGCTGAGACCGGATGGCTTAAGCGTAGCGCTGACGGCAGGCCCTCCCAAACCGTACGTGTCCCAGGCTTGGGCGCCATCCGCGTCTTCGTCTTCGATCCCCGCAAGGTTCACGACAGCGGCCTGTGAGCAGTGCTGTCTTTCATACAGCTAGCCGACACAGTGTCGGGCGAGCCTACCCCCGCCAGATCTTTTCAATGGAGATTCAACATGAGCGACAACCGGAGCATCAACACCACCACCGCCGACCTGGCTATTCAATCCTGCGAAGGGAGCGAGGCTGCGCCGGTATCGGAGAACAGGCAGCGGCTGAACGAGCTGGCGCAGCAGCTGGCCAGCGCGGTGCAGCGCAAGCGCGCCTTGGTGGGTAAGGTCGATACGATGCAGCGCGCCAAGCAGGCTGCACAGGGCGATGCCGCTGCTGCCCGCCAGCAGTGGGGTGCCAAGCTGCGCGAGAGCGATGGCACGCTGACCCGCGACATTCAGAAGCTTCGCGCGAATGAGCGCTCGGCGCTGTCGCTGGCTGAGGAATATGAGGCGATGGAGGGTGAGATTGCGGTCGAGCTGCCGCGCCTGGAGCTGGAATTGGCTGAGGTGGCGGGCCACTGTCTCAACGCAAGAAGCAGCGTCACCAGGGAAGTGGCCGATCAGGCCTACGAGCAGTTGCTGCTACAGGCTGGGGATAGCCTGGTCTTCGCCTTTGCTTTGTTCTCGAGAGCGGAGGGCTCCGGCGATACAGGCGCACTGGCAAGCCGGTTCTTTGACCGAATCGGCAATGAGGTGCGCCGTCGCCTGGACGATGCCGCAGTGACGGAACAAGTGACGCAAGTGTTGGCGCTGCCGTCGATGGACCTGAGCGCGGTGGATATGCAGCTGGTGCGTAGCCCGATTCGTTTTTCACAGTTGCGAGAGAAGATCAGTGCTGGGGAGGCAGCGTGATGCATCCCCCTGCCGATGCTGCTATCGGTGAGGTCGTGCCCGCGCGTAGCGTGGGCACTGCCGGAGCTGTCACAACCTTTTCCATTGGCGATCCAATGCCCGTGTTGGACTCGCGCGGGTTGTTCGACTACCTGGAGTGCTGGCGCAACGGTCGCTACTACGAACCTCCGATCACCCTCAGTGGTCTGTCGCGCACCACGCGCTCCAATCCGTTCCTGCACAGCGGTCTGATCTTTAAGCGCAACATGCTAGTGCGGACCTTTGTGCCGCATCGACTGCTGGACCGCACCGCGTTCTCGCAGATGGCCTTGGATTACCTGGTGTTCGGCATGGCCTACTTGGGGCGGCAAATCTCGCACTCCGGGCGGCTGTTGCAGCTGCACCCGCTGATGGCGCAGTACATGCGTCGCGGTGTGCAACCCGGTGAGTTCTTTCAGGTGCGAGCCGGACGGGCCGAGCGTGAATTTGCACCTGGCTCGGTGCACCAGCTGCGCGAGGCCGATACCGATCAGGAAATCTACGGGTTGCCGGAATGGCTGGCCGTTGTGCAGTCGGCGCTGCTCAACGAATCGGCCACATTGTTCCGCCGCAGGTACTACACCAACGGCTCGCATGCTGGGTTCATCCTCTACATGACCGACCCGCAGCCGGAGGGCATGGACGTGGACGCCCTCCGCCAGGCGCTGCGAGACTCGCGTGGGCCAGGTAATTTCCGCAACCTGTTCGTGCATTCGCCCAATGGCAAGAAGGATGGCTTGCAGCTGATCCCGATCAGCGAAGTGGCCGCAAAGGATGAGTTCACTGGAATCAAGCGCGTGACCCGCGATGACATTCTGGCGGCGCTGCGCATCCCCCCGCAGCTGCTGGGCATCGTGCCTCAGAATGCGGGTGGATTCGGATCGATTCGGGATGCGGCCACGGTGTGGGCGTCTATGGAACTGGCACCCCTGCAATCGCGCATGGCCATGGTGAACGAGTGGATCGGCGAGGAGGTCATTGCCTTCACCTCGTTTGACCTGAACCCCTGAGCGGCCTGATGCTCACTCGCTCGTGGTGATGCCGGCCTTAGCAGCTATGGGAATTCAGTCCAGATAGTCGCAATGAACGAGGCACGTTCAGAAGGTCTAGGCCGCCGACCTGTACTGCCGGGGGTCTACAATGGCGCGAAGCACCGAGGGTCTTTAGCTCTCTATTGTGAAGACTGATGGTTGATCGCAATTACGTATCAGAAGCGGGCAAGACAGGGGTCGAAGCATGAGCGGGCAGGCGAGCATGGAATTCAAATTTCTCGGTCGTTTCCAAGACGCATATTCAAAGTACACCCATGCTCAGACCCACCTAGCAACGCTCGTCGGACTTTTTAATGAATTGCACCAGGAGAGCTGGTGGCGGCCAGAGAAAGTGGATGAGGAGCCCCGTGGCAAGGTTCGCATCGAGCTCTTGCGCGAGCCGACTATCGACTGGAGCCTCGTCGTCGGCGACCTGGTCCACAACCTTCGTGGCTGCTTGGACTACGCGACGTGCGGAATGATTGAAGTCGCTGATCCCAGGGCTGACCTAAAAGATATCCAGTTTCCGTTCGGTCGTTTTGGGCAATCCCTCAACTCGAAGGAACGCAGGAGAATCGGCGGGCTAGGAGGGCAAGCCATTGCTCGAATAGAAGAGATTCGAGCTGCGTATGGTACTGACCTTCATCTGCTCATGCGCATGAGCAATCAGGACAAGCACAGGCTTCTGCTACCAGTAGCCGTTAGGCAGATGCCCATGAAGATTGCGATCGATGAGGCCACCAATACAGGCGCCATTGTCGAGGACATAGACGGCGCACCGGGTGTGTGGGCAACGGAAATCAAGAACGGCGACGAGATATCTATGCCGACCGTGCTTAAACTCGACATCGGTCTGATTTTAGAAGATGGGCCCGAAGCTTTCCCGCTCCGCGACATCGTACGTGTCAATAGATCAGTAGGAGATGCCTTCATGCTGATGTGTACGACTGAGCGAGCGCTGCTGAAAGGCTGATGCTCTGTCTGTTGCGCTGATGCCGGCTGCAAAGAGCGGGAGCACAGGACTGCAGGTGCGATTGTCGCGACCACCGTGTGCTGGACAGCGGGATAGCCCCACAGCGGCCACAGCGGGCCGCTGACGCGGCCCCATCATCGATGGGATGCCCCCGTCCCCCACATTGCTGCTAGCGCTCTACGAAGTTCCCGCTTTTGTCTGGTGCAGCCGTGTTTGGAAGCGGCTTCCTGAATCCGTAAAGTGCACAGACCCCTGCAATTACCGTCTCATTGCCTTGGCCGTGCGCGTCCCAAGCTGCCTTTGCGGAGCTAGGAGCCTCCGACCATAGGACAAAGTAGCCATTCCGGTCGATCGTGTAGAACGGAACTTGAGTCCACTGCTGGCAATCGATGAGGTTCTTCACGTAAGCCCAGTTGCCGTATGTATTCCCTATGGCAATTCGTTCCCACACGTCGATGTGGGGAGGTTTTCCTTGCACAGATGGCTGATGAACTTGGACACGATCAGACACGCCATGCCAGGCCAAATCGTTCATGAGTTGGATCCCAACGGGATTCTGCGCGCTAAGGGGTGCAGCCAGAGTGGCGCTGAAGAACGGGACTGCCCATATGGCCAGTCTCGTCAGAATCGGAGCTCTAGTGATCATCGTGTCTTCCTTGCTCTATAACCCACGCGCTTCTCTGCGGCACTGGCTGTAACCAGTGTAACCAGTCGTGTCCACGGGCTGGTACGAGTCGGTGGTAATCGTAAGTCATTGATAGCCAAGGTGTGCACGGATGGTGTAACCATCGTACCAATGTAACCAGCAAATACTGTTGGTCAGGAATATCACATGGAGGATGGGAGGCGGCAAGACAGCAGTTGGACCGGCGAAACCCTTGGGAGACAGGGGGGGGCGTAGGGAAAGTAAGACAGCGGTGCCTGCACGAGACCTGTAACCAAAAAAGTGTGCCACACCCCCTTTTCATAGCCTTACTGAAACACTGTAAGTAGTGGATTGTTCTTCTTGGACGCTATTGGACGCCTACTTTTTATCTCCTACCTGGCTGCCTAAGTCTGGCTTCCCTCTCGCCGCTCAACGCTCCGCTAGGCGACCCTTCTGCGCAGGGATTCGCAGGTAGTGACATTGCCTCTCGATGCCCCGGACAGCCTTATTGGGCCTGTCATGGGCCCGTGTGCAGGTAGTGCAGAAAAACCACCCTATGAAGTGTGCAGGTGTGGCGGGGAGACAAGTGCGCGCGCAGAGCTATGAGGGGTCGCGAGCCAGCCACGGGCTGTACTCGCGACGGACCTCGGCAGCTAGTTCAATGCGGGGCCAAGCGATAGCAGTTCAGCTACTTGAGGAAGCTTCTTCTTAGAGAAGTTCCAAGCAAAGGTGCCGTCGCGAGTTCTAATCCATTTTCCACCTAGCGTCTTGAGGTCATCCTTGAACTCTGTGGAATCGCCTCGAACCACAAACGATCTGTCCGAATACTCTTCAAGACGGCAGTCGTGGTTGGGCTTTGCGCCTCGACGTCTTTTGTTCGCGCTCTTAGGCGCAGGTGATACCTTCGGCTCTGAGGGCTCCTTGGTTGATGCCTTGGCTTCCTTGACGACCTTGGCATTCACTACCACGTCTACCGTCATCCCTCGCATCACAATGGTGAGCTGGCGAGAAAGCTTGGCCTTCAGCTCTTCAATAGAGCTGTACTCTTCTTGGATGCCCTTGTTCCTTATGCTGGCCTTGAATTCCTCCAGCTTATCGAACTGCTTTGTGTCTATCTTTCCTCGAGGTACCGGGGCATCAGAGTAGTACAGCATCACCGGCTTCTGCTTGGCGAGGAACAGCTTGATTTCCTCCACCGTGCCGCTATCTTCGACGCCGGTTGGGGTGCCCAGCCTTGTCCAGAATGCGCCGATCAACATGTCGCACGATTTGACAACCTGTTCATTAATAAGTGCCTGAGGGCGGTCAGCCATGCTGGGCGCGCTGTGGGACTCCCACATGACAGGTAGAAGCACTTTTCCCGTCTCTGCCGAATTTAAGGCGTTCCATTCGTGCAGGCTGGCTGCAATGGCTTCCCGTTCTTCAGGAACGTCTGACGGTGAAGCGATGAGAACATTAAAAACGTTTGCTGAAAAAGACACCCTAGCCTCCCTGTGTGGTGCATCAGTCCAATCGTAGGAACTGCGCGTCAGTACTTGGTCCATGACGCTTGTGGCGGCGATAGCTCCGCTCGCCGCTGGATCTTATGACCAGTACAGGTACCGAACAAGCTGCGCTGGCTGTCAATGGCGTTAGTTTGATCGGCCGGTTGACCCCACGCATTTTCCTTCACGTACTTCCGTAGCGCTGAATTATGGCGGTAACTATGGCGGTAAGGGGCTTTGTCGAATATTGAAAAATAAAGTAAAAACAGTGAGATACGGTTTGTTTTTGGTTGATGATGGGCCCACCAACCCAGTTCGCATGATCGACTGCCGGTCTCCTCCTCCCCGCGCGTTTGCCCTTTAGGGCAACATCTGGTCCGAACGCAAGGATCAAACATGCCCGGCACCCACGCCCCGGTGGAAGACTTCGCCACTGAAATCGAAGACAGCCGGCATCTGTTCGCCTGGTGCCTGGTGCGCTACGGCCAGGTTCCTGAAGCGCTGGCAATCGAACAGGCACGCCAACGCTATCCCAACCAGGCCCCCGGCTGCGAGTACGAGCATGCACTGATCTTCCACGACGAGCCTTGGCACTGGGCGATGCTGCACGTGTTGGGTGAAGGGTACTGGCACCAGAACCCGGAACTGGCGCAGCCGTCGCTGGCGTACGACACCGAGTCGGATGCGTTGTGCCTGGCTCGCGGTGAGTCGGTTCCCTTGCTGGATGAGAATGAGTATCTCGGTGCGCTTGCCCACGCCCGCCATATGCATGCGTGGACGCTGATCCATCAGGCAGGCATTGCTGAAGAGCAGGCGCAGCAGCAGGCGCTCGAACACTACGCCTACTTTCCGCCGCATCATCGTTGGCGGATGCGCGTCCACGATGCGCGTGCTGCATGGGGCGGCGTGATGGGTGCGCTGCACCTCGATGACTACTGGTCGCAGCCGGAGCTGCATACGCCACCACAGGCCTATTGGCATGCGTCGCGTGCATTCGTTGCCGCAAATGGAATTCGCCTGCCGGGTGGTCCGGGAAGTGCCTGAGGCACTTCCCGGATCCTTCACGATCAGCTTTCCAGGAACGCCAGAAGGTCGGCGTTGATCCGGTCGGCATGCGTGGTCGGAATGCCGTGCGGCGCACCTTCGTAGGTGATCAGCGTGCCGTTCTTTACCAGCTTCGCGGAAAGGACGCCCGAGTCGGCATACGGGACCACCTGGTCGTCATCGCCATGGATCACCAGCACAGGAATGGAAATGCCCTTCAGGTCTTCGGTGAAGTCGGTCTGGGAGAACGCCACGATGCCATCGTAGTGCGCCTTGGCCGAACCCTGCATGCCCTGCCGCCACCAGTTCCAGATGACCGCATCTGAAGGCTGCGCGCCGGGCCGGTTGTAACCGTAGAAGGGACCTGCGGGCACGTCGTGGTAGAACTGCGCGCGGTTGGCCGCCAGCTGCGCCTGGAAATCGTCGAAGACCTCCTTGGGCGTGCCCTGCGGGTTTGCCGCGGTCTTGACCATCAGCGGCGGCACCGAGCTGATCAGCACCGCTTTGGACACGTTCTTCTCGCCGTGGCGAGCGATGTAGCGGACCACCTGTCCACCGCCGGTGGAATGGCCCACGTGCATCGCGCCGTGGGTACCCAGCTGCTCGACTACCGCCGCAACATCGTCCGCGTAGTGGTCCATGTCGTGGCCGTCCCACACCTGGCTGGAGCGGCCATGCCCGCGGCGGTCGTGGGCAACCACGCGATATCCCTTGTTGACGAAGAACAGCATCTGCGCGTCCCAGTCGTCGGCGCTGAGGGGCCAGCCATGATGGAAATGAATGACCTTGGCGTCGCGCGGGCCCCAATCCTTGTAGAAGATTTCGACGCCGTCTTTCGTAGTAACCGTAGCCATTTCCGGGTTCCTCGCAGTTGGGGTTGGGGGCGTCCTGCCTACCGGCAACCTTGCATCGGTGCAGGAGGAAGGGCGCTGTCAGTGCGTGTTGCAGAAGTGGCCCCAGGGCGGCATTTCCTTCTATCCTGAGGCGGCCATCACTCCGTCCGAATCCATTCTAGGAAGCGTTGCATCAATTGAAATTGGCGGAGGTGACATTCATGGGTATCGAAACTGACAAGCGGGTCGAAGTGGCCCTGCTGATCTATCCGGATTGCCAGATGGCGGCGATCCATGGCCTGACGGATCTGTTCCGGATTGCAAATGAGTGGGCGGCGTATCCCCACGAAGATGACCGGCGGTGTTCCCTGCGGGTAACGCATTGGCAGCTGGACCCGGTGTCGGCGCAAATGGAATGTTGCTGGGACAGCGATCCAGGCGAGGTGAACGCCCCCGCGTTCGTGATCTCGCCGCCCAGCGTCGCGATGCCCGAGCGGATGTCGGCGATGCCGCGTGAGGCGCAGTGGCTCAAGGAACTCCATGCCGGTGGCGCAATCATGTGCTCGGTCTGCGCAGGGGCGTTCGTGCTCGCCCAGACCGGCCTGCTTGCGCGACGGCGGGTTACCACCCACTGGGCCTTTGCAGGGCTGCTCGCCAGCGCGCATCCCGATGTCCAGGTGACGACCGAGAATGTCGTCATCGATGACGGTGACGTCATTACTTCCGGGGCGATCCTCGCGTGGAATGATCTCGGCCTGCTGATCGTCGATCGCGTCATGGGTTCCAGTGTCATGCTGGCCACGGCCCGCTTCATGCTCAGTGACGGCATCCGGCAGGACCAGCGTCCCTTGCAGGGATTCCTGCCCCGGCTCGATCACGATGATGCCGCCATCCTGGCGACCCAGCATCTGATCCTTGCAGAACCTGGGCTGCGCCACACCGTGGCCGGGCTTGCCCAACGTGCCCATTTGACCGAACGAACATTCATCCGGCGCTTCCAGAAGGCCACGGAACGCAATCCCGCCGACTACATCCGTCAGGCCAGGATGGCCAAGGCCAAGGATGCGCTGCAGCTCGGCGATCTTCCCATCGCACAGGTGGCCTCGCGCCTGGGTTATGACGACGCGGCTTCATTCCGCAAGGCATTCCAGAGCGTTGTCGGCATGTCACCGTCCGCGTATCGCGATCACTTCCGGATCAGGCGGGGCGGGCAACGCTGAGTCACGCCAGTGTTGATGCAATGTGTCTCTTGTCAGTTTCCGGCACTTTCAGGAGGTGGCGCTTGGCATTTCAACTGCCACTACACGTTTCGCACCTGGAAAGTTTCTGGAAAAAGATATTGCGAGCTGGATTGATGAAGCCAAGCGCGCGAACAAGGCTGCTCGCGACGAGATGGAGGCATTTTCAGTGTTCTTTCGGGAACATTGGCGCAGGGTGTGCTGATAGCGCGAATCTGGATGAAGGCATCTCACACGTATGATGAGAAAATCGAGCAGGCGCGCGAGACCATCCTGTTGTGGAATGAACAGGCTGGCGCATTTTCGGAAGAACTCCTACAGGAGGATCTCAGGATTCCAGTAATGGATCTTCCAATGCACCTGATTGAGTTGCGCAACAAACTGCTCGATGAAGTTGCGTCTGCAACGCACTGGTCAACACACATGAATCAGCTGCTGAAGGACCTGACACGATAATGGCGGCTCGCCACCCGCGCGCTCATTGCTCTTGACAGACCACCCTGCCGGAGTGGACCTTTCCCGGCATGACTATCGATATCGAATCGCTCAGCCTGCGGGAGCTGGGCGCCTTGGTGGTTGCCGCTGAACAGCGCAGGCAGCTCATTTCCAGCCGTCGTCCGGCCAGTGCGGTGCGCCGCATGCTGAAGGCGGCGGCCGCCGAAGCGGGCTATACGCTCGAAGAACTCTTTGGCGATGCGTCCGTCGAAGAACCCGCGACGCCGCGGAAATCCAGCCGCCGCAAAGCCGGCAAGGTTGCTGCCAAATACCGCGACCCGGAATACAAGCGCCTGACCTGGTCCGGCCGCGGGCGCATGCCGCGCTGGCTGGCCGCCAAGGTCCAGAAGGGCCACAAGGTGACGGATTTCCTGATTCCCGGCCTGGCCCGTCCAACCGCCCGCAAGGGAAGCCCGATCGGCCAGCGCACCGTGTTCAAGAAGGACTGAGGCCCGCAGGGCGACGCCTGCCGCGCCCGTGTCCGCTTCACGCTACCCTGCAGGGGTCCGCACTGGAGGGAGGCACGCAATGGCACATAACGGCAGCACGGCGATCGCGCCGAGGGTCCTGTACGTCGCGGGGGCGGCAGCGGTGCTGATCAGCCTGTTGGCCTGGTCGGTGGAATGGAGTGGGCTGGCCTATGTCTGCCCTTACTGCCGCGTGCAGCGCACCGTCATCGGCGTGCTGGGTCTACTGATGATGTCTGCACGGCCGGGTGGCATCGTCGTGCCGTGGCTTTCGAACGCGATGGGTGGTTTCGCGTTCGTGGTCGCGGCGATGCAGCACTTCAACGGCTGGAAGCGGATCTCCGCCGGCGAATTCAGCTTCAATGCCCAGTGGTACATCGACCCATGGCTGCTGTCCGGCTGCGCGATGCTGATCCTGGTGGCACAGCTGATGCTGGTGCAGGCCGCCTGCCGGCGCCCGGTGCACGCCGCTCTGGAGGCCGCATGATGCGCCCTGCCTGCGCGCTGGTCCTGCTGATTGCATTCCACAGCATTCCGGCGCGTGCGGCCGAAGATGCCGGAGCGCCCAAGCGGCCTTCGGTGGAAACCCTGCAGCGCCTGATCGTGGACAAGGCTCCGCAGACGCGGATCGGGACGCCCGACAGGGAGCGCATCACCGCGCGTCGCATCGATATCGTCGATGACCAGGGCGTGATCCGCATGACGCTGTCCGGGAAGACGCCGGCGCCGATCATCGATGGCATCCAGTACAAACGCGCCTTCAACGTGGCCGGCATGGTGCTGTACGACGACAAGGGCAGCGAGCGCGGTGGTTTCGGCACCGCTGATGTCGACGGCGGCATGGCGGTGCTGGCGCTGGATCACCCGGCGATGGATGCGATCGGATGGCGGGTGTCTCCCGATGGCCAGGTGAGCTTCTCGATCAACCAGGCACCGAAGCTGATACGCGAACCCGCGCTCGGGAATGCGTTGATTCCCGGTGTGCAGGCGCCGACCCGCATCGGCCTGGTGGTCGGCGCCGATGGAACGCCGGCCATTGCACTGAATGACAAGGCGGATCGGCCGCGACTGCGGTTGACCGTCACGCCGGAGGGCTACGGGGCAATCGAGTTCCTCGATGCGCAGGGCAAGGTGGTCCACACGCTGGCGCCGGAGGCGGAGCTCCGTCGCTAGCGTGGCGAGCCTGCTGGCCGGTACCTATGCGCCGCGTCCCCGGCCGTCGATGCTGTAGCGCCCGGCTCCAGTGCAGGCCAGCAACAGGAAGCCACCGGCCAGGCCCAGATTCTTCAGGAACATGATCTGCTGGGTCTGGTCGCCGAAGTTGTGGTGGAAGATGAAGGCGGTGACCAGGCTGAAGCCCGCCAGGACGATCGATACCAGCCGGGTCTGGAAGCCGAGCAGGATGCACAGGCCGCTGCCGATCTCGAAGGCGATGGTCGGCCACAGCAGGATGCCGGGCACTCCCATTGCTTCCATGTAGCCCTGGGTACCACTGAGGTCGCCAAGCTTGCCCAGGCCGGAGACGAGGAACAGTGCCATCAGCAGGATGCGCGCAAGCAGGAAAGCAAGCGAGTGCGAGGAAGTGCTCACAGTGAAGTCCTTGAGGGTGTCCGACTCCCGCGATCGGAGCCCACAGGCAGTGAAGACCGTGTATACACGACACGGCTGCCTTCCGGTTTCCCGCGCGGCCGGGGACCTTCGAATGCCGAAGGAGGCTGCCTCAGTCATCCTTTGGTGATGGCGCGTCTGTGCTTTGCCGGAACACCTGCAGCTGCGCGGCAAACGCACGCTGGTAGGCGGGGCGTTGCGTTGCACGGCCCACATAGGCAGCCACCTTCGGGTATTCGTCGAGGAGGCCGCTGCTCTTCAGGCGCAGCAGCACCGAGACCATCATCAGGTCGCCCACGCTGAAGTCGCCATCCAGCCACGCCACCGTGCCCAACCACGCAGACAGCTGCGAGAGACGCATCCGCACGCGCTCGTCCAGCATCACCAGCCGCTGTGAATACCAAGGTAGTTCGCGTTCCAGCACCCAGGCCATCGAGCGTTCGACGATGGGCGGTTCCACCGTGTTCAACGCAGCGAAAACCCACATGATCGCGCACATGCGTGCGTCCGGATCAGCGGGGAGCAGGCCGGCATGCTGTTCGGCCAGGTGCAGGACGATTGCGCCGGATTCGAACAGGACCTGGTCGCCGTCCTGCCAGGTGGGGATCTGCCCGAAGGGGTTGCGCGCCAGGTGGACGGGCTGCTTCAGCTCGGCAAAGCTGAGCAGCTGCACGTCATAGGGCACGGCCAGTTCCTCCAGCGCCCAGCGTACGCGCATGTCACGGGCCAGGCCCTGGCCGCGGTCGGGAGAGGTGGCGAAGGCGGTGAGGATCGGGCACATCGGGGCACTCCTGCAGGCTGAAAGACCCGCCTTTCCTTCTCCGACGAACGATGGGGCGGGAAATCGACAACCTTCCCGGGGCGCCGGGCGATACACTGCCCGCCACCCATCAATCCTGTGCCTCCTCATGTGGCAGCGCCGCACCTCCCTGGCCGAACTGCAGCGGCAACGCGATGTGCTGCAGGCTGAGATGGATGCGGACGCCCAGCGACGGGTCTCACGGCTTCCGCCGGATGATCTCGTGGCAGCGCTGATGCCGCAGGCGCACCGGCTCCAGGAGCTCAATCAGCTGATCCTGCGGGCTACACCGCCGCGTGAACTGATGAAGCGCCTGAAGGCGCTTGAGCGACAGCTGCTCGAACCCGGTGCACAGAGCGCAGGCGTGCGGAAGGAGCTGGAAGATGAACTGCGCGATCTGCACCTGTACTTCAGCAATCCGCGCCGTCGCCCCTTGACGGCGAAGGTCCTGCTGATCCTGTTGGCCAGCGTTCTGGCCGCCTTGTTCCTGCCGGGGCTGCTTGTGGACCTGCTGGTCGCTCTCTAGGCCGCGCTCACCCCGCCCGATGCAGCTTCCTGTACTGATCCGGCGTGCACTGCGCGTGCCGCTTGAACATCTCGGCGAAGGCGCTGACGCCGGAATAGCCCAGCTCTTCGGCGATCCGGCTGATCGGCCGGCGTGTACACAGCGCCTCGGTGGCGCGCACGAACTTCACCCGCCCACGCCAGTCGCCCAGCGACATGCCCAGTTCGCTGCGTGCCAGGCGCTCCAGCTTGCGCACGCTCATGTGGTGCCGCCGCGCGATCTCGGCAACCGATTCGGCCGCCGACAGGTGTTTCTCCATGTACGCCATCACCTGCTTCAAGGCATCGCTGCTGGCGATCGGCAGGAAACTGGGCAGCACAGCGGCGTTGACGATCTGGTCGATCACCACGGCGGCCATGCGCCGCTGGACCGGTGTCTGCGGATCGGTCACGCCCTGTCGTGCCAGTTCATGCAGCAGTTCGCGCAGCAGCGGGCTGACTTCCAGCGCACTGCAACGCGTGGGCAGCCGGCGTGAAAGCGCCGCCGACAGATAGGCCGAGCGGTAGGCCAGCTGCGAGCGGTTGCGTGAATAGTGCGCCATTCCTGGTGGAATCCAGATCGCGTAGTGCGGCGGCGAAACCATCCACTCGCCGTCGATCTTCATCTCCATCACCCCCTGCGCGACGAAGTTGAACTGACCCCACGGATGGCTGTGCGTGCCCCAGTCCGTGGGCTCCATCGCGCCCTGCCGGAAGTAGATCGGGCCGGGCAGCTGGCGGAAGGTGGGGATCGGCTCCATCGATTGCCGCAAGCCGGGGTCGGGGTGGCGCATTTTCGGGATGTCCTCGATATACGCCAAGCGTACGCTGGCCATTCCCTCACGTACACCTGCACGCGTGAACTATCTCTTCCCGATCCTCGCCTGCCTGCTGTGGGGCGCGAACACCATCGTGACCAAGCTTGCTTCGGGCTCGGTCGGTCCCATCGATATCGGCTTCTTCCGCTGGCTGGTCGCGGCGGTGGTCCTGCTGCCATTCGCGCTGCCGCGGCTGCGCGGCAATCTGCCGACCGTGCGCGCCAACCTCGGGCGCTTCCTGGTGCTGGGCTGCCTGGGTGGGGTGATGTACCAGTGCCTGGCCTACCATGCGGCGCACTTCACCTCGGCCATCAACATGGGGGTGATCCAGGCGCTGATTCCGTTGATCGCGCTGGCGCTGTCACGCGTGTTCATGGGCCATCCGGTGCGTGGTACTTCCATTCTTGGCGCGGTGATCTCCACCGCCGGCGTGGTGGCGGTGGTATCGCAGGGCGACCTGGCACGGTTGGCGGCGCAGGGCCTGAACCGCGGAGACGCGATCATGCTGATCGGCGCATTGGCCTTCGCCGCCTACAACGTGCTGATGCAGCGCTGGAAGATTCCGCTGTCGGTGCTGGAGTCGCTGTTCCTGCAGGCCACGGCGGCCTCGCTGATCCTGCTGCCACTGCAGTTGCTGGTCGGTACCGGGGTGAGCAATCTGACCGCCGTCGGTTGCATCGGCTTCGCGGCGGTCTGTGCCTCGATCCTGGCGCCGCTGACCTGGATGACCGGACTTTCACGTCTGGGCGCTGCGCGCGTCTCTGGCTTCTTCAACCTGGTGCCGATCGTGACCGCCGCGCTGGCTGTGCTGCTGCTGGGCGAATCGCTCAGTGGCTGGGTACTGGGCGGTGGCCTGCTGGCGGTGTCCGGCGTGGTATTCGCCGAGTACAGCGCCAGGCGCGCTGCTGCGGTGCCGAGCGAGCAGCCCGCCTAGGGCTTCGGTCATGCGGGGTATGTGTTCCCGCTCAGCGCCTGTTCCACCCGCTGTTCCAGCGCCTCTGCATCATGGCCGCGTTTGCCCTGCAGGCTGAGATACAGCGAAAGCGGGTCAACCACATCGCCGATGCTGGTGAATGCCGGCGGATAGGCCCAGATCTGCAGCCGTGCGCTCTGGACGCAGTCCGGGCCGGGCATGGGAAGTGCACCCAGCAACCGCCACGCATCGATGTGCAGCGCGCGGGTGCCGCCGATCGCGGGCGGTGACGTGTCAGCAAGCGCATCGAGGCCCGCCGTCGGCGCCGGGTGCCCGGCATCGCGGAGCGCCTCGGCGGTCGGGCCCCAGCAGACATCCACTTCCTTCAGGATGGGGGAACGCAGGAACGGCTGCGCCCTGGCCCAGACCTCGTCGCGGTTGCCGGCCAGCTTCAGGAAGCGCTCGCGGCCACCGGTGGAGCGTTCAACCAGGCCGCGACCAACCAGTTCGGCAGACAGGCGCGACGCCGTCATCGAGGTGTAGCCGGCGGCAGCACTGATCTCGCGCGGCGACCACCAGCGCGACTGGCCGCTCAGCAGCACGTGGATCAGCACGGCCTGCGCCGAAGGCAGCAGCGAGATGGCCTTCTTCTCATGATCAGGGTCGTCGCGGAACTCAATGGCCAGGCTGGGCGCGAACAACTGGGTGTGCGGGACCACGAAGTCGATGTGGTTCTCGACCAGGAAGCGACGCTGGGTCGGCGTGAGATAGGGCGAGACGTACAGCACCAGTGCATTCGCAGCAGAGCGCAGGCAGCGTACATCCTGGATCACACGGGTGCTGGATTCGCCGGGCTCGCGGGCCACGGCGAGCATGGCGGGGGTTTCCCCGTACAGCATCAGTCCGGCGAGGTGGTAGCGCGATGCCATTGCGTGGGGAATGGCGTGCAATGAAGCAAGTGGATGCACTGCCGAGGCCAGCCCGGGGAGAATCCTGCGCAGGTACCGCTGCGCGTCAGCGACCAGGTCGGTCAGGCCGGTGCGAACTGCCGTCGTCATCTCGTACTTCCCTTGCGGCGGCACGTCCGGAGGGTCGGAACCCGGCCACATCGCCACATTCAGTGGTGAACCTGGAGACGGGTGTGCAGCGTCGGGGCGCGTGGCGATCCATGCGGTCCTGCTCCTTAGCCGTCATGACATCAAGTGTTGCCGGGAACCTTGGAGATTCCGTCGAAAAACGATGGAGATTGGGTGGAGGTGGTGTGCATCGTGGCCGGCGGACTCCCCTTCCGCCGGCCACGAGCACGGACATGCCCGTCAGAAGCGCTGGGAGTACTTCACGTACACGGTGCGGCCGATATCGAAGCCGCCGTAGTAGGGGAAGGAGCTGGACGGCTTGGAGAACATGATCGG
This sequence comes from Stenotrophomonas sp. YJH_SMC_16, assembly GCF_059367875.1. Lineage (NCBI taxonomy): Bacteria > Pseudomonadati > Pseudomonadota > Gammaproteobacteria > Lysobacterales > Lysobacteraceae > Stenotrophomonas > Stenotrophomonas sp. YJH_SMC_16. Next base: position 542,055 of record NZ_JCAFRH010000001.1, on the reverse strand, counting down.
GCCCTGGTGGTTGAACACGTTGTTCGAACCCAGCGCCACGGTACCGTCCCACGGCAGCTTATAGCTGACCTGGATGTCATGGAAGGCATTGGAGCCCACCTTGCGCAGGGCATCCGGTTCTCCGTAGGCGTAGCGATCGGGCAGCGAGCACGGTCGGTTCGGCACGCAGCTTTCGGCCATGCCGGAGTAGTAGCGCACCGTGTACTGCGTGCTGAAGTTGCCAAGCTGCCAGTTCACACCCAGGTTCGAGCGCAGGCGGAAGATGCCCGGCCGGCCGATCCGGCCCATCATGATGGTGTCGCCGGCCGAGTTCTGGTTCTCCTCGTCGTACTTGGAGACATAGCTGTTCTGCAGGTCGATGGTGAAGCGGCCGAACGAGAACTCGGGCAGGCGGTAGTGGATGCCCAGGTCCCAGCCTTCGGTTTCCATCGAGCCCAGGTTGGCCAGGCCGTAGAACATGCTGGTGATGTGGCCATCGCCAGCGCGCTTGATGCTGCCACAGCGCGAGGAATTGCCCAGCACGTAGCAGTCACGCAGGATGCGGTCGACGCTGTCCTCGATGATCATGTTGGTGATCTTGTAGCTGTACCAGTCGAGGTTGATGTCCAGGCCATCGACCCAGCGCGGGCTCCAGACCACGCCCACGGTCTTGCTCTTGGACTCTTCCGGTCGCAGCTTCGCGTTGGAGCCGGTGGTGAATTCGTCGGGCGTGGCACACGGATAGCTGGCACAGGGCTTCAGGCTCTGGTTCAGCTGCTGGTAGCCCAGCGGGACGCCGGCAGCGTTGCATGCAGCGTTGCCGTTGACGCTGTTGGTGGCGCCGGTGCCGCAGGGATCGACATAGGTTTCGAAGCTGGTCCCCATTCCACCATACAGGTCGGAGATGCTCGGTGCGCGGAAGCCTTCGGCGAAGGTGCCGCGGATCATCAATTCCTCGATCGGGCGCCAGGCGAAGCTGGCCTTGGAATTGGTGGTATTGCCGAAATTGCTGTAGTCGGAATAGCGCGTGGCCAGGTTCACGGTCAGTTCCTTGGCGAACGGCAGGTCACGCAGCACCGGCACGTTCACTTCGGCGAAGAACTCATTGAGGCTGTACTCACCCGAGGTGGTGGACGCGCCCAGCGCCGTGCTCTGGCGCGACTGGGCAAAGGCGTCGGGCACGAAGCGGCCTTCTTCCTTGCGGTATTGGTAACCCAGAGCGACGGACAGGTCACCGGCAGGCAGTTCGATCACTGGCCCGGAGATATTGGCGAAATAGCTGCGGGTCTTGGTGATGCCGGTATCGTTGAACGTCGGGAACAAGAAGCGCTGCAGTTCGGGATCGGAGAGAGAGCCAGCCCCCGCGACACCGTATGGCAGCAAAGGATTCCAGGCCAGGCAGCCCGTGACCGGCGATGCCGCCGTGCCACACCGGGCCACACCGTTGGCATCGAGGTAGGAGGGCCCCAATGCCTGCCGGGAAGCGATCAGGCTCATGTCGCCACGGCCTGTTTTTGTGACTTCATTGCGGTTGAACAGCGCACCGACTTCCCAGTCGTACGTCTTGGCGCCCAGTTCGAAGTAGCCGGACAGGCTTGGTGCAATGCGCAGCGACTTCAGCTTGCTTTCGGTCGTGCGCGGCACTTCCCACAGGCGGCGATTGAACGCGATGCCGTGGTCGAGCGGATTGAATACGCTGGCTGCGTCCAGGGGCGTGCCGAACTTGGTCGACTGGTACGGGTAGCCCGCGATCTGCTGGTCGGTGGTGCGCTCGTTGTAGCCGATGTCGGCGGCGAACTTGATCTGGTCGCTCAGCGCGTAGTCCGTGCTGAGGAACAGCGAGCGACGCTCGATGCCGGTCTGCAGGTGCATCTGGTCGTTGCCGTTGGCGAACTCGGCCGGCGTGATCGGGTGGTAGTCGTTCGGATTCTTCGGGTCGCCGCCACGGTTGAGCGTCTTGAACACCGCGTCACCGGTGTTGCACTTGTAGAGCGCCGGGTCGCACCACGAACCGTTCTGGCTGATGTTGCTCCAGTCCGCGCCCGGGTAATTGGGGCCGGCGCCGCCGTACCGGGAGAACTCGCGGTCGCGGGCAAATACCGGATCCGACTTCTGGTATTCCAGTGCGAGGGTGTATCCGCCACGTTCTCCACGGGCGCCGGTCACCAGCGAGAACGTGCTGTCCTTGCCATCGCCCTGGCTGAACTGCCCGTGCTGCATGGACACTTCCAGCCCTTCGTAGTTCTTGCGGGTGATGATGTTGACCACGCCAGCGATCGCATCCGAACCGTACAGCGAGGAGGCGCCGTCCTTCAGGACATCGATGCGTTCCACCGCGCTCATCGGAATCTGGCTGAGATCCTGCAGGCCGCTGGTGGTCGCACCGAGGCGCTTGCCATTGACCAGCACCAGCGTGCGCGTGGCGCCCAGATTGCGGATGTCGACGTAGTAACCGCCGACATTTTCACCGGACGACAATGCGCGTGCGCGGGAGATCGCCGGCGCGCCCGTGGACGTCAGGTTCTGCAGCAGGTCGGCGATCGTGGTGAAGCCCTGCTGCTCGATCATCGTGCGGGTGATGGCGATGATCGGCTGCTGCGTTTCGATATCCACGCTGCGGATGGCAGAGCCGGTAACCTGGATGCGATCGAGGTTCTTCGGCGTCTTGTCGTCGTCATCCTGCGCATGCGCGGCCGGTGACCAGGCGGCGGCCAGGGCCGTGCCCACTGCCAGGGAAAGCAGGGTGTACTTGTAATGCATTTGGCTCTCTCCAAATCCAGTTGAATGGGTTTCCGCATAGCTGCGTGGAAACCGATCTGAAACTCCGCTGTGCGGAATCGGAAGGAACCTAACATTCCGTTTACAACTCGATTACGTTATGGACGCGTTATCGTCGCGCGCTGGATACAGCGTTCATGCACAAGCCATGCACGAAACCGCGACGCGCACCGGGGGTGCCCTGCTTCAGTCTGGCTGCGGGCCGATGACAGACTCCAGGAGACATCCGATGAATACCCCCGGTAAACCAAAACCCACGTGGAAGCAGTGGCATGTGCTGTTGCTGGTGCTTGCCATCGCACTGCTGGTGGCGCTGATCATCGTCATCGCGCCCTGGTGAATCGTGGGCGTTCTGCTCAGACGCCGTGAACGCGGAAATGCGATGGGATGAAGGAGTCAGGACGCGTTGAGGGTGGTGATGCATGCATCAATTCGTACTCACCCAACCGGCACATTCAAACCTCCACAGTGATCCCGAAGGCAACGCACTCGCGCTGTCATTCTCCATAGACCATCGAGCACACAGGAGCGATTCCATGAGCACCCAGTCCACCATCGAACATCGCCTCAACGACCTGATCGAGATTGCCCGGGACGGAAAGTCGTTCTACGAAGAAGCTGCGACCAAGGTGAAGGATGCCGAACTGTCGGCCCTGTTCACCCGCATTGCCGGCGTCAAGGGCCGCATCGTCGCCGCGTTGAGCAGTTCGGTCGCCGCCAGCGGCGGCAAGCCCGCCGAGCACGGCACCATGGTCGGGTCGATGCAGCAGTTCTACGGCAAGGTGCGCGCTGCATTCGGCGACACCAACTATGGTTACGTGGCCGAGCTGGAAGAGTCGGAAGACAGGCTGCTTGGCGCGTTCAAGGACGTGCTGAAGGACAACGAACTGCCGCCGGCCGTGCGCCAGGAAGTCACCCAGCTGCTGCCCGAAGTGCAGGAATGCCACAACGTGATGCGGGCGCGCAAGCACGCCATGAAGGCGGCCTGACGATCATCGGCGGCCTTCTCCCCGGGGCCGCCACGGTCGGGGCAGCGTGGCTGCCCCGGCCAACTTCGTAATCCGCGCTCCAGCGTCATCGCTGTGCGGGACTACGGCCCAGCAGCAACACCGCAAGGCTGGCCAGCAGCGCGGCAATGGCCGACGTCCACAGTGCACTGGCAAATCCGTGGCTGTAGATCGCCTGTGCGAAGGCCATGTTGCGCGCACTGGTGAAGGTGCCGGTAGCGATCGCATCGGCCATCGACAGTACCTCGCGCGCGGGAACCACAGCCGACAGTGCGTTGCGGATGCCCAGGCTCAAGGCGCTGGACAGCACGGTGAATCCGAGCAGGATGCCGACAAAGCGCGTGGTCGCGCTGATGCCGGAGGCCATGCCGGCCCGCTCGCGCGGTGCCGCGCCGATGATGGCTTTGGATGTCTCGCCATTGAGGATGCCGCCGCCGGCACCGATCACCACCATTGCGACGAATGCCAGCCAGGGCAGATGCTGCCACGCGGCCAGTCCGGCCACGGCATTGCCCGCGGCAGTGATCGACAGCCCGATCGCCAGCACCGCCGGACTGTTCAGATGGCGACCGAGCCGGCGGCCCACGCTGGGAAACAGCAGCATCGCCGCAGCGAACGGGAGCATGCCGGCACCCGCAGCCAGTACGCCCAGGCCGATGCCGTTCTGCAGGTACTGCGGCAGCATCGACGCCATCACCTGTGCGCTGACCGAATAGCCGACCATGGCAATGAGTGCGCCGATGAAACGTGGACTGGCCAGCAGCCCGAGATCGACCATGGGATGTGACCGTGCCCGCTCAACGATGACGAAGGCGGCGGCCATGATGATGGCCAGGCCCAGCCCGCTCAGCGCCGGCGCCGATGACCATCCTTTTGCCAGTCCTTCGACCAGGAAGAACACGATGCCGAAGATGGCAACGCTGAAGGTGATGATGCCGGGCGGGTCGAGCGGGCGGACCGCGCTGTCGGACGACTCGGGTATCCAGCGCAGCGTGCCGTAGCCGAGCAGGCCCAGGAACGGCAGGATCGCAATGAACACCGCGCGCCAGCCCCAGAGCGCGGACAGCAGGCCGCCGATCAGTGGCGAGAGCACCATCATCACGCCCATGGCTGTGCCCCAGAACGCCCATGCAGTGTCTTTGGCGGCCCCCTGGTGGTAGGTGTGGCCGATGATCGACAGCGAGGGCGCCAGCAGGAAAGCAGCACCGATGCCCTGCAGTGCCCGCGCCAGGTAGAGCAGGGTGGCACCGGGCGCCAGTGCACAGAGCAGAGAAGTGAGGGCGAACAGGCTGATGCCGATCAGCAGCACCCGGCGGCGGCCGTAGCGGTCGGCGACAGCACCGGCGGGCAGCAGCAGTGAGGTGAAGGACAGGATGTAGGCACTGATCACCCACTCGATATCGGCGAATCCGGCGTGCAGGTCGCGCGCGATGCTGGGCAGTGCGACCGCCACGGCATTGGTCTCCAGCACGGTCATCGTGCAGCCCAGCGAGGCCACCAGCAGGATCGCGTCAGGCAGCGTGTGCCGTGCAGGCGAAGAGGGAGGGGAGGGCGGCACCGGTCACTCGCACGAAGAGAGGACCGCCATTCCAGCAATGATAGGTGTTTGTTTCATTCTCGGTGTTTTCTGGTTACGTTAGCTTGAACCTAACGAAATGCCGCCCATGGAACGCCGTCACCTGGAGTACTTCGTCACCTTGGCCGAGGAACTGCACTTCGGTCGCGCGGCCCTGCGGCTGGGGATCGCCACTCCCACGCTGAGCGTGCAGATCCAGGACATCGAGCGTCGCCTCGGCACGCGCCTGTTCGACCGCAGCCGGCGCGAAGTGCTGCTGACCTCCGCAGGCGAGGTGTTCCTGGCGGAAGCCCGCGATGTGCTGCGCCGGTTCGAACAGGCCGAAACCCTGGGCCGGCGCGCCGGGCGGGGTGAGATCGGCAAGATCGAGATCGGCTACGTCGGCTCGGCGCTGTATGCCGGTGCGTTGCAGGATCAGCTCAGCCGGTTCCGCAGCCGCTACCCGGGCGTGGAACTGCAGGTAAGCGAATGGCCGATGGGCGAGCTCCCGCAGCTGCTGCAGGAAGGCCGGGTGGATGTGGTGTTCTGCCGGCCTCCGATGGATGTACCCGACAGTTTCGGCGAACACACCCTGGTCGAAGACCAGTTCTGCGTGGCCCTGCCGGAAACCCATCCGCTGGCGCAGGCCCGCGCGCCGGTACAGCCGGCGTCATTGGCCCGGGAAAGCTTCGTCATGCCGGAGCAGCCGGTGGGCGCAATGGAAGTCGGGCGCCGCGGCGGGTTCATTCCACGTATCCGTTCCCAGCCCGGGCATCTGGCGGCGGTGTTGGCCGAGGTGTCGGTCGGCGTTGGTTCGGTGGCGATCGTGCCATCGGTACTGCAACGCACGCTGGTGCTGCCCGGAATGATCTATCTGCCACTGGCCGGCCCCACCATCGTCTCGACCATCGCTGTGCAGTACCGGCGGGCGGAGTCCTCGCCTGTGGTGCGACGGCTGATCGAGCAGGTGAAGGAGACGCCGTGCCGGCGCATCGACATGTTGCCCCTGGCCTGAGCGCCGCGCGGCAGGTGGACGATTGCTACACTTGCGCCACCTGCATTTGCATTCGATGGACATCATGAACAACGGGAACGGTCCGCAGACAGTTCGCTGAGCCGCAACAACGATGCAGACGTTGTTGCGGTGATCATCCCTGCGATGCACGCGAAGTGGATGGATCACCGCCGGATTCACTCTGGGCGGAGACTCCCCATGTTCAATCGACAGGCCCCGCGTTGGGCCCACCCGCTGCCATCGGCCATTGTGCTGATGGCGCCGTTCGACCTCCTGGCCTCGCTGGCCATGGATATCTATCTTCCTGTAGTGCCGGTGATGCCGCGGGCACTGCAGACATCACCGACGGTGGTGCAGCTGACGTTGAGCATCTACCTGCTGGTGCTCGGCCTGGGCCAGTTGCTGTTCGGCCCGTTGTCCGACCGCATCGGGCGGCGGCCGGTCCTGTTGCTGGGGGCGTTGCTGTTCGCGCTTTCGTCGTTTGCGCTGGCCATGTCCAGCAGCGGCGCAGCATTCCTGGCCTGGCGGACCGTACAGGCGGTGGGGGCGTCGGCGGCATTGGTGGCGACCTTTGCCACGGTCCGTGACGTGTATGCCGATACACCCGAAGGTGCGTCGCTGTATGGGCTGTTCGCCTCGATGCTGGCCTTCGTGCCGGCACTGGGACCGATCCTCGGCGCACTGCTGGCAGGCGCGGTTGGCTGGCGCGCGATCTTCGTTCTGCTCGGCGCACTGGGCATGATCGCCGGCATGCGCGCGGTACGGCATTGGCAGGAAACCCGCCCGCGGTGCCATGACGCGTCGCGACCGGCGGTACGACGCATCCTCGGCAGCGGCGCGTTCTGGGTCTACACGCTGGGCTTCAGTGCGGGCATGGGCACGTTCTTCGTGTTCTTCTCGGTCGCGCCCCGGCTGCTGGTCGGGCGCATGCAGTACTCGCCCCTGTCGTTCAGCCTTGCCTTCGCCACGGTGGCGCTGGTGATGATCGTCACGGCGCGGATGGCGCACGTGTGCATTGCCCGCTGGAACGTGCGCGGTACCTTCCTGCGCGGCCTGTGGGTGATGGTGGCCGGGGTGCTGCTGATGGCGTTGGCCGCAGCGTGGCCTCCCTCGTTCATCGCGGTGGTGCTGCCCATGTGGGGCATCGCGGTGGGGCTGGTGATGGTGGTTTCGGTGGCCGCAAGCGGCGCGTTGCGTGATTTCGCCGATGCGTCGGGTACGGCGGTGGCTCTGTACTACGCGGTGCAGAGCCTGATCGTGGCAGGCATCGGCACGCTGGTTACCCTGGTGCTGCCCGGCGATACCGTGTGGCCGCTGGTGGCCTACGGGTTGCTGCTGCCACTTGCCAGCCTGGCAGGTACCGCCGCGCTGCGGCACCGCACATAGCGCTGGATGGCGGGCAAAAAAAGGGGCGGCCGCGAGGCCGCCCCAACCCGTCAAGAGAACACGTGTTTAGAAGCGGACGGACCAGCGTGCAGTGGCGCCATGGTCGCGGCTTTCACTGCCGAACTGACCGCTGTAGCCCAGCTCCAGCTGCTGCCGCGGGGTCAGCCACGCCGCCAGGCCCAGCTCGGCCACGACGGCGTTGTCGGCAATCGGAGCACCCTCGACCGCGAACGTGGTGCTGCTGTTGGCAAAGGCGAGGTTGGCCACCTGGCTGCGGTCGCCGGAGGCACGGCGGTAGCCGACACCGCCACGCAGGTGCAACCAGCTGTCCTGCTGGAACGATGCCTTCAGACCCTTGTCGAAGCGGAGACCAGCGGTGGCGATGGTGGTGCCGGTGTCGTCCACCTTGCCGTGCAGTGCCGCCGCGCCGCCACGCTCGTTGATCTGCTTCAGGTCCACTTCCACGCGGGCGACCTGCAGGTACGGCTCCAGCCCACCTTCCGCATTGCCGAAACGGTAGCCCGCTTCGATGAAGGCCTGGCGTGTATGTGCGTTGTAGCGCGCGCTCAGGCTGTCGCTGAAGCCTGCGAAGGCAACATCACGCGTGCTCTTCACTTCATTGCGGCTCCATGCCACGCCACCGCGCAGGCCGAACCCGCCCCAGGTGTGGCTGGCGTAGGCGCCGAAGTGCGTGTTGTCGATCTTCGACTTGGCACGACGCTCCTGCTGCTTCACGTCGGTGCGGCCGGTACCGGCCAGCACGCCGATCTGCCAGCCACCGAACTCGCGGTCGATGCCGACCAGCAGGCCATTGCTGTTGGCGTCAGTGCGCGCGGTGTTGCTGTTGCCATCCAGCTTGCTGTTGCCGCCCAGCGCCTGCACCCAGGCACCGGTGGCATCACCCGTATCGGATCCCGGTGCGGCTGCACCGGCACGGCGTGACAGTGCGGCATCGCGCACATGGCGGCTGCCCTCGACCAGGGCCAGTGCCGTGGCCGGATGCAGCTCGCCGCTGAGGCCATCGAGCACGCCGCCGACCTGTTGCGGGAAGAGTTGGGTCAGCGGCTTGGGCAGGCCCTGGTTGATCGCCAGTCCATCGGCCGCCGCCGCGGCCGCACGCTGGTTCGGCGTGGCGGCGGCACTGGCGAGCGACGCACCACGGGCCACGTCGATGCGGGTGCCATTGGCACCGTAAGCCAGGCTGAACTGCAGGAACGGCGAGAACGCGCTGAAGTCGGTTTTCGCGAACTGGCCGCTGACACCGCCGTCGGCGCGGATGAAACTGAACTGCTCGCCGAGGTAGTAGGTACCCGGCTCCGGCAGTGCGACCAGGGTGCCGCCGAGGGTGGCGGTGCCGGTCACGTGCAGCTGGTCACTGCGCCCGCCCGGAGCAAGTTCGGCAGCATAGACGCCGGTTGCACCCTGTACGTAGTTGCCGTTGATGGTCAGCGTGCCGATCGAATTGCCGGGCGCGATGATGCCGTCGACGTGGGTGCTGCCGAGCGTACCGACACCCTTCAGCAGGCCGTTGGCACCGACCGTGGTGGTGCCGCCGGTCTGCGTGCCGTTGAAGGACACCACGCCACCGTTGACGGTCAGGTTGCTGTCCTTCAGCAGGCCGCTGCTGCTGACCGTGCTCACGCCCCCGGTGGTGTTCAGCGCGGTGGAGACCAGGCTGCCATTGAGCAGGAACTGGCCACCCTGGACCTCGACCGCAGACGTGAGCGTGTTGGCGCCATTCAATTCCAGCGTACCGTCCTGCAGTACCGCGCCGTTGAAAGTGTTGTCACCGCTCAGGCGCAGCCAGCCGATGCCGGACTTGGTCAGCTTGCCGGGGCCACCGATGTCGTTGGTCCAGTCGTCCCAGGCATCGCCTTCCCAGACCTTCAGGCCACCGGCCTTCTGGTTCATCACCACGTTGGTATCCACGCGCAGCGAGCCGTAGCCTTCGATGGCCTTGCGCAGGTCCATCAGGCCCCAGCCATAGACATCATCGATGCCCGGTGCGCCAAGATCGCGCGCGGTGGTCAGCAGTACGTCGCGCACCTGGGCGCTGTCCAGATAAGGGAAGCGTTCGAACAACAGGCCCAGTGCACCGGTGACGTGCGGTGCGGCCATCGAGGTGCCGCTCAGGTTCCCGTAGGCATACGTTGGGGCCTGGCCGGAGACCTCGAGGATCACATTCCCATTGTCCTCGCGGGGGCTGGCATCGATGACCGAATCTTCGCCATAGACGGTCGAATTGATGTTCGAACCAGGCGCGGCCAGGCACCAGTTCGCGGCCAGGCCGCAGCGCATCGAGCGATTGCTCAGCTCCAGCGCCTGGTTGACGTTGACTACGGCCAACCAGTACGGCTCGACGTCAGTGAATTCGCGTGGCATCGATGCATACATGCCCGCGATCGGCGCCTGCTCTGGCGAGGGATTGACCGAGTCGGTGTTTCCCGCAGCCCATACCTGGATCAGGCCGCGGGTACGTGAGCCTTCTGCTATCGCGCCGAGGCTGTCCGCAAGATCCGGATGCGACAGATAGAAGTCGAGCTTCTCGGCAGTGTCCGGTTCGTTGGTCAGGCCCCAACTGTGGTTGACTGCGCGGACGTGCTGTTCGTTGAGCTGTGCGTATAGCTGCGGGAAGATCGAGTCGGAGGCTCCCAGCCCGGCAACCGATTTACTGTCCAGATACAGTCCGCCATTGCGCTCGACGACGGTCAGGTAGTTCACGCTGTTGGCAAACAGGCGGGCCACGGTGAGGTCCGCCCCGAACGCGACGCCGTGCATTCCGTTGCCGTCGCGGTTGGCGGCGATGGTTCCGGATACGTGGGTACCGTGCACGTTGTAGCCCGGGCCCTCGAAGTAGCCGTTGCGATTGAGCAGGTCCCTGTAGGCCGGATCAATGAGGGTGTAATCGATGGCGACCTGATTGCCGTCACTGGTGAAGCAGGCATCCGGGCCGGCAAGTACCTCGCTTCCGCACAGGCTGCCATCGGCCAACACATCGGCCAGACGGAGGCTGCGATGGTTCTTCCCGGCGAACTCCGGATGGTCCAGGCCGGTGCCGCTGTCGAACACACCCAGGCGGATGCCGGTACCGGTCAGGCCCCGCGCATAGGCGTGGTCCGCGTTGGTCGCGGCCAGGCCCCAGTCGGCATTGAATTCGTTCGTACGCCAGCTGGCTGGATCGCCCGGATTGCCGAGGGTCGTCGTGCTGCTGGCCGCCGCTGCGGGGGCTGCAATCGGCAACGGGGTGGTTGCGGACGGGATCGCCGCAGTGGCCGGTTGTGCCCACGCCACCTGCAGTTGGCGCTGTTGTTGCCAGACCTCGAATGAGTCGTTGGCCATGGCGGGCAACGTGCTGGCAAGCAGCAATGTGCTGGTGACCGCCAGTGCGAGGCGGCTGTGCATCGGAGAACGGGAGCGGGACGAACGGCCGTGCAGCGGGTGATTCATCGGACAACTTCCTTGATTGACGGACAACAAGGCCGTTAACCCCGCAGCGCGCCGATCACCCCCAGTGGTGTGAAGGAAATTTAATGAACAGGTTAATGTTCCGTGACGCGCGTGTTCACTCCATCTCCCGGAGACCCCGCTACCGTGGCCCGGCCTGGGCTCACCAGGCCTATCAAGGAGTGATGTCGATGCGTACTTTCAGGAAAATGATCGTGGGTGCCGTGTTCGCCTTGGCCTGCAGCGGTTCGGTTGCTGTGGCCGGGCCGATTCCGCCATGCGATCTTCCCTGTTGGAAGGCTTACCAGGCCTGTTTGTCCGGTGGCGGTGATGCGATGGAATGCCAGTACGAATACGATCGTTGCGTCATGGATCGCTGCGGCGCCGTGTAAGCAGTGGCAATGCAGGACTGATGAAGAGCCCCGTCACCGACGGGGCTCTTCTGTTTCAGCGCAGCCCGCTTGCAGGCCATGCACGCAGCGGCGAGGATGGGGAATCGCATCGGAGCCGCTGCACATGGCCGTCAAACGTGTCGTCGCCAACATCGCCACGCCTGATCCTGCGCGTGCCGCAGTGTTCTATGGCGAGCTGCTGGGCATGCCGGTGGTGATGGACCACGGCTGGATCGTCACCCACGGCGGCGAGGGCAGCGCGCCGGCGCAGGTCAGCTTTGCCAGTGAAGGGGGTTCCGGCACCGCAGTGCCGGATCTGTCGATCGAAGTGGACAATCTGCAGCAGGTACTGGAGCGCATGCGTGCGGCCGGCATCCCGCTGGAATATGGCCCGGTCGATGAGCCCTGGGGCGTGCGTCGCTTCTTCGTCCGTGACCCGTTCGGGCGGTTGTTGAACATCCTCGCCCATACCTGAGCGACAGACGGTTCGTCAGCGCCGCTTGGCACCGGCCGGTGGCACGCCGACCATGCGCAGGCAATTGGCCTGCACGGCTTCGATGAACGCATCGGCATCCTGTGCGGGTATGGCGATCAGGTCGTCGGTAGCGCCGTGCACGCCGGCGTAGATCAACGAGGCGGTAACCTGCGGCGCCGGAAGCTGCCACAGACCGGCGGCGTTGCCCGCTTCGAGGATGCCCAGCAGTTGCTGCTGGATTGCGTTGCGTTCGGCGTTGCCGCGCTGATGATGGTGATGGTTGGCGTACACCACATCGTGCAGTGCATGGGTGCGCACGTAAAGTTCGATGTTGGCGCGGATCCAGGCGCGCAGGCGTGCTACGCCATCGCCTACGGGGTGCTGCTGCACGGCCTGGTCGACCGCTTCCATGAACTGCCGCGTGTAGCGTTGTGCCAGCGCCTGCAGGATCTCGGTGCGCGAGGCGAAGTAGGTATAGAAGGTGCCCTTGGCCACATCAGCCGCGGCGACGATGTCGCTGATGGTGGTGGCGTCCACTCCCTTTGACAGGAACAGTGCCTGCGCGGCGTCCATCAGTTCTTCCTGGCGGGTTTCCGCAGGCTTGGTGCGAGGCCTGGCGACAGCTGGGGTCTGCATGGTGGGCAAGGTCCGGGTGCGACGGTGGCCATTCTAGCTGTCCTTTGGCATTGACTGACCGCCGGTCATTGACCGACGGTCAGTCAGTGGCTACGATGCGCGCACGTCCTCCCCCGGGATCCACCCATGCAGCGTTTCCAACGTCCGGCCCTGGTGTTGGCCGCCTACCTCGGCACATTCCTCGCCTCGCTGGACATCAGCATCGTCAACGTCGCCCTGCCGACCCTGCAGCAGGCGTTGCACACCGACATGGCCGGCCTGCAATGGGTGATCAACGCCTACGCGATCGCGTTGTCGGCGCTGATGCTGTCGGCGGGGCCGCTTGGGGATCGTTACGGTCATCGGCGGATGTGGCTGCTCAGCGTCGCCACCTTCACGCTGGGGTCCCTGCTGTGCGCTTGTGCCGGCAATCTTGTAACTCTGGTGGCCGGGCGCGCAGTGCAGGGCATCGCGGGCGCATTGTTGATTCCCGCCGCAATGCCGATCCTCAGCCACGCGTTTCCCGACCCGCGCCAGCGTGCACGTGCGATCGGTGGCTGGTCCGCGTTCAGTGCGCTGGCCCTGGTGCTGGGCCCGCTGCTGGGCGGCGTGCTGGTGCAGCGCGCCGGATGGCCCAGCATCTTCCTGATCAACCTGCCGTTGGGCCTGCTCGCGCTGGCGCTGGGCGTCTGGGGAATTCCGGAGCGGCGGCATCCGCAGCACGCCGCACTGGACCCCGCCGGGCAGCTGCTCAGCATCGTCGCGCTGGGTGCGCTGAGCTATGGCCTGATCGCGATCGGCGAGCATGGCCTGCTGGCGCCGGTGGCCCTGCTGGCGCTGGGCGTCGCAGCCGCCGGACTGATCCTGTTCGGCATCGTTGAACGCCGGGTCGTACGCCCATTGCTGCCGCTGGACCTGTTTGCCGACCGCCGCTTCGGCATGTTCAACCTGGCATCGTTCGTGCTGGGCTTCACTGCCTATGCCAGCCTGTTCTTCCTGTCGCTGTTCTTCCAGCAGGCGCAGGGCCACAGCGCTGCGCAGGCCGGCTCCCAGCTGGCTCCGCAGTTCCTGTTGATGGGGGTCGTCTCGCTGTTGTTCGGTCGTCTGGTCGTCCACCTCGGGCTGCATGCCGCGCTGGTGCTGGGCTACGCCCTGGCCGGGATAGCGCTGTGCGCGATGGCCACGTTCGAACCGGCTACGTCGCGTGCTTTTGCCAGCGCTGTGCTGGTGCTGCTTGGCATTGGCATGGGGCTGGCAGTGCCGGCGACCGGCATGGCGGTCATGGCCAGCGCGCCGGTCGAGCGCGCGGGTATCGCCTCAGCCACGATGAACGCGTTACGCCAAGCAGGCATGAGCCTGGGCATCGCGCTGCTGGGCAGCTTGATGGGCCGGCGCGCCGTGCAGCACTTCGCCGTTTCCGCGCAGGCGGCCGGGCAGCGGGGGCTGGTGGCACAGGCGCGCGAACTCATCCTGCAACCAAGCTCGATGCACGCCACGCCGCAGACACTGGCGTGGTATCGCAGTGCGATGGCCAGTGGTTTCGGCTGGGCGATGGCTGTGGCCGGTGCGCTGGTCCTGCTTGCTGCGCTGGGTCTGTATCGCCAGCGCGCACCGGCCTGACGCGCAGCGGTCAGCCCTGCTGGCGCTGCGGGCCCTCTGCCGTGCGTTCGATCTCGTGTGGCTGCTGTTGCTGCTGTTGCTGCTGTTGCTGCTGGCGCGCATTGGCGTGGCGAGCGTGCCCACCTTCACGACCGATCGTGGCCATGTGCTGGCGGTTGCGGCTGATCGCCTCGCCGCCCTTGCGGCCTGCGACACGTGCTTCGGCCGGACTGAATTCATGCGCGTTGCCGGAGGCATGTGCGGCACGCCCGCCCTTGGCAGCGATCGCGCGCTGCTTGTCCTGGTCCATTGATGCAAAGCCCCGGTTGGAGCTGCGCGGGTTCTGCTCAGTCATGTGAAATCTCCTGCAGTGTGGACGCCGCCTTCGTAGACGGCAGCATCCATGCTTGGCCATCGCACGCTAAGTCCAGGTCGCCATCTTCGCCACGGTTTTCACGCGCCCTGCGCACGGGGCTGATGGCGCAGCCATTCAGGCGGGTGGCGCAACCCGTAAGCGCTTTCGCTCAACCGAGGTCACCGCCGCTGTTGATAGCATGCGCGACAACGCCACTCGCCTGGCCACCACAGGGACGTAGAACATGAACAGGATTGGAGTGATCGCATTGCTGGCCTGTATCGCCCCCGTCCATGCAGCCAGCCCCCTGTTGTCCGGCAGCTTTGTTCACGTCGGCTATTCGGCCACCGACGAACAGCTGCCAGCCGCGCAATTGCCGCTGTTCCTGGATGAACTGCAGGACCTCGGCAACGACACGATCATCCTCGGTCAGGTGCGTGCCACCCGTGCCGGCGTGGGATGCGCCAGCGGTGTGCAGGATTTCGAATGGATTGCCGGCTTTCCCGGCAAGCTCGGCACCGTGCTCGATGCGGCAGCCGCGCGCGGCATGAAGGTCGTGGTGGGCACCACCTACAGTTCGGGGCAGTGCGCCACCTTCTGGCAGGGCCAGAATGCAACGGCCGTGGCACAGGATGCGGCGCAGTCGCTGGCGCAGTCGCTGGCGCAGCTTGGCCAGCAGTACGGATCGCATCCGGCGTTCGCCGGCTGGTACATCACCGACGAGCCGGCACAGGTGCCGATTGATCGCGCACCGTTCTATCGCGCGATCGTGACGGCGCTCAAAGGCAGTACACCCTCGCGGCCGGTGATGGTGGCACCCTACCTGGCGTCATCCAGCGTGGATCCGGTCAGCGTGGGCCGGGCTGCTGCACAGTTCCGTACAGCCACCGGCGTGGACGTGCAGATCTGGCAGGACGGCATCGGTGCTGCCTCGCATGCCCGATTGTTCCAGTGGGATCGCGCGGGTCATTCCACCGAGGCGTACTACGAGGCGCTGTCGGCGGCGCTGGGTGCCAGCGGCCTGTGGGCCGACATCGAACTGTTCAACCATGGCAGCCCCTTGTTCCTGGAGACCGGCAACGGGCTGTCCGGTGCCTATCGCTCCGCGTCGGTGCAGCGCATCAACCAGCAGTTGTGGAGTGCGCGTTCGGCCGGCAAGCGCGTTGCCTGGCTCAACCAGTACCACATGTCCGAGGTGGTCGGCCCCGGCCAGGGGTATGGCGAATCGCCGCGGATGATGAACACCTATCGCGGGTTGTATGGCCTCGGTGCGTCCTACAGTGTCGATCCGGTGCAGACCACCTACAGCTACAGCACGGCGCCGGACGCAAACTATCCCGACAGCACCGGGCATGAACTGTTCGATCGCCGGGTGGGGGATCCGCGCAACCCGATGGATGCCGGCTGGGTGGGCGTGCACGGCAATGTCAGCATCACCATCGACCTCGGCCAGCGCCGGCGGGTGGACTGGATCGGCCTGCACACGATGACCCGCCCGGCCTGGGGCATCGTCACGCCGACGTCGGTGGAGGTGATGTGCGCTGAGCCGGGCTCTGCCGCAACCCGCATCGGCGTGCTGTCGGCGCCATTCACCCAGGCCGGGCTGAGCGGTTCGACCGAAGAGGAATACGTGCTGGGCAATGCCGCGCCGCTGGCCGCGCAGTGCCGCACGCTCGAGCTGCGGTTGGCCAATGGCAGCTGGACCTTCCTCAGTGAAATCGAGATGGCAGCCGAACAGTAGGTGCCTCAGCGCTGGGGTGTGTCGCGCAGTCGCTGCGCGAACGGCCGCTGCTCAAGCGCCTGCAGTGCGTCGCGCAGCACCTGCTCCAACGACTGTCCAAGATCGGCATCGAGGCTGCGCGCCGCGCGAGCCGTGGCCTGCCACTGCGTCTGCAGCGCCGGCAGCGCCTGCAGTGCGCGCGGGCTCAACTGCAGGATGCGCTCACGGCTGTCTTCACCGACCGCAGCGTGCAGCCAACCGTCGCGCACCATCGCTGAAACCGTCTGGCTGAGTGCCGAATGGCTGAGCCCGCAGGCCAGTGCGAGGTCCTTGATGCGGCAGGGGCCCTGCGCCATCAGCGTGCGCAGCACCGGGGTGTAGCGCGGCCGGTAGTCCAGCTTCAGGTCGCGGTAGGCCTGCTCGACCGCCGGGTCGAGCTGGTCGAGCAGGGCCCGCAGCAGCGTTCCCAGGGAGGCATGTTGGAGATCCATGGTCGCGATGATATATAAGCACTTACATATCATCAACGTGGAGTGCGGTCATGGTGGTTTCGTGGATGCTGGGCGCGCTGCTGGCGGCGTCCTGCCCGGCCCAGGACGCGGTGCTGCAGGCGGCGGCCACGGCGATACAGGCGCAGTACCTGGACGTGGCCGAAGGCGCGCGCATTGCCGAGGTGGTGCGCGGCTGGTCCGCCCAGCAGCGCTATGCGGACAGCTGCGCGGACCCGAAGGTGTTCAGCGCACGCCTGAACCAGGACCTGGACGTGTTCGATGGCCACTTCCATGTCGAGCGGGTGGATGCCAGCGCCGGCCAGGATGACTGGCTGATGGCCTGGCGCGCGGATGCACGCAGCAATGGTGCGGGCGTGCGCGAGGTGCGGGTGCTGGAAGGCAACATCGGCTACCTGCGCCTGAGCACCTTCTATCCGCTCGATCTGGCCCGGCCGAAGCTGGCCGCGGCCTTCACCCTGCTGGCCGACACCGATGGCCTGGTGCTCGATCTGCGCCAGAACGGGGGGGGGGATGACGGCAGTGCGGACCTGCTGGTGCGGACCCTGCTGGCGGCGGAGATCACCCAGGTGCAGTCACTGCAACAACGTGGCCAACGCAGTCCGGTACCGTTGCCACCGGCGAGCCTGGGGCTGTACCTGAAGCCGCTGGTGGTGCTGATCGACCGCCGCACCGGCTCGGCCGCCGAATTCGTCGCGTACTCGCTGCAGGCGCAGGGGCGGGCACGTGTCGTTGGGAGTCGAAGTGGCGGCGCGGCACATATGTTCGATGATCCTGTGCTGCTGCCGGATGGCTATCAGATCAGCATTCCCGACCGGCAGCCGATCAACCTTCGTACCGGAACCAACTGGGAAGGTACCGGGGTCACGCCTGATGCGGCAGGCGGTGACGATCCGCTGTTCGTCGCCCGGCAGCTGCTGGCCCGATCGGCATCGCCAAAATGAACGCACAATTGCAACCGCGCCCTATCGCAGACGACATGCAGCGTGCCTAGAATCGAAGCATCCCGGTAGTTCCCGGGCGCTTCGAGTGAATGGACTCAATGAAGATTCTGTTGACCGGCAGTTCCGGGCGGATCGGGCGTGCGATCTTCGGCGCGCTGGCGGCGGCCCACGAAGTGGTGGGGCTGGATCGCAGCCCATTTGCCACCACCCGCATCATTGCCGATGTCACCGATCGTCAGGCCGTGACGCGGGCGGTGCAGGGGGTCGATGCGGTGATCCATACCGCCGCCCTGCACGCACCTCATGTCGGCCTGGTGCCGGATGCGGTATTCCAGCAGATCAATGTGGAGGCGACCGCACACCTGTTGCAGGCTGCCCGCGAGGCCGGTGCACGCCGCTTCGTGCTGACCAGCACCACGGCGCTGTATGGCCATGCGGTAGTGGCGGGCGGATGCCGCTGGATCGATGAAGATACCGAGCCGTTGCCGCGCACGATCTACCATCGCAGCAAGCTGCAGGCAGAGGCGTTGGCCGAAGCCGCTGCGGCACCGGGCTTCAGCGTGCGCGTGCTGCGCATGGCCCGCTGCTTCCCCGAGCCACCGGAGCGGATGGCGATGTTCCGCCTGCACCGCGGCATCGACGCGCGCGACGTGGCCAGTGCACATGCCGCGCTGCTGCACGATGAGGGCGCTGCCTTCGCACGCTATATTGCCTGCGCACCGACACCGTTCCTGCGCGAGGATTGCCTGGAACTGGCGACCCAGCCCCGCCGGGTGCTGGCCCGCCGCGCCCCGCTGCTGCTGGCCGAGTTCGAGCGCCGCGGCTGGCCGCTGCCGTTGAGCATCGACCGCGTCTACGACAGTGCACTGATGCGCAGCACACTGGGCTGGCAGCCGCGCTTCGGCCCGGACGACGTGCTGCAGCAGTACGCGGCTGGCAGCATCGAGGTGCTGCCTCGGGCGCAGTGGATCAAGGATCGGGTTGCCGAATAGGACGGAACGGGGCGGGTTCCTGACCCGACCCTGAGCAGGTTCAGGAATGTGCAGGCGGAGCGCCTCAACCTCGTTCGCAGGCGGCCGCTAACCCGGTGCGCTTCCTGCGCCGGGCGGGTCCCGGCGGCCGGTGGCCTGCGCGACGGATCGCGCACCTGCGCGGTGCCCTCGCGGCGCCGGTCGTCCTGAACTGCCTTGCGGACCTTTCCATGCCTCCTTCCCGCTCCGCCGCTGCCCGCCGCTCGGGCAGCATTGCCCACAAGCTGATGCTGGGCACCGCTGTGATTGCACTGCTGTGCTTCGGCCTGACCGCATTCCTGATCTACCGACAGGCCAGCGCCAGTCTGATCAGCGCCTCGCGCCAGACCATGACCAGCGAGGCCAACGCCGAAGCGCGCCAGGTTTCGGCCGACCTGGGAACCGCCTTCGCCAGCAACGATGCCATGGTCGAAACCGTGCTCGCCCAACGTGCACGCGGTGACGTGCCCGATCGCGCCAGCCTGGCGGCAGTGCTTGGCGAACAGCTGCGTACCCACCCGGAGTGGCTGGGCAAGAGCACCATGTGGGAGGCCGATGCCTTCGACGGCAAGGATGCCGAGTTCGTCAACACCGAAGCGCACGATGCTACCGGTCGTTACATGAGCTACTGGGCCTGGCACGACGGCAAGCCGCAGCAGTCGACAATGACCGACTACACCGAGACCGCCAGCGGTTCCGGTGACTGGTACATGGTGCCCAGCCGCGACAAGCTGCCGAAGGTCAGCGAACCCTATGCCTATGACATCGCCGGGCAGCAGGTGCTGATGAGTACGCTGAGCACGCCGATCATCGAGAACGGCAGGTTCCTTGGCGTGTTCACCGTGGACTTTTCGCTGGCAGCGCTGCAGAAGCACCTGGCCACGTTGAAGCCGATGGGGGCCGGCCGCGTCGAACTACTGTCGCCGAAGGGCGTGGTGCTGGCTTCGGCCAATGCCGCCGAGATCGGCAAGCCGCGCAACGATGCCCTGACCCGCAGCATGCTGGCCGACATCGCCGCCGATCGTCCGTTCGAGGCCTTCAGCCCCGATGCGGCCGGCAACGTGCGCGTGTATGTGCCGCTGCGCGTGGGAGACGCCCCTCAGCGCTTCGCGCTGGGCGTGGTGATGCCGCATGCGGTGATCGTGGCCGAGGCGCGCCAGCTTCTGTGGCTGACCCTGCTGGTTGGCGTTGTGGCCGCGCTGACGCTGAGTGCCGGTGTCTATGTGCTGCTGCGCCGGTTGGCGATCCGCCCGTTGGCCGAAGCCGTGCGTGTGGCCGGCGATGTCGCTGCGGGCAAGCTGGACAGCACCCTGCCGGCACGCAGCGACGATGAAGTGGGGCGTTTGCTGGAGGCGATGCAGGGCATGCGCGGCCAGCTGCAGGCGGTGATGGCTGCGCAGGCGGAGATGGCGCGCCGCCACGATGCCGGCGAGCTCAGCTACCGCATGGATGCCTCGGCGTTCCCGGGCGAATACGGTCGCATGGTGGCCGACAGCAACCAGTTGGTGGCGTCCAGCAATGCAGTCACCCAGCGCTTGGTTGAAGTGATGCAGCGCTACGCCGTGGGCGACCTCAGCGTGGACATGGAAGCGCTGCCGGGCGAGAAGGCGGTCTTCACCGCTGCAATGGCCACCACCAAGAGCAACCTGGCCGCGATCAACGAGCAGATCCAGCAGTTGGCCGCTGCCGCCGCCGCCGGTGATTTCGCGGTGCGTGGTGATGCACTGCGCTTCGACCACGACTTCCGCCGCATGGTGGAAACCCTCAACACCATGATGCAGGTCAGCGATCACAACCTGGCCGAGCTGTCGACGCTGCTGCGCGCGATCGCCGCAGGCGACCTCAGCGCGCGCATGCAGGGCGACTTCCACGGCGTGTTCGCGGTGATGCGCGATGACGCCAACAGCACCGTGCAGCAGCTGACCCAGATCGTCGGACAGATCCAGCAGTCGGCAGCCAGCATCCGGCTGGCGGCGGGTGAGATTGCCGCGGGCAACAGTGACCTGTCGCGCCGCACCGAGCAGCAGGCGGCAAACCTGGAAGAGACCGCGGCCTCGATGGAGGAGCTGACCTCCACGGTGCGCCAGAATGCAGACCATGCGCTGCAGGCCAATACCCTGGCCGGTTCCGCGGCCGGCGTGGCCAGCGAAGGCGGCCAAGTGGTCAGCCAGGTGGTGCAGACCATGGAGCAGATCGAATCCTCTTCGCAGCGCATTGCCGAGATCATTTCGGTGATCGATGGCATCGCGTTCCAGACCAACATCCTGGCGTTGAACGCGGCGGTGGAAGCGGCGCGTGCCGGTGAACAGGGCCGTGGCTTCGCCGTGGTCGCCAGCGAAGTGCGCGCGCTGGCACAGCGCTCGGCGGGCGCTGCGAAGGAAATCAAAGCGCTGATCGACGCCTCGGTGGCGCAGGTCGGTGCCGGTGCGCAGCTGGTGCACGGCGCGGGCCGCACCATGCAGGAGATCGTGGGTCAGGTCGGTCGGGTCAACGAGATCATGGCCGAGATCTCGGCCGCGTCACGCGAACAGTCGGCCGGCATCGAGCAGGTCAACCAGACCGTGGTGCAGATGGACGAAACCACCCAGCAGAACGCCGCGCTGGTGGAGGAAGCCAGTGCCGCCGCGCGTGCGATGGAAGAACAGGCCGAGCAGTTGGCGGTGGCGGTCTCGCGCTTCCGTCTGCACGCCGAACCGGCAGCCGTGGCACGCCGCGCGGCCTGACCCCGCAAACGAAGACGCCCGGCGGGGGCCGGGCGTCGATTGCATCCTTGCCGCGCATCCCTGCGCAGTTCTGAGGGCTCAGAACATGCCTTCAAACGGGTTCCAGCTGGCGCGTCCTTCCACCTTCTCCAGGTAATAGCTGTAGTTGGTGCTGGAGGCGACCAGCAGGTTCATGGCGATGAACAACATCCGCCCCACGACGTCCGGAAGGAACATGGAGACGATGGCCAGCACGATGTTGATGCCGATCAGCACCAGTGCCTTGCGCCACATGCCCAGGATCAACAGGTAGATGGCGCCGAAGAACAGCGCAAAGAAGTTCAGGTTGATCTTCAGGCGGTCACCGAAGGACAGCGCCTTCCAGGCCTGCTTGAAGCCGGGATTCTTGGGGGCGCCGTGCTGGCGGAAGAAGTTGAAGCGGAACTGCCACTTCGGGCTGAACTGGGACAGGTCAGTGGTATTCATGGGAAACATCCCTGTTGGAAAACGTTTTCATGATAGGACAAGTCCTATTCAGGATCCAAGCTTCGGCGTCAAAAATGTGACGCCCGCCTTGTTCGTTGTGGTGCGGCGGGGCGCCGCACCGTCACCCATCCGCCTTGTTTTTAGGATAGGGTGCGCAGTTCCGCTGCCACCCCAGCTGAACCCGGGCGGCGGCGGGATGTCCATGGAGGTTGCATGACCACACCTGCTACACCGGAAAACGCACCGGGACCGGTGCTCCTGCCGACACCTGAAGTGGTGCAGGCTCAACAACTGCTCGCACGCCAGCAACTGGCGGTAGCGATGGACCGTGCACGCACGGCCGCTACGCAGAACGCGGCCGCGGCCGCGCTGGAAAGCGAGTAATCCGCAACACCGCCGATCGCGCTGGCGTGCTGCCAGCGCGATCGCGGCGCGCGCCGCCGGTCAGAACCGCGCGGTCATGCTCATGAAGTAGCTGCGCCCGGCCACGAAGTAGTCGGTGGAGCCTTCGGCATACAGCTTCTTGTCGGCCAGGTTGCTGACGCCGCCACGCAGGGTCAGTACCTCGTTGACGTTCCAGGCCGCGGTCAGGTCATACAACGTGTAGGCCTTGAGGAAGGTCGTCGCCGTGCCGGTCTGCTTGCCGGTGTACTGCGCCGACAGGCTGCTGGAAAACACCGTACTGGGCGTCCAGTCCAGCGACGAATAGCCAGAGAATTCCGGAGTATCGATCAGGTTGCGGCCGGTGGTCAGGTTCTTGGCTTCCTTCATCCAGGTCGCCGAGGTGCGCCAGCGCCAGTGCTCGCCGAAGCGGAAATTGAGGTTGCCTTCCATGCCGCTGGTGCGTGCGCGCTGCACGTTGCTCATGCGCGTCCACCAGATGCCGTTGAACCTGCCCAGCGGTGCGTACTCGATCTTGTTCCTGAAGTCGGTATGGAAGTAGGTCAGGCCCGCATCGACCAGGTCGTTGTCGAAGCTGATGCCGATCTCGCGGTTGGTGCTGGTTTCCGGGTCCAGGTCCGGGTTGCCGGCCATGTAGCAGCCGCCGCGGGTATAGCCCAGCGGGATCAGCGAGGTGCAGCCTCGGCCGCCGGACTGGGTGGCGGCGGTGGCCGAATTCTCGGTCAGGCTGGGTGCGCGGAAGCCTTTGGAAACGCCACCGCGGATGGTCCATTGCTCGGCCGGATGCCAGACCAGGTAGGCACGCGGGCTGACGTGGCCGCCGAACTTCTCATGGTGATCCAGACGTGCGCCGAGGGTCAGCGCCAAGGTGCGGTGCAGCTTCAGTTCGTCTTCGACGAACAGGGCCCAGGTATCCACTTCCAGATCGGAGCCGCTGACGGCATTGCCGGCATAGTCGATCGGCGCGCGGCCGATGGTGTCGGTGTTGGTCAGTTCCTGGCGCTTCCATTGGCCGCCCACGGCGAACTGGTGTTCAACCCCCAGGGTGAAGGGCGTGGTCAGGCTGCCCTCGATGATCGTATCGGTGGCTTCGGAGCGGCCTGTGGCACCGATGTCGTTCTTGTACTCGGTCCAGTACGCACTGATCTTCGAGTTGCCGAAGCTCCACTTGCCGTCGTGGTTGAGCGCCAGCGAACTGCGCTTGAGTTCGCTGGCACCCCAGGCGCCTTCGTCCTGCTTCTCCAGCGAGGCATCGATGAAGGCCTGCTGCACGCCATGGCCGGCTTCCAGCGACAGTTCCTGCGCATCGCTGAGCTTCCACTGCAGCAGCGCGTCGACGTTGCGGTCCTTCTCGCCGGCGTAGGCGTTGCCGTAGACACCGCCGTTGGAGCGGTCCGAGTCGCGGCGCATGCTGTTGGCACCGATACGCAGGCCGAAGCGCTCGCCGAGCGGGCCGGAGAAGGTCGCACCGATCTGCTGGGTATCACCGCGCTTGTCATCGCCGGGGCGGGTATAGCTGTGCGTTGCGCTGCCGTTCCAGTCATCGCCGATGCGCCGGGTGATGATGTTGATCACGCCGCCCATGGCGTCGGAGCCGTACAGCGACGACATCGGTCCGCGCACCACTTCGATGCGCTCGATCTGGTCGGGCGAGATCCAGTTCAGATCCTGGCGGCCGAGGTCGGGGCGGTAGTTGGTCGAGGCCGAGCTGCCCATGCGCTTGCCGTCCACCAGCACCAGCGTGTAATTGGACGGCATGCCGCGCAGCTTGATCTTGGACTGCTCGCCGACCGCACTGAGGCCACCGGTCACGCCCGGCACACGGCTGAGCAGGGTGGCCAGGTCGTGCACCGGCTGGCGCTCGATGTCCTCGCGGCTGATCACGCTGATGCTGGCCGGCGCATCCTTGATCCATTGCTGGTTGCCCGAGGCGGTGACCACCACGGTATCCAGATCCTTGGTGGAGGCATCGGCGCTGGCCTCGGCGGCGGCCAGGCCGGGCAGGGCCAGCAGGCAGGCGGTGGCCAGGGCACTGGCCAGGCGGGTGCGCGGCAGGCGCGCGGAACGGGAACGGAACAGCTGGGACATGACGGCTTCCATCGGATGAGGGGGACCGGATGGAAGCAACGGGCGCAAGCAGACAAGCAGGCAGGCCCCCCTTCCATGGGTCGTTGGGCGCGCGGCTCGAACCGGCGCAGCTGGGTGGGTCTCGGCCGTGCGGAAGACGGTGACCTGCCTGGTTAATGAAATGATAACCGTTCGCGTTTGTTACGATCCAGTACCTGGGGCGACCAAGTGACATCCGTACCCACGCCCCGGCACTCGCCTGCTGTTTGCTGAATGGGGATAAATCCCGGCGTAGACCTTCGCACTCGGCTTACATCCGGCGCCCTAGACTGAGCCGCATTTTCGATTCCGCCCCGTTGGAGATCGTGTGGGTTCCGGTAGTGACAGACAGCGACTGCGTGGCGTGAGGCCGACGCAGCCAGGACAAGTGCGGGCGCCGGGAAAGCGCGCCGGGAACCTTGGTGCATGCAGCCCGGCCGGGATGGCCGGCCGTGCCGACTGCGCGGAGTAGGCGGCAATGGGGGTGCAGACCATCCATGCGGAAGCAGATACGTCCCGGCGTGATGCCGGCTGGACGCTGCTGCCGGCCGAATCGCCGTTGCAGATGCCCGAGCAGACCCTGCGCGAAGGCCAACTGAAGGTTCGCCGCCACCGCACCTCGCCGCGACTGATCGGCCTGCGCCGGTTCTACATCTTCGGCGGCACGCTGGCGATGACCGCCATCGCCACCCGGATGATGTGGCGGGTGCTGTCGGCCAATGGCATCAGCGTGCTCGAAGCCTGCCTGCTGGTCCTGTTTGTCGGCCTGTTTGCCTGGATCGCGCTGTCTTTCGCCAGTGCAGTGGCCGGCTTCCTGACCGCCGTGTTCGACCGGGGTTACCGCCTCGGCATCGACCCGGATAAGCCGCTGCCGGCGGTTCACAGCCGCACCGCGCTGCTGATGCCGACCTACAACGAAGACCCGCGCCGGCTGCTGGCCGGCCTGCAGGCGATCTACGAGTCGGTGGCCGCCACCGGCCAGCTCGACCGGTTCGACTTCTTTGTGCTCAGTGATACCCGCCGCGAAGACATCGCACGGGCCGAGGAGCAGGTGTTCGCCGAACTGCGCGAGCGCGTGACCGATGGCCAGGCGCGGCTGTTCTACCGCCGCCGTGGCGACAACAGCGGGCGCAAGGCCGGCAACATCGCCGACTGGGTCCGTCGCTTCGGCGGCGCCTACCCGCAGATGCTGATCCTCGACGCCGACAGCCTGATGACCGGCGACAGCATCGTGCGCCTGGTCGCGGGCATGGAACACAACGCCGATGTCGGCCTGATCCAGACCCTGCCGTCGGTGATCGGTGGGCGCACCCTGTTCGCGCGCATGCAGCAGTTCGGCGGCCGCGTGTACGGTCCGGTGATCGCCCGCGGTGTGGCCTGGTGGCACGGTGCCGAAAGCAATTACTGGGGTCACAACGCCATCATCCGCACCCGCGCCTTTGCCGATCAGGCCGGGCTGCCGGCGCTGCCGGGGCGCAAGCCGTTCGGTGGCCACGTCCTCAGCCATGACTTCGTCGAAGCGGCGCTGATGCGTCGGGGCGGCTGGGCCGCGCACATGGTGCCGTACCTGGGGGGCAGCTATGAAGAAGGTCCGCCGACGCTGACCGATCTGCTGGTGCGCGACCGCCGCTGGTGCCAGGGCAACCTGCAGCACGGCAAGGTGGTCGGCAGCCGCGGCCTGCACTGGATCAGCCGCATGCACATGCTGATCGGCATCGGTCATTACTTCACCGCGCCGATGTGGGCGATGCTGATGCTGATCGGCATCGCCATCCCGTTGTTCCAGGAAGGCATCGATTTCAACGCCCTGCTGCACCTGTCGCCGAGCGTGTACTGGCGGGCCCAGGACGAGGAACAGGTGGTGCGCCTGTTCGCGGCGACCATGGCGGTGCTGCTGCTGCCCAAGGTGCTGGGTTACCTGGCGATGCTGCTGGACCCGGTCGACCGCCGCGGCTGCGGTGGTGCGATCCGCGCGTTCGTCTCGATGCTGGTGGAAACCGTATTGGCGGCACTGATGGCACCGGTGGTGATGTACGTGCAGTCGCGCGGCGTGGCCGAAGTGCTGTCCGGCCGCGATTCCGGCTGGGACGCACAGCAGCGCGACGATGGCGGCATCTCGTGGTTGGCGCTGATCCGCGGCTACGGCGGCCTGGGCGTGTTCGGTGCCTTCATGGGCGTGCTGGCCTGGGCGGTATCGCCCTCGCTGGCCGCGTGGATGGCGCCGGTGGTGATCGGCATGGTGCTGGCGGTACCGGTGGTGGCGCTGACGTCTTCGCGCGGCCCGGGTGTCTTCCTGCATCGCCTCGGCCTGCTCGATATTCCCGAGGAGAACATCCCGCCGCCGGTGCTGGTACGCGCCGCGCAGCTGCGACGGGAAGCCGCCGAACAACCGACGCTGTACTGATCGTCCCGCGGCAGCGGCATAATGCGGCTCGAACTTGAAGGAGCCGCATCATGCTGCAAACGGTGGAACAGGAAACCGGCGCCTCGCCGCAGTGGTCGGTGATCTGGCTGCACGGCCTCGGCGCCGACGGCCACGACTTCGCACCGATCGTGCCGGAGCTGGTGCGTCCGCATTGGCCGGCGCTGCGCTTCGTGTTCCCGCATGCACCGGTGCGGCCGATCACGATCAACAACGGCGTGCCGATGCGTGGCTGGTACGACATCGTCGGCATGGATTTCCGTTCGCGCGCCGACATGGCCGGCGTGCAGGAATCGGTGGTGCAGCTGGATGCGCTGATTGCGCGGGAGGTCGAGCGCGGCATCGCGCCGGAGAAGATCTTCCTGGCCGGCTTCTCGCAGGGGGGCGCGATCATCCTGACCGCCGCGCTGTCACGCACCGCGCCACTGGCTGGCCTGATCGCACTGTCCACCTACCTGCCGGAAGCCGAGAGCGCCAAGCGCGTTGACGGAGCGGTGCAGGTGCCGGTGTTCATGGCCCATGGCAGCAGCGACCCGGTGATTCCGCAGGCGGTGGCCGTACACAGCGCGCAGGCCCTGCAGGCACTGGGCCTGGAGGTGGAATGGCACAGCTACCCGATGGCCCACCAGGTCTGCGCCGAAGAGATCCAGGCGCTGGGTGACTGGTTGCAGGAACGCCTGGGCGCTGCCTGAGCCATGTCACCGGCCAGCGCCCCGCCCTGGATGCCGGAACTGTGCCGCCTGCCGCGGCTGGCGGCGATGCTCGGCCTGGCCGAACTGGTGGTGGTGGTGCTGGCCCTGGCCCCGGATGGCAGCCGCCACTGGACCGTGGGCGAACTGCTGTCGGCCAGTGGTTTCGCGCTGTGGCTGGCGCTGGCCGTAACGGCCAGCCTGTGCCTGCTGCGGAACGCGTTGTCGAGGTTGCCACAGGTCCTGGGGGCGGTCTCGGCCATCGCACTGGCGACGCTGATCGCGGTGGTCTGCGCGGGCATCGTGCATGCCCTGTACGCGGTGCTTGGCGACAACTTCGCCCGCGGCATCAGCTTCTGGCGCTTCACGCTGGGCAGCGCCGCGACGACGGCGCTGATCACGGCGTTGGCCCTGCGCTACTTCTATGTGAGTGATCGCTGGGCCGCGCAGGTACAGGCCAACGCACGCGCACAGGCCGACGCGCTGCAGGCGCGGATCCGCCCGCATTTCCTGTTCAACAGCATGAACCTGATCGCCAGCCTGCTGCATCGCGACCCGGTGGTGGCCGAGCGGGCGGTGCTGGACCTGTCCGATCTGTTCCGTGCCGCGCTGGGGGCGGGCGAGGGCGATTCCACCCTGCGTGACGAATGCGAGCTGGCCGAGCGCTATCTGTCGATCGAATCACTTCGACTGGGCGAGCGCCTGCAGGTGAGCTGGCAACGCGACGAGCCACTGCCCTGGGATCTTCCCCTGCCTCGCCTGGTACTGCAGCCGCTGGTGGAGAACGCAGTGCTGCATGGCATCTCGCGGCTGCCCGAGGGTGGGACCATCGAGCTGCAGCTGGCGCGCGAGGGCAATGAGCTGCAGATCCGCGTGCGTAATCCGGCGCCCGATCCGCAGGCCCCCGGGCTGGCCCTGGCGCGCGGTGCCGGCCATGCCCAGCACAGCATCGGCCATCGGCTGGCCTGGCGCTTCGGCAGCGCCGCGCGGATGACGGCTGGCTGGAGCGAGGGCTACTATGCCTGCCAGGTGACAGTGCCGATCCAGTGAGGGAGCGATCGTGAGGGTAGTCATCGCCGATGACGAACCGCTGGCGCGCGAGCGCCTGCGCAGCCTGTTGGCCGCGCAGGACGGCGTGGATGTGGTGGCCGAGGCCGGCAACGGCGAGCAGGCCCTGCACGCGTGCGCGGAGCTGCAGCCGGACCTGGTCCTGCTGGATATCGCCATGCCCGGGCTGGATGGGCTGGAAGCGGCCCGCCACCTGGCCAGCTTCGAGCCACGCCCGGCGGTGGTGTTCTGCACTGCCTACGACGCGCATGCACTGTCGGCCTTCGAAGCGGCAGCGATCGATTACCTGATGAAGCCGGTGCGTGCCGAGCGCCTGGCTGCAGCGATCGCACGCGCACGCACGTTCCTGGCCGGCCGCGACGGCCAGCCGCAGGACCACCGCGGGCAGCAGGCCCGCAGCATGCTGTGCGCGCGCCTGCGCGGCAGCCTGCGCCTGATTCCGCTGGACGACATCCACTACCTGCAGGCCGAAGAGAAGTACGTGGTGGTGCACCACGCACGCGGCGAAGACCTGATCGAGGAGTCGCTGAAGTCGCTGGAGGAGGAGTTCGCCAGCCGCTTCATCCGCATCCATCGCAACTGCCTGGTGGCACGCCATGAGCTGGTGGAGCTGCGTCGAGGCACGGGCGGTCAGGTGCAGGCGATGCTGCGGCATGGCAAGCAGCCGCTGGAAGTCAGCCGCCGCTGCGTGGCGACGCTGAAGCAGGAATTGCGGCATCTGTGAGTGTTCCGCGCGGCCTGCGGCCGCGACTGCTGTGAAATCAACAGCAACTGCAACTGCAACTGCAACTGCAACTGCAACAGCGGGTCGTCGGCTCTGTGCTGTTGCGTGTTGGGTGAGGCGGGATGGGCGGGCGGGACACGCCGTAAACCCATCCATGGGGGCTCGATGGCGCCTTGCTCGTGCGCGCTGTCCTGCGCACACGGCAAGACCGGGGTTGGGCGTCCTGCCCAACCCGCCCGAGGCATGCCTCGGGCCCATGGCGCCAACGGTCCCGCCCGCCCATCCCGCCTCACCCTCGCGAATTTCCCGGTGACGGACGGCAAGAGCATTGGTGTTATCGGCTTGGAAACAGGGGTCAGATCCCTTTTCCTGCGGAAAAGGGATCTGACCCCCGAAGCTGCCGGCTGTTGCCTTTGCTTCTGCTTTTTTCTTTTGATCTTCCGTGGCTGACGCGCACGGAAACTGTCAGAGGTCGGGCGGGGTGGGTTCGCGGGGGTGTCCGCGGCATGGATGCCGCGGCCAAGCCCCCAAGGATGGGTTTACGGCGTCCCCCGCGAACCCACCCCGCACGGCCAAGCCCAGCTGCTGCTCCAAGCCACGAGGGGCTCCGCCGTTGGTCGTATCCCCGCCGGAGGCGCGATAATGACCGGATGGAAACCGTCCGCATCGCCACCCGCAAGAGCCCGCTCGCCCTCTGGCAGAGCGAACACGTCGCCGACCGCCTGCGCCAGGCCCACCCCGGCCTGCATGTGGAACTGGTGCCGATGAGCACCCGCGGCGACGAGGTGCTCGACCGTTCGCTGGCCGCGATTGGTGGCAAGGGCCTGTTCCTGAAGGAACTGGAGCTGGCCATGCTGCGTGGCGAGGCCGACTGCGCCGTGCATTCGCTGAAGGATGTGCCGATGGAACTGGACGCGCCGTTCGCGTTGCCGGCAATGCTGACCCGCCACGATCCCGCCGATGGCTTCGTCTCCAATCTGTACGCCTCGCTGGACGCGCTGCCGATCGGCGCGCGGGTCGGTACCTCGTCGCTGCGTCGTCAGGCCCAGCTGCGCGCGCTGCGCCCGGACCTGGAGCTGCTGGACCTACGCGGCAACGTCAACACCCGCCTGGCCAAGCTCGACAACGGCGGCTACGACGCCATCGTGCTGGCCGTGGCCGGCCTGGAGCGTCTGGGCCTGGGCGGGCGCATCGTCGCGCGCCTGCAACCGCCGCAGTGGCTGCCGGCCCCGGCGCAGGGCGCGGTGGCAGTGGAGTGCGATGGCGGCAATGCGCGCCTGATGGCGTTGTTCGCCCCGCTTGATGACACGGCCACGCGTGCCTGCGTGGAAGCCGAGCGGGCGATGAACCGTGCGTTGCATGGCAGTTGCCATGTACCGGTTGCGGCCATCGCGCAGTGGCAGGGCGACGACCTGCACCTGCAGGGGCTGGTTGGCAGCGCCAGCGATGGCCGTGCGGTGCGTGCCGAGGCGGTGGGCCCGGCCAATGCCCCGGAAGCGCTGGGCCAGCGCGTGGCGAAGCTGCTGCTGGACGATGGCGCCGGCGAACTGCTGAACGCCTGAGCCCCGATGTCTGTAGAGCCGAGCCATGCTCGGCTGCTCTTCGCCGGGAAAATCCCGGGCTTCGCGCTCAAGTCGAGCATGGCTCAACTCTACAAAAACGAAACGGGCGCCCTCGGCGCCCGTTCTGCTTATTTGAACTTGTAGACCACGTTCATCGTGGTCAGCGTATCGGTCTTGCGCTTGTCCTCGGCCACGTCACTGTTGTAACGCGCCTGCCAGCCGGCCTTCAGCGCCAGATGCTCGTTCATGCTCACCGAAACCCCGAAGTCGTTCTGGCCGAAGGTGTTGTAGGAACCCGATTCGACCAGCAGGGTGTTGACCAGGTCGGTGTTGTCGGTCAGCGAGTACTTCATGTCGAACAGGCCGCGGCCGATCATGCCGGTGCGGGTGCGGTCGTCCTCGGTGCTGTGGGTGCGGCGCACACCGGGGCCGATCTGTGCGTCGAACGAGAAACGCTCGGTGTTCCACAGGCGGGTGCCGTAACCCAGACCGAACGAGCTCTGGCGGTCGTAGGTGGCGAAGTCATCGCGCTCGGTACGCACCGTGGCCGTCAGCTGGCGGTGCTCGCCCAGCTGCAGCGCGCTGCCGGCACTGCCGGTGTAGCGGTTGGCGGTGGTGTTGTTGCGGCGGCTGGTGGAGCCGTCGTCGCGGGTCTCGATCACCTTGGAGCTGGAACGCAGGCCGGCCAGGTCCATGCTGTGCACCCAGTCGCCATCGGTGTAGCGCAGGCGCAGGCGGCCGTTGAAGCTCTCGGTGCTGCTGTTGCCGCGTGCCGAAGCGAAGCCGAGCTCGCCGCCACTGCCGCTCCACGGCGAGGACATCGCCGCCAGTTCGGAGGCATCCTGCGCATACGCGAGCGGTGCGCACAGCAGCAGGGGGATCAGCAGGGACACGCGCAGGGACATCGGGGCTTCTCCGAAGCGGTTGACAGCCGGTGATGATACTGGAAGCGTGATGGCGGTCCGAATCGATCCAAACGGTTTCTTCAGCAGACGTTGCCGCGATCGCCTATTCAGGGCAGATCGACGCGCAATGCCGGGTCGTTGAAGCGCGAATAGCGCAGGCGCAG
Organism: Stenotrophomonas sp. YJH_SMC_16; assembly: GCF_059367875.1. Classification (NCBI taxonomy): domain Bacteria; kingdom Pseudomonadati; phylum Pseudomonadota; class Gammaproteobacteria; order Lysobacterales; family Lysobacteraceae; genus Stenotrophomonas; species Stenotrophomonas sp. YJH_SMC_16. The sequence goes on along the minus strand of NZ_JCAFRH010000001.1, from coordinate 510,042 downwards.
CTGGAAGCTGCGGCCATTGCTGCTGCCGCTGCGGACGATCTGCCGCGGCAGGCCCTGCGCGTCCACCCAGTACTCCAGGCGTTCGCCGGGCTGCGCGCCACGCAGCCGGTAGTGACGCGTCTCGACCCCGTCCAGCGACTGGCTGCCCAGGTCTTCGGCCTGCAGATCGGCGGGCAGGGCATCGGCCGGCAGCGGGTTGCGCCATTGCTCGAGCAGGCCCGGTGGGGTCGGCACCTGCCGGATCGCGTCGTCGGCTTGCAGGAACATGGTGTCGCCGATGATCGTCTGCGGACCGGCCGGGGTCTGCACCCGGAAGCGGTCGGGGGCGACGAAGTCCATGGCGCTGCGCACCGGCTGCGGTGCACCCAGCACCTCCAGTTCGGCGTGGAAGCTGCGCAGGGCCGAGAAGCGCTGGCTGGCGCCCAGTACCGCCTGCGCCGGATCCGCCGCAGGCACGGGCGCGTCGGTGCTGGCCGGCGCGGGCGCGCGATCACAGGCGGCCAGCAGCAGGCAGGCCAGCAGGGACAGGGCAGGCAACCGGCGCATCGGGTGTTCCAGAGGGGTGGGGGCGACCACGATAGCCCAAACGTCCCACACAAGACCCGCGACTCGGACATAATCGGGGGTATGGACCGATACGAACGCATCACCGCCCTGCATCGTCTGCTCAAGTCCGCACGCTATCCGGTGACGGTGGCGACCCTGCAGGACAAGCTCGGTTGCTCCCGTGCCACCGTCTACCGCGATCTGGCCTTCCTGCGCGACGCGCTGATGGCACCGATCGAGGGCGACGGCGAGGCCGGCTTCCGTTACCAGGCCGACGAGAGCGACCGCTTCGAGCTGCCCGGCCTGTGGCTGAGCTCGGAGGAACTGCATGCCCTGCTGGCCTCGCAGCACCTGCTGGCGCGGACCGGCGGCGGCGTGCTGTCCTCGGTGCTGGCACCTCTGCAGCAGCGCATCGAGAGCCTGCTGGCAGCCCAGGCTGGTGTTTCCAGCTGGCCGGTGGACCGCGTGCGGGTAATTCCGCACCGTGGCCGCAAGTTCGATGAAGGCAGCTTCCGCAGCGTGGCTTCGGCGGTGCTGGAGCGCCGCCAGCTGGCGTTCGAGTACCGCGCCCGCTCCACCGACGAGCCGACCAAGCGCACCGTTTCGCCGCAGCGCCTGACCCACTACCGCGACAACTGGTACCTGGATGCCTGGGACCATGACCGCGAGGCGCTGCGCAGCTTTGCCGTGGATCGCATCCACAAGGCGCGGGTGATCGACAGCACCGCCCGCGACGTGGCCGACAGCGAACTGGACGAGCAGCTGGGGGCCAGCTACGGCATCTTCTCCGGCGCGCCGAAGGGCTGGGCGACCATCCTGTTCAGCGCCAAGGCCGCGCGCTGGGTGGCCGACGAGCACTGGCATTCCAAGCAGCAGGGCCGCTTCCTGGCCGACGGCCGCTATGAACTGAAGGTGCCGTACAGTGTCTCGCGCGAGCTGCTGATGGACGTGCTGCACTACGGCTCGGATGCCGAGATCGTCGAACCGGTGATGCTGCGCGAGCAGGCCAAGGCGCTGCTTGAGCTCGCCCTGAGCAACTACGACAACTCCTGACACTCCCCCCCGAGAACCCTCCTGCCCATGAAGAAGACCCTGTTGCTGCCCCTGCTCGCCGCTGCGCTGGCCCTGACCGCCTGCGGCACGTCCGGCGAGCCCTCGCAGAAGCTGGTGGTGGCCGCCACGGCCGTGCCGCATGCCGAGATCCTTGAAGTGGTCAAGCCGATCCTCAAGCAGGAAGGCGTGGATCTGGACGTGCGCGTATTCAACGACTACGTGCAGCCCAACGACCAGCTGGTGCAGAAGCAGGTGGACGCCAACTACTTCCAGACCGAGCCTTACCTGGACGCCTACAACCGCGACCGCAAGACCGATCTGGTGAAGGTGATCGGCGTGCACATCGAGCCGTTCGGTGCGTACTCGCGCAAGATCAAGTCGCTGGTCGAGCTGCGCGAAGGCGCCGACGTGGTGATCCCGAACGACCCGAGCAACAACAGCCGTGCGCTGATCCTGCTGCACAAGGCCGGCGTGATCGAGCTGAAGGATCCGACCAACGCGCTGTCGACCCTGCGTGACATCACCGCCAATCCGAAGAACCTGAAGTTCCGCGAGCTGGACTCGGCGATGCTGCCGCGCGTGCTGGACCAGGTCGACCTGGCCCTGATCAACACCAACTACGCGCTGGACGCCGGCCTCAACCCGACCCAGGATGCACTGGCGATCGAGAGCAAGGACTCGCCGTACGTGAACTTCCTGGTCGCGCGCCCGGACAACAAGGACGACGCCCGCGTGCAGAAGCTGGCAAAGGCCCTGACCAGCCCGCAGGTGAAGGCCTTCATCGAGACCAAGTACAAGGGCGCGGTGCTGCCGGCGTTCTGATTGCCGGCGCCAATGTCCCTGTAGAGCCGAGCCCATGCTCGGCTCTGCTTTTTTGCGGCACCCCACCAACGGCAGCCGAGCATGGCTCGGCTCTACAAAGTCAGTCGACGTGGAAGGCGAGGGTGGCGGCAACGGCCTGCTGCCATCCTGCATACAGTTTTTCACGCCGGGCCACGTCCATCTGTGGCTCGAAGCGCCGGTCCAGGCCCCATTGCGCGGCGATCTGTTCGCGGCTGGACCAGAACCCCACTGCCAGACCGGCCAGGTAGGCCGCGCCCAGCGCGGTGGTCTCGGTCAACCGCGGCCGCAGCAGTGGCACGCCGAGGATGTCGGCCTGGAAGCCGGCCAGGAAGTCGTTGCCGATCGCGCCGCCATCGGCGCGCAGTTCGGTCAGCGCGATACCGGCATCGGACTGCATCGCATCGAGCACGTCGCGGGTCTGGTAGGCCATCGCTTCCAGCGCCGCGCGCACGAAGTGCGCCTTGCGGGTGCCACGGGTCAGGCCGAACATCGCACCGCGCACATCACTGCGCCAGTACGGCGCCCCCAGGCCGACGAAGGCGGGAACCAGATAGACGCCGCTGCTGTCGGGCACCTGCGCGGCCAGCGCCTGGCTGTCACTGGCGCGCTCGATCATCCGCAGGCCGTCGCGCAGCCACTGCACCACCGAGCCGGCGATGAAGATCGAACCTTCCAGCGCATATTCCACGCGGCCATCCAGGCCCCAGGCGATGGTGGTCAGCAGGCCGTTGCGCGAACGCACCGCCTGCGTGCCGGTGTGCATCAGCATGAAGCAGCCGGTGCCATAAGTGTTCTTGACCATGCCTGGCTGGAAGCAGGCCTGGCCGAACAGCGCCGCCTGTTGGTCACCGGCGATGCCGGCGATCGGGATCGGGTGGTCGAAGAAGAACTGTGGCCGGGTGTGCGCATACACCGAACTGGAATCGCGCACCTGCGGCAGCATCGCGCGCGGGATGTCGAGCAGGGCCAGCAGGTCGTCATCCCAGTCCAGCGTGTGGATGTTGAACAGCAGCGTGCGCGCCGCGTTGCTGTAGTCAGTCACATGCGCCTGGCCACCGCTGAGGTTCCACACCAGCCAGCTGTCGATGGTACCGAACAGCAGTTCGCCACGCTCGGCGCGCTGCTGCGCACCTTCCACGTGGTCGAGGATCCAGCGCACCTTGGTCGCAGAGAAATAGGCATCGATCAGCAGGCCGGTCCGCTCGCGGATCAGCGCTTCATGCCCGTCGGACTTCAGCCGCTCGCAGATGGCGTGGCTCTGCCGCGACTGCCAGACGATGGCATTGTGGATCGGCTGGCCGGTGGCACGGTCCCAGACCACGGTGGTTTCGCGCTGGTTGGTGATGCCCAGTGCGGCGATGTGGCGCGGGTCGATCTGACCACGGCTGAGCAGTTCGGTCAGCGTGGCATAGACGCTGGTGAGGATCTCGCGTGGGTCATGCTCAACCCAGCCCGGTTGCGGAAAGATCTGCGCGAACTCGCGCTGCGCACTGCCGACGATGTCGCCAGCGCGGTCGAACAGGATCGCGCGCGAACTGGTGGTGCCCTGGTCGATGGCCAGCACGTAGCGGGGCGTCATGCAGCGTCTCCGGTAGAACGGTCAGGGTAACTTACCTTTCTCTCTGTAGAGCCGAGCCATGCTCGGCTGCATTTGCACAGCGCAGCCGAGCATGGCTTGGCTCTACAGGGTGGGTTGCTCCATCCACGCCTGCAGTCGCGCCACCTGCGCCGCATCCAGCCGCAACCCCAGCTTGCTCCGCCGCCACAGCACGTCCTCGGCATCCAGGGCCCATTCGTGCTCACGCAGGAAGGCGACTTCCCGCGCATGCAGGCCGCCGCCAAAGTCCTCGCCAAGATCGTTCACACCCTGCAGGCCATGCAGCAGCTCCGCGCTGCGGCTGCCGTAGGCGCCGGCCCAGCGGCGTGCGATTTCCTCGGGCAACCACGGTGCCAGCGCCTGCAGGCGGGAGCGCGCCTGTGCGGCGTCACCCCAGTCGCTGCCCGGCAGCGGGTCTCCACCTGCTGTCCAGGCCGGTCCCATCTGTGGCAGGGCAGGGCGCAGCAGGTTCAGCGCTTCTTCGGCCAGCACCCGGTAGGTGGTCAGCTTGCCGCCCAGCACATGCAGCGCCGGTGCCGGGTAGGACTGCAGCTGAAGTCGGTAGTCGCGGCTCAGCTTCGCCGCACGCGGGTCCGGGTCGGCCAGCAATGGGCGCACGCCGGCGAACTGCCAGACCACGTCTTGCGCAGTGATCGGCTCGCGCAAATAACGGTTGGCGGCCGCGCACAGGTAGCTCACCTCGGAAGGCAGCACGCTGCAGCGTGCCGGATCGCCGCGGTAGTCGGTGTCGGTGGTGCCGACCAGCAGATGATCGTGGGCGAACGGCAGCAGGAACACCACGCGGCCATCGGGCTGCTGCAGCAGGCAGGCACTGTCATCGGGCCAGGGACGGCGCAGCACGATGTGGCTGCCTTGTACCAGCCGCAGTGACGGGCCGCCGCTGCGTGCCTCCATCTGCTCCAGCAGGCCGCCGGCCCATGGACCGGCCGCATTGGCGACGGCGCGCGCGGTCACATGATGCTGTCCATCGGCGGATTCCAGCATGGCCTGCCAATGGCCCTGTACAGGGCGCAGCTCGATGCAGCGGCTGCGCACATGTACCTGCGCGCCACGTTGGGCAGCGTCCAGGGCGTTGAGCAACACCAGGCGCGCGTCATCCACCTGCGCGTCGGCGTAGCTGAAGGCCTGCCGCAGGTCCGGAGAGAGCCAAGGGCCGAGCGGATCACGCTGAAGGTCCAGGGCGTGCGAGGCGGGAAATGCCGGGCTGCGCCGGCCCAGGTGGTCGTACAGCCACAGTCCCATGCGCAGCATCCAGCGTGGGCGCAGGTGGGGTTCCCACGGCAGTACGAAGCGCAATGGATGGACCAGATGGGGCGCCTGCCGGCGTACCACCTCGCGTTCGCCCAGCGCCTTGCGCACCAGGCCCAGCTCGCCCTGTTCCAGGTAACGCAGGCCGCCGTGGACCAGTTTGCTGCTGGCACTGGAGGTATGCGCGGCCAGGTCGTGCTGTTCGCACAGCAGCACGCGCAGGCCGCGGCCGCTGGCATCACGGGCGATGCCGGCGCCGTTGATGCCGCCACCGATCACCAGCAGGTCGACGTCGTGCATCGTGCCTCCGCGTCCTGTTTATGTAGAGCCGAGCCGCGCCACCATTTACCGTGGGCGCCATTGAACGTAACGCATCGCAATGCGCGCGGAGCCCGCCGCTCGACTCGGGATAGGGGCTTGGCTCGACTCTACATAAAAGCAGCCGAGCATGGGCTCGGCTCTACAGGTGGAACGCGGGTGACAGAAACGACGACGGGCCCCGAAGGGCCCGTCGCGTTACATCAGTGAAGCAGGTGCAGCCTGGATCAGAAGCGGGCGCCGATGCCGAAGCCGACGGTCCACGGATCCATCTTGGCTTCGCCGATCTTCTCGCCGCCCACCTTCACGTCCGGGCGCGAACGCATGTAGCGGGCGTCAGCACGGGCGAACCAGGTGGAGTTGATGTTCATGTCCACACCGACGGTGCCGATCACGCCCTTGGCATCCTTGAAGCGGATGTCGGTGTCAGCGCCGTTGCCCAGCTTCTCGTTGCTGAAGCTCGACTGGTAGTAGCCCACGCCCACGAACGGGCGGAACACGTTGTCAGCCTGACCGAAGTGGTACTGGCCGCTCAGCGCGATCGGCTGCTGCTCGACCGAGCCCAGGCGGGCGTTGTCCGGGCCCTTGAACTTGTTGTCGAACTTGTCGGCAGCGCCCCACAGCTCAACGGCCCAGTTGTCGTTGATGTAGTAGCTGAAGCTGACGGTCGGCGCCGGGCCACCATCGGTCTTCTTCACGCCGGTGATCGGGTCGTTCTTCGGTTCCAGCAGCGAGATGCCGCCGACAACGGCAAAATGCTTGCCCGAAGCGGTGTCGGTGCTGCTGCTGTCCTGGGCGAAAGCGGCCGGCGCGAAGGCGGCGGAGGTCAGCAGGGCGAGACTCAGGATACGGATGGAGCGCATGGGGGTATCTCCTAATGTTTCTTGTTTTGGGCCCCCGGTTGCGGGGCGAGCACACCGTAGTCGCCCCAACATGAATCAAATCCGACGCACGTTAAAAAATAGTTTTCCTTGTTCAGCGACCGGAGCGAAAAGCCTGTTTTCATGGGCTTTTCGGCCTTCGGCGACATTCATGCAGTTGGAGAAGATGTGAGCGAAGCAACGGTGTGCATCGGCCTGCAAGCGCAGGTGAACATGAAGTGCCGGGTGCTGCTGCTGGGTTCGATGCCCGGCGTTGCGTCATTGCAGGAGCAGCGCTACTACGCGCATCCGCGCAATCGCTTCTGGCCTGTGCTGGCCGATATCTGTGGCTTCGACGCGGGTCTGCCCTATGCGCAGCGACTGCAGGCACTACAGGCGGCAGGTATCGGCCTGTGGGATGTGATCGGCCAGTGCGAGCGGCGTGGCAGCCTGGATGCCGACATCGTGCGTGGCACGGAAGTGCCCAATGCGCTGCCGGCATTGATCGCTTCGCTTCCTGAGCTGGAGCTGATCGGCTGCAACGGTGCCGCTTCGCTGAAGGCATTCCAGCGTTGGGTGCTGCCCTGCCTGGAGACTCCGCCAAGGCTGCTGGCACTGCCGTCCACCAGCCCGGCCAACGCGGCCTGGTCGCTGCCGCGGCTGCGCCAGGCCTGGCAGCCGGTAGCCGACGCACTGGCGACATGAAGCGGACATCGTCCGGACAATACGCTACCGACTGGTCGCGGCCGCAACCCATGAGCAACAGCGTGTCCCGGCTGCGTGAGTACTGAAAACACCTGTAACGGTTGGCGCTGGCCCCCGCTGGCCGCACAATAGACGTTTCCCTACACCAGATTGCCGGAGTTATCCCCATGGCCGAAATCAAGGAAGCACTTGTCCCCGATATCGGTGACTACAGCGATATCCCGGTAATCGAGGTGCTTGTCGCCGTCGGCGACACGGTCAAGAAGGACCAGGGCCTGGTGACGCTGGAAAGTGACAAGGCGACCATGGAAGTGCCGTCGTCGGTGGCTGGCGTGGTCAAGGAACTGAAGGTCAAGGTCGGCGACAGCCTGTCCGAAGGCAAGGTCGTGGCGCTGATCGAAGTGGCCGAAGGCGAAGCCGCCAAGCCGGCCGCTGCTGCTCCGGCACCGGCCAAGGCCGCTGCCCCGGCTGCCGCTACCCAGAGCGCGCCGGCTCCGGCCGCTGCTGCCCCGGCTGCCCCGGCCGCCAGCGGTGGCGCGGTGGAGGCGCTGGTGCCGGATATCGGCGATTACTCCGGCATCCCGGTCATCGAAGTGCTGGTCGCCGTCGGCGACACGGTCAAGAAGGACCAGGGCCTGGTCACGCTGGAAAGCGACAAGGCCACCATGGAAGTGCCGTCGTCGGTGGCCGGTGTGGTCAAGGAGATCAAGGTCAAGGTTGGCGACAATCTGTCGCAGGGCAATGTGGTCGCCATCATCGAAGCCGAGGGCGCTGGCGCACCGGCGCCGACCAAGGCTGCCGCAGCCGCCGCTCCGGCTGCCGCCGAGACCGCCACCAAGGTCGAGCCGGTCGCTGTGCCGGCGCAGCCGGACAGGCTGGCGGCCCGCGAGATCGCCTCGGCCGGTACCCCGTCCAGCCCGCCGGTGCAGTTCAACGCCGATGGCGTGCTGCCGGCCAAGGTGCCGTATGCCACCCCGGCGGTGCGTGTGTTCGCCCGCGAACTGGGCGTGGACCTGCTGCAGATCAACGGCACCGAGAAGGGTGGCCGCATCACCAAGGGTGACGTGCAGAAGTTCGTCAAGGCCGCACTCAGCGGTGGCGTGCCGGCTGCCGGCGGTGCTGCTGTCGCTGCCGGTGGTGGCCTGAACCTGCTGCCGTGGCCGAAGGTCGACTTCAGCAAGTTCGGCGAGACCGAAGTCCAGCCGCTGTCGCGCATCAAGAAGATCTCGGGTGCGAACCTGGCCCGCAACTGGGCCATGATCCCGCACGTCACCCAGTTCGAGCAGGCTGACATCACCGATCTGGAAGGCCTGCGCGTGGCGCTGAACAAGGAAAACGAGAAGGCCGGCATCAAGCTGACCATGCTCGCCTTCCTGATCAAGGCCAGCGCCGCGGCGCTGAAGAAGTTCCCGGAGTTCAACGCCTCGCTCGATGCCAGCGGTGAAAACCTGACCCTGAAGAAGTACTTCCACATCGGCTTTGCCGCCGATACGCCGAACGGCCTGGTCGTGCCGGTCATCCGCGACGTGGACAAGAAGGGCGTGGTGCAGATCGCTCAGGAAACCGGCGAACTGGCCAAGAAGGCGCGCGACGGCAAGCTGGGCCCGGCCGACATGAGCGGCGGCTGCTTCTCGATCAGCTCGCTGGGTGGCATCGGTGGCACCGCGTTCACCCCGATCGTCAATGCACCGGAAGTGGCCATCCTGGGCGTGTCCAAGTCGTCCATCCAGCCGGTCTGGAACGGCAAGGAATTCGCACCGAAGCTGATGCTGCCGCTGTCGCTGAGCTACGACCACCGCGTCATCGACGGCGCTCTGGCCGCACGCTTCACCACGTACCTGTCGCAGGTACTGGCCGACATGCGCCGCGTGCTGCTGTAAGGCACCGCTTCGCCCCCACCGTGCGGCCGCAGCCCCTGGCGCGGCCGCGTGAACAGATGCAGTGACAGCCCGCCGGCCATGCCGGGCGGGCACGAGGAAAACCCACCATGGCCACGATTGAAGTCAAGGTTCCCGACATCGGCGATTACAGCGATGTGCCGGTGATTGAAGTGTTGGTCGCCGTTGGCGACACGGTGAAGAAGGATCAGGGTCTGGTGACCCTGGAGTCGGACAAGGCCACCCTGGAAGTGCCGTCCTCGGCCTCCGGCGTGGTCAAGGAAATCAAGGTCAAGCTGGGCGACACCCTGTCCGAAGGCGCCGTGGTGGTCGTGCTGGATGCTGAAGGCGCCGCCGAAGCCCCGGCCAAGGCCGCTGCGCCGGCTCCCGCTGCGGCCGCCCCGGCCAGCAAGCCGCCGGTGACCCCGTCGCACCGTGCCCCGGCCGAACCGGCTGCACCGAAGCCGGCGCTGTCCAGCGGCAAGCCGGCCGACATCGAATGCGAAATGGTCGTGCTGGGCTCCGGCCCGGGCGGCTACACCGCCGCCTTCCGCGCCGCCGACGTCGGCCTGGATACGGTGCTGGTCGAGCGCTACGCCAGCCTCGGCGGCGTCTGCCTCAACGTGGGCTGCATTCCGTCCAAGGCGCTGCTGCATGCTGCTGCGGTGATCGACGAAGTGGCCCATGCCGGTGATTTCGGCGTCGAGTTCGGCAAGCCGACCATCACCCTGGACAAGCTGCGCCAGTACAAGGAAAAGGTCGTCAACCAGCTGACCAAGGGCCTGGCCGGCATGGCCAAGCAGCGCAAGGTCCGCAGCGTGCAGGGCGTCGGCAAGTTTGTTTCGGCCAACGAACTGGAAATCACTGCTGCTGACGGCAGCACCCAGCTGCTGCGCTTCCAGAAGTGCATCATCGCCGCCGGTTCGCAGGCGGTGAAGCTGCCGAACTTCCCGTGGGACGACAAGCGTGTGATGGATTCCACCGACGCGCTGGAGCTGGCCGAAGTGCCGGCTTCGCTGCTGGTCGTCGGCGGCGGCATCATCGGCCTGGAAATGGCCACCGTGTATGGCGCGCTTGGCAGCAAGGTCACCGTGGTCGAGTTCATGGACCAGCTGATGCCGGGCGCCGACAAGGACCTGGTCAAGCCGCTGGCCGACCGCCTGAAGAAGCAGGGCATCGAAGTGCACCTGAAGACCAAGGCCTCGGGCGTCACCGCCGATGCCAAGGGCATCACCGTGACCTTCGAAGCTGCCGAGGAAGGCCAGGCGCCTGCGCTGGCGCAGGGCACCTTCGACCGCGTGCTGGTGGCCGTGGGCCGCTCGCCGAACGGCAGGAAGATCGATGCTGAAAAGGCCGGCGTGCAGGTCACCGAGCGTGGCTTCATCCCGGTTGACCGCCAGATGCGCACCAACGTGCCGCACATCTTTGCCATTGGCGACATCGTCGGCAACCCGATGCTGGCCCACAAGGCCACGCACGAAGGCAAGCTGGCCGCCGAAGTGGCTGCCGGCCACAAGAAGGAGTGGGTGGCCCGTGTGATTCCGTCGGTGGCCTACACCAACCCGGAAATCGCCTGGGTCGGCGTGACCGAGACCGAAGCCAAGGCCAAGGGCCTGAAGGTCGGCGTGGCCAAGTTCCCGTGGGCCGCCAGTGGCCGCGCGATCGGCATCGGCCGTACCGAGGGCTTCACCAAGCTGATCTTCGACGAAGAGACCCACCGCATCATCGGTGGTGCGATCGTTGGCGTGCATGCCGGTGACCTGCTGGCCGAGATCGGCCTGGCGATCGAGATGGGTGCCGAAGCCGAAGACATCGGCCACACCATCCATGCGCACCCGACACTGAGCGAATCGGTGGCAATGGCCTCGGAAATCTACGACGGCACGATCACCGATCTGTACATGCCGAAGAAGAAGTAAGGCGCCTGCGCCGTTCCAAATGAAAAGCCCCGGCATTTGCCGGGGTTTTTTTGTTGAGCCTCGATCACTCTCGTTGCGAGCGTTCGGGCCGCAGCGCGGGTGGCAGGCATTTGGACAAATGTCCCCCGTCGCCCGCCTGTGGCGGTCGCCTCCTCCTTTACTTTGTCCAAACGCCTGCCACCCACGCAGCGGCTCGGCTTGCGGATAGTAAGAGCCAGTGCCAAAGCCGCCCGGATGCCTGACACGCGGGGGGAGAGGGGCTTGCGTGCGAAGTAAAGGAGGAGGTGACGGCCGCAGGCCAGCGCCGGGGGACATTCGCTCGCAAGCCCCTCTCCCCCCGCGCTCGACCAACCCGCTTCTGCTTGACCGTGCAAACAAAAAAGCGCGGCCCCGATGTTCCGGAGGCCGCGCCAGGAGAGAGAATGCCGTGGAAGGGGCGGGTGTCAGAACACGAAGCTGACGCCGGCCACCGGGCCCTTGAATTCCTGCTTCAGGCCGATGGTGCCGTCGCTGCCCTTCTTGTCCGCATCGAGCTTGAACCAGTCGTAGCCGGCGAACACGCCGAAGTTCTTCGTGAAGCGGTAGTCGACGATGGCGTTGGCGCGGCTCAGGTCGCCCTTGTAGTCATCAAAGCTGCCCCAGCGCGTGTTGAGGTACTGGCCCTGCAGCGTGATCATCCACTTCTCGGACGGGGTGAAACTCAGTCGCGCACCGACCACCGGCGCCACGCCGTCGGTCTTCTCGTTGAGGAACTGGCCTTCGTAGACGGTGCCCAGATCGGCGTAGGCCTTGGTGCTCACCTTGGCGTACTCGGCACCCAGCTGCAGGCCGAGGTCGAAGGTGTCGGTGTCCACCACCGAGTAGTCATAGACCAGGCTGGCGACCTGGTACTTCAGCTCGCCCTTGACGAAACTGCCCGACGGCACGTTGACGTCACCGAAGGAAATGTCCTGGCCGAGAGTCTCGCGGCGGTCCTTGTCGTACTTGAAGTAGTTGAACAGCAGGCGCTGGCGGTTGCTGATGCGGAACATGCCGTCGATGCGTGGTTCCCACTCCTTGCCACCCAGCTTGAAGTCCTCGGAGAAACCGATGTCCTGGCCGGCCACGTTGGTCTTGCCGCGGAGGGTATTGTCCGAGTCGATGTTCATCGCACCCAGGCGCAGGGCGAAGCGGTCGTCGCCTTCAGCGGCGTGGGCGGCAGTGGCGAACGAGGCGCCGGCGGCGAGCAGGGAGAGGGCGAGCAGGGTGGGTACAGGGCGCATCGAAGAGTCCTTGCAGTGGTTCATCAGAATGAAGACCACTGTGCCGGACAGGCCCGTCCACCATCCGTGAACGTATGGTCCACGGCGTGTGCACGGTTCAGCGCTGTCGCGACGATGCAAAAAGATGGCCCCGGAGCCGGGCTTCGGGGCCATCGTGGGACCTGCGGGGCGGAGCGTCGACGAGGTTGCTGCAGGCAGGTCGAAAGATCGGACCGGCGCATTCGGCGAAAGTTCCGCCGGATGCGACCAAAGTTCAATATTGCGCCGCAGCATCATACGGACGTCATTGTCCCCCGGGTGGCACGCAAAAATGTAACCGTTACCGCAACTTGCGGCTTCCCGGGATGAACAGGCAGCGGTTGTCTCGCAAATTGTCCCATTGCTATAATTTGGCGGCTCGATGAGGCCCCCCTGCTGTAGCCGCCTCAGCCCTCCACTTGCAACCACGCGGGACGTCCTGTGCTGAACTCCGTTGATGCGGGTCGGCGACTGATGCTGCGCGCCGCGGTCTACCCGCTGGCCGCAGTGGCTGTCCTGGCCCTGGCCTTCCTGCTGGTAGGTCCGAAATATGCCCTCGGCGCGCTGGCGTCCGGTGTGGCCATTTCGGCCGGTGGCTGGGTGGCGGCACGGATGGCATTGGGTGGTGGGGCACTGGCCGCAGGATCGGCGATGGCTCGCCTGATCATTGCGATCGTGGCCAAGTGGGTGGTGGTTTTCGGCGTCCTGCTGGTGGGGTTCCTGGTCTTCAAGCTGCCTGCATTGGCGCTGTTGGCCGGTATCGCCGTCGGCTTGATGTTCCAGGTCCTGGCCATGGCCAGGCGTTGACAGAATTCAATTAACTGAAGGTTCCGGACACATGGCGGGCGAGGCTCTAACCCCTACCAGCTACATCCAGCATCACTTGCAGAACCTGACCGCTCCGGTCGGCAAGGGCGAGGGTATGTTCTGGCATATCCACGTCGATACCTTCCTCACCGCGGTCCTGATGGGCCTGGTGATCGTGGTCGCCTTCTGGCTGGGCACCCGCAAGGCCACCGCCGGCGTGCCGGGCAAGTGGCAGGCCTTCGTGGAAATCTGCCTGGAGTTCGTCGACCGCCAGGCCAAGGACACCTACCACGGCAAGAGCAAGCTGGTCACGCCGATCGCCATCACCATCTTCTTCTGGATTCTGCTGATGAATCTGCTGAAGATGATCCCGGCCGATTTCATCGCCAAGCCGCTGGAATGGGTGGGCGTGCACTACTGGAAGCCGGTCCCGACCGCTGACGTCAACGCCACCCTGGGCATGGCCATCAGCGTGTTCTTCCTGATGCTGTTCTTCGCGCTCAAGTCCAAGGGCCTGGGCGGCTTCATCAAGGAATTCCTGACGGCGCCGTTCGGCAAGTGGATGATGCCGTTCAACCTGATCCTCAACATCGTCGAGTGGCTGAGCAAGCCGATCTCGCTGGCGATGCGACTGTTCGGCAACATGTTCGGCGGCGAAATCGTGTTCCTGCTGATCTGGGTGCTGGGTGGTGCCGGTTTCTTCGGTGCCATTGCCGGTGGTGTGTTCGGCCTCGGCTGGATGCTGTTCCACCTGCTGGTGATCCCGCTGCAGGCCTTCATCTTCATGATGCTGTCGATCGTGTACCTGAGCCTGTCGGAAGACGCTCACTGAGTTTCAAGCTTCAACGCGTTTCAACCTTCATCCGTTTCATCACCCTTAGCAACTTAAGTTCCTGGAGATAACCATGTACTTCGCCGTCCTGACCAACTTCGCGCAGATTCAGAGCTCCACCGCCCTTGCCGTCGGCATCATGATCGGCCTGGCCGCGCTGGGCGCCGGTCTGGGTCTGGCCATCATGGCTGGTAAGTTCCTGGAGTCGGCCGCCCGCCAGCCGGAACTGATCCCGGTCCTGCAGGTCCGCATGTTCATCACCGCCGGCCTGATCGACGCCGCGTTCATCATCTCGGTCGCCGTCGGCCTGCTGCTGGCCTTCGCCAACCCGCTGTCGGCTGCCTTCGCTGGCGCCGTCACCAAGGCTCTGGCCGGCTGATACAGCGGTTTGAGACGACCGGGTGCTGATGCACCCGGTTTCGGATGAAGGCCGGATGCGCCGCTACGGCGGCGCGTCCACCCCGAAACCAGCGATCGAGCTAACCATGAATATCAATTTCACCCTTCTTGCGCAGGCGCTGGCCTTCGCTGGTCTGATCTGGATCATCGCGACCAAGATCTGGCCGCCGCTGATGAACGCGATCGAAGAGCGCCAGCAGAAGATTGCTGAAGGCCTCGCTGCTGCCGACCGCAGCCAGAAAGATCTGGCCCAGGCGCAGGAGAAGGTCAACGAAGCGCTGAAGGAAGCACGCACCAAGGCCAACGAGATCATCGATCAGGCCCACGCACGTGCCAACCAGATCGTTGATGCTGCCCGTAACGAAGCGATCACCGAAGCCACCCGTCAGAAGGAACTGGCCCAGGCTGAAATCGACGCCGCCGCCAACCGTGCCCGTGAAGATCTGCGCAAGCAGGTGTCCGCGCTGGCCGTGACCGGTGCCGAAAAGCTGCTCAAGCGCGAAATCGACGCCAACGCCCACAAGGCGCTGCTCGACGAGCTGGCCTCGGAGATCTAAGGATGAGCCAGGCCCTCACGCTTGCCCGCCCGTACGCCCGCGCCGCGTTCGCGACCGCGCGCGACGAAGGCGCGTTCGCGCCGTGGTCGGACGCCCTGGCGTTCTCCGCCCACGTCGCCGCCGACCCGCGCGTGGCGGCCCTGCTCGCCAACCCGGAGCTGGGTCGTGACGACGCCGTCGCCCTGCTGGCGCCGGTGTCGCACGGCGAGACCTACTCGCGCTTCCTGGCCATCCTGGCCGAATCGCATCGTCTGCCGCTGCTGCCGGAAATCTCCGGCATGTTCGACGCCCTGCGCGCCGAAGCCGAGCACGTGGTCAAGGCCACCGTCACCTCGGCCGCCGAACTGTCGGCCAGTGAGCTGGACGCGATCAAGGTCGCGCTGCGCAAGCGCTTCAACCGCGAGGTCGATGTGACCACCGCGGTCGATGCCTCGCTGATCGGCGGCGCCGTGATCGACGCCGGCGACGTGGTCATCGATGGTTCGCTGAAGGGCAAGCTGGCCCGTCTGCAGACCGCGCTCGCTAACTGAATTCATTTAACGTCCGGCCCCGCTGCCGGCACTAGGACTTGACGATGGCAACCACGCTCAACCCCTCCGAAATCAGCGAACTGATCAAGAACCGCATCGAGAAGGTCAAGCTGGCCGCGGAATCGCGCAACGAAGGCACCGTGACCAGCGTGTCCGACGGCATCGTGCGCATCTTCGGTCTGGCCGACGTGATGCAGGGCGAAATGATCGAACTGCCGAACAACACCTTCGCCCTGGCCCTGAACCTGGAGCGCGACTCGGTCGGCGCCGTGGTGCTGGGTGACTACGAGCACCTGCGCGAAGGCGACGTCGCCAAGACCACCGGCCGCATCCTGGAAGTGCCGGTTGGTCCGGAGCTGCTGGGCCGCGTCGTGAACGCGCTGGGCGAACCGATCGACGGCAAGGGCCCGCTGGGCACCGACCTGACCGCTCCGGTGGAGCGTGTTGCTCCGGGCGTGATCTGGCGCAAGTCGGTCGACCAGCCGGTGCAGACCGGTTACAAGTCGGTCGACTCGATGATCCCGATCGGCCGTGGCCAGCGCGAGCTGATCATCGGTGACCGCCAGACCGGCAAGACCGCGATGGCGATCGATGCGGTGATCAACCAGAAGGGCACCGGCATCAAGTGCGTGTACGTTGCGATCGGCCAGAAGGCTTCGACCATCGCCAACATCGTGCGCAAGCTGGAAGAGAACGGCGCGCTGGCCCACACCATCGTGGTGGCCGCGACCGCTTCCGAATCGGCTGCCATGCAGTACATCAGCGCCTACTCGGGCTGCACCATGGGTGAGTACTTCATGGACCGCGGCGAAGACGCGCTGATCGTGTACGACGATCTGTCCAAGCAGGCCGTTGCCTACCGCCAGATCTCGCTGCTGCTGAAGCGCCCGCCGGGCCGTGAAGCCTACCCGGGTGACGTGTTCTACCTGCACTCCCGCCTGCTCGAGCGCGCTGCCCGCGTGTCCGAGGAATACGTCGAGAAGTTCACCGAAGGCAAGGTCACCGGCAAGACCGGTTCGCTGACCGCGCTGCCGATCATCGAAACCCAGGCCGGCGACGTGTCCGCGTTCGTTCCGACCAACGTGATCTCGATCACCGACGGCCAGATCTTCCTGGAAACCGACCTGTTCAACGCCGGCATCCGCCCGGCCGTGAACGCCGGTATCTCGGTGTCGCGCGTCGGTGGCTCGGCCCAGACCAAGATCATCAAGAAGCTGTCGGGCGGCATCCGTATCTCGCTGGCCCAGTACCGCGAGCTGGCTGCGTTCGCGCAGTTCGCCTCGGATCTGGACGAGGCGACCCGCAAGCAGCTGGAGCGTGGCCAGCGCGTCACCGAGCTGATGAAGCAGAAGCAGTACGCGCCGATGTCGATCGCCAACCAGGCGCTGTCGATCTACGCCGTCAACGAGGGTTACCTCGACGACGTGCCGGTCAACAAGCTGCTGGCGTTCGAAGAAGGCCTGCACGCCCACTTCGCCAACACCCAGGGCGAACTGGTCAGCAAGGTCAACGCCACCGGCGGTTGGGACAACGACATCGAAGGTGCCTTCAAGAAGGGCATCGCCGAGTTCAAGACCACCGGCAGCTGGTAATCCAGCGCTCGTAGAGCGGGGCTCGCCCCGCTCAAACGGTTGAACAACGCGGGGCATCAGCCCCGCGCCACGGGAAACAAGAGATGGCAAGCGGACGCGAAATCAAAACCAAGATCAAGAGCGTGCAGAACACCCGCAAGGTGACGCGCGCCCTGGAAATGGTCTCGGCCTCCAAGATCCGCAAGGCGCAGGATCGGATGAAGACCTCGCGTCCGTACGCGCAGGCGATGAAGCAGGTGATCGGCCACCTGGCCCAGGCCAGCACCGACTACCAGCATCCGTTCCTGGTCGAGCGCGAGCAGGTCAAGCGGGTCGGGTTCATCGTGATCTCCTCCGATCGCGGCCTGGCCGGCGGCCTGAACAACAACCTGTTCCGCAAGATGCTGGGCGAAGCCAAGGCATGGCAGGACAAGGGTGCGGAAGTGGACCTGGTGACCATCGGCCAGAAGGCATCGACCTTCTTCCGCCGCGTGAAGGTCAACATGGTCGGCAGCGTGACCCACATCGGCGATGTGCCGAAGCTGGAATCGCTGATCGGTGTGATCAAGGTCATGCTCGACGCCTTCACCGAAGGCAAGGTCGACCGCGTGTACCTGGTCTACAACCGCTTCGTGAATACCATGGTGCAGAAGGCCAGCTTCGATCAGCTGCTGCCGCTGCCGCCGGCTGAGAAGCAGGTCGCTCACCACGACTGGGATTACCTGTACGAACCCGATGCCGCGACCGTGCTGGAGCACGTGATGACGCGTTACATCGAGTCGCTGGTGTACCAGGCACTGCTGGAAAACGTCGCCTCCGAGCATGCCGCACGCATGGTTGCGATGAAGGCGGCGAGCGACAACGCCAACAAGCTGATCGGCACCCTCCAGCTCGTCTACAACAAGGCGCGCCAGGCAGCGATCACCCAGGAAATCTCCGAAATCGTCGGCGGCGCGGCAGCAGTCTGACCGCGTTCGTTCAAAGCACACATTTAGAGGATGCAGCAATGAGTCAGGGCAAGATCGTTCAGATCATCGGCGCGGTCGTCGACGTCGAATTCCCGCGTGAGTCGGTGCCGAAGGTGTACGACGCACTGAAGGTCGACAACACCGAAATCACCCTCGAAGTCCAGCAGCAGCTGGGTGACGGCGTGGTGCGTACCATCGCCCTCGGTTCCACCGACGGCCTGAAGCGCAACCTGGTTGCCACCAACACCAACCGCGGCATCTCCGTGCCGGTCGGCGCTGGCACCCTGGGCCGCATCATGGACGTGCTCGGCCGTCCGATTGACGAAGCCGGCCCGGTGGCCGCCAGCGACAGCTGGGAAATCCACCGTGCGGCCCCGTCGTACGAAGACCAGTCCCCGGCCACCGAACTGCTGGAAACCGGCATCAAGGTCATCGACCTGATGTGCCCGTTCGCCAAGGGCGGCAAGGTCGGCCTGTTCGGCGGCGCCGGCGTCGGCAAGACCGTCAACATGATGGAACTGATCAACAACATCGCCAAGGCGCACAGCGGTCTGTCCGTGTTCGCCGGCGTGGGTGAGCGTACCCGTGAGGGCAACGACTTCTACCACGAAATGAAGGACTCCAACGTCCTGGACAAGGTGGCGATGGTGTACGGCCAGATGAACGAGCCGCCGGGCAACCGTCTGCGCGTCGCCCTGACCGGCCTGACCATGGCCGAGTACTTCCGCGACGAGAAGGACGAAAACGGCAAGGGTAAGGACGTCCTGCTGTTCGTCGACAACATCTACCGCTACACCCTGGCTGGTACCGAAGTGTCGGCACTGCTGGGCCGTATGCCGTCGGCCGTGGGTTACCAGCCGACCCTGGCCGAGGAAATGGGCGTCCTGCAGGAGCGCATCACCTCGACCAAGAACGGTTCGATCACTTCGATCCAGGCCGTCTACGTTCCCGCGGACGACCTGACCGACCCGTCGCCGGCGACCACCTTCGCCCACCTGGACTCGACCGTCACCCTGTCGCGTTCGATCGCCTCGCTGGGTATCTACCCGGCCGTCGATCCGCTGGACTCCACCAGCCGCCAGATGGACCCGCTGGTCATCGGCCACGAGCATTACGACACCGCCCAGCGCGTCCAGCAGACCCTGCAGAAGTACAAGGAACTGAAGGACATCATCGCGATCCTGGGCATGGACGAGCTGTCCGAAGAGGACAAGCAGGCCGTGTCGCGCGCCCGTAAGATCGAGCGCTTCTTCAGCCAGCCGTTCCACGTGGCCGAAGTGTTCACCGGTTCGCCGGGCAAGTACGTGCCGCTGAAGGACACCATCCGTGGCTTCAAGGCCATCGTTGATGGCGAGTACGACCACCTGCCGGAGCAGGCGTTCTACATGGTCGGCGGCATCGAAGAAGCGGTCGAGAAGGCCAAGAAGATGGCCGAGAAGGCCTGATCCGGGACGGGCGGGAGCGATCCTGCCCGACCTGACGCCGGCGCCGGGCAACCGCCCGCGCCGGTGGACCCCCACGGTGGCATTGCGCCGCCGCGAACAGCGAAGAGATTTGCATGAGCACGATCCGTTGCGACATCGTCAGCGCCGAGCAGGAAATCTTCCGTGGCGAAGCGACCCTGGTCGTGGCCACCGGTGAGCTGGGCGAACTGGGCATCGCGCCCAAGCACGCGCCGCTGATCACCCGCCTGAAGCCGGGCAAGGTGGTGGTGACCACGCCGAACGGCGAGCAGCTGGATTTCGCCATTTCCGGCGGCATCCTGGAAGTGCAGCCGCAGGTGGTGACCGTGCTGGCCGACACCGCGATCCGCGCGCAGGACATCGACGAAGCCTCGGTCCGCAAGGCCAAGGAAGAAGCCGAGCGCATCCTGGCCAACCGCGGCGAGGCGATGGAAGTGGCTGAGGCCCAGCAGAAGCTGGCTGAAGCCGTTGTCCAGCTGCAGGCGCTGGAGCGCCTGCGCAAGAACCTCAAGCACTGAGGTTCGCGCTGCACCCACGAGAACGCCGGCCCTGTGCCGGCGTTTTTGTTTGGGCGGCGGGTCGAGTCGACTGTCGCGCGCAGCGAGGGATTTCCGCGATCTGATGGAAGGGCAGTCGATTGACCGTCGACGCTACCGATCCCGATCCTGACGTCGTATCAGCGGTACACCACGTGCCGCAGCAGCAGGAAGGAAATCACGGCCAGGCCGCCCTCCACCAGTGGCTTGGCCAACCAGGCGCACTGCAGGCCCAATGCATGGTCGGCGCTCGAGACCAGCAGCGTGCTGGCGGTGGTGAGCAGCAACCACAGCGGCAGGAAGCGTGCGAAGCGTCGCCAGCCCAGCCGTTGCTCGCCGTCGGCAGTGGCGAAGGTGATTCGCCCGTTCAACCAGAACCCCAGCAGCATGCCGGCCACGCGCCCGGCCAGGTTGCCCTGCACCACGGGCAGGCCGGCGGCCGTGACCAGCACGAACACCGCCCAGTCGAGCAGCAGTTGCAGCACGCCGATGATGAGGTAGGCGCTTCCCTGGCGGAGCAGGCTCATGGTCGGAGTGTGGGCGGGCAGATCCCCATGTTAACGGCCCACGCTCTAGAATCACCGGCAACGAACTACGGACTGCTGCTCCCATGACCCAAGCCCTGCACGTCATCATCCTCGCCGCTGGCGCGGGCAAGCGCATGAAGTCGGTGCTGCCGAAGGTGCTGCAGCCGATCGCTGGGCAGCCGATGCTGGCGCATGTGATCGATGCCGCCCGCGAGCTGCGGCCGGCCGCGATCCACGTGGTCTACGGCCATGGTGGTGAAGCGGTGCGCCAGCACTTTGCCGACCAGCCCGATCTACAATGGGCCGAGCAGGCACAGCAACTCGGTACCGGGCACGCCGTCGCGCAGGCGATGCCGCAGGTGCCCGACGCCGCGCAGGTGCTGGTGCTGTACGGCGACGTGCCGCTGATCCGCGCGCAGACCCTGCGCGACCTGCTGGCACAGCCGGGTCGACTGGCGGTGCTGGTCGCCGATGTCGATGACCCGACCGGTTACGGCCGCGTGCTGCGCGATGCCGAAGGCAAGGTCGGCTCGATTGTCGAACAGAAGGACGCCACCGACGACCAGCTGCGTGTGCGCACGATCAACACCGGCATCATTGCCGCCGAGTCGACCGCGCTGCGGCGCTGGCTGTCGCAGCTGTCCAACAGCAACGCGCAGGGCGAGTACTACCTGACCGACGTGTTCGCCTTTGCAGCGCACGAGTACACCCCGGCCGAGATGGCGCTGGTGGCCGACGCGCAGGAAGCCGAAGGGGCAAATGATCCCTGGCAGCTTTCGCAGCTGGAGCGTGCCTGGCAGCGCCGTGCGGTTCGGGCCCTGTGTGCGCAGGGCGCGCGCGTGCGTGACCCGGCACGCCTGGATATCCGTGGCACCGTCACCGTGGGCAGCGACGTGCTGATCGATGTCGACGTCGTTCTGGAAGGCAATATCGTGCTCGGCGACGGCGTCACCGTGGGCCCGTTCAACCGGCTGAAGGACGTCAATCTTGGCCCGGGCACCGAAGTGCGCGCGCATTGTGACCTGGAAGGCGTGGTCACCGAAGGTGCTGCATTGGTGGGGCCGTTCGCACGGCTGCGCCCGGGTACAGTGCTCGCCGATGGCGTGCATGTCGGCAACTTCGTCGAGACCAAGAAGGTCACCCTCGGTGTTGGCAGCAAGGCCAATCACCTGACCTACCTGGGCGACGCGGTGATCGGCAGCAAGGTGAACATCGGTGCCGGCACCATCACCTGCAACTACGACGGCGTGAACAAGTCGACCACCACCATCGGCGACAACGCCTTCATCGGTTCCAACAGCGCATTGGTGGCACCGGTGCTGATCGGTGAGGGCGCCACCATCGCTGCCGGTTCGGTCATCACCCGCAACGCCCCGGATGGCAAGCTGACGCTGGCACGTGCACGACAGGAAACCATCGATGGCTGGAAGCGCCCGCTCAAGAAGTCCTGAGCCACGCATCCCGCACGCCGACGAACTCGGCATGCTGCCGGCAATTGAGCAACGTGCCGGTGAACTGCTGAAGGGGCACCAGGCCCACCCGGTATTTGCCGGGCATGGCCTGGACCTGCCGACTCTGCAGGATGGCCTTCAACGTGGCCATTTGTGGGTGCTGGATGCGGCTGACGGTGGCATCGCGGGCTACCTGCTGGCCGGTGAGCTGTGCGGTGACTTCCATGTGCTGCAGATGGACGTGGATCCCGCGCACGCGCGCCGCGGTCATGGTCGCGTGTTGTTGCGCCATGCGTTGGCACAGGCCAGGGCTGGCGGCTACGCGGCAGCGGTGCTGACCACGTTGTCCGACGTGCCGTGGAATGCGGCCTTCTATGCCAGTGAAGGGTTCGAGGTAGTGCCCGAGGCGCAGTGGAACGATGGCCTGCGTGCGGTGATGGCCGAAGAAGCCGCGCTTGGGTTCCCGATGCACCTGCGGGTGGCGATGCGGCAGGCCTGGTAGGTGCCGACCTTGGTCGGCACGTCCACGCATGGCGTGGATCTGCCCGCTCAGCCCACCGGCAACAGAATCGACACGCACAGCCCGCCATCGCCGCGGTTCTGCAACGACACCCGACCACCGTGGGCCTCCACGATCTCGCGGGTCAGGGCCAGCCCCAGCCCGGTGCCATTGCGCTTGGTCGAATAGAACGGCATCAGTGCGTTCTGCAGCACCTGCTCGTTCATGCCCTTGCCACGATCCAGCACGTCCAGCCGCAGCCACTGCGGCAGCCGCGTCAGCTGCACCTGTACGTCATCGTTTGGGGGCTCTGCTTCGGCGCAGGCTTCGTGCGCGTTCTTCAACAGGTTCAGCAGCGCCTGCCCGAACTGCGCGATGTCGATGCGGCTGCTCAGTTCTTCGTCCGGCTCGCGCTCCATGGTAAACGGGATCTGCTGGCGCAGGCTGGACAGGAAGGGGGCCCAGTGCACGGTCTGCAGTTGCGGCTGCGGCAACTTGGCAAAGCGTGCGTAGCCACGGATGAAGCCTTCCAGGTGACGCGCCCGGTCCTCGATGGTGGTGAAGATCTCGGGCAGCCGGTCAAAGCGCTCACGCTGCACCAGCACGCCGCCGGAATGGGCGAGCGAAGCGATCGGCGCCAGCGAGTTGTTGAGCTCGTGGCTGATCACCCGGATCACCTTCTTCCAGGTCTGCACTTCCTGGCGGCGCAGTTCGGCGGTCAGCAGCCGCACCAGCAACAGGTCGTGCGGGCGGCCGTTGAGCTGGAACGCGCGGCGCGAGAGGTGGTAGACCTGCTCGTCATCCTCGTCGCCGTCCTCGCCCTCGGCATGCACCGCGAACAGGCTGTCACCGCCACGGGCGATGGCATCGCGCAGTTCCACCGGCACCTGTTCCAGCACGTCTTCCAGGCGCTGGCCTTCCAGCTTCCAGCCGCCGTGCAGCAGCTTGCGCGCGGCCAGGTTGGAGAACACCACGCGGGCGACGCCATCACCGCCCGAGGCGATCAGCAGCATCGCCACCGGCGTGTTCTGCACCATCGTGTCCAGCAGCAGTTCACGCTGCACCAGGCCCTGCCGCTGCTCACGCAGTACATCGCCCAGTTCGCGGTGGGCCTGCACCAGGTCGCCCAGCTCGTCGTTCCCCGGCCAGTGCACGCCGAAGTTGTACTCGCCGTCGCGATAGCTGCTGGTGGTGCCCGCCAGGGCCCGCATCAGAGATCGCACCGGGGCGGTCGCCCGGCGCAGGGTCCACCACATCAACGACAGCAGGATCAACGCCGACACCGTGGTCACCACCCAGCCATGGTCCATCCAGTAGGCCAGCAGCCACGGCAGTGCCGCCGCCAGTGCCAATACCGGCAGCAGGCGCAGGAACAGGCGGAAAGTGAACGAGCGCCGTTTCATTCGCGGGGAATACCGTGGCGGTCCATGCGCCGGTACAGCGCCTGGCGGCTCAGGCCGAGTTCGGCGGCGGCCTGGGCGATGACGCCATGGTTGCGCGCCAGCACATCCTCGATGCGTGCACGGTCGGGATCATTGCCCGCACTGGGGGCCGGGCGCGGTGTGGCGGCTGCGCGCGGCAGGTTGAGATCGGCCACTTCGATGCGGTTGCCGGTGGCCAGCAGCTCGGCGCGCTGGATCACGTTGCGCAGCTCGCGCACGTTGCCCGGCCAGGGGTGCCGCTGCAACGCCGCGGTGGCCGCAGTGGACAACGGCTTGCCAGCGGTCAGGAAGCGCTCGGCCAGCGGCACGATGTCGCCCGGTCGTTCGGCCAGCGGCGGCAGCACCAGTTCCACCGTGTTGAGGCGGTAATAGAGGTCTTCGCGGAAGGTACCGTCGCGGATCATCGCCGGCAGGTCGGCATTGGTCGCGCTGACCACGCGGACCTTGACCTGGCGCTCGCGGTTGGAGCCCAGGCGCTCGAAGCGGCCGGTTTCCAGCACGCGCAGCAGCTTCATCTGCCCGCCCAGTGACAGGTTGCCGATCTCATCCAGGAACAGGGTGCCGCCATCGGCTGCCTCGAACTTGCCTTCGCGGGCCTTGTTGGCGCCGGTATACGCACCGGCTTCGGCACCGAACAGTTCGGCTTCGATCAGTTCCGAGGGCAGCGCGCCGCAGTTGACCGCCACGAACGGCCCCTTGGCCACCAGGGAATTGGCCTGGATGATCTGCGCGATCTTTTCCTTGCCGGCACCGTTCGCGCCGGTGATCAATACCGGCAGTTCCGAGCGTGCGACCTGGCAGGCCAGCGCGATCACGCGCTCGCTGGCGGGGTCGGCGAAGACCGCGCCGCACAGGTCGTACTTCTCTTCCAGTGCGTTGCGCTGGTGCAGTTCACGGCTGCGGCGCCGGTCCAGTTCGCGGCGCGCCTCGGACAGTTCCAGCAGGTTGTTGACCGTGGTCATCAGCTTGCGGTCGTCCCAGGGCTTGGCCAGGTAGTCGGCGGCGCCGGCCTTGACCAGGTCCACGGCGCTGCTCAGATGGGTCCACGCCGTGAGCAGGATCACCGGCAGGTCCGGATGGCGCGCGCGGATCTGCGCGAACAGGGCCTCGCCTTCCTCGCCGGAGGTGGTGTCCTCGCTGAAGTTCATGTCCTGGATGACCAGGTCGACCGGCTGAGATTCGAGCAGCGCCAGCCCGTCGGCGGGCGTCTGCGCCTGCAGGGTGTCGATGTCGTGCAGGGAGAACAGTACGTCCAGCGCGGTACCCACGCTGGCGTTGTCGTCGATGATCAGGATCGCAGGCATCAAACGGTTCTGCAGAAAGGGATGGGCGGCGCCGTTGGAGCCGTTCGTGTCCACGCACCGGGAGAGCCCGGCGCCACCCATCAAGCATAGCCAAACCCGTGGCTGTGCAGGAGCGGCCCCTGCTCAGCGCCGGGGAGGCGCCGGGGGCGCTGGCGGCGCAGGTGGCGGCGGCACTTCCAGTGCCTGGCGCCAGGCTGCGGCGTCGACCGCCACCGTCAGTTCGCGTCTGTCGCGGCGCAGCAACAGATAGGCGGTGGCGGCGTGGGAATGGCGCAGTGCCTCGGCCAGATGTTCGACCCGGCGCACCGCCGTGTCGTCCACGCGGAGGATGCGATCACCGCTGCGCACGCCGAAGCGTGCTTCCGGGCTGGCAGCCTCCACGCGCACCTGGCCCTCGGTCGAGCGCAGTGACAGCCGCGCGGCATCCTGGCGCCATTCCAGTGTCTGCGCGTTGCCACCGCCGGCCAGCGCCGGCAGCGGCAGGAGCAGCATCAGGCATATCGCGCAGGCACGCATCTCAGGCGCCCCGGGTGGCGACCGCAGGCGGTACCGCCGCCGCACGCCGTGCCGGACCGAACACCGCGATCTGGCCCAGCACCCACAGCAGCAGCGCACCCAGCGGCAGGTAGTACAGCGGCATGCGCGGCAGCTCGTACAGGTTCATCAGCGCCAGGTTGATCGCGTAGGCCGCCAGCATGCCCAGCACGATGCCCAGCGAGGCCAGCAGGAAGTTCTCGGTCTGGAAGTAGCGCAGGATCTGCCCGCGGGTCGCGCCCAGCGCACGGCGGATGCCGATCTGCTTGCTGCGCTGCTGCACCCAGAAGCTGGCCAGGCCGATGATGCCCAGCGCAGTGACCACCAGCAGCGAGATGCTGACGGTGATCAGCAGGCCGACCATCGCGCGGTCGTTCTTGAAGAAGTCCTTGCGCTGGTCTTCATAGGTCAGCTTGTCGCGCATCAGCCGGTTGGGATCGTTGCGTTCCAGCGCGGCGGCACCGGCATCGAGGACCTCCTGGCGGCGCTCTGGCGAAGTGCGCAGCACATAGGTGCCACCTTCATCGAAGGTGCGCCGCATGGGCAGCAGCATCGAGTTGGTCCAGTTGTCATTCCAGCCATTGGGCGTGCTGAGCGTGTCGACGATGCCGACCACATGCAGCGGCTGCTTGCCCATGTAGTAGGTCTTGCCCAGCGCACTGTCGTTGGGTTCCATCTTGGCGGCGGTGGCCTGGGTGAAGATCACCGGAATCGCCTTTTCCTTGGCACCGCCCTTGCTGGCGTCTTCGAAGTTCTGGTATTCGTCGGGCAGGAAATCGCGGCCTGCGATCAGGTTGATGCCCATCGTGGCCAGCCCGTTCTCGGACAGGGTGTACATCGAGGCGTTGGTGGTCGGCCGTTCCTGGTCGACCTCGCGCGAGATGCTGCTGCTGGAGGAGCCGTTGCGGAAGGGAACCTGGTTGATGATGGTGACGTTGCTGACGCCGGGAATCGCGCGCAGCGATGCCAGGTCCTCGCGGGTGCGGGCCATGGCGTCGGTCTGCTTGCCGATGCCACTGACGCGCAGCATCACCAGTTCGCTCTCGGCGATGCCGCTGGGCATGCTGATCTTCTCCACGCGCTGGCTGACCAGGAACAGCGCGTTGCAGACGATGGCGCAGGTCAGTGCGACTTCCAGCACGATCAGGGCAGCGGCAGTCTTGTGCCGGCGCAGCGTGCTGAGGATGGGGCGGATGTCCATGGGAGTCCTCGTTCGGGTGCTTACTGCGACTTGAGCTGGATGGCCGGGGTGACCTGCATGGCGCGCCAGGCGGGCAGGAAACCGGCAGCAAGGCTGGCGAGCAGGGTCAGGCCCAGTGCGAGCAGCAGCATGTTGCCGTCCAGGTGGGCCAGCTTGGCGTATTCCACCGGTTGCTGGCGCACCGCGAACAGGCCGAGCAGGGCCAGGCCGATACCCAGCACGCCACCGACCACGCCGACCGCACCTGCTTCCACCAGGCATTGCAGGAAGATCTGTCCGCGGCTGGCGCCGAGCGCGCGGCGCACGCCGATCTCGCCGCTGCGACGCAGGAACTTGGCCAGCAGCAGGCCCACCGTGTTGACCAGGCAGACACCGAGGAAGCCCAGTGCCAGCCACAGCTGCAGGCGCACGTCGCTGGGCACTGCGCCATTGAAGTCCAGCCACTCCATCACGGTGCGCAGGCGCACGTTCGGCGGGTGTTTGAAGCGGCCGGCCTCGCGCTGCTGGGTCGAATAGTTCTCCAGGTAGCGGCGGTAGTCGTCGGCCTTGGCCGGGTCCATCTCCACCCAGTACTGCAGCCACGCGCACGGTGCGTTGAGCGAGTAGCTGTTGCCGTCCGGATTCTCGCCGAAGCAGTTCATGTTGCCGTTGTTGCCCAGCTTCAGGTCGAAGGAGGTGGAGATCGGCAGCAGCAGGTCTTCGTTCTTGCCGTAGCTGCCAGTGGTCAGGTCGTAGAAGTGCGGCTCCGGGCTCCATTCCTTCATCACGCCGACGATGCGGTAGCTCTGGCCTTCCATGCGCAGGTCGCGGCCCACGCTGTTGGCGCCCTGGTACAGCTTGTCATTGAGCGCCTTGGAGATGACCACCACGCGCGCACGGCCTTCATCGTCCTCGCGCGTCCAGGGGCGGCCGTACTGCATGGGCACCTCGAACATCGGGAAGAAGTCGGCCGAGGTCCAGCGGGTGTCGATGCTGAAGGGCTTGAGGGTGCTGTTGTCCGGTTCGATGGTGCCGCCGCCGCCGCTCATCAGCGCCTGGCGCTCGCCCTTGGCTTCGCGCAGCAGGGCTTCACCGTCGAAGCGGGTCAGCTGGGTTTCCGGTTCCTCGCCGGCGACGTAGGCGCCGGTCGCGGCGTCGAGCTGGACGTAGAACAGGCGGTCGCTCTTGCCGGGAATCGGGTCACCGGACAGCACGTGGAACACGGTCAGGGTAGTCATCGAGGCGCCGATGCCGAGCGCGATGGCAACCACCATCAGCGCGGTCAGGACCTTGTTGCGGCGGAAGCTGCGCACCGCCAGTCGGGCGTAGTAGGCGAACATGGTAGGGCCCTCACTCGTTGACGGCGACGATGTGGCGCGGCGGCGTGGCCAGCACCGGCTCGCGCACCAGGTCGGTGACCTGGCCATCAACGATGTGCACGTTGCGCTGGGCGCGCGCGGCCAGTTCCGGATCGTGGGTGACCATCACGATGGTGGTGCCGGCAGCGTTGATCTCCTCCAGCAGCTCCATCACGCCGCGGGCCATCTGCGTGTCCAGGTTGCCGGTCGGTTCGTCGGCCAGCAGCAGGCGCGGGCTGCCTGCCAGGGCACGTGCGATCGCCGCGCGCTGCTGCTGGCCGCCGGACAGCTCGTTCGGGTAGTGCTTCATGCGCGAGCCGAGGCCGACCTGGGTCAGCGCCTTCTCGATGCGTTCGCGGCGCTCGTTGGCGCTCATCTTGCGATAGCGCAGCGGCACGTCGACGTTGTCGAACAGGTTCAGGTCGGGGATCAGGTTGAAGCCCTGGAAGATGAAGCCGATCTTCTGGTTGCGCAGGCGGCTGCGCGCATCATCGCCCAGCGTGCTCACGTCCTGGCCGTCCAGCATGTAGGTGCCACTGGTGAAGGTTTCCAGCAGGCCGGCGATGTTGAGGAAGGTGGTCTTGCCGGAGCCTGACGGGCCGGTGACCGCGACGAACTCGCCTTCCTTGACCTGCAGTTCCAGTGAGCGCAACGCGTGGGTTTCCACCTGTTCGGTGCGGAAGACCTTGGCGACCGAGCGCATTTCGAGCATGTACATGGGGTGTCCTCTCTCCAGGATTCAGGATTCAGGTATCAGTTGACGGAGACGCGTTCGGCGTCCTTGAACAGGTCGCTGCCGGAGACCACGATGCGGTCGCCCGGTTGCACACCCGACTTGATTTCCACTTCACCCAGGCTGCTGACGCCCAGTTCGACCGGACGGCGCACGGCGGTGCGGCCATCCATCACGTAGGCCACGCCGTTGCCCTGTTCGACGAACGGACCGCGCTCGACCTTCAGCACGTTCTTGCGGGTATCGAGCAGCACGCGCACCGACATCCGCTGGCTCTGGCGCAGGCCTTCCGGCTGCGCGCTGGCGAAGCGCACGCGGGCATTGACCTCGCCATTGACCACTTCCGGCGACACCGCGCTGATCTCACCCGGGAACGGCTGGCCATTGCCGCCGGTCAGCTGTGCCGGCATGCCGATCGCCAGGTCGCGGGCGAAGCTTTCCGGCACCTTGATCTCGACCTCGAACTTGGACAGATCGACCACGCCCAGCACCGGCGCATTGGCGGCCAGGTTGGTGGACTGGACGGCCTGCACCTGGCCGACCTGGCCATCGAACGGTGCACGCAGAGTCAGCGCATCGACCTGGCGCTGCACCTCGGCCACCACGGCCTTCTGGCGGTCGGCCAGCAGGCGCTTGTTGCGGGCATCCAGGTCGGCGCCCTGGCTCTGCAGGCGTGCGTCGGTGTTGGCGTTGGCCAGGGTGATGTCGGCCTTCTTCAGCGAGTCCTTGGCTTTGGCCAGATCGATCTGCGGTACTGCACCGCCGTCGTAACCGCGCTGGTAGCGCTGCAGGTCGCGGTCGGCGGCCTGCCGCTCGATGGTGGCCTGGTCGGTTTCCTTGCGCGACTTGGCGCGGGCCAGGGTGGCGTCCAGCGCGGCGCGGCTGGCCTCGGCTTCCAGGCCGGCCAGGGTGGCCTGTTCCTGGGCCAGCTTGCTGCGCAGTTCCGGGCTGTCGATGATGGCCAGCTCCTGGCCCTTCTTCACCACATCGCCGGCGACCACCTTCAGGTCCACGGTACCGGCCGAGATGGCGTACAGGATCGGGCTGTTGGCGGCGATCACGCGGCCGTCGGCGGCGATGTCGCGGACCAGGTCGCCGCGCTTCACTTCGGCGATGCGCACGCGGCTGCTGTCGAAGGAGCGGCTGGCGTTGGACCAGGCGTGCACGGCCCAGCCGATGCCGGCGAGCAGCACGATGGCGCCCAGTGCCGGCCAGCGGTAGCGCTGCCAGTTGGCGCGGGTGGTGCCGGCCGGGGCGGAGGAAACGATCTGGTCCTGTGCGGAAGTGTCGCGGATCATCGGGTGCGTGCCTGACGGTGGTAGCCAGTACCAAGCACGTAGCGTGCCAAGTTTATTTCCTTTCAGGTCAATGGGTTGGGCGGCGTGCTGAAGTGTCCGGGTGTCCGCGGACACCTTTCCGGACACTTTCATTAAGCGGACAGGAGGGGGAGCGCGGGCCCGCAGGCTAGAATGCGCCGATCGTCTTCAAGGAAATGCGTGACATGTGTGGAATCGTGGGTGCGATCGCTGATCGTGACGTAGTGCCGGTGCTGATCGAGGGTCTGAAGCGCCTTGAGTACCGTGGCTACGATTCCTCGGGCATCGCGGTGATCGACCAGGGTGAGCGCCGCGATGTGCGTCGTGTGCGTCGTACCGGTCGTGTGTCGGAAATGGCCACTGCGGCCGAGGCCGAGGGCTTCAACGCGGTGCTGGGCATCGGCCACACCCGCTGGGCCACCCATGGCGGTGTCACCGAGGCCAACGCGCATCCGCACATCAGCCACGGCGTGGCGCTGGTGCACAACGGCATCATCGAGAACCACGAAGAGCAGCGCGAGAAACTGCGCGCGCTGGGCTACACCTTCGAGTCGCAGACCGACACCGAAGTCATCGCGCACCTGATCCACCACCACCTGAAGGACGGCGACGACCTGCTGGTGGCGCTGCAGCACACGGTGAAGGAACTGACCGGCGCCTACGCGCTGGCCGTGGTCAGCCGTGCCGAGCCGGAGCGCTTCGTCTGTGCGCGCATGGGCTGCCCGCTGCTGGTCGGCCTGGGCGAGGGTGAGAACTTCGTCGCCTCCGACGTCTCGGCGGTGATCTCGGCCACGCGCAAGGTGATCTTCCTGGAGGAAGGCGACACCGCCGAAATCCGCCGTGACGGCGTGCGCATCTTCGATGAGCATGACCAGCCCATCGAGCGCGACGTGCATCTGTCCGATGTGTCGCTGGCTTCGCTGGAGCTGGGCCCGTACCGCCACTTCATGCAGAAGGAAATCCACGAGCAGCCGCGCGCGCTGGGCGACACCATCGAAGCGGCGATCGACGCCGGTGGTTTCCCGGCCGAGCTGTTCGGCAAGAACGCCGAAGCCGTGCTGTCGGGCATTGAAGGCGTGCAGATCATCGCCTGCGGTACCAGCTATTACTCCGGCCTGACCGCGCGCTACTGGATCGAGGCCATCGCCGGCCTGCCCTGCAGCGTGGAAATCGCCAGCGAGTACCGCTATCGCGCGGCCTATGCGAACCCCAAGCATCTGATCGTGACCATCTCGCAGTCCGGCGAAACGCTGGATACGATGGAAGCGCTGAAGTACGCCAAGTCGCTGGGCCATAAGCACACGCTGTCGATCTGCAACGTGCCGGAAAGTGCGATTCCGCGCGCCAGCGAACTGGTCTGCTACACCCGCGCCGGCGCCGAGATCGGCGTGGCCTCGACCAAGGCCTTCACCACCCAGCTGGCCGCGCTGTTCCAGCTGACCGTGGTGCTGGGCAAGCTGCATGGCCGCATCGACGCCGCGCAGGAAGCGGACTACCTGGAGCAGCTGCGCTTCCTGCCGGGCAGCGTGCAGCACGCGCTGAACATGGAGCCGCAGATCGCTGCCTGGGCCGAGCGTTTCGCGCGCAAGAGCAGCGCATTGTTCCTGGGCCGCGGCCTGCATTACCCGATCGCGCTGGAAGGCGCGCTCAAGCTCAAGGAAATCTCCTATATCCACGCCGAGGCCTACCCGGCCGGTGAACTGAAGCATGGCCCGCTGGCGCTGGTGGACGAGGACATGCCGGTGGTGGTGATCGCGCCCAACGACAGCCTGCTGGAGAAGGTGAAATCGAACATGCAGGAGGTGCGTGCGCGTGGCGGCGAGCTGTTCGTGTTCGCCGACCAGGACAGCAACTTCAACGCGTCCGAAGGCGTGCACGTGATCCGTACGCCGCGTCATGCCGGCGTGCTCAGCCCGATCGTGCACACCATTCCGGTGCAGCTGCTGGCGTACCACACCGCGCTGGCACGTGGCACCGACGTGGACAAGCCGCGCAACCTCGCCAAGAGCGTGACGGTGGAGTAAAGCACTCCCGGCGCTGTTGGATGCTGTATGCGAAAGGGGCCTGCGTGGCCCCTTTCGTTTGCGTCGGTAGCCGTGGAAAGTGGGACAGCTGCCGCGCGCTTTGTCCGCCTTCGGCAGGGCGCACTCAATCTTTAACGCGTGGCACCGCCAGTATTCAGCGGCGGTTTCAGCCGCGGTGCCATTCTCTGGATCGTCAGTTGGTTCCCACGACGAACTGTCCTATCGATGCCGGTAGTGACCGATGGTCGCAGTCGTAGAATCGATTCGACCGAGGTCCGGGTTGAGCCCACCTCGTTCGCGTTGCAGCACGTCGTCTGCCGATCCATTCCAAGCGGCAGCCGGGTGCGCCAGACGTGCGCTGAAAGGTCTGTTCCCGGGGAGGGGGCGTATCGGAAGAGCACACTTTTTGACTTAGTGACCTGCACCAGGAAACAAGAATGAACGTCCGCGAACTCCTGCAATCCAAGAAAGAAGCTGTCATCACCATCGACGCCGAAGACACCATCGGTGCCGCCGCCCACAAGATGAGCGCGAACAGGATCGCTGCGCTGGTGGTGATGAAGGACGATGCCCCGGTCGGCATCATTTCCGAAAAGGACATCGTGCGTACCCTGGCCGACGACGGCCCGCAGGCCGGCCGCCGGGTGATCTCCAGCCTGCCGTCCACCGGTTTGGAAGGCATTGCGCCGGAGGCCACCCTGAAGCAGGCCATGTCGTTGATGACGTACTCGCGGCGCCGTCATCTGATGGTCACTGAAGGCACCCGACTGGTCGGCATCCTCAGCCTGGGCGACATCGTGAAGAACCTGCTGGGCGAGCTGGAACTGGAAAAGGCCGTGCTGCAGGACATCTACATGGCGGCGCACTGAGGGCTGGATCCTTGGGCGCAGAGAAGCCGGGCATTGCCCGGCTTCTTCGTTCACGGCATCGGTGAAATCAGAAAGTGACCTTCACCGAGTCGGCGCTGTAGTTGGCTGGGCCGTGGTAGACCACTTCAATGTTGTTGCCATCGGGATCGAGCACGAAGGCGCCGTAGTAGCCCGGATGGTAGGGGCGTTCGCCCGGTGCACCGTTGTCGGTGCCGCCGGCGGCGATGGCTGCAGTGTGGAAGGCATCAACGGTGGCGCTGTCGCGCGCTTGGAACGCCAGGTGGTGGCGGCCGGTCAGCTGGCCGGCGGCAGCCTCGCTGCTGGCGCTGGAAATGAACAGCTCATCGGCCCAGAAGTAATCATCGCCTTCGCCGGCGATTGGAATGCCGATCGTATCGAACACCGCCTGATAGAAGCGGCGGCTGGCGGCCAGGTCACGCACCACCAGCTGGATGTGGTCGATCAATCGCCCACGGTGCAGTTCCATCGTTTCCATACGAACCTCAAAAAGGGGACGGAGTCGGTAGCGCCGGGCCGTGCCCGGCGAGCGCGCAGCGCGGCCTGCTCAAGGCCGCCGGGCATGGCCCGGCGCTACCGGAATTGTGCCCCTTTCCGGGTCAGACGTTGGCGATGATCTCGACCCAGTAGCCGTCCGGGTCCTTGATGAAGGCCAGGTTCTTCATGCGGCCGTCGGTCAGGCGCTTCTGGAAGGTCACGCCCAGGTCCTCGAAGCGCTGGCAGGCGGCCTCGATGTCCGGCACCGACACGCAGATGTGGCCGAAGCCGCGCGGGTCGCTGTTGCCGTCGTGGTAGACCGCGCCGTCCTGGGTCTCGGTGCCGTGGTTGTGGGTCAGCTCCAGCACGCCCGGCAGGCCGGCCATCCACAGGCGGCGCTGGGCATCGTCTTCCGGCACCACCGTACCGGCCGGTACGTAGGCCAGGAAGTACAGGCTGAACTGGGCGTCCGGGAAGTCGCGCTTGTCGATCAGCTGGTAGCCGAGCACGCGGGTGTAGAAGTCCAGCGAGGCGGTGATGTCCTTGACCCGCAGCATGGTGTGGTTGAACACGAAGCCGGTGGTTTCGGCCGGGGCCTGGGCGGCGACGCCGGGGACATCGCGCAGGGCGGGAATGGTCATGGGGGAGGTCCTTCAGACAGGGCCGTTGCAGGCCGGATGGGGTCATTCTACCGGCCGTCACCTGACGGCACCGCGACGTACAATGGGCGGATCGCACCGTTCCGTTCTGAGCATTGCCCGCCATGTCGCAGCGTGAATGGGTGGCTGCTGCCATCCGCAAGATCGAAGCCGATTTCAACCGTTCCGCCGATACCCACCTGATCCCGTTGGCGCTGCCCGGGTTCGAGGGCATCGACCTGTACCTGAAGGATGAATCGAGCCATCCCACCGGCAGCCTCAAGCACCGGCTGGCGCGCTCGCTGTTCCTGTATGCGTTGACCAATGGCTGGTTGCGCGAAGGGCGGCCGGTGATCGAGGCATCCAGCGGTTCGACGGCGGTGTCCGAGGCCTATTTCGCGCGCCTGCTGGGGGTGCCGTTCATTGCGGTGATCCCGGCCACGACCTCGCCGGAGAAGATTGCCGCCATCGAGTTCCACGGTGGCCGCTGCCATCTGGTCGAGCGTGCCTGCGAACTCAACGGCGAATCGGAGAAGCTGGCCCGCGAAACCGGCGGCCACTTCATGGACCAGTTCACCTACGCCGAACGCGCGACCGACTGGCGGGCCAACAACAACATTGCCGAGTCCATCTTCAAGCAGATGGCGGAAGAGCCGAGCCCGGTTCCGGAATGGATCGTGTGCAGCCCCGGCACCGGCGGTACCGCAGCGACGCTGGGCCGCTATGTCAGCTACCGCCGGCATGACACCCGCATCCTCTGTGCAGACCCGGAAGTATCGGTGTTCTTCGACGGATACCAGTCCGCCGTGGCCGGTGAGCAGGACTGGCGTGGCCTGACCTGCAGCGGCGGTTCGCGCGTGGAAGGCATCGGCCGGCCGCGGGTGGAGCCGAGCTTCATCCCGACCAGTGTGGATGCGATGGTGAAGGTGCCCGACGCGCTGAGCCTGGCCGCGATGCGCCATGTCAGCCGCCAGCTCGGCCGCCGCGTCGGTGGCTCCACCGGCACCAACTTCATTGGTGTGCTGCAGGCCGCGCAGTGGATGCGCGAGGCGGGCCATCAGGGCAGCATCGTCAGCATTCTGTGCGACAGCGGCGAGCGTTACGCGCAGAGTTACTACGACCCGGCATGGTACGCGCGGCAGGGCATTGATGTTGAGGGCGCCGATGCACAGCTGGCCGCCGCAGTGGCCGGGCAGGGGTTGCCGGAACTGCCGTGGTGCAGCCTGGAGGCGCTGTAGGTCGGTCGACGTTGTCGCCGGGCCACGCCCGGCGATCACGAGGGCGTCTCAATACCCCGCCGCGGTGAACGCATCCAGCACCGCATCACGCAGCGCATCGGGCAAGGCCTCGATGTCCATCGCGCGATCATCCAGGTGCAGGCTCGGGTCCAGCATGCTGGCGCGGCCTTGGGCCAGCGCCTGCAGCCACAGCAGCACGCAGATCACGAACTCGCGCTCATGGCCCAGCCGCAGCTGGCTGGCGCCGCGTTCGATCACTTCGAACGGGTACCACTCCTGGGCATCGCTGAACGTGCCGCCCTGCTGCAGCACAGCCTGCAATTGCTGCAGGTGACGCGGGGCGTCGTCGTCGGCATCGCACAATGCGGCGATCCAGGTCAGTTCGGCCGGGCTGGCGGACAATGCCAGTGACCGGGCCGGTGAGGCGGATGCAACTGCAGCCAGACCTTCCATGTAGGGCCTCGTTCGGTGCGTACCGCTGCGGACTCCCCCGCAGCCAGAGCTTCGAACCGCGACCGTAAGGCCGACGTGAATACCGGGCCGCGCCCCCTTGTCAGCCCCGCCTGCCAGCGCCATATCTACTGGGCTGCCCGCCTGCCGGGCCCGTACCCTGGAGATCTGCCGTGACCGTTGCCAACCCCCTGCTCGATTTTCCCGGCCTGCCGCGCTTCGAGGCCATCCGCCCCGAGCACGTGGCGCCGGCGCTGGACGTGCTGCTGGCCGCGGCCGAAGCCGCCGTCAGCGCGGCCGAGCAGGTGCAGCCGGTCACCTGGCAGACCTTCGTTGCCCCGCTGGACGATGCCACCGAGCGGCTGTGGCGTGCCTGGGGCCTGGTCGGCCACCTGCAGGGCGTGGTCAACACCCCGGAACTGCGTGAGGCCTACAACAGCAACCTGCCACGGGTGACCCGCTTCGCCAGCGCGCTGGGCCAGAACCTGGCGTTGTACCGGCAGTACCAGACACTGGCCGACAGCCCGGAAGCCGCAGGCTTTGACGAATCCCAGCGCAAGGTGCTGGACAACACCCTGCGCGATTTCCGCCTCGGTGGTGCCGAGCTGGCGCCGGAGGCGCAGCAGCGCTTCGCGGCGATCAAGGAAGAGCTGTCGGCACTGTCGGCGAAGTTCTCGCAGAACGTGCTGGACGCTACCGATGCGTGGTCGCTGATCATCGAGGACGAAGCGCGACTGAAGGGCCTGCCGGAAGATGTGAAGGCCGCCGCGCATGCCGCAGCACAGAAGGATGGCAAGGCCGGCTGGAAACTGACCCTGCAGATGCCGTGCTACCTGCCGGTGCAGACCTGGGGCGAGGACCGCGACCTGCGCGAGATCCTGTACCGCGCCAGTGCGCAGCGTGCGTCCGAATTTGGCGACGACGCGCTGGACAACAGCGGCAACATCGACCGCATCCTGGCCCTGCGCGCGGAACTGGCCGCGCTGCTCGGCTTCGGTTCGTATGGTGATTATTCGGTGGCGACCAAGATGGCGCAGGACCCTGCCGAAGTGCTCGGTTTCCTGCGTGACCTGGCCTCGCGCGCCAAACCGTTCGCGGCCAAGGACCGTGCCGAGCTGGAGCAGTTCGCGCGCGAGCAACTGGGTATCGGGCAGCTGCAGGCCTGGGACCTGGCGTTCGCCGCCGATCGCCTGAAGCAGGCGCGTTACAGCTATTCCGAGCAGGAAGTGAAGCAGTATTTCACCGAACCGAAGGTGCTGGGCGGCCTGTTCTCGGTGATCGAGCAGCTGTACGGCCTGCGTGTGCAGGAGGACAGCGCGCCGGTGTGGCACGAGGATGTGCGCTTCTTCCGTCTGGTCGATGCGCAGGGCGCACTGGTTGGCCAGTTCTACCTGGACCTGTACGCGCGCGAAGGCAAGCGCGGTGGCGCGTGGATGGATGATTGCCGCAACCGTCGCGAGCGCGCAGACGGCAGCGTGCAGACCCCGCTGGTCTACCTGGTGTGCAACTTCGGTCGCGGTGCCAATGGCAAGCCGGCCACCTTCAGCCACAACGAAGTGACCACGCTGTTCCATGAGATGGGCCATGGCCTGCACCAGCTGCTGACCCGCATCGGCGAGCTGGGCGTGGCCGGCATCAACGGCGTGGAGTGGGACGCGGTCGAGCTGCCGAGCCAGTTCATGGAGAACTTCTGCTGGGAATGGGAGCACCTGCAGGCGATGACCGCGCATGTGGACAGTGGCGAGCCGCTGCCACGCGCGCTGTACGAACGCATGCTGGCTGCACGCAACTTCCATAGCGGCATGGCGACCGTGCGCCAGCTGGAGTTCGGCCTGTTCGACATGCTGCTGCACAGCCAGTTCGAGCCGGCGCAGGACAGCGTGCTGGCGCTGCTTGATCGGGTGCGCGCGGAGGTGGCGGTGAACCATCCGCCGGCCTGGAACCGCTTCCCGCACCAGTTCAGCCACATCTTCGCGGGGGGCTATGCGGCCGGCTACTACAGCTACAAGTGGGCCGAGGTGCTGAGCGCCGATGCCTACGCCGCGTTCGAGGAAGCGCCGCAGGCGCTCGCGGAAACCGGTGCACGCTTCCGCGATGAGATCCTGTCGCGGGGTGGCAGCCGCCCGGCGGCGGAGAACTTCAAGGCCTTCCGCGGCCGCGCACCGCAGATCGACGCGCTGTTGCGCCATTCGGGCATGGCGTAAACCGCTCTGGTAGGTGCCAACCTTGGTTGGCACTTCCTGGCAATGGTGCGGACCACGGTCCGCACCCACCGGAAAGCGGTGCTTATTCGGCGTAGATCATCTTCCGGGTCATGCCGCCGTCGACGACGAAGTCCTGGCCGGTGGTGAAGCCGGACAGTGACGACAGCAGGTACACCGCCAGCGCGCCGATGTCCTCGGGCTGGCCGACCCGGCCGACCGGGTGCTGCGCATGGTCGATGGCCGAGTACTCAGGCTCATGGCGCCGTGAGGGTGCCTGCCACGCAGTGGTGCCGATCCAGCCAGGGCTGATGCTGTTCACCCGCACCGCCGGGCCGCTGCTGATCGCCAGCGCATGGGTAAAGGCCACCAGTCCGCCCTTGGCCGCGGCATAGGCTTCGCTATGTGCTTCGGATTGCCAGGCGCGGGTGGAGGCGATGTTGATGATCGCACCGGCAGCGCTGGCGGTCAGCGCGGGCAATGCATGCTTGCTGCACAGGAACGCGCCGTGCAGCGAGGACAGCCGGCGCTGCCACTCATCCCACGCCATGTCCTGCAGCCGCGTGCCGTGCGGGCCGGAGATGCCCGCGTTGTTGACCAGTCCGTCGATGCGGCCGAAACGCTGCAGCGCCACGGCGATGAAGTCGCGCACGCTGGCTTCGTCGGTGACGTCCAGGCGCTGGAACGCGGCGTCATCACCGCGCTGCCATTCCGCCAGGCACGCCTCGCCGGCCTCCATGTCCAGGTCGCCGATCAGCACGCGGCCCCCGGCACCGAGCACGGCCTGGGCGATGCCGCGGCCGATGCCGTTGGCGCCGCCGGTGATCAGCGCCACCTTGCCCGACAGCGGCGCGACCGGCCATGCGGCAATCGGCGGCACGCGGCTCATGATAGGTCGTCGCCACGCAGGCGGCGATGCCAGCCGTCCACGCCGATGCGGTCCAGGGTCTGGATGTTGCGCTCGACGATCACGTCCGGGTCCGGATAGACGTCCACCGCGCGTGCCACGCTGTCCTCGCGCAGCAGGTGCAGGGTGGGGAAGGGCGCACGGTTGGTGTAGTTGCTGGCGTCGTTGGCGGCCACGCCTTCGAACTGGTAGTCCGGATGGAAGCTCGCCACCTGCAGGATGCCCTGCAGGTCCAGCGCTTCGATTGCCGCGTCGGCGTTGTCGAGGAAATCGTTGTAGTCGAGGAAGTCGGTCAGCACCTGCGGATGCACGATCAGCGTCGTGTCGATCTGCTCGGCCGGCGTATCGCGCAGCAGCACCAGCTCCTCGGCCAGCTGTTCGACCAGCGCTTCGGGCGTGGTCGCATCACTGAGCACGAAACGGACCTGGTCCTTCACGTACACCGCCTTGGCGAACGGGCACAGGTTCAGGCCGATGACGATGCGCTCCAGCCACAGGCGGGTGGCGGCGATCGGGTCATCGGTGGGCAGGTGGGTGTCGGTCATGGCGGGCACGTCGGCTGGCGGGGCGGACATTGTAGGCAGTGTGCCGCTGCCGCGCTGTTCACTGTGCAGGAACTGGACAGTCGCCATGCTGGAAATTCCCGCCGATTCAAGCCCTTGCGGGCGACCGCTGGATGGCCGATTGCCTGTCGCGGACGGCGGGCGTGGAATGGACGCACGACACAGGAGGACACCCATGACTGCATCTTCTCCGTGGCTGCCGGATGCCCTTTGGGCCGGCGCCTTCTTCGATGGTCACTGGCAGGCGGCCGAGCAACGGCAGCCGGTGATCGAGCCGGCCACCGGCAACACCCTCGGCGAAATCGGCCTGGCCGACCCGGCGCAGGTAGCGCGTTCGGCGGCGGCCGCTGCACAGGCGCAACAGGCGTGGGCGTCAGCGCCTTACGAGCAGCGCGCGGAGGTGCTGCGCAACGCGGCACGCCTGGCCGAGGAACACATCGACACCCTGGTGGAGTGGCTGGTGCGCGAAAGCGGCTCGACACGGCTCAAGGCCGGCTTCGAAGCGAAGGTGACGATCAAGGCGCTGCACGAAGCTGCGGCGCTACCGTCGCGCAGCACCGGCGAGATCCTGCCCTCCGAGCCGGGTCGGCTGAACCTGGCGCGACGCCGGCCGCTGGGCGTGGTCGGCGTCATCTCGCCCTTCAACTTCCCGCTGTACCTGGCCATGCGCGCGGTGGCGCCGGCCATCGCGCTGGGCAATGCAGTGGTGCTCAAGCCGGACCCGCGCACGGCGGTGTGCGGCGGCGCGGTGATCGCACGCCTGTTCGAACAGGCCGGTCTGCCGGCCGGCGTGCTGCACATGCTGCCCGGCGATGGCGCGGCCGGTGCAGCGCTGACCAGCGATCCGCACGTGGCGATGATCCAGTTCACCGGTTCCACCGCCGCTGGACGCAAGGTCGGCGAAGCGGCGGGCAGGCACCTGAAGAAGGTCTCGCTGGAGCTGGGCGGCAAGAACTCGCTGATCATTCTCGACGATGCCGACCTCGACCTGGCGGTGGCCAACACCGCGTGGGGCGTCTACCTGCACCAGGGCCAGATCTGCATGGCGACCGGCCGCGTGCTGGTGCAGCGGAAGATCCATGACGCATTCCTGCAGAAGCTGGTGGCCAAGGCCAATTCGCTGAAGGTGGGGGATCCGGCACGCGAAGAGGTGGCCATCGGCCCGCTGATCAATGCCGGCCAGCGTGACCACGCCGCGCGCGTGGTCGAGCAGGCGCTGCAGGCCGGTGCTTCGCTGGAGGCAGGCGGTACGCACCGCGATCTGTTCTTCGCGCCGACCGTGCTTGGCAACGTCTCTGCCGACAATCCAGCCTTCAACGAAGAGATCTTCGCGCCAGTGGCGGTGGTGGTGCCGTTCGACGATGACGACGATGCCGTGCGCCTGGCCAACGACAGCGAGTACGGGCTGTCGATGGCGATCGTGTCCAGCAACGTCGGCCGCGCGCTGAAGATCGGCGAGCGCCTGCGTACCGGCCTGCTGCACATCAACGACCAGACCGTGAATGACGAGGTGATCAATCCCTTCGGCGGCGTCGGTGCGTCCGGCAACGGCACCAGCATCGGTGGCCCCGCCAACGGGGAAGAGTTCACCCAGTGGCAGTGGTTGACCGTCAAGGGCGAAGCGCCCGCTTACCCGATCTGATCGAAGGAGCCATCACGATGAACGACAAGACCACAACCCACGAGATCACCGCCGCCGTGGTCCGCGGCAAAGAACAGCCCTTCGTCATCGAGCAGGCCCGGCTGCGTGGCCCGCAGGACGACGAGGTATTGGTGAAGGTGGTGGCGACGGGCCTGTGCCATACCGACCTGATCGTGCGCGACCAGTACTACCCGGTGCCGCTGCCGGCAGTGCTCGGCCATGAGGGGGCTGGCATCGTTGAGGCGGTGGGCCCGAACGTGCGCGACCTCAAGGTGGGCGACCATGTGGTGCTGACCTATGGCGCCTGCGGTCACTGCAATCCCTGCCGGGGCGGCCACGGTGCCTACTGCAAGGACTTCTTTGCGCTGAACTTTGGTGGCGACGATGGCCACGGCCATACCGCGATCACCGATGCGCAGGGTCAGCCGCTGCACGACCATTTCTTCGCGCAGTCTTCGTTTGCCACCTTCGCCATCGCGCGCGAGATCAACGCGATCAAGGTACCCGACGATGCGCCGCTGGAACTGCT
The DNA here is from genome assembly GCF_059367875.1 of Stenotrophomonas sp. YJH_SMC_16. NCBI lineage: Bacteria > Pseudomonadati > Pseudomonadota > Gammaproteobacteria > Lysobacterales > Lysobacteraceae > Stenotrophomonas > Stenotrophomonas sp. YJH_SMC_16. Next base: position 468,212 of record NZ_JCAFRH010000001.1, on the reverse strand, counting down.
GGGCCCGCTGGGCTGCGGCATCCAGACCGGTGCCGGTGCGGTGCTCAATTCGCTGCAGGTGCGCTCGGGCAGCAGTTTCGCCAGCTACGGTGCCGGCGCGGTGGGCCTGAGTGCGGTGATGGCGGCGAAGGTGGCCGGTGCCACCACCATCATCGCCATCGACGTAGTGCCCTCGCGGCTGGAGCTGGCGCTGGAACTGGGCGCCACCCACGTGGTGAACAGCCGCGAGACCGACGTGATCGAGGCCGTACGCGCGATCACCGGCGGTGGTGCGTACTTCGCGCTGGAATCGACCGGTCGCCCCGAGGTGCTGTCGGCGGGTATCGAGGCGCTGGGCGGCTTGGGCATGATGGGCGTGGTCGGCGCACCGAAGCTGGGCACCACCGCCAGTTTCGATGTGAACAACCTGCTGCTCGGTGGTCGCAGCATCCGCGGCATCGTGGAAGGCGACAGCGTGCCGCAGGTGTTCATTCCGCAGCTGGTCACGCTGTTCCTGCAGGGCCGCTTCCCGTTCGACAAGCTGGTGAAGTTCTACCCGCTGGAACAGATCAACCAGGCGGCGGAGGACAGTACGAAGGGAATCACGCTCAAGCCGATCCTGCGCATCGCAGCGTAAGGGTGGGGAGGGTTTGCAGGACTGCGCCCTGCACCCGCCGAAGCAACGTCCACGGCAACGGCAAAAGCGGGCATTCCGTGGGATGGCGGGGTGGGCCCGGTTGCGGGGGACGCCGTAAACCCCGCTCCGCGGTCCGGCCCAGCCGCTGGCGGCTGTGCGTTCGCGCGCTTGCGAAGCAGTGCTTCGCGAGCAAAGCGCCCTCACCCCTGGGGGCTTGGCAGCCGCATCCATGCGGCTGACACCCCCGCAACCGGACCCACCCCGCCTTCGACAGGTTCCCGCCGCTGTTGGTCGGCACGGGGTCGGATCCGTTTTCCAATGGAAGACGCCTCTGACCCCGTGTTTGAACCGTTGGCGGAAACATTCCGTTGTCGGAACGTAACGTGGCGTTGCCGCCGACGGGTGTAGGCTGCGTCCATGATGGCCACGACAGTCGGGCAGCAACAACTGGTGGCGGCACGTGCCGCTTTCGCCGAGGGCGATGCGCGCTCATTGGGCGTGTTGCCGCTGCCGCTGCAGCAGTCATGGCTGCTGCAGCGCGCGGCGGGCCTGCTGCCCGGGCAGGAGCCGGACTACCGTCCGCTGCTGGGTGATGGCCGGCATCTTTCCGATCCCGGCGACCGTCGGCTCGCGCGCTGCGTGCGGCCGGAGCTGGAACAGCTGTGGGCCGCCTTTGGCGGGCGTGGCTGGACGATGTTCTGTGCCAACCGTGAGGGCATGGTGATCGCGCAGCAGGCCCATGGCCTGGAAGATGCACCGCTGCTGCGCCCGATCCAGGTCGGGCGGAGGCTGGGCGAGGGCGAGATCGGCACCACGGCACCGGCAGTCAGCCTGGCCGACGACCTGCCTGCGCTGGTACGGGGCAATGAACACTACCTGCAGCGGTTCGCCCCGGTGTTCTGCCTCAGCGAGCCACTGCACGATCTCAATGGGCAGGTATGCGGGGTGATCGATATCACCGGCCTGGGTGAGCGCGATCCCTCGTTGCTGCAGGGCTACTTCCGGCAGGCCGCGCTGGCCAGCGAGAACCGGTTGTTCCACGCGCTTGCCGACGTGCACCTGCTGGCGCTGCAGCATGATCCGCGCTGGCTGGCGTCGCCATTGCAGGGGCTGCTGGCGGTGCAGGAGGATGGCCAGCTGCGCGCGGCCAACCGTGTTGCGCGGCGCCTGCTGGGCCTGCCGCGTCGGGGGCCATTGCCGTTGTTGAACCTGGAAAGCGTGTTTGCCGGCGCCAGTGCCGCGCAGCGGCGGCGCCTGCTGCAACCCGGGGCGCCGCATCGGGTGCGGGTAGGCGAGGGCAGTGCGGTTTACCTGCAGCACCTGCAGGCGCCGCGCAAGGTCGCTGGCCGCAGCGCACAAAGCCCTCCAGCGGCGACGATGAATGCACCGCTGCTGCGTGATCAGCAGCGTGAAGCGGCGCGCCGTGCGGCGCAGGCGGCGGACGGCAATCTGAGCCTGGCCGCTCGCCAGCTGGGCATCTCGCGCACTACGCTGTACAAGCTGCTGCGCGGTTGACGTTGCAGTCCGCCGGGCCATGCCCGGCGGGCAGATCAATCGCGGAAATTGTTGAACTGCAGCGGCAGCTCGAACTTGCCTGCCTTGAGTACGGCAATGGCGTCCTGCAGGTCGTCGCGCTTCTTGCCCTGCACGCGCAGCTTGTCGCCGTTGATCTGGCTTTCGACCTTCAGCTTGGCTTCCTTCAGCGCGGCAGCGATCTTCTTGGCGATCTTCTGCTCGATGCCCTGCTTGACGGTGATCTTCTGCCGGGCCTGGGCCAGGTTGGTCTCGATGTCGCCGAACTCCAGGCTGAGCACATCGATGCCGCGCGCGGCCAGGCGTGCACGCAGGATGTCGTTCATCTGCTTGAGCTGGAACTCGGTCGGCGCAGTCTGGTTGATGACATCGCCATCGCGCTCGAACTTGGCGTCCACGCCCTTGAAGTCGAAGCGGGTGGCCAGTTCGCGGTTGGCCTGGTCGATGGCGTTGGTCAGCTCGTGGGTGTCGACTTCGGACACGACGTCGAAGGAAGGCATGGGCGGGCTCCGCAGGTTTCAGTGGCGGCCATTCTATCGTGCGGGGCCGCGCGCCCGCTTTGTGTAGAGCCGAGCCCATGCCCGGCTGCCTTGTGAAGAGCAGCCGAGCGTGGGCTCGGCTCTACAGAAGGCGACGACCGGGCGATAATGGGCCATGAACGTGCAACGCTCCCCTTCGCGTGCGGTGGCCTGGATGGTCGCTGCGGTCGCCTGTTTCTCGCTGATGGACGCTGGCATGAAGCAGCTGTCGGCCAGCTATCCCACGCTGGAAGTGACTTTCCTGCGTGGTGCGGCCTCGTTGCCGTTCGTGCTGGTGTGGGTGCTGGTCAGCGCCGGCCCGCGCTCGCTGATCCCGCGCCGCTGGGGCCTGCACCTGCTGCGTGGCGGGCTGGGCATGGCGATGATCGGCTGCTTCGTGTTCGCCCTGCGCGACCTGCCGCTGTCCACCGCCTACACCATCTATTTCGTCGCCCCGTTGTTGATCGCTGCACTCTCGGTGCCGCTGCTCGGTGAACGGGTCGGGCCGCGGCGCTGGGTTGCCATCGGCATCGGCCTGGTGGGCGTGCTGGTGGTGCTGCGGCCGGGCGTGGATGGCTTCATCTCGGTACCGGGGCTGATGGTGCTTGCTGCGGCCACCGCCTATGCCGTGGCAGCGATCACGGTCAGCCTGCTGACCCGCACCGATACCTCGCAGTCGATGGTGGTCTGGTTCCTGGTGATCATGGCCATCGGTGCCGGGCTGCTGTCCATTCCCGGTTGGGTGCCGCTGCAGCTGGCACATGCCCCGCTGATCGCCGGCATGGGACTGGCCGGGGCACTGGGCCAGATCGCCCTGACCAAGGCCTTCCAGCTGGGCGAGGCCTCGATGATCGCGCCGCTGGAGTACAGCGGGCTGGTCTGGGTGATTGGCTGGGACCTGGCCTTCTGGGGCCAGCTGCCTGATGGCTATACCTGGGTGGGCGCGGCGATCATCGTGGCTTCGGGGCTGTACCTGCTGCACCGCGAGCGGGTGAACCGGCAGGAGCCGCCGAAGCCGCTGGATCACCCCTGAGCCGGTTGGGCCAGGATCCGACCCCGGGGTCGGGTCCCCGCAGGGGCTCTAACCCCAGCCAATGCGTCGGCGCGGGCGACTTAGAACCAAAAGGAATAACATTCTGGCCCATGGCGCGGGCGCGCGACCGCCTGCGCTGGTAGGCTGCACGCCCCCTTCCGTCACCCAGCCGGTGAGCCACGCCCGTGATCGAGTTCCAGCGCCTGCACAAATCCTATGCCGTTGCCGGCCGCGAAGCCAGCGCGCTGCAACCGCTGGACCTGACCATCGAGGCCGGTGAGGTCTTCGGCATCATCGGCCATTCCGGCGCCGGCAAGTCGACCCTGATCCGCATGATCAACCGCCTGGAAGAGCCCAGCGGTGGTCGCCTGCTGATCGGTGGCGAGGATGTCACCGCACTGGATGCGGACGGCCTGCGCGCACTGCGCCGGCGCATCGGCATGATCTTCCAGCACTTCAACCTGCTGTCCTCGCGCACGGTGGCCGGCAATGTCGCCTTCCCGCTGGAGCTGGCCGGCACACCGAAGGCGGAGATCGACGCGCGCGTGGCCGAGTTGCTGCAGACCGTGGGCCTGGAGGCGCACGCGCAGAAGTACCCGGCGCAGCTGTCCGGTGGCCAGAAGCAGCGCGTCGGCATCGCCCGCGCGCTGGCGACCCGCCCGCAGATCCTGCTGTGCGATGAGGCGACCAGTGCGCTCGACCCGCAGACCACGGCCTCGGTGCTGTCGCTGCTGTCGAAGATCAATCGCGAGCTGGGCCTGACCATCGTGCTGATCACCCACGAGATGGATGTGATCCGCCGTGTGTGCGACCGCGTGGCCGTGCTCGACGCCGGCCAGATGGTCGAGACCGGGCCGGTCACCCGCGTGTTCCTGCACCCGCAGCACCCGACCACGCGCCGTTTCGTCAGCGAATCGGAGCATGTGGACGAGGGCGCGCTGCACCGCGATTTCGACGTGGTGGGCGGCCGCATCGTGCGCCTGACCTTCCTCGGCGGCGACACCTACGAACCCTTGCTTGGCAGCGTCGCGCGGCAGACCGGGGTCGACTACAACATCCTGTCCGGCCGTATCGACCGGATCAAGGACACCCCGTATGGCCAGCTGGTGGTCGCCCTGGTGGGCGGCGACCAGTCCGCCGCGCAGGCCGCGTTCGTGGCCGCCGGTGTGCATGTTGAGGAGCTGCGTCGATGATCATCGCTACTGCCGGCGGCTTCTTCCGTCACCTGGATGCGGGCAAGTGGGCCGACATCGGCCAGGCCACCATCGACACCCTGCTGATGCTGCTCGGTTCGCTGCCGCTTACCCTGGCCATCGGCCTGCCCCTGGGCGTGCTGCTGTATCTGTTCGGCGCGCCGCAGATGAAGCGCCGGCCGTTCGCCTATGGCGTGCTGGCGCTGGTGGTGAACCTGCTGCGCTCGGTGCCTTTCATCATCCTGATGATCGTGCTGATTCCGGTCACGCTGTTCCTGATGGGGACGTCGCTGGGTGTACGCGGTGCGATCGTGCCGCTGGTGATCGGTGCTGCACCGTTCTATGCGCGCCTGGTCGAGACCGCGCTGCGTGAAGTCGACCGGGGCGTGATCGAGGCGACCCAGGCGATGGGTGCCACCACCTGGCAGCTGGTCACCCGCGTGCTGCTGCCCGAAGCGCGCCCCGGCCTGATTGCCGGTGCGACGGTCACCACGGTAGCGCTGATTGGTTTCACCGCGATGGGCGGTGCGATCGGCTCCGGTGGCCTTGGCGACCTGGCCTTCCGCGACGGCTACCAGCGCTCGCACACCGATGTGGCCCTGGTCACCGTGGTCCTGCTGCTGATCCTGGTGCAGCTGCTGCAGATGCTCGGCGACCGCCTGGTCGCGCATTACAGCCGCAAGTAATCGGTGCGTCCGCCGGGCATGGCCCGGCGCTACCAGAATGGCCGCGCGGCTACGGTAGCGCCGGGCCATGCCCGGCGAGCGCTCTCTCAACGCACGTTCGGCACTTCGTAGCCCAGCTTCCCGACCTGTTCCGGGTGCTGCGGTACGCGCTTGAGCTTGTCGGTGTTCACGCCGTACTCGTCGCGCAGGCGTTCGGCCAGCTCCTTGTACAGCGCCTTGTCCATGTCCGGCGTGCGCGAGAAGATCCAGGCCATCTCACGGCCGGGGTAGCCGATCAGCGCCCACGAGTAATCCGGCGCCACTTCCAGCACCCGCGAATGGGTCGGCACGACGCGGTAGAACCAGGTGCGCCAGCCGTGGTTGCCGCTGTCCGGGTCGACGCTGGCGCGGGCACGCACTTCCTGCAGCGGTTCGCCGAAGCCATCACGGTAGCGGTAGGTGATGCCGACCTTGTGCGCGTCGCGCAGCTCGTACTCGTTGACGCTGGCGACATGGCCACGTTCGATGAAGTTCGGCACGCGGCCGATCACATACCAGGTGCCCATGAAGCGCTTCAGGTCGATCGGTGCGTCCAGGGCAGCTGCACCAGAGGCACTGGTACGGGGCGACGGCGGCTCACTGGCGGCCACGGCGGGGCCGGCCAGGGAAAGGGCCAGCAGCGCGGCGCAGAGCGGGCGGATCGAAGTCATGCGGGAGCGGGCTCCAGTGGGCTTGCACGCGCATGGTCGACTGTGTGCACGCGATCCGTCAATGGTGTCGCAACCTGTGAGAAGGGCCTTGCCCAAACTGTGTTGCATTGTCCACCGGAGAAGCCCCATGTACGCACGTTCCGTTCGCCGCCCTGCAACTGAACGCGTCATCATTGAACGCGCCGATCCACGCCTGCTGCGCAGCGTGCAGCAGGTGGCGCTGGCCGGCCTGGCACTGGTGCTGGTCTGGCCAGCCGCGCGCGGCAGCAACGCCTGGCTGGGCTGGCTGCCGATGTGGCTGGTGGGCATGCCGCTGGTGGCCTGGTGGGCGTTGCTGCGCTTCCCGCTGCCTGGACTGTCGTGGCTGCGGCTGGCCCGGCGTACCGGTGGACAGGCCCGTCGCCGCACCGGCGGCACGACCCGTGGCCGGCGCAGCCCCGCGGCCACGGCCTGACCTTCGACACGGGGGAGACCGCGACATTCCGTGCTAGCGTTCCAAGGCTTATGACTGCCTGGAGCTGCAATGTCACGACTCGCTTCCGCCTGCCTGCTGGCCGGCATGATGACCGCTGCCTCGGTGGGGACCGCCGTGGCCGCTGAAGACACCGACCGTTACGCCTGGCTCGAAGACGTCACCGGCGACAAGCCGCTGACCTGGGTCAAGGAACAGAACGCCAAGTCCGAGGCGCGCCTGGCGCAGACCCCGGCCTTCAAGCAGATGGAGACCCGCATCCGCGAGGTGCTCGACTCCGATGCCAAGATTCCCGGCGTGCAGAAGATCGGCGACTACTACTACAACTTCTGGAAGGACCAGCAGCACGAGCGTGGCCTGTGGCGCCGCACCACCCTGGCCGAGTACCGCAAGGCCTCGCCGCAGTGGGAAACCGTGCTTGACCTGGATGCGTTGAACAAGGCCGAAGGCGAGAACTGGGTCTGGCACGGTGCTGACTGCCTGCGTCCGGACTACAGCCGCTGCCTGATCGCGCTGTCGCGCGGTGGCGCCGACGCCGATGTCACCCGCGAATTCGACCTGTCCAACAAGAGCTGGATCAAGGACGGCTTCTTCCGTCCGGAGTCGAAGGGCGGCCTCAGCTGGATCGATCGCGATACGGTGTTCGTCTACACCGACTTCGGTGCCGGTTCGATGACCACCTCCGGCTACCCGCGCGTGGCCAAGCTGTGGAAGCGCGGCACGCCGATGGCCTCGGCCACGGCCGTGTACGAAGGCAAGCCGGAAGACATGTACATCGCGGCGATGCACGATGACACCCCGGGCTTCGAGCGCAACCTGGTCAGCCGCACCCTGGCCTTCTACAACAACGAGATCTACCTGCGCGGCGACGACGGCACGCTGACCAAGATTGATGCGCCGAACTCGGCCGAGAAGGGCCTGCACAAGCAGTGGCTGACCCTGGAGCTGCGCGACCCGTGGACCGTGGGCGGCAAGACCTATGCCTCCGGTTCGCTGCTGGCCACCAAGCTGGATGACTTCCTGGCGGGCAAGCGCGACTTCGAGGTGCTGTTCACCCCGACCGCGACCACCTCGCTGGCCAGCGCCACCTGGACCAAGAGCCATCTGGTGCTGAACGTGCTGGATGACGTCAAGAACCGCCTGTCGGTGCTGACCCCGGGCGCCGATGGTTGGCAGACCAGCCGTTTCGTCGGCGCGCCGGCCTTTGGCACGCTGGGCGTGGCCGCGGTGGACAGCAACGACAGCGACGCGGTGTGGCTGACCGCTACCGACTACCTGACCCCGACCACGCTGGCACTGGCCGAGATCGGCCAGGCGCCGGAAACGCTGAAGACCATGCCGGCCTTCTTTGATGCCAAGGGCAAGGTGATCGAGCAGCACTTCGCCACCAGCAAGGACGGCACCCGCGTGCCGTACTTCGTGGTGCACGACAAGGCGATGAAGCTGGATGGCTCCAACCCGACCCTGCTGTACGGCTACGGTGGTTTCGAGATCTCGCTGACCCCGAACTACTCCGGTGGCATGGGCCGCGCCTGGCTGGAGAAGGGCGGCGTGTACGTGGTCGCCAACATCCGTGGTGGTGGCGAGTACGGCCCGCGCTGGCACCAGGCAGCGCTGAAGCAGAACCGTCACAAGGCCTATGAAGACATGGCCGCGGTGGCGCGCGATCTGGTCAAGCGCAAGATCACCAGCGCCAAGCACCTGGGCGTGCAGGGCGGCAGCAACGGTGGCCTGCTGACCGGCAACATGCTGACCCAGTACCCGGAACTGTTCGGTGCGGTGGTGGTGCAGGTGCCGCTGCTGGACATGAAGCGCTACAGCCATCTGCTGGCCGGTGCCTCGTGGATGGCCGAGTACGGCAACCCGGATACCAGCGACTGGGAGTTCATCAAGACCTTCTCGCCGTACCACCTGTTCAACGCGAAGAAGAACTACCCGCCGGTGCTGTTCACCACCTCCACCCGCGATGATCGCGTGCATCCGGGCCACGCCCGCAAGATGGCGGCGAAGATGATCGACGCCGGCAAGGACGTGACCTACTACGAGAACATCGAAGGTGGCCACGGCGGTGCAGCCAACAACGCGCAGGCCGCACACATGTCGGCGCTGGCCTACAGCTTCCTGTGGGAACGCCTCGGCGGTAAGTGACGGAATGAAAAACGCCGCCTTCGGGCGGCGTTTTTCGTTGGGTCCGCGTATCCACGTGGCGTGGAGCCAGTAGATCCACGCCATGCGTGGATGCTGTTCGCGCAGGGCGATCAGGTGCCCCAGCTCTTCAACCCACGCGCGATCCGCGCCACCGCCTCCTGCAATCGCGGCACTTCCTGCGTATAGGCCAACCGCACATGCTGGTTGGCGCGATGGAAGCCGAAATCCAGCCCGGGGGTGAATGCCACGTGCTCGGTTTCCAGGAAGTGCGCGCAGAACGCCTGCGCGTCGTCGGTGAATGCGCTCACATCGGCGTACAGGTAGAACGCACCCTGCGGCTCGACTTCGATGCGGAAGCCCAGTTCGCGCAGTGCAGGCAGCAGGAAATCGCGGCGTCGGCGGAACGCTTCACGGCGCTGTTCGAAGATCGCCATCGATTCTTCGCTGAAGCAGGCGAGTGCGGCGTGCTGGGCGATGCTTGACGCGCTGATGTACAGGTTCTGCGCCAGCTTCTCCAGATCGGGCACCGCCGCCGGCGGTGCCACCAGCCAGCCCAGCCGCCAGCCGGTCATGCCGAAGTACTTGGAGAAGCTGTTCAGCACGAACGCGCTGTCGTCCACCTGCAGCACGCTGGGCGCATCCAGGCCGTAGGTCAGGCCGTGATAGATCTCGTCCACCACCAGGTGGCCGCCCCACGCGTGCAGGGTCTGCGACAGGGCTGACAGTTCGTCGGCGGAAAGCACGGTGCCGGTCGGGTTGGCCGGCGAGGCAACCAGCGCGCCGACGCTGTCGGCGTTCCAGTGTTGTTCCACCAGCGATGGAGTCAGCTGGTAGGCGGTTTCCGGCCCGACCGGCACCAGCTGCGCACCGCCTTCCACCAGGCGCAGGAAGTGGCGGTTGCACGGATAACCTGGGTCGGCCAGCAGCCAGTGGCGACCGGGATCGACCAGCAGGCTGCTGGCCAGCAGCAGCGCACCGGAGCCGCCGGGGGTGACCAGGATGCGTTCGGGATCGATGTCCAGCCCGTAGTGGCTGCGATAGAAACCACTGATGGCCTGGCGCAGGGCCGGCAGGCCACGTGCGGCGGTGTAGCGGGTATGGCCGGCGGCCAATGCGGCCTGGCCGGCACGCACGACCGGTTCGGCCGTGGTGAAGTCCGGTTCGCCGATTTCCAGGTGGATCACATCGTGGCCGGCCTGTTCCAGCGCCTGTGCGCGGGCCAGCAGCGACATCACGTGGAACGGAGCGATTTCATGGCTGCGCCGGCTGTAGCCCGGCGTGTGGGGCAGGGTACTCATCTGCCCATGGTACGCCGGTCGGCATGACCCATGACGATCCGCAGGGTTGCCGCATTGCAGGGATTGGGGTCAGATCCCTTTTCGGGAAAAGGGATCTGACCCCGCCGAAGACCATTGCATTGATGCGCCTGGAGCCTTATCTCATGAAATCCACTCTCTGCCTGTTGCTTGCGAGCCTGATGACCACGACCGCTACCGCCGCCACGCCGCCCGTTCCGCCGGATGCCGCCAAGCACCCGCATGTGGTCAAGGCGCCGTTCGGCGCGACCCGCAACGATGACTATTACTGGCTGCGCGACGACAAGCGCGAGAACAAGGACATGCTGGCCTACCTGCAGGCCGAGAATGCCTACGCTGACCAGCTGCTGGCACCGCTGAAGCCGCTGGAAGACACCCTGTACAAGGAGATCGTCGGCCGCATCAAGCAGGACGATTCCAGCGTGCCAGCGCGCGAGCGCGGCTACTGGTACTACAGCCGTTTCGAGACCGGCCAGGACTACCCCATCCACGCGCGCCGCAAGGGCAGCATGGACGCGGCCGAAGAGATCCTGCTGGACGTCAACACGATGGCCGCTGGCAAGGGCTACTTCAGCGTCGGCTCGATGGAGGTCAGCCAGGACAACCAGCTGCTGGCCTGGGCCGATGATGATGTGGGCCGCCGCCAGTACACGATCCGCTTCAAGGACCTGGCCACCGGCAAGGTGTTGCCCGATGTGATCACCGGCAGCTCCGGCGACCTGGTCTGGGCCGACGACAACCGCACCGTGCTGTATGTCGAGAACGATCCGGAAACACTGCTGACCGTGCGCGTGAAGAAGCACGTGCTGGGTACCCCGGCCAGCGCCGACACCGTCGTCTACGAAGAGAAGGACGACAGCTTCTACATGGGCATCGGCCGCACCCGCGACGATCGCTTCATCACCATCGGCGTGCACAGCACCGTGTCCTCGGAAGAGCGCTATGCACCCGCCAGCGACCCGACCACCTTCACCGTGCTGGCGCCGCGCCAGCGCGATGTCGAGTACGACGCCGATCACTACGACGGCCGCTGGGTGATCCGTACCAACGATGGTGCGAAGAACTTCAAGCTGGTCACCGCACCGACCGATGCGACCTCGCGCGCGCAGTGGAAGGACTGGATCGCGCATGACGATGCGGTGTTCATCGAAGGCTTCGAACTGTTCGATGGCTACACCGCCATCGCCGAGCGTTCGCAGGGCCTGGAACGCATCCGCCTGCTGTTCAAGGATGGTCGCAGCGACTACGTGAAGGCCGACGAGCCGGCGTACTCGATGGGCCTGGGCGACAACACCGAGGCCGATACGCCGTGGCTGCGTTACATCTACACCTCGATGACCACCCCGACCACGGTGTTCGAACTGAACACCGCCACCGGCGAGCGCCGCCAGCTGAAGGTGCAGCCGGTGATCGGCTATGACGCCTCGAAGTACGAAACCGATCGCGTCTGGATCACCGCGCGCGATGGCGTAAAGGTGCCGGTGTCGCTGGTCTACCGCAAGGGCTACCAGAAGGATGGCAAGGGCGCGCTGTTCCAGTACGCCTATGGCAGCTACGGCATGTCGATGGACCCGTACTTCAACCAGACCGCGGTGAGCCTGCTCGACCGCGGCGTGGTGTATGCCATCGCCCACATCCGCGGTGGCCAGGAAATGGGCCGCGACTGGTACGAGAACGGCAAGCTGCTGCACAAGCAGAACACCTTCAACGACTTCATCGACGTCACCCGAGGGCTGGTGGCACAGGGCTGGGCGGCGAAGGATCGCGTCGCCGCATCCGGCGGCAGTGCCGGTGGCCTGCTGATGGGCGCGGTGGCCAACCAGGCCCCGCAGGATTACCGGGTGATGGTGGCGCAGGTGCCGTTCGTCGATGTGGTCACCACCATGCTCGACCCGACCATTCCGCTGACCACCAACGAGTACGACGAGTGGGGCAACCCGGAACAGAAGCCGTACTACGACTACATGCTGTCCTACTCGCCGTATGACAACGTGAAGCAGCAGGCCTATCCGGCGCTGTTCGTGGGCACCGGCCTGTGGGATTCGCAGGTGCAGTACTGGGAACCGGCCAAGTGGGTAGCCAAGCTGCGTGACGACAACACCGGCCCCTACCCGATCCTGTTCCGCACCAACATGGAAGCCGGCCACGGTGGCAAGTCGGGGCGCTTCCAGCGTTACCGCGAGCTGTCCGAGTCGTATGCGTTCGTGCTGCAGCAGCTGGGCATCGCCCAGCCGTGATGGCGACAGGGTGCCGGGCACTGCCTGGCACCCTGAACCGGTATCCTTGCGGCCATGAGCGCGCCAGATCCTTCCGCCCCTCGCGACGCCACCGCGCCACCGCGCGTGGTGCGTTTCCGCTGGGCGTGGTGGCTGCTGGCGTACGTCAGCCTCGGTACCGGCATCGTCGGGATCTTCGTGCCGGGCCTGCCGACCACCGTATTCATCCTGATCTCGGCGTGGGCCGCCTCGCGCGGCTCCGAGCGCCTGCACAGCTGGCTGCTGCAGCATCCACGCTTTGGCCCGGCCATCGCCAACTGGCAGGCGCATGGTGCAGTCAGCCGCTACGGCAAGTGGATGGCCACGATCACCATGGCGGTATGCGCCGGCATCATGTTGTGGTGCGTGCCGATCACCTGGGTGAAGTGGTTCTCGATCGGCAGCATGACCGTGGTGGCGATCTGGCTGTGGACCCGGCCGCTGCCGCCGCCCGCGGATTGAACCCCTGCGGTGGTGCCGGCCGCTGGCCGGCAACCCGATCCCCTGCACCAACCGCTCAGCCGCCAGTGGCTATACTCGGGGCATGAAGACCCCCCATCGAAACGCCATCCTGATTCCGCTGGCAGCGGCTTCGCTGCTGTTCCTCGCCGCCTGCGGCAACAAGGGCCCGCTGGTACTGCCGCAGAAGCCGGTGCCGGTGGAAGAAACCGTCGAACCGGTTGCCGAGCCCGCGACCGAAGCGACCCCGACCGAGACCCAGGGCAGCGGCACGCCGGCCACGACCGTGGACCCGGCTGCACCGACCACCCAACCGGCGCCTGCGCCTGCGAAGAAGGTGGGCGGCGGGAATGAGTAAGGCCGGTTCCAAGGCGCTGCGCTTCAGCAAGATGCATGGCGCGGGCAATGATTTCGTAGTGATCGACCTGCGTGACGGCACTGCGCCGCCCACGCCTGAACTGGCCGCGCGCCTGGCCGACCGCCACACCGGCGTCGGCTGCGATCAGATCCTGACCATCGAAGCACCGCGCGCGGAAGGCTCGGTGGCGTCCTACCGCATCTGGAATGCCGACGGTTCCAACTCCGAGCAGTGCGGCAACGGCGCGCGCTGCATCGCGGCCTGGCTGGTGCGCGAGGGCAGTGCGCAGGGCGGTGCATTCGTCATCGACAGCCCGTTGGCCAGCCACGAAGTGAAGATGCTGGGCGAGGGCCAGTTCGCGGTGACCATGGGGGTGCCTGCGTTCGAGCCGGCCAACGTGCCGCTGATGGGCTTCGCCCACGCGCGCGAGGAATACCTGCTGCCGCTGCAGGGCGAGAGCGTCCGCTTTGCTGCGGTATCGATGGGCAATCCGCATGCGGTGATTGAAGTGGGCCTGATCGATGCCGCACCGGTCGAGCGCGTCGGTTCGCTGCTGCAGCAGCATGCGTCTTTCCCGCGCTCGGTGAACGTGGGCTTCGTACAGGTGATGGGCCCGGCGCATGCGCGTCTGCGTGTGAATGAGCGCGGCGTCGGTGAAACCCTGGCCTGTGGCAGCGGTGCCTGTGCCGCTGCGGTGACCCTGATGCAGCGTGGCCGCCTGCAGCGTGACGCGCGCATCAGCCTGCCCGGTGGCGACCTGCGCATCCAGTGGCCAGGCGATGGCCAGCCGGTGGTGATGGCCGGCCCGACCGCATTCGTCTTCGAAGGGGAGTGGATCGCATGACCGAAACCGTCGACAAGCTCGGGGCCCATGAAGTCGCTGCCTGGTTGCGGCGTCATCCGGGCTTCCTCAAGCAGTTCCCGGACCTGGCCCTGACCCTGGTGGTGCCGCGTGATGACGGTCCGACCGCGTCGCTGGCCAGCTACCAGCTGGAAGTGCTGCGCGAGAAGAACCGCGAGCTGGCACGACGGTTGGCCGATCTGGGCGCAACCGCCCAGATCAATGAACGCCTGGCAGTGCGCACGCATCAGCTGACCCTGGCGCTGATGAAGCAGGACAACGCCGCCGATACCCTGCGTGCTATGGCTGCCTCGCTGCAGGAAGATTTCGCCGGCGACCTGGTACGGCTGGTGGTGCACAGGCCGGTGGCCGGGCTGGAGCAGGCCGACTGGCTGCAGGTGATTGCCGCCGATGATCCGCAGCTGGGCCCGTTCCGCGACTGCCTGAAGGATGGCGAGCCGATCTGCGGCCGCCTGCAGCCGGAAAAGAATGCCGTGCTGTATGGCGTGCGCAGCGAGGAAGTGCAGACCACCGCACTGCTGCCGCTACCGGGCGTGGGCCTGATTGCGGTCGGAAGCCACGACCCGAACCGCTTCTATCCGGGCATGGGCACGCTGTTCCTGCGCATGATGGGCGATGCGCTGGTCACCGGCCTGAAGCGCTTCCCGGGCTGAGCAGGACACGACGATGAGCGCGGTACAGGCCTTCCTGCAGCACCTGCAGGTGGAACGGCGGATGTCGGCGCATACGCTTGATGCCTACCGCCGCGACCTGGATGCGCTGTCGGTCTGGGCCGAGCCACGTGGTGTAGCGGTGGAGGCGCTTGATGCTGACGCGGTGCGCCAGTTCGTCGCCGACGAGCATCGCCGCGGCCTGTCGGCCAAGAGCCTGCAGCGCCGCTTGTCGGCCTGCCGCAGCTTCTATGCCTGGCTGCTCAAGCACGGGCGCATCGAGGTCAGTCCGGCGGCGACGCTGAAGGCGCCGCGTGCGCCGCGCCGGTTGCCGCAGGTGCTTGACGCCGACGAAGCCGTGCAGCTGGTCGAGCTGGAACCGGAAGGCGAGCTCGGCCGCCGTGATCGCGCGCTGCTGGAACTGTTCTATTCCTCCGGCCTGCGCCTGAGCGAAGTCTGCGCGCTGACCTGGCGCGATCTGGATTTCGACAGTGGTCTGGTCAACGTACTGGGCAAGGGCAATCGCCAGCGGCGGGTGCCGTTCGGCCGGCCGGCGCGCGAAGCGCTGCAGGCGTGGCGCGCGGAAAGTGGCGGTGGCCCGGCCTCGCCAGTGTTCCCCGGCCGCAACGGGCCGATCAGCCAACGCGCGGTGCAGATCCGCATCCGCCAGCTGGCGCAGCGCCAGGGCCTGTTCAAGCACGTGCACCCGCACATGCTGCGGCACAGCTTCGCCAGCCATATCCTGGAATCATCCGGTGACCTGCGTGGCGTGCAGGAACTGCTCGGCCATGCCGACATCGCCACCACCCAGATCTACACCCACCTCGATTTCCAGCACCTGGCCAAGGTCTACGACGCCGCGCATCCACGCGCGAAGCGCCGCAACAAGGGCGACACGGCTGAATAGCCCGCCCTTGATCTGGATCAGGGCAGGGCGGGCGCTACCGGCGCATCGTGGCCGCAGGCCACGAGGAACCCGCCACCATGGCGAAGCCCATTCCGCTGCATCCGAAGCATCCCGAGCGCATCTGCTGGGGCTGCGACCGCTACTGCGCAGCTGACGCACTGGCCTGCGGCAATGGCTCCGGTCGCACCCAGCATCCGATCGAGACGCAGGGCGAAGACTGGTATATCGCCTGGGGCATCGAGCCCAATCCGGATCGGCCATCGCAAGCCAAGCGCTGAACGGCAGCCATCCGCACAGGCTTGATCGCACCCGGCGCTGTCCCCATGTCCCGGGAACAGCTATCGGAGGCCGCATGGACCCCAGTCAGAATCCCAACGTTTTCCACGCCACCACCATCGTCTGCGTCCGTCGCGGCGAGCACGTGGCCATTGCCGGCGACGGCCAGGTCACGCTGGGCCACACCGTGATGAAGGGCAACGCGCGCAAGGTGCGCCGCCTCGGTCGTGATGGCCAGGTGCTGGCCGGCTTCGCCGGTGCCGCCGCCGATGCCTTCACCCTGTTCGAGCTGTTCGAGGCCAAGCTGGAAAAGCACGGCCAGCTGCAGCGCGCTGCGGTCGAACTGGCCAAGGATTGGCGCACCGAGCGCCGCCTGGGCAAGCTTGAAGCCCTGCTGGCGGTGGCCGACAAGGAAACCTCGCTGATCATCAGCGGCACCGGCGATGTGATCGAACCGGAGGACGGCATCATCGCCATCGGTTCCGGCGGTTCCTATGCGCTGTCGGCCGCGCGCGCGCTGATGGCGCACACCGAACTGGATGCGCGCACCATCGCCAGCGAAGCCATTGGCATTGCCGGCGACATCTGCATCTACACCAACCGCAACGTGGTGGTCGAGGAGCTGTAACGCCTCCCGATCCGCCGGGCATGGCCCGGCGCTACCGACAACGAATCCGTGAGCACATCCATGTCGAAGATCGAAGTTTCCTCCGCCACCATGACCCCGCGCGAGATCGTGCAGGAACTGGACCGGCATATCGTGGGCCAGCACGACGCCAAGCGCGCCGTGGCCATCGCCCTGCGCAACCGCTGGCGCCGCATGCAGCTGGTGCCGGAGCTGCGCAATGAAGTGATGCCGAAGAACATCCTGATGATCGGCCCGACCGGCGTCGGCAAGACCGAAATCGCGCGCCGCCTGGCCACGCTGGCCAACGCACCGTTCGTGAAGGTTGAAGCCACCCGCTTCACCGAAGTCGGCTACGTCGGCAAGGACGTCGAGCAGATCATCCGTGACCTGGCCGATACGGCCGTCAAGCTGTACCGCGAACAGGCCAAGGTGCGCGTGCGTACCCAGGCCGAAGAACGTGCCGAAGACCGTATCCTCGATGCGCTGCTGCCGCGCCGCAGCGGTGGCATCGGTTTCGATCCGGAAGTCGCCCGCAACGAACCGTCGGCGCAGGACAACGAGACCCGCATCAAGTTCCGCAAGATGCTGCGCAACGGTGAGCTGGATGAGCGCGAGATCGAGCTCGACCTGGCCGCGAACGTGAGCATGGACATCATGACCCCGCCGGGCATGGAGGAAATGGGCCAGCAGCTGAAGTCGATGTTCGCCAATCTGGGCGGCGGCGCCAAGGCGCACAAGCGCACGCTGACCATCAAGGCCGCGCGTCCGCTGCTGGTGGAAGAAGAGGCCGGCAAGCTGGTCAACGAAGACGATATCCGCACGGCGGCGATCGAGGCCTGTGAGCAGCACGGCATCGTCTTCATCGACGAGATCGACAAGGTCGCCAAGCGGGGTGATAACGTGGGCGGTGGCGATGTCTCCCGCGAAGGCGTGCAGCGCGACCTGCTGCCGCTGGTGGAAGGCTCCAACGTGTCCACCAAGTACGGCACGATCAAGACCGACCACATCCTGTTCATCGCCTCCGGTGCGTTCCACCTGGCCAAGCCCAGCGACCTGATTCCGGAGCTGCAGGGTCGTTTCCCGATCCGCGTGGAACTGGGGGCGCTGAGCAAGAACGATTTCGTGCGCATCCTGACCGAGCCGAAGGCCGCGCTGACCAAGCAGTACGAAGCGCTGCTGGCCACCGAGGGCGTCAAGGTCAGCTTCACTGCCGACGCCATTGATCGCCTGGCCGAGATCGCCTTCCAGGTGAACGAGCGCCAGGAGAACATCGGTGCCCGCCGCCTGCATACCGTGCTGGAGCGTCTGCTGGATTCGCTCAGCTACGAGGCACCGGACCGTGATGGCGAAACCCTGGCCATCGACAGTGCTTATGTCGATGCGCACCTGGGTGAGCTGGTGCAGGATCCGGACCTGAGCCGCTACATCCTGTAATGCCCGACTCTGCAAAGCCATGGGGCCGCCGAAAGGCGGCCTTTTTGTTGGCGGTCAGTGCGGGTGCCGGGCGCGGTAGGCCTGCAGTACCTGATCGATCACTGCGCTGGTGCGCGCAGCGCTGATGCCGGTCGACGGTGAGCGCCCGTTGCCGCGCAGCTCGTCCACGAGGGAAGCGATCAACGGCTGCTGGACCGCTGGCGGGTTCGGGATATCGAACGCCTGCACGCCCGCTTTGGTCTCCAGAACCACCGGAACGTCCTCGAAGGTGGCAAAGCGCAGCTGCCCGCGGTCGCCGGTGATCTCGATCTCATCCTGGCGGCGGAAGGCGCAGAAACTCCATTGCGCGATGCCGTGCGTCCCTGCCCCGGTGCGGAAGCACATCGAGACGCTGTCCTCGGCGGCGTAGGCGCCGGTCAACGAACTGGCCAGGCCACGCACATCGCTCAGCGGCCCCAGGAGATGGTCGAGCAGATCCAGGGTATGCGAGCCCAGATCGACGAACAGCCCGCCGCCGGCGATCGCCGGATTGGTCCGCCAGAAGTCCGGCGAGGCGGCATTCGCCGAATGCGGCCGATGCAGGGTGGCGCGCACGCTGCGCGGCGTACCGATTGCGCCGCTGTCCAGCAGCTGCTTCACCTGTGCGAAGCGGGGCAGGGCGCGGCGGTAGTAGGCCACGAATACCGGCACGCCGCTGCGCGCGCTGGCCTCCAGCACGCGTTCGCATTCCGCGTGATCCATCGCCATCGGCTTTTCGATGTAGACCGGCTTGCCCGCGGCGATCGCCTGCAGCGCGTACTGCATGTGCGTGGAGGGCGGCGTTGCAACGTAGATCGCGTTCACTTCCGGATCGGCGATGAGCGCATCGGCGTCCGCGTACCAGCGGGGAATGGCATGGCGCCGCGCGTAATCCTCGGCCAACGCCGCATTGCGACGCATGACCGCTGCCACGCGTGAGCCGGGTGTGCTGGCCAGGGCGGGGCCGCTCTTCTTCTCGGTGACACTGCCGCAGCCGATGAAGCCCCACACCACATTGTCCAGGATCATGGGTCTGTCCTCAGATGGGTGCGGCGGCGGTGGCGGCAGCGCCGCTCACGCTTCCGGCAACGGCTCGGGCACCGTTCCGGGCACGAACACGCCATCCTTCACGTAGGCGGCCAGGGTCATGTCCAGCGCGAGCATGCCGTCGCGCTTGAGGTCCATCAGTTCCGGTTCGACCATCGCGCCGTGCAGCACGCCCAGCACGGTGGCGTGCAGCATGCGTGCGGCGATCTTCGGGTCGGCACCCTCGCGCAGCTGGCCCAGATCGCGGGCCCGGCGCAGCGCACGTTCCATTCGGTCGAGCGCATCGCGGAAACCGGCCTGCTGCAGTTCGGTCAGCACCCTGGTGTCTGCCGATGCGTCGCTGCGCAGCATGATCTCCATGGTCTTGCGCAGGCGCTCATCTTCGGACAGCTCGATGAACGAATGGATCATCACCGCGCGCAGGTCGTGCACGGGGGTGTCGCGCTGGTCGCTGGAGGTGCGCTCCAGTTCCTGCATGAAGGGCAGGTGCACCCGTTCAACGATCGCGGCCAGCACCTCGCTCTTGTTCTTGAAGTGCCAGTACACCGCGCCACGGGTATAGCCGGCGCGGGCGCCGATCATCTCCAGCGTGGTACGGGCCACGCCGTGTTCATGGAAACAGGCTTCGGCGGCGTCAAGGATGCCTTCCCGGGTTGCCTGGGTGTCCTCTTTGGTCTTGCGGGCCATGGATGGGTACGAGTGCGGGTGAAACGTGGCTGAATTGTACCTGTTTACAAACAAACACGCATGTATGTATATTTCCGTCCCATCATTCCCGCCGTGTGCGTGGCAGGCCGTTGCCGGCTGCTTCTCCCCGCCGGTGAGCGTTGCCTGCTGGCGCTTTCGGCCTGTATCAGCGCGTTTTGAGATTCCTTCCCCTGAGAGCCTTTCCGTCATGTTGCTGAGCCGAATCCGACCCATCGCGCTGTCGCTGGCCATCGCCGCGACCGTGGCTGCCTGCGGCGGCCAACCCCAGGCCCCCGAACAGGGCCCCGGTGACGTCACCGTGGTCACGCTGAAGTCCGAGACCGTGGGCCTGACCCGCGAACTGCCGGGCCGTACCAATGCCTTCCTGGTCGCCGAAGTGCGCCCGCAGGTCAATGGCATCGTCGCCAAGCGCCTGTTCACGGAAGGTGGCATGGTCAAGGCCGGCGAGCCGCTGTACCAGCTCGACGACGCCAGCTACCGCGCCCAGGCCAACAATGCCCGTGCCCAGCTGGCCCGCGCAGAAGCCACCGCCAATGCCGCCCGCCTGAGCGCCAAGCGCATCACCGAGCTGGCCAAGGTCGACGCGGTCAGCCAGCAGGATCTGGAAAACGCCGTGGCCGCGCAGAAGCAGGCCGAGGCCGACGTCGGCGCCGCCAAGGCATCGCTGGATGCGGCCAACGTCACCCTCGGCTATGCCCGTATCACCGCGCCGATCAGCGGCCGCATCGGCAAGTCCAGCGTCACCCAGGGTGCGCTGGTCAACGCCGGCCAGGCCAATGCGCTGGCCACCGTGCAGCAGCTGGATCCGATCTATGTCGACCTGACCCAGTCCTCGGCCGAGCTGCTGCAGCTGCGCCGCGAACTGGCCGCCGGCCGCCTGCAGGACAACCAGACGCTGCCGGTCAGCATCCTGATGGAAGACGGCAGCACCTTCGAGCACAAGGGCACGCTGGAGTTCTCCGAAGTCAGCGTCGATCCGGCCACCGGCAGCTTCGGCCTGCGCGTGAAGGTGGACAACCCGGACGGCCTGCTGATGCCGGGCATGTACGTGCGCGCAGTGATCGGCGGCGGCGTGCGCAGCGATGCGGTGCTGGTACCGATGGCCGGCATCGCCCGCGATCCGAAGGGCGACACCTCCGCGATGGTGGTCGACAAGGACAACAAGGTCGAAGTGCGCCCGGTCAAGGTCAGCCGCACGGTTGGCGACAAGTGGCTGGTCGAGGACGGTCTGAAGGCCGGCGACAAGGTCATCGTCGAAGGCCTGCAGAAGATCGGCCCCGGCATGCCGGTCAAGGCCACCGAGAAGGGCGCTGCTCCGGCCAAGCCAGCAGCAGCCGCCCAGCCTGCCGCTCCGGCCGGCGACGCGAAGTAAGCGGAGAACCCCATGGCACGCTTTTTCATCGATCGACCCATCTTTGCATGGGTGATCGCCATCATCATCATGCTCGCCGGCGGCCTGGCCCTGTTCAAGCTGCCGGTCTCGATGTACCCCAACGTCGCACCGCCGGCGGTGGAAATCAGCGCCACCTACCCGGGTGCATCGGCCAAGGTGGTCGAGGACTCGGTGACGCAGATCATCGAGCAGAACATGAAGGGCCTTGATGGCCTGATCTACTTCTCCTCCAACAGCTCGTCCAACGGCCAGGCCACCATCACCCTGACCTTCGAGAGCGGCACCAACCCGGACATCGCCCAGGTGCAGGTGCAGAACAAGCTGCAGCTGGCGATGCCGCTGCTGCCGCAGGAAGTGCAGCGGCAGGGCATCAACGTGGCCAAGTCCAGCTCGGGCTTCCTGAACGTCATCGCGTTCGTTTCCGAGAACGGCAGCATGGACGCCAACGACATCGCCGACTACGTCGGTTCCAATGTCGTCGACCGTCTGAGCCGCGTGCCGGGCGTGGGCAACATCCAGGTGTTCGGTGGCAAGTACGCCATGCGTATCTGGCTGGACCCGAACAAGCTGCATACCTATGGCCTGTCGGTCGCGGAAGTGACCGCAGCGGTCAAGGCACAGAACGCCCAGGTCGCCATCGGCCAACTCGGCGGTGCGCCGTCGATCAAGGGCCAGCAGCTCAACGCCACCATCAACGCGCAGTCGCGCCTGCAGACCCCGGAACAGTTCCGCAACATCATCGTGCGCGGTGCGCAGGACGGTGCCGAGCTGCGCCTGGGTGATGTCGCCCGCGTCGAACTGGGCGCCGAGTCCTACGACTTCGTCACCCGCTACAACGGCCAGCCGGCCAGCGGCCTGGCGGTCACCCTGGCCACCGGCGCCAACGCGCTGGATACCGCCGCTGGCGTGGATGCCGCGCTGGAGGACATGAAGAGCTTCTTCCCGGCCGGGCTGAAGGCCGAGATCCCGTACGACACCACCCCGTTCGTGCGCGTGTCGATCAAGGGTGTGGTGCAGACCCTGATCGAAGCGATCGTGCTGGTGTTCGTGGTGATGTACCTGTTCCTGCAGAACTTCCGCGCCACGCTGATCCCGACCATCGCCGTGCCGGTGGTGCTGCTGGGTACCTTCGGCGTGCTGGCGATGCTGGGCTTCTCGGTGAACATGCTGACCATGTTCGCGATGGTGCTGGCGATCGGCCTGCTGGTGGATGATGCCATCGTGGTGGTGGAGAACGTCGAGCGCATCATGTCCGAGGAAGGACTGTCGCCGCTCGAGGCCACCCGCAAGTCGATGGGCCAGATCACCGGCGCGCTGGTGGGTATCGGCCTTGTGCTGTCGGCCGTGTTCGTGCCGATGGCCTTCATGAGCGGTTCCACCGGCGTGATCTATCGCCAGTTCTCGGCCACGATCGTTTCGGCGATGGCACTGTCGGTGCTGGTCGCGATCGTGCTGACCCCGGCGCTGTGCGCGACCATGCTCAAGCCGCTGAAGAAGGGCGAGCACCACGTCGCCCATCGCGGCCTGGCCGGTCGCTTCTTCAATGGCTTCAACCGCGGCTTCGACCGCACCAGCGAAAGCTACCAGCGCGGCGTGCGCGGCATCATCCATCGTCCGTGGCGCTTCATGGGCATCGTGGCGGCACTGTTCGTGCTGATGGGCGTGTTGTTCGTGCGCCTGCCCAGCTCGTTCCTGCCCAACGAAGACCAGGGCGTGCTGATGGCGCTGGTGCAGGCACCGGTCGGTGCCACCCAGGAACGTACGCTGGAATCGATCGCGGCACTGGAAAACCACTTCCTGCAGAACGAGAAGGATGCGGTGGACTCGGTGTTCTCGGTGCAAGGCTTCAGCTTCGCCGGCATGGGCCAGAACGCGGGCATGGCGTTCGTCAAGCTGAAGGACTGGAGCGAGCGTGACGCCAACAATGGCGTGATGCCGATCACCGGTCGCGCGATGGCGGCACTGGGCCAGATCAAGGATGCCTTCATCTTCGCCTTCCCGCCGCCGGCCATTCCGGAACTGGGTACCGCTTCGGGTTACACCTTCTTCCTGAAGGACAACAGTGGCCAGGGCCACGAGGCACTGGTGGCCGCGCGCAACCAGCTGCTCGGCCTCGCCGCCGGCAGCAAGAAACTGGCCAACGTGCGCCCGAACGGCCAGGAAGACACGCCGCAGTTCCGCATCGACATCGATGCGGCCAAGGCGACCTCGCTGGGGCTGTCGATCGACCAGATCAACGGCACCCTGGCCGCCGCGTGGGGCAGCTCGTACATCGATGACTTCGTCGATCGCGGCCGCGTCAAGCGCGTGTTCGTGCAGGCTGACCAGCCGTTCCGCATGGTCCCGGAAGACTTCGACCTCTGGTCCGTGAAGAACGACAAGGGCGAGATGGTGCCGTTCAGCGCGTTCGCCACCAAGCACTGGGACTACGGTTCGCCGCGCCTGGAGCGCTACAACGGCGTGTCGGCAATGGAAATCCAGGGCGAACCGGCCCCGGGTGTGGCCTCCGGTGACGCCATGGCCGAGATCGAACAGTTGGCCAAGCAGCTGCCGGCGGGCTTCGGCATCGAGTGGACGGCGATGTCCTACCAGGAACGCCAGGCCGGCTCGCAGACGCCGCTGCTGTACACGCTGTCGCTGATGATCGTGTTCCTGTGCCTGGCCGCGATGTACGAAAGCTGGAGCGTGCCGACCGCGGTGCTGCTGGCGGCCCCGCTGGGTATTCTCGGCGCCGTGCTGGCCAATACCTTCAAGGGCCTGGAACGCGACATCTACTTCCAGGTGGCGATGCTGACCACGGTGGGCCTGACCAGCAAGAACGCGATCCTGATCGTCGAGTTCGCCAAGGAGAACCTGGAGAAGGGCGCCAGCCTGATCGAGTCGATCATGCATGCCGTGCGCGACCGCTTGCGTCCGATCGTGATGACCTCGCTGGCCTTCGGCATGGGCGTGGTACCGCTGGCGGTCTCCACCGGTGCCGGTTCCGGCGCCAAGCAGGCGATCGGTACCGGCGTGCTCGGCGGCATGATCGTCGGCACCGTGCTCGGCGTGTTCTTCGTGCCGCTGTTCTTCGTGGTGGTGCAGCGCGTGTTCAAGCGCAAGACCGCCGAGTGATGAAATCCGGTAGCGCCGGGCCATGCCCGGCGGATGCCTCACCGCGTAGCCGCCGGGCATGGCCCGGCGCTACCACCGTGACCCCCAAGGTGTCGCCATGAAATTCTCTTCTCTTGCTGTATCCCTGGCCGGCGTGCTCGCGCTGGCCGGCTGCTCCACTCTGGTGCCGAAGAACACCGCTGTCGCTCCGGCGATTCCGGCGCAGTGGCCGGCCGAAGCCGCGCAGGGCCAGGTGGCCGATGTCGCCGCCGTCGGCTGGCGCGACTTCTTCACCGATCCACGCCTGCAGCAGGTGATCGAGCAGTCGCTGCAGAACAACCGCGACCTGCGCGTGGCCGTGCTCAATGTAGAGCGCGCGCGCGGCCAGTACCGCGTACAACGCGCCGACCGCGTGCCCGGCGTGGCTGTCACCGGCCAGATGGAGCGCCGAGGCACCGACGCCGGCGTCACCGAGCAGTTCACCGCCGGTGTCGGCGTGGCCGAGTTCGAGCTGGATCTGTTCGGCCGCGTGCGCAATCTCAGTGAAGCGGCGTTGCAGCAGTACTTCGCCGTGGCCGCCAACCGCCGCAACGCGCAGCTGAGCCTGGTGGCCGAGACCGCGACTGCGTGGCTGACCTATGGTGCCGATGCGCAGCAGCTGAAGATCGCCGAGGCCACGCTGAAGACCTACGAGGATTCGCTGCGCCTGGCCGAGGCCCGCCACGAACGTGGTGGCAGTTCGGCGCTGGAGCTGACCCAGACCCGTACCCTGGTCGAGACCGCACGTACGGATGCTGCACGCCTGCGTGGCCAGCTGGCCCAGGACCGCAATGCGCTGGCGCTGCTGGCCGGTGGCCAGCTGGATCCGGCACTGCTGCCGGACAGCATCGAACCGCAGCTGCTTGCACTGGCCCCGCCGCCGGCCGGCCTGCCCAGCGACGCGCTGCTGCAGCGCCCGGACATCATGGCCGCCGAACACCAGCTGCTGGCCGCAAACGCCAACATCGGTGCGGCACGCGCAGCGTTCTTCCCGAGCATCTCGCTGACCGGCAGCATCGGCAGTGGTTCGAACGAACTGTCCAACCTGTTCGACAGTGGCACCCGTGTATGGAGTTTCCTGCCGAAGATCACCCTGCCGATCTTCCAGGGCGGCAAGCTGCGCGCCAACCTGGCCATCGCCAACGCAGATCGTGATATCGCTCTGGCGCAGTACGAGAAGTCGATCCAGGTGGGCTTCCGCGAAACCGCCGATGCGCTGGCATTGAATGTCAGCCTGGACGAGCAGGTGAGTTCACAGCGGCGCCTGGTGGACGCGGCCGAACAGGCCAACCGCCTGTCGCAGGCCCGCTACGACGCGGGGCTGGACAGCTTCGTCACCCTGCTTGATGCGCGGCGTACCGCCTACAACGCGCAGCAGACCCAGCTGCAGGCCCAGCTGGCGCAACAGGCCAACCGCATCACCCTGTACAAGGTGCTGGGTGGCGGCTGGCACGAGCGCAGCTGAGCAGCAATTCGATACCGGTAGCGCCGGGCCACGCCCGGCGGCCTTTCGTTCCTGCATGCCTGACGGCTGGGCGGACCGCACTTCGTGCTCGCCGGGCATGGCCAGGCGCTACCGCATGGGCCAACGGCACCATGCAAACGGATATTCATCGAGATGCAGGGTCAATCCTGCTCGGATGGGGTTGCCCAGGATGTACAACGCATGGCGCCTCAAGGCTTCCTCGCTGCGTACCGCGTGATCGAAATAGCTCGGCTGCCACAAAGGCGTCTGTATGCCGAACTGCTGCCCCAGCAACCGGCTGCTGCGGGATTTCACCGTTCCCATCATGCGCGCCAGTGATTCGTCGCGCAGCTGCATCAGCCAATGCAGATGGTCAGGCATGACGACCCAAGCAAAGGACCGACTGAGGCCCATGCGTTCAACATACCTCAATGCATCCACAAGACACGTTGCACAACGTGGATCTTCAAAGACCGGGCGCCGGTGGCGTACGACCGTGGTGAGGACGTAGTAGCCCCCGATATGGGAGTGGCGGCCACGTTCCAGATGACGGCTGGACATGGCGCCAGTCTGCACTGATGGGATGTCCGCCGTTATCAGCCGAGGGCGATGGCCCGTGTGGGATTCTTCCGGGTATCGCGCTCGCCGGGCATGGCCCGGCGCTACCGTCAGATCGCTTCATCATCGCGCGGGGCCGCGCGGCAGGCGCGCACGCGCAGCAGCGCGTCACCGGCCTCGCGGGCCATGCGCTCGTATTCGGCGCGGATCTCTTCCAGCCGCGCTTCGTCCAGTTCTTCCAGATCCAACAGTTCGTTGTTGGCTTCGGCTGTCGCCCGGATCAGCTCGTCCAGCTTGATCTGCATCGCGGCGGTATCCGCGTTCTGCGTGTGCTGGATCAGGAACACCATCAGGAAGGTGATGATGGTGGTGCCGGTGTTGATCACCAGCTGCCAGGTGTCGTTGAAACCGAACACCGGGCCACTGATGCCCCAGATCACCACGATCGCTACTGCGGCCAGGAAGGTCCACGGCGAGCCGGTGGCGGCCGCGGCCTTCTTGGCGATCGTATTGAACAGGTTGCGTGCTTTCATCGTCGTCGTCCCACTCAGGTGACGAGGATGATCGGCAGTGGCCCGTGCAGGCGCCGTGCAGCGGCAGTCAGGCGCGCATGCGCTGCAGGCGCGGTGCCTGCAGGCTGCGCACCGGACTGCTCTGGTAGACGTGCTGCCAGCAACGGTCGACGAACTCGCGGGCCTGTGCTTCGCTCAGTCGCGGCATGATCTGCAGGGCGTACTGGGTCTGGAACATCTCGTCACGTTCGGCCTCGCTGGCGCGCGGCTGGGTGATCAGCGAATCGCAGGCAAACTTGATCCACGGCACGTACGAGCCGAACGAGTTGTGCGGCAGTGCGCCTTCGGCATGTTGGCGGCGCCAGTGATCCAGCTCGGCGTCAACGTTGATGACCGGAGGAATGGTGGGGACTTCAGCGTGCATGACAATCCAGTTCGGTTGAGTGGAAAGGGAGTGGGGGTCATCGGAGTGTGGCGTATGTGGCGGTGCATGCCGCGTCAGCGCGATGTGGAGCTGGCGTTGGCATGTCCGATCAACTGCGCACGCTCGACGGCACCGAGATCTTCGGCGATGTCGGCCATCGCATTGCACAGGCGCTCATGGTCGAGCGGGTGGCCGCGCACCAGCTCCAGCTGCAGGCCCTGGTAGGCAGTCCAGAACAGTGCGCCACGCTGGTGCAGTGCGTACTGCTGCTGCAGGCGCTTGCGGATGGCGTCGAGGATCGGGTCAGGCGTAGGTCGTACGGCGTGCGCGCACATGGCTGGCTCCGCCGGGGAAAGAAGTCCCGGTAACCCCACCCTAGGCGCGGCAGCCGGGCGGGGTGTTATCGCAGCGTGTGCACGTTGCGCAGCTGACTGTGCACGGGTTCACGGCAATGGCCGCAAACGCTGCCGGCACTAGGGCGTGCCGGCGCTGAAGCGTTCATTAAATGGGATCAACAGGACACTGCGTGGTAATCATTCACCGATGTCTTCGTTCCAGATCTCCGGGTGCTGCGCAATGAAGCCGCCCAGCAGGTCCACGCATTCCTGGCTGTCCAGGTCGATCACGTTGACGCCGTTTTCCCGCAACCAGTCGATGCCGCCCTGGAAGGTGCGCGATTCGCCCACCACCACGGTGCCGATGTTGAACTGGCGCACCAGGCCCGAGCAGTACCAGCACGGCGCCAGGGTGGTGACCATGATCGTGTCCTGGTAACGGCGCTGGCGGCCGGCCTTGCGGAACGCATCGGTTTCGCCGTGCACCGACGGGTCGCCCTCCTGCACGCGGCGGTTATGGCCGCAGCCGAGCAGGCGGCCGTCGTTGTGGTACAGCGCCGCGCCGATCGGCACGCCGCCTTCGGCCAGGCCCTGGCGGGCTTCGGCGATGGCGGTCTGCAGCAGGGCCTGGTAGTCGGGCGTGGTGATCATGCGGGGCTCCGGTAAGTCGTGGCCCGCCATGATACGGGCAGGGGGTGCCGCTGGCCCCCGGCGGTGCGATAATCGGGGCCATGAGCGAATCCCCCTACAAAGCCGGTACCACCCATTTCGGGTTCCGCGACGTCGCCGCCAAGGACAAGCAGAAGCTGGTCGGCCAGGTGTTCACCTCGGTCGCGCGCAACTACGACCTGATGAACGACCTGATGAGCCTGGGCGTGCACCGGGCGTGGAAGCGCTACTACGTGGCGACCGCGCAGGTGAAGCCGGGCGACCGCGTGCTCGACCTGGCGGGCGGCACCGGCGACATCGCCGCCCTGCTGAAGGAGCGCGTCGGCGCCGAGGGCTCGGTGGTGCTGGGCGACATCAACGCCGGCATGCTGTCGGTCGGCCGCGACCGCCTGACCAACCGCGGCCTGGTGCTCGGCCTGGACTACGTGCAGTGCAACGCCGAAGCCCTGCCGTTCCCGGACAACAGCTTCGACCTGGTCACCATCGCCTTCGGCCTGCGCAACGTCACCGACAAGGACGCCGGCCTGCGCGAGATGTACCGCGTGCTGAAGGTGGGCGGCCAGGCCCGCGTGCTGGAGTTCTCCGAAGTCACCGCGGACTGGTTCAAGCCGATCTACGACTTCCACTCGTTCAAGATCCTGCCCAAGCTGGGCAAGTTGTTCGCCAATGATTCGGACAGCTACCAGTACCTGGCTGAGAGCATCCGCAAGCACCCGCCGCAGGATGAACTGAAGGCGATGATGGGGCAGGCCGGTTTCGAGCGCTGCCACTACAAGAACCTGACCGGCGGCATCGTTTCGATCCACTCCGGCTACAAGCTGTAGGCCTTGCCCTGGTGGGTGCCAACCCTGGTTGGCACTCGGCCGCTGCGGTCATCCGCTCTGGTAGGTGCCGACCTTGGTCGGCACGGGCCTGCCACATGCGATGAAAGATCCGTGCCAACCAAAGTTGGCACCTACCCGGGGCGCCGCCGCAGGATCGGCCTTGGCCGCATTACCCCGCACCGCGCAACGCCTGCCGGGCCGGAGGGAGGTACCATTGGGGTTTGATCCCCGTAACGGTCCCGATTCATGCGTAATCCGCTGATGCTCCTTCCGCTGGCCGTGGCCCTGGCCGCCGGCTGCTCCCAGGAGGCGGCCGCGCCCGCCGCCGCCCCGACTGCCGCAAAGGCCCCCGCCGCCCCCGTGAACGCCGAGAACCGCAGCCACGACGAAAGCTCGTACGCCGAGCCGGACAAGGTCGTCATCAAGGACATCGCGCTGGATCTGAAGCTGGACTTCGACCAGAAGCAGATCGGCGGCACCGCCACCTACACCCTGGAATGGAAGCAGAAGGACGCCAAGCAGCTGGTGCTCGACACCCGCGAGCTGACCGTGTCCAAGGTTGAGGCCGTTGCCGCCGATGGCGCGCGCAGCCCGCTGAAGTTCGAGCTGGCCGCCGCTGACAAGGTGTTCGGCAGCAAGCTGACCATCGAGGCTCCGGAACAGCCGGCCAAGGTGGAAGTGACCTATCACACCGCGCCGACCGCCTCGGGCCTGCAGTGGCTGGCACCGTCGATGACCGAGGGCAAGAAGCTGCCCTTCATGTTCAGCCAGTCGCAGGCCATCCACGCCCGTTCCTGGGTGCCGCTGCAGGACACCCCGAGCGTTCGCTTCACCTACAGCGCGCACGTGGTCTCGCGCCCGGATGTGATGGTGCTGATGAGCGCCGACAACGATCCGAAGGCCGCGCGTGACGGTGACTACACCTTCAAGATGCCGCAGCCGATTCCGTCGTACCTGCTGGCCATCGCCGCCGGCGACCTGGTGTTCGAGCCGATCTCCGGCCGCTCCGGCGTCTGGGCCGAGCCGACCATGGTCAACAAGGCCGCCAAGGAATTCGAAGACACCGAAAAGATGATCGGTGCCGCCGAGAAGCTGTACGGCGAATACCGCTGGGGCCGCTACGACATGCTGGTGCTGCCGCCGTCGTTCCCGTTCGGCGGCATGGAAAACCCGCGCCTGACCTTCGCCACCCCGACCGTGATCGTCGGCGACAAGTCGTTGGTCTCGCTGGTCGCCCACGAACTGGCGCACAGCTGGTCGGGCAACCTGGTGACCAACGCCAGCTGGAAGGACATCTGGCTCAATGAAGGCTTCACCACCTACGTCCAGGGCCGCATCACCGAAGCCCTGTACGGCAAGGAAATGGCCGAGATGGAGAAGCAGATCGACCAGACCGACCTGCTGGCCGAAGTGAAGGACATGAGCCCGGCTGACCAGGCACTGGCGCTGCCGCCGCTGAACGAGCGTGATCCCGACGAAGCGCTCAGCCAGGTCGCCTACGTCAAGGGTGCGTGGTTCCTGGAATTCCTGGAGCAGCGCTTCGGCCGCGAGACCTTCGATCCGTTCCTGCGCGGCTGGTTCGATGACCACGCCTTCCAGAGCGCGAACACCGACCAGTTCGTCGCGTACATGAAGAAGAACCTGCTGCCGAAGAATCCCTCGGCCGTGACCGAGGCCGAACTGAAGGCGTGGCTGGACGAGCCGGGCATTCCGGCGTTCGCTGCCAAGGCGCAGTCGCGCAACTTCAGCAGCGTCGATACCGCGCGCATCGCCTTCGCCAGCGCCGGCACCGTGCCGAGCAGCCAGGTCATCGCCGACTGGAGCACGCAGGAATGGGTGCGCTTCATCGACGGCCTGGGTGCGACCCAGCCGCTGGACAAGCTGGCCACGCTGGACAAGGCCTTCCACTTCACTGGCACCCCGAATGGCGAGATCGCCATGCGCTGGTACCCGCTGGCGATCCGCAGCGGCTACGAGCAGGCCAATGAAGGCGCGGCGGCATTCATCGAGCGCGTCGGCCGTCGCAAGCTGATCCTGCCGATCTACGCCGAACTGGTGAAGACCCCGAAGGGGCTGGAGCTGGCCAAGCAGGCCTTCGAAAAGGCCAAGCCGGGCTACCACCCGATCACCACCGCCTCGGTCCAGGACATGCTGGCCAAGGCTGAAGCCAAGTAAGCGGTAGTGCTGGCCGCTGGCCGGCAACCGGTCACTGCTTCACCACCAACGGCGGGGAAACCCGCCGTTGGTGTATCCGCTTTTCGCTGCCGATAGAATCGGGATGCACCCGCAAAGGACCTCCGCCATGAAACGACTGATCCTGCTCACCGCCTGCACCCTGGCGCTGGCCGCCTGCAGCAACCCCGAGGAAGAACGCAAGGCGCAGGAAGCCGCCGCAGCCGCCGTGCAGGCGCAGAAGGAGGCCAAGGCCGAAGACGTGGCCAAGCAGTACGACATGGCCGTGGCCGCGCAGGACTGGGAGCGCGCGCGCCTGCATGGTGCCTCGCTGCTGGACCAGTACAAGGACACCGCGGCCGCCGAGCGCATCGCCGCAGGTTTCGACGCGGTCAAGGCCAAGGGCGATGCCGCGCGCGACCTGCGCCGCATGCAGGCGCTGTGGCAGTACAACCAGATCCCGGTGGGCAACAAGGGCAACCAGGTTTCGGCGCAGATCTACAGCAAGGAACGGGTGGACGTGGATGGCAGCGGCGCCAAGCCGGTGCAGCTGGTGTTCCGCGATCATCCGGAGTGGAAGCGGCATGCGTATCTGGTACTGCAGGCCGGCGATTTCCGTTGCCCGCAGTGCACGGTGAAAGTAACCGTGGACGACGGCAAGCCGATTTCCATGGCGGCGTGGCGTCCGAAGACCGATGAAGCCATTGCCCTGTTCATCACCGACCAGAAGGCGCTGTGGAAGCTGGCGCGCAAGGGCAAGTCGATCAGCATCGAGTTCCCGGTCAAGGCCGGTGGCACCCGCACCGCTGTGTTCGAAACCGGTGGCGTCGACGCCAGCCGCATGCCGCAGTGGTGGCAGTGATGGTTGCGGCGGGCAGCGCAGTGCACGCGTTGTCCGCGATCCGGCACTGGGTGTTCGACATGGATGGCACGCTGACCGTCGCCGTGCATGATTTCGCCGCGATCCGCCGCGCGCTGGAGATCGCGGCCGAGGAAGACATCCTTGACCATATTGCGGCGTTGCCGGACGCACCGGCGCAGGCCAAGCGCGAGTGGCTGCTGGATCATGAGCGCGCGCTGGCCGAGGACGCACTGCCGGCACCGGGTGCGCTGAAGCTGCTGCGCGCGTTGTCGGCGGCAGGCTGCCGGCTCGGCATCCTGACCCGCAATGATCATGCGCTGGCGAAGCTGACGTTGGACGCGATCGGGGTCGGGGCGTTGTTCGACGATGCCGACATCATCGGCCGCGATGAAGCGGTGCCCAAACCCTCACCGGATGGCCTGCAGCAGCATCTGCGGCGTTGGGGGATCGGGGCTGCGGAGGCGGTGATGGTCGGTGACCACGCCTACGACCTGGAGTGCGGCCGTGCGGCCGGCGCCCATACCGTGCTGGTCAACCTGCCGGAAAACCCATGGCCGGGCCGTGCCGACTGGCATTTCGCTGATTGCCGCGCCTTGCTGGCTGCCTGGCAGGGCGCTTGCTGATGTAGAGCCGAGCCCACGCTCGGCTGCTCTCCTCCGGTCAGATCGCGCTGGCGCGCGCAAGCCGAGCATGGCTCGGCTCTACAGAGAGCAGGCCACGTGTCGGTCGGAGGTTCCGGTAGTGCCGGCCGCTGGCCGGCAGTGTCGACCAAGGTCGACACCCACCGATCAGATGTGCGGGCAGTTCGGTTACGCGCTCAGCGCGTAACCGAACTGCTGCTTGAACTGCTCGTTGAACTCATCGAAGGTGAAGCGCTGGTTCTGCGTGCCCGGGTGCTCGACCTTCAGCGCGCCCATCAGGTTGCCCATGCGGCCGATGGTCAGCCAGTCGTAGCCCTTCTGGATGCCGTAGATCAGGCCGGCGCGGAAGGCGTCGCCACAGCCGGTCGGGTCGACCACGCGGCGCTCATGCGCCGGCGGAATGTCGTAGCTCTTTTCCGGGGTGTGGATGACCGCGCCCTTCGGGCCGCGGGTGGTGATGTAGGCCTTGACCCGGCTGACGATCTCTTTCTCGTCCCAGCCAGTGCGTTCCTGCAGCAGGTTCGACTCGTAGTCGTTGACCACCACGTAGTCGGCCTGCTCGATGAACTCGCGCAGTTCCGGGCCGTTGAACAGCGGCATGGCCTGGCCCGGGTCGAAGATGAACGGGATGCCGTCTTCGTGGAATTCCTGCGCGTTCTGGATCATGCCTTCGCGGCCGTCCGGGCCGACCAGGCCCAGGGTCACGCCCGGTACGCCACGCACGTGGTTTTCGTAGGAACGCATCATCGCGCCCGGGTGGAAGGCGGTGATCTGGTTGTTGTCGTGATCGGTGGTGATGAACGCCTGCGGGGTGAACAGCTCATCGATCACGCGCACGCGCGACAGGTCGATGCCCAGGCCTTCGAAGTACTCACGGTACGGGCCAAAGTCCGAACCCACGGTGCCCATCGGGATCGGCTGGCCGCCCAGCAGGTGCAGGTTGTAGGCGATGTTGCCGGCGCAGCCGCCGAACTCGCGGCGCATGCGCGGGACCAGGAAGGACACGTTCAGGATGTGCACCTTGTCCGGCAGGATGTGATTCTTGAACTGGTCCGGGAACACCATGATGGTGTCGAAGGCAAGAGAACCACAGATCAGAGCGGACATCGATGTAAGCCTATGCGGTGAATTTTGGGGTGGGCCGGCCCGGTTCGGCGGGCAAGCAAACGGCGCCCTTGGGCGCCCGACGGCGCAAAGGTTACCCGCTGGTGCCGCTCAGGGCCAGAACCGGGTGAGACCCGATCAGGCCGAAAGCCTGTGAAGACGCGGGTTCAGCTAGTTTTTTCCTTGCTCGGCGGCAGGCGGGTTGCTAGGCTTGTCGGCCTCGATTTCTGCCCATTTTTTCGCCATCCCGCGGCGGGCACGACACCCCTCAGGACTCCTTCCTCAGATGTTCAAGAAACTCCGTGGCATGTTCTCCAACGACCTGTCCATCGACCTGGGCACGGCCAACACCCTCATCTACGTGCGCGGGCAGGGGATCGTGCTGAACGAGCCATCGGTCGTGGCCGTGCGTCAGGACCGTGCCATCGGTGGCACCCGCTCGGTGGCAGCCGTAGGCGCCGAAGCCAAGCAGATGCTGGGCCGTACCCCGGGCCACATCACCACCATCCGCCCGATGAAGGACGGCGTCATCGCCGACTTCACCTATACCGAGGCGATGCTCAAGCACTTCATCAAGAAGGTGCACAAATCGCGCGTGCTGCGCCCGAGCCCGCGCGTGCTGGTCTGCGTGCCGGCCGGCTCGACCCAGGTCGAGCGCCGCGCGATCAAGGAATCGGCCGAGGAAGCCGGTGCCCGTGACGTGTTCCTGATCGAAGAACCGATGGCGGCCGCGATCGGCGCCGGCATGCCGGTCACTGAAGCGCGTGGCTCGATGGTCATCGACATCGGCGGCGGCACCACCGAAGTGGCGGTGATCTCGCTCAACGGCATCGTCTACTCGGCGTCGGTCCGCATCGGTGGCGACCGCTTCGACGAGTCGATCACCAACTACGTGCGCCGCAACCACGGCATGCTGATCGGTGAAGCCACCGCTGAGCGCATCAAGGTCGAGCTGGGCTGTGCCTACCCGCAGGCGGAAGTGATCGAGATGGAAATCTCCGGCCGCAACCTCGCCGAGGGCGTGCCGAAGATGATCAAGATCAGCTCCAACGAGGTGCTCGAGGCCCTGCACGAACCGCTGTCGGGCATCGTCAGCGCGGTGAAGCTGGCGCTGGAGCAGACCCCGCCGGAACTGTGCGCCGACGTCGCCGAGCGCGGCATCGTGCTGACCGGTGGCGGCGCCCTGCTGCGCGACCTGGACCGCCTGATCTCCGAGGAAACCGGCCTGCACGTGCAGGTGGCCGACGATCCGCTGACCTGCGTGGCCCGCGGCGGCGGTCGTGCGCTGGAGCTGGTGGACATGCACGGCAACGAGTTCTTTGCGCCGGAATAAGCCGTCCCGGCCGTTCCTGCCCGCCGCGCCCTTCCGGGGTGCGGCCCGCCGTGATGGCGGGCCGGCACCGGCGGGGCGCCCGCGTGTTTCCCTTCCGCCTTCTGCCAGTTGAATCGTTGCCGTGCCGCCCTACGCCGGTCCTCCCGTCGCCTCCCGATCCGGTGATGCCGCCAGCCCCCTGCGGTTGCTGGCCTATCTCGCGTTGGCCATCACGCTGATCGTGCTCGATGACCAGGCCGGCTGGCTGGCGCGCCTGCGCGAGCAGGCCAACA
The DNA here is from genome assembly GCF_059367875.1 of Stenotrophomonas sp. YJH_SMC_16. Lineage (NCBI taxonomy): Bacteria > Pseudomonadati > Pseudomonadota > Gammaproteobacteria > Lysobacterales > Lysobacteraceae > Stenotrophomonas > Stenotrophomonas sp. YJH_SMC_16. The sequence continues at coordinate 432,710 of NZ_JCAFRH010000001.1, read as the reverse complement.
GCCTGGTGCAGCCGGTCTGGGCACTGGCCGGCCTGCCCGGCAAGCTCGGCAACCAGGTCAAGGATTCTGCCGCCAGCCACAGCCAGCTGGTCGCCGAGAACCGCGAACTGCGCAACCAGCTGCTGCTGGCCAACGCGCGCCTGACCCGCCTGCAGACCGCCGCACTGGACAATGCCCAGCTGCGCGAACTGCTGAACGTGGCCGAGCGCAGTGGCCTGGACGTGCAGCTGGCGCCGATCCTGGACATCGACCTGGACCCGGTCAAACAGCGCCTGGTACTCGATGCCGGCAGCCGCGAGGGCGTGCATGTCGGCCAGGCGGTGATCGACGCCGGCGGCCTGATGGGCCAGGTGATCAGCGTCACCGGCGGCACCTCTACCGTGCTGCTGCTGACCGACCCTGACCATGCCGTGCCGGTGACCGTGGCCCGCAACGGCGTTCGCCTGATCGTCTATGGCCGCGGCGACACGCTGGAACTGCGCGATATTCCGCTCAGCGCCGGGGTGGAAGTGGGCGATGAGATCGTCACCTCCGGTCTTGGCGGTCGTTTCCCGGCCGGCTTCCCGGTCGGCACCATCACCGGCCTGCGACCGGACGACACCCATGCGTTCCTGGTCGGCGAACTGAAGCCGGCGGCGCAGCTCGACCGCGGCCGCGACGTGCTGCTGCTGCGCCCGGGCGCGGCGATCCGCATTCCGCCGGAGCTGCGCCTGCAGCTGGAAGAAACCGCCCCGGGTGGCCCGGCCACCGGCGCCACCGTGCCCGTGGGAACCGCGCCAGCGGCAACGACGCCAGCTCCGGTCAGCGCCCCGGTAGTGCCGGCCGCTGGCCGGCAACAGCCCTCGTCGCAAACGAGGTCTGTTGCCCCCGCATCCTCCCCTGATCCTGCTGCTCCGGTAGTGCCGGCCGCTGGCCGGCAACCGACCACGCCGGAGGCCCAGCGATGAGCCGCCTGCGCGACAATCGGTGGGTGCTGCCGGCCAGCCTGGTGGTGGCGTTGCTGCTGGGCCTGCTGCCGCTGCCGGCGCTGCTGCAGCCGCTGCGCCCGTACTGGCTGGCGCTGGTGCTGGCGTACTGGGTGATCGAAGCGCCTGAGCGCGTCGGCCTGGGCGTCGCTTTCGCCAGTGGCGTCATCGCCGACCTGCTGTACGGCGGGGTGCTGGGCGAACAGGCACTGCGCCTGGTGATGCTGGCTTTCATCCTGCAGCGCTTCCGCGCCCGCATCCGCTTCTTCCCGATGTCGCAGCAGATGCTGGCCATAGGCGGCCTGCTGTTCAACGATCGCATCGTCAGCGCCCTGGTGCACATCCTGGTGGGTGAACCCACCCTGCCGTGGTCGTACTGGTGGGCGCCGCTGCTGGGCATGGGCCTGTGGCCGCTGGTGTTCGTGCTGCTGGATGCGGTGCGCTTCGGCAAGCGCGGGCGCTGAGCCATGATCCCGCGCCGCCAGGTCAAGAATCCGCACGCCGAAGCCGAACAGTTCCGCCGCCGCGCGGCGCTGGGTTTCCTGGGCGTGCTGGTCTGCCTGCTGGGACTGGGCGGCTGGTACTTCAAGCTGCAGGTGCTGGACCACGACGTCTACGCCACGCGCTCGGAAGCCAACCGCATCAAGCCGCGGCCGGTAGTGCCCGGGCGCGGCATGATCTACGACCGCAACGGTCGCCTGCTGGCCGAGAACGTGCCGGCGTTCCGCCTGGACGTGACCCCGGACAAGGTCAAGGACATGGACGCCACCCTGGAAGGGCTAGCGAAGATCATCAGCATCAGCCCGGAAGAGCTGGAAGCGTTCAACAAGTCGCGCAAGGCGCGCCGCAAGTTCCTGCCGGTCACGCTGAAGCTGCGCATGAGCGACGAGGAGATGGCGCGCTTCGCCGTCGACCGCTGGCGCTTCCCCGGCGTCGAGCTGGAGCCCTACCTGACCCGGCGCTACCCGTATGGCGACCTGTTCGCGCACATCATCGGCTACGTCGGCCGTGTCGACGACAAGGATCTGGAGATCCTCGGCGAAGGCAATGCCGCGCTGACCCACATCGGCAAGTCCGGCCTGGAGCGCTATTACGAGCAGCAGCTGCGCGGCAAGGTCGGCTACGAGCAGGTCGAGACCAACGTGCAGGGCCGTGCCATCCGCACCATCGGCCGCGTTGCCGCGCAGTCCGGCGCCGACCTGCGGCTGTCGATCGACGCCGACCTGCAGCGCGCCATGGTGGCCGCGTTCGGCGACCAGGAAGGCTCGGCCGTGGCGATGGACCCGCGTACCGGCGAAGTGCTGGCGATGGTCAGCCTGCCGTCGTACGACCCCAACCTGTTCGTCAACGGTATCTCGCATGCCGATTTCAAGGCGCTGAACGACAACCCGTCGCGGCCGCAGTTCAACCGCCTGGTACTCGGTGGCGTCGCGCCCGGTTCCACGCTCAAGCCGCTGATCGGCCTGGCCGGCCTGGATTCGGGTGTACGCCGCCCGGAAGACAAGGTGCTGTCCACCGGCATGTTTTACCTGCCCGGCACCTCGCGTGGCTGGGGTGACTCGCACCGCGGTGGGCATGGCTGGACCGACCTGCGCAAATCCATCGCGCAGTCGGTCAACACCTATTACTACAAGCTGGCGCTGGACCTGGGCATCGAGCGCTTCGACCACTACATGGAGTACTACGGCTTCGGCCAGCCGACCGGTATCGACCTGACCGGCGAGATCGGCGGCATCCTGCCGTCGCCGGCCTACAAGCGGAAGAGCCGCAAGGAGGCCTGGTATCCGGGCGATACAGTCAACATCAGCATCGGCCAGGGTGACTGGAAGGTCACCCCGCTGCAGCTGGCGCGGGGTGTCAGTGGGCTGGCCAACGGGCAGCTGCGCACGCCCCATCTGGTGATCCAGCAGCGTGCGGGGTTCGACCATGACTGGATGGCGACCGACCCGGGCGAAAGCAAACCGGTCAGCCCGAACCCGAACAATCTGCAGGCGGTGCGCGAAGGCATGATGGCCACCATGCTGCCTGGCGGCAGCGCAGCCCGCATGGCCGCCGGCGCGCCGTATACGATGGCCGGCAAGACCGGTACCGCGCAGGTCGTCAGCCGCAAGGGCACGGCCGCGGTGAATCCGAAGAGCCTGCCGATGCACCTGCGCCACCGCGCGCTGTTCGTCGGTTTCGCGCCGGTCGACCAGCCGGTGATCGCGCTGGCGATCGCGGTGGAGGGCGGCGGCTACGGCGGTGCGGCGGCTGCGCCGATCGCACGCAAGGTGTTCGACGCCTATCTGCTGGGCAAGATGCCTGAAGGCATGCAGCCGCTGGACAGCGAGCGCGGCACCACCGCCATCGGTGCCACCGCGTTCGACAACGAAGATGTGGGCGCGCGCCAGGCCGGTGACCTTGCTGCGGCACAGCTGGGCGAGCACCCGGTGCTGGTCGGCGTGCCCGCGCCGGAACCGGCACCCGCACCGCCGCAGCCGGGGGCGCCGGCTGCGGCCGCGCTGCCGGCCACGCCACGCCCGACCACCGTGGAGCCCGCACGATGAGAGTGTTTCTGCGTTGGGCCGGCGACATGCTGCGTCGCTTCTTCAGCACGCTGGACTGGGTGTTGTGCCTGGCCCTGGGCGCGCTGATGGTGATCGGTCTGGCCACGCTGAAGAGTGCCGGTGGCGACGGCCTGGTGATGGCACAGGGCGCGCGCTTCGCAGTGGGCATGGCCGCGTTGTGGGGCATCTCGCGGGTACCGATCCTGCGGATCCGCTCGGCCACGCCGATGATCTACGCAATCTCGATGATCCCGCTGCTGGCGGTGTTTGTGCTGGGTACCGGCAAATACGGCCGGCAGTGGCTGGATCTGAAATTCTTCTACCTGCAGCCGGCCGAGCTGCTGAAGGTCAGCCTGCCGATGATGGTGGCCTGGTACCTGCACAAGATGCCGTTGCCACCGCGCTTCAACACCGTGCTCGTGGCCCTGGTCATCATCGGCGTACCAACCGGCCTGGTGATGCTGCAGCCGGACTTCGGCACCGGTGTGCTGATCGCCGCCAGCGGCGTGTTCGTGCTGCTGCTGGCAGGCCTGCCGTGGTGGTGGGTCGGCCTGGGTGTGGGCGGCGTGGCCGCGGTTGCGCCGGTGGCCTGGTTCTGGCTGCTGCGGCCGTACCAGAAGGACCGCATCATGATGTTCCTGGACCCGGAGATGGATGCGCTGGGGGCCGGCTGGAACATCATCCAGTCGAAGATCGCGATCGGTTCCGGCGGCTTCGATGGCAAGGGCTGGGGCGAAGGCTCGCAGTCGCACTTGAACTTCATTCCCGAGCAGACCACCGACTTCGCGTTCTCGGTGCTGAGTGAGGAATTCGGCTGGATCGGCGTGGCCACCGTGCTGGCGCTGTACCTTGTGGTGATCGGGCGTTGCCTGTGGATTGCCAGCCAGTCGCGCGATTCGTACTCGCGCCTGCTGGCCGGCGCTACCGGCCTGGCGTTCTTCGTCTATGTACTGGTGAACGGCGGGATGATTTCCGGCCTGCTGCCGGTGGTGGGCGTGCCGATGCCGCTGATCAGCTACGGCGGTACCTCGGCGGTGTCACTGCTGGCCGGCTTCGGGTTGGTGATGGCCGTGCGCAGTCACAACCCGGTGCACGGCGGCTACGGGTAACACCGGCTGCGCAGGACCACCATGACAGCTTCACGCAAGCGCCCGTTGCTACCGTGGCGCGCGTGGAATGGAAACGACTGCTTGGCGGCTGCCGTGAGGCGGTGCGCACGATCGACCTGCCGTTGCTGGTCGCGTTGTTGATCCTGATGGGCGCGGGCCTGGCGGTGCTGCACAGCGTGTCCGGGCCAGTGACCGGGCAGGCGGCGCGCTTTGCCGGTGGCCTGGTGGCGATGTGGCTGCTGTCGCGTGTTTCGCTGCTGCGCCTGCGCGCGTGGACACCGGCGTTGTATGCGCTGTCGATGCTGCCGCTGATGGCGGTGTATGTGATCGGCACCGGCAAGTACGGGCAGCGCTGGCTCAACCTGGGCGTCTTCTACCTGCAGCCGTCGGAGCTGCTCAAGCTCAGCCTGCCGTTGATGATGGCCTGGTACCTGCACCGGCAGCCGTTGCCGCCCTCGCCACGCACGGTGCTGACGGCCGCAGTGTTGATCGGCGTTCCTGCCGTGCTGATCCTGATGCAGCCGAACCTCGGCACCGCCACCTTGGTCACTGCCAGCGGGGTGTTCGCGTTGTTGCTGGCCGGCCTGCACTGGGGCTGGGTGGCAACGGGCGCGGCGGGGCTGGCGGTGGCCGCACCGCTGGCGTGGTTCGGGCTGTTGCGGCAGTACCAGAAGGATCGCGTACTGACCTTCCTCGACCCGGCGGCAGATCCGCTCGGCACCGGCTGGAACATCCTGCAGTCACGCATCGCGATCGGTTCCGGTGGCTGGCAGGGGCGTGGCTGGGGGCAGGGCACGCAGGCCACGCTGGATTTCCTGCCCGAGTACACCACCGACTTCGCGTTCTCGGTGCTGGCCGAGGAATTCGGCTGGATCGGTGTGGCGACGCTGTTCGCGCTGTACCTGTTCGTGGTCGGACGCTGCCTGTGGATCGCAGTGCACGCACGCGACACGCATGCACGGTTGCTGGCCGGCAGCCTGGGGTTGGCGTTCTTCGTCTATGTACTGGTCAATGGTGGAATGATTTCCGGCCTGCTGCCGGTGGTGGGCATCCCGATGCCGTTGATCAGCTATGGCGGGACATCGGCGGTCTCGTTGCTGGCCGGCATCGGACTGGTGATGGCGGTGCGTGGGCACCGGCCCGTGCACGGGGGATAGGGTTTCCAGCCAACGGCGTAGCCCCTCGTGGGTGGGCGCGTAAAGCACTTCATGGGTGGGGCCGGGTAGATGGGCTGCGCAGGGGACGCTGCAAGTACGTCCATGTAAGCTCGGTCGCCGCATCCATGCGGCTCACGCCCCTGCGCAGCCCATCTACCCGGCCACGGACAGGTTCCGTGCGCGTCTCCCACGGAGAAGAAAAAGAAGATCAAAAGCAAAGGCGGCCTGGCGGGTCGCTTCATTGCCTTGTGTAGAGCCGATCCATGCTCGGCTCACGAGCAAGCGCAGCGTCGCGATCCGCTTTTGATCTTCTTTTTCTTCTCCGTGGGTGGCAGACCTCCGAAATCTGTCAGAGGCCGGTCGGGTTGGGTACGCGGGGGTGTCAGCCGCATGGATGCGGCTGCCAAGCCTCCAGGGACGGATTCACGGCGTCCCCCGCGTACCCAACCCGACCGGCCCACCCGCGGCTTCTCCTTTCCGCGACCACCCAGACACCACCCACGAGGGGCTGCGCCGTTGGCTGGAAACTTCCTGACTCTGCGCAACGCCCGTTGTGGAAGCGTTCTCACAACGATGCACGGCAGCACACCCGCTGACCAAAGTCCGGAAAAAACGTTAGCTGGTTCACACTTTTACAGCGCGTTGATCCTGATCAATGGACTTGTCGTAATCGGCCTGCACAATGGCGGCCCGTTCGGCACGGCGCGCCGTCAATCGTTGCAGCGCGAGGGGGCGTCGGGCGGGAGCAGTACTGATCCAACGGATACAGGGAGCGCGGGGTACTGCCACTGGGGAGCGGCAGCCGCGCGGGTATCGACCGGATCCGGTTGCCGGTTGCGTCTGCGGGGATGGGGACGCAACCGGCCACCTCTATCTGAATGGGGAGGCGCGATCACGACGCCTTCACATTTCCCGCTGAACGCGGGCAAATCGTTGTGATTCATGGTGTTAGGGGTTTTAATTCATCCATGACCTGCTAACCTGCGACGATGATTCGACGCACTCTGGCCTGCATGCTCACCCTCGGCCTGGTCGCCTGCGCGACCCAGCCGAAGTCCCCACCGTCTTCGCCCCAGGCCAGCAGCACGCCGCGCCAACCCGCCGCCAAGGCCCATGGCCCGGCCGAGGCCGCGCCCGAAGCCGCCGCTGCCACCGCGCCGCCGGTCGATCTCACCCCGGTGCCGTTCGAGGTCGCACGGGCCCGCTTCATTGCCGATACCGCCAAGCGCTATGGCCTGAAGCCGGAGCAGATCAGCAGCGTGCTCGACCAGGCGCAGGTGCGCCAGCCGATCATCGCCGCGATGTCGCGCCCGGCCGAACGGGTCAAGCCGTGGAACGAATACCGGCCGATGTTCATCAGCAAGGCCCGCATCGATGGCGGCCGCGCGTTCCTGGCCCAGCATCGCGCCGAGCTGGATCGCGTGCAGCAGCGCACCGGTGTGCCGGCCGAAGTGATCGTGGCGATCATCGGCGTGGAAACCAGCTACGGCAAGAATGCCGGCAGCCATCGCGTGCTCGATGCGCTGTACACGCTGGCCTTCTATTACCCGCGCAGCGGCGACCCGGCCAAGCTGGAACGCGAAGTACGCCGCGAGCTGTTCTTCCGCGATGAGCTGGCCAAGCTGTTCGAGCTGGGCCGCGAAGAAAACCTGGACATCACCACGCTCAAGGGCAGTTATGCCGGTGCGATGGGCATGGGCCAGTTCATGCCGTCCAGCTATCTGGATTACGCAGTGGACGGCAACGGCGACGGCCGTCGCGACCTGTTCACCAGCTACGACGACGTGTTCTCGTCCATCGCCAACTACTTCGTGAAGAAGGGCGGCTGGGTGCGGGGTGGCCAGGTGGCCGTGCCGGCCACGCTGGCACCGGGCCGCGAGGAGTTCAATCCGACCGAATGGATGCCGACCTGGTCGATGGCCGACCTGGCGCAGCGCGGCTACCAGCCGAGCGCGCCGGTACAGCCGGGCGCCACCGCCACCCCGATCACGCTTGAAGGCAGCACCGGCAAGCAGTACTGGCTGGGCTTCCAGAACTACTACGCGATCACCCGCTACAACCTCTCGAAGATGTACGCGATGGCCGTGTTCCAGTTGTCCCAGGCCATTGCCGGACAGGAGCTGCCCCCGGCATGAACATCAGATGGCTGGTCCCAGGCTTGATCGTCCTCGCGCTGGCTGCCTGCAGCAGCGCGCCGAAGAAGCCGGCCACGGCCGGCCATGGTGGCAAGTCCGGCGGCACCCTGGTGCAGGGGCGTGGCTCGCGCCCGGCACACTGCCCGGAAGGGTCGCCGTACGTGGCGGCCAAGGAAGACCTGAGCACCCGCGGCAACTACACCGCCGGTGGCCTGTACAAGCCGGGCGTGCGCGACAGCACGCCGGATTACATTCCCAACGTGGCCTGCATTCCCGAGCCGGAAGTGACCGCCGAGGAGCGCTCGGCGATCGGCAACAAGTCGCCGTACGTGGTGCTGGGCAAGTCGTACAAAGTGCTTGATGACACCCGCAACTATGTCGAGCGCGGCACCGCGTCGTACTACGGCGCCAAGTTCCACGGCCGCCTGACCTCGAACCGTGAGGTCTACGACATGTACCAGTTCACCGCCGCGCACAAGACGCTGCCGCTGCCCAGCTTCGCCCGCGTGACCAACCTCGACAACGGCGAGTCGGTGATCGTGCGCGTCAACGATCGCGGCCCGTTCCATGATGGCCGCGTAGTCGATCTCAGCTACGCCGCCGCCGTGCGCCTGGGCATCACCCAGCGCGGTACCGGCAATGTCGAGGTGCGCGCGCTGCAGCCGGGCGAGGGCAACCTGCTGGCGCAAAAGCCCTCGCGCCGCGAACGTCGTGCTGCCGAAGCGGCCGCAACCACCACCGTGGCCAGCGCGCGCCCGACGCCGGCTGCACGCGCCACAGCCGACAGCGACATCGATCGCCTGGTCAAGCGCCTGCCGGGCGACAGCATGCCTGCGCGTGGCCAGCCGGCCACCACCCAGGGCGTGGCCAGCACCGTGCCGGATGTGGCGGTCAGCAGCCTGCCGCCGAGCGCGCCGCCGGTGCGCAGCACGGTGCCCGCTCCGGCTGTCGTGGCCAGCACCACTCCGCGCGCGGTGGCACCGGCACCGGTTCGCAGTGCATCGACCACGCCGGCCGCACCCAGCCTGTCGCAGCAGGTGGTGGGCGCGGTGATGGTGCAGGTCGCCAGCTTCTCCAGCCGCGACAATGCCAACCGCGCGATGGGCCAGCTCAACGCCGCCGGCATCGTCGGCGCGACCATCAGTGACATCGCTGCCGGTGGCCGCACCCTGTTCCGCCTGCGCGTTCCCGCCAGCGACCATGCCAGTGCTGCGGAACTTGCCGGCCGCATCGCCGGTCTGGGCCTGGGTTCGCCGCAGATCGTGAAGGATTGATCCGCCCGGGCCGGTGCTGCCGGCCCATGCTCCCCCGGCCTTACAATGGCCGTTACGTTCCACCCTCCATTCCCGGCCGTCCCCCTGGAGCCTGCTGTCCAATGAATTTCCGTTCCGCCGCCACCGCCCTGGCCGCCACCCTGGTGGTGGGCCTGGCTTCCGCCCAGACGCCGCTGCCGACCCCGGCCACGCCGACGCCTGCCGCCGCTGCCGCCCCGGCCACTGTTGCCACTCCGCCGGCGCCCGCGCCCAGCGTGTCCAAGGCCTGGGTGCTGATGGATTACGCCACCGGCCAGGTGCTGGCCGGTGAAAACATCCACGAACAGCTGGCTCCGGCCAGCATCACCAAGGTGATGACGTCCTACGTGATCGCCGCCGAGGTCAAGAACGGCAAGGTCCGTGCGGATGACCAGGTGATGATGAGCGAGCGCGCCTGGCGCGAAGGTGGCGCCGGTACCGATGGCAGCTACAGCGGCTTCCCGGTCAACCAGACCGCGCGCCTGGAAGACATGGAAAAAGGCATGGCGATCCAGTCCGGCAACGACGCCGCGATCGCCCTGGCCGAACACGTGGCTGGCAGCGAGGAAGCCTTTGCTTCGCTGATGAACAGCTATGCCGCCAAGATCGGCATGAAGAATTCGCACTTCGTGAACGCCCATGGCCTGACCGCTCCGGGCCACCATAGCAGCGCCTACGATCTGGCACTGCTGGGCCGCGCGATGGTGCGCGATTACCCGGAAACCTACGCGTACAACAAGATCAAGGAATTCCAGGTCGGCAACATCAAGCAGCCGAACCGCAACCTGCTGCTGTGGCGCGATGGCAGCGTGGACGGCATCAAGACCGGTCACACCTCGGAAGCCGGTTACTGCCTGATGAGCTCGGCCCAGCGTGGTGACCAGCGTCTGGTGGCCGTGGTGCTGGGCGGCCAGTCGGAAAAGCAGCGTGCCGATGACAGCCTGGCGCTGTTGAACTGGGGCTTCCGCTTCTTCGAGACCCACCGCCTGTACGAACCGGGCAAGGCCGTAGCCGAGCACAAGGTCTGGAAGGGCACCACCGACAAGGTGCAGCTGGGCGTGGCGCAGCCGATGCTGGTGAGCGTGCCGCGCGGCCGCTACAACGACCTGAAGCCGAGCATCGATGTGCCCAAGACCCTGGAAGCACCGTTCACCGCCGGCCAGCAGATCGGCACCGTGAAGGTGATGCTGGATGGCAAGCTGGTGGCTGAAGCGCCGCTGGTGGCGGTGGCTGCCGTTGAACAGGCCGGCTTCTTCAAGCGCCTGTGGGACAGCTTCTGGATGTGGTGGGAATCGGAATGATCCACGCCCCGGCGTGGTGAAGGAAAAGGCCGGCGAATGCCGGCCTTTTCGTTCTGTAGAGTCGAGCCATGCTCGACTGTCGTTGCCATCAACCGGTGTGCCGACCAACGGTCGGCACCTACCTACAGAGACCGGCTGATGGTGAAGCTGCCGAACACCGGTGCTTCGCGCTGGCCGTTGAACTCGCGCGTGCTGTGGTAACGCGCCGCAGCGAACTTCCAGCGTCCGTACATCACGGCCACGCCGTAGCCGCCGTAAGCCACCACATGGCGCTTGTCCACGCTGTGACTGTTGCGGAACGTGTTGCCGTCCAGCGTGATGTCGCGGATCACCCAGGCAGCGTCCGAGGTCGCGAACAGGTGCCAGGACCAGCCATTGGGACGGCCACCGCGGGTCGGCGCCGTGTTCTCGCCGGCCGGGCGCAACGGCGTGCTGCCGAAGTCGTCCGGCAGCTTCCAGCCGAAGCGCACTTCACCGCCGAGGTTGGCCTTGGTTTCCAGGTTGCCGATCGATCCACCGTAGTGGCTGATGGCGTCCCAACCCCAGCCGTCGGCATTGACGCTGGCATCGCCCGGCCAGCGACGCATGCGCTCGTGGGTCAGCATGAACAGCGGCTCGTTGTGCAGCTGGTTGTCCCATCCCTTGAATTTCTCGTCGCCCAGCACGTCGTGCACGGCGTTCTGCACCTGCTCGCCCTGTGCCCACGGGCCGACCACGCCCAGCGTCAGCTGGGTGGTCTGCAGGCGGTCGCCGCTGCGCGCATTGAAACCGAAGTTTGCGATCAGTACGCCAGCGTAAGGGCGGTCGTCCTCGATCAGGTCCCTGCGGCTGAAATCGGTCGGGGTGAAGATACCCTGGCCGATGCTGAAGATCATGTTCTGCTGTTCGAACTTGCCCGGGTGCAGCCCTTCCAGGTACTGGTTCACCCAGCGCGCCATGCGCGGCAGGCAGGGGTCGTCGGTGTAATCGACCAGATTGGGCGAGACCAGGGTCAACAGTGCACCGTTGGTGTAGCCCTGGTCCTGGTGGCGGCCGCCGAACAGGTCATTGTCGACGCGGAAATTGACCTGCGGCGGGTGGTCGCGCATTGCGTCCGGACCACATTGTTCGGCCGCCTGGGCGGCAAGGGGGAGGGCAGCAGCCAGCAGGCCTGACAGCCCGAGGGCTGCAAGGCGGCGTTGGGAAGGGGGGCTCATGTGAGAAGTTGTTTCTGTCTGTCGTTATATGCTGCGACACGGTACTCGCGCGAACGTGATGGAACGAGCGCGTTCGGATCACTTGTCTGTTCCGAAAACGACATTGTCTCGTGAAGACAATCCTGCCCTGTCCTGCGGTGCGCCACGGGGCCGGGGCCAATGCTGAACGGCCGTTCAGCTGCAACGCAGCGACTCACCGGTGCACTGTTTGACGTTGATGAATACTCTTGGGTTTGTTGCCCTGCGGCCCGATAATGGGGGGCATGGAAATCAAGTCCGACAACCCCGACCACGGCTTCCAGTTCCCCGGCCAGTTCGAGCTCAGTGCCATGGGCCCGGCCAACCGCGGCCTGGAACATGAGCTCCCCCGCCTGCTGCTGGCTGCCGGCATCGATGTCGTCAATGAACGCATCAGCTGGAAGCATTCCTCCAACGGCAAGTACGTGTCCGTCCGCATCGTGTTCAAGGCCGAGAGCCGCGAACAGTACGACCTGGCGCACCAGGCGCTGCGCGACCACCCGGAAGTGAAGTGGACGCTGTAGCCGACAGCTGCCCGGCCGAAGCCGCCCCGGAAGACCGCGCGCCGCGTCCGGCGCTGGTCCGCGACCTCGGCCGCCAGGCGTACGAGCCGGTGTGGCGCGCCATGCAGCGCTTCACCGACCAGCGCAGCGAGGCCGACGCCGATGAGCTGTGGGTGGTCGAGCACGACCCGGTATTCACCCTGGGCCAGGCCGGCAAGGACGAGCACGTGCTGGCGCCGGGCGAGATCCCGGTGCTGCACGTGGACCGCGGTGGCCAGGTGACCTATCACGGCCCCGGCCAGCTGGTGGTCTATCCGCTGCTGCGCCTGCCACGGCTGGGCATCGGTGTGCGCGACTACGTATGCCGCATCGAGCAGGCCATCATCGATACCCTGGCCGAGTGGAACATCGGTGCCGAACGCCGCGAGGGCGCCCCGGGCGTCTACGTCGGTGGCGCCAAGATCGCCGCGCTCGGCATCCGCGTGCGCCGCGGCTGTACCTTCCATGGCCTGGCCTTCAACGTGGCCATGGACCTGGAACCTTTCCACCGTATCAACCCCTGTGGCTATCAGGGGTTGCAGGTGACCTCGGTAGTAGACTTGGGCGGGCCCTCCGGGATGGAGGCCGTCAAGCCGGTGCTGCTGGACCACCTGGCCCGCCAGTTCGGCCTGCTGCTGCAGCCCACGCCCGAACTGCCTGATCTTTCTGCGGCCGCCTGACCGCCCCCGGAACTGCCATGACTGAAACCACCGCCCGTTCCATTCCCCTGCAGATCGTGCAGGGCGACTCTCCGTCCGCCGCGCCGTTGCAGGCCGGGGTCAAGCAGCTGGGCGGTGACAAGATCAACCGCTCGCCGGTGCAGTTCGCCGACGCGCCGGTGCTGCGCAAGCCGTCCTGGATCCGCGTGCGCATTCCTTCGGGCAATGCCGTGCAGAACCTGAAGGCCAAGCTGCGCGAGAACCGCCTGGTGACGGTGTGCGAGGAAGCCAGCTGCCCGAACATCCACGAGTGCTTCGGCCACGGCACCGCCACCTTCATGATCCTTGGTGAAGTCTGCACGCGCCGCTGCTCGTTCTGCGACGTGGCCCACGGCCGCCCGAAGCCGCCGGATGCCAACGAGCCGGCCAGCCTCGGCCAGACCGTGGCCGACATGGGCCTGAAGTACGTGGTGGTGACCAGCGTCGACCGTGATGACCTGCGTGACGGCGGTGCCCAGCACTTCGTCGACTGCATCACCGCCATCCGCGAAAAGTCGCCGGGTACCCGCATCGAAGTGCTGACCCCGGACTTCCGCGGCAAGGGCCGCATGGAACGTGCGCTGGAGATCCTGGCGCAGAACCCGCCGGATGTGTTCAACCACAACATCGAGACCGTACCTGACCTGTACCGCAACGTGCGCCCGGGTGCGGACTACCAGTGGTCGCTGAACCTGCTGAAGAACTTCAAGGCGCAGCACCCGGACGTGCCGACCAAGAGCGGCATCATGCTGGGCCTGGGCGAAGACTTCGAACAGATCAAGGCCACCATGCGTGACCTGCGCGCGCACGACGTGGACATGATCACCATCGGCCAGTACCTGCAGCCGACCGCGCACCACCACCCGGTGCTGAAGTACTGGACGCCCGAGGACTACAAGGCGCTGGAAGTCTACGGCTACGAACTGGGCTTCAGCCACGTGGCCTCCGGCCCGATGGTGCGCTCGTCGTACCACGCCGATGTCCAGGCCAAGGGCGCAGGGGTTTCCTGACCGGTAGCGCCGGGCCATGCCCGGCGGTTCCCTCCCGCTGCGCTCGCCGGGCATGGCCCGGCGCTACCGGTGGGTGCGGACCGTTGGTCCGCACGCCTTGCCCTGCATTCACAATTTGCTACACCGGCCCCGCTAGGCTGGTTTTCCACCGAGCGCGGCCGGGTGACAAACCCGGCAACTTTCGGCACTGTCGTGGTGTCTGAACACCACGCAGTCTCCCCCTTGGCAAGGCGCCTTCGAGCACGTCAATGAAATTCAAAGCCCCCGCATTCCTGATGGCCCTGGCGCTGGTTGCGCCGCTGGCGCTGGCGGCCAAGGCCGACTCGCCGGCATTGCCCGCCGCGGCAACCGCCGATCAGGTGACCACCTCCAAGCTGGTGTACGGCCTGTTGTCCGACAGCCGTTATGCCTACCGCCCGCGCGCGCTGGACGAGGCCACCTCCAAGGACGTGTTCAAGCGCTACCTGGAGACGCTGGACGGCGGCAAGCAGTACTTCACCCAGGCCGACGTGGCGCGCTTCGCGCCGTTCGAAGCCAACATCTCCTCGGCCATCCGTGGCGGCGAGCTGGAGCCGGCGTTCCAGGTGTTCGCGGTCTACAAGCAGCGCGTCGGCGAACGTGTGGCCTATGCGCGCAAGCTGCTCAAGCAGGAGCCGGACTTCACCACCGACGAGCGCTTCGAATACGACCGCAAGAAGGTGCCGTGGGCGGCCAGCAGCGCCGAACTGGATGAGCTGTGGCGCAAGTCGGTGAAGAACGACTGGCTGCGCCTGAAGCTGGCCGGCAAGAAGCCGGACGACATCCGCAAGACGCTGGACAAACGCTACGCGACGCTGGAGAAGTCGGTCAATGAACTGAAGGGCGAAGACGTCTTCCAGTTCTTCATGAATTCGTACACCAGCGCGGTCGATCCGCACACCGATTACTTCACCCCGCGCACCGCCGAGAACTTCAACCAGGCGATGTCGCTGTCGCTGGAAGGCATCGGTGCGCAGCTGCAGCGCCAGGACGACGTGGTGGTGATCCGCGAGATCATCGCCGGTGGTCCGGCTGCGGTGGACGGCACGCTGAAGCCGGGTGACCGTATCGTCGGCGTCGGCCAGGGCAAGTCCGGCCTGGTCGAGGACGTGATCGGCTGGCGCATCGACGATGTCGTGGCCAAGATCCGTGGCGCCAAGGACACCCAGGTCAAGCTGGAATTCATTCCGGCCGCTGAAGGTGCCGACGGCAAGCACCACACCCTGGTGCTGACCCGCCAGAAGGTGCGCCTGGCCGAACAGGCTGCCAAGGGCGAGACCATGACCATTCCGGCCGCCAACGGGGAGCCGGCACGCAAGGTCGGCGTGATCAAGCTGCCGACCTTCTACCAGGACTTCGAAGGCCGTCGCCGCAATGCGGCCGATTACGCTTCGGCCACCCGCGACGTGGCCAAGCTGCTGGCCGGCTTCAAGAACGACAAGCTGGATGGCGTGGTGTTGGATCTGCGCAACAACGGCGGTGGTTCGCTGGACGAAGCCATTGAACTGACCGGCCTGTTCATCGAGCAGGGCCCGGTGGTGCAGGTGCGCGAGTCCGGTGGCCGCGTTACCGTCAACAGCGACCGCAACCAGGGCGTGGCATGGGATGGCCCGCTGGCGGTGCTGATCAACCGCGGTTCGGCCTCGGCTTCGGAGATCTTCGCCGGTGCCATCCAGGATTACGGCCGTGGCCTTGTGATCGGTGAGACCAGCTTCGGCAAGGGCACGGTGCAGAACATCGTCGACCTCGACCGTTGGCCGAGTGGTGAGACCCAGCGCTTCGGTCAGGTCAAGCTGACCATCGCCCAGTTCTTCCGCATCAGCGGCAGCAGCACCCAGCACAAGGGTGTGGTGCCGGACCTGGCCTTCCCGGCCAGCGTCGATGCCACCGAGTTCGGCGAGAGCACCTACGACAACGCGCTGCCGTGGACCCGCATCGCTGCCGTGCCGCACACCCAGTACGGCAACTTCGCGCCGCTGCTGCCGAAGCTGGAAACCCGCCATGACGCGCGCATTGCCGCCGACAAGGAATTCCAGTGGTGGAACGAGGACGTGCAGCAGTTCCGCACCGAGGCCGCGAAGAAGTACATCTCGCTCAACGAGGCCACCCGCCGCGCCGAGCGTGAGCGCCAGGACACCCAGCGCAAGGAGCGCCAGGCAATGCGCAAGGAACTGGGCCTGGCCCTGGACCCGCTGGCCGATGACAGCAACGACGACGGCCTGACGGGCAACGAGCGCGACATCGTCAAGGATGCCGCACGCGAGAAGGCTGCTGAGAAGCGTCCTGACCCGCTGCTGCGCGAGTCGGCTTCGATCCTGGCCGATGCGGTGAACCTGCTGGCCAGCGACCGCCCGCTGTCGGCGCAGGTGCTGCCGCAGTCCACCGGCGCCGGTCGCTGGGCGGACTGAGCCGGCGACGGCATGCGATACCGCAGGGGGGCCGGCATTGCCGGCCCCTTTTCGTTTGGGTGCCTCCGTCCCGGTAGCGCCGGGCCATGCCCGGCGAGCCACATGCCACAAATGACTTAATCCCCTCCGTCCCTTTTTTGTGCATGAACAGGCAGCAACGGGGTGGCGCGGTCATGCCGGTTTCGACCCGCCGCACACGGCCGCAGGACTACCCTTGGCGGTACCGTCCTCGCAGGAGTACCCATGCGGGCCTCCCGTCTTTCCAGTGCTGTTGTGGCGCTTGGCAGTGCCCTGATCCTGTCGGCCTGTGGTGGCCGCACCGCCGACAGTACCCTGCTGCGCGAATCCTTCGACTCCGGCGACACGTTCTCGCGTACCGTCGATGGCCGCCCGGGCGAAGCCTGTGAAGCCGCGCGACGCACCCTGCTCAGCCAGGGCTATGCCATCGCCCGTGCCGATGACGCACAGGTGGAAGGCAACAAGAACTTCCAGCCGCGCGAAGACGACCATGAGCAGCTGGTGCTGCGCATCTCCTGCGCGCCGCGTGGCAACCAGACGCTGGTGTTCGTCAGTGCGGTGCAGGACCGCTATGCGCTGAAGAAGAGCCCGACCTCAGCCAGTGTCGGTGTCGGTGCGCTGGGCTCGGTATCGCTGCCGTTCGGCAGCAACGACGATTCGTTGGTGAAAGTGGCGAGCAGCACGGTCACCGACGCCGATTTCTATCGCCGCTTCTTCCAGCGCCTGCAGCAGTACCTGCCGCCGGCTGCGGGCATGCCATCACCGTTGCCGCCGCCGCCCTCTGCAGTTCCTGAGCCCGCACCCGCCCGCACGGACCAGGGCTGAACGTGCACGGCGGGTTGATGGGCGCGGCCCTGCTGCTGGCGCCCGTGCTGGGCATGGCGGCCACAGCCGCCGACTGTACGCAGGGGCTGCTGCAGCGGCTGGGCTGGCGTTTCGATGAAGCCGCGCTCAGTACGCCGCAGGTCCACGGCGGCGCAGTGTGTACGCGCGCGTCGCTGGCCGAGTCGCAGGCTGCCGGCGACCTGCACGTGCGCTGGCCGGCAGACATGTCTGCTACAGCGCGCCAGGCGTTGCTGCAGCAGCTGCTGGACGATCCGGCCACGGTCTGCGCCTATGCGTTCCAGCTGGGTGCAGCCACGCAACGTGCCGCTACTGCATTGCAGGGCAATCCAGAATTCCGCTTTTCCGGCCCGCAGCTGGGCTGGATCGGCTTCGGCCTGCAGGGGCCGCGCGCGCATGGCTGGCAGCGCACGCGAAGTTTCGGCCGTGGTTTCGTGCCCACTGCGAGCAACAGCCAGGCGCTGCAGGCGTTCTACAGCGGCAATGTGCGCGCCGAATGCGGAGTCGGCCGCCAGGTCGCGCAGCTGTCCGCCCAGCGCGAGCTGTATGGCGATGCTGCATTCGACGCCGAATTTGCCGCAGAGGAGTTGTCGATCGGCACGTTCCTCGCCCTGCACGGTACCGACAGCATTCTGCTCGGCGCTCATTCCGGCGATTTCTTCGCCGATGGCAAGGCGGTGCGCACCTCGGCGATGGGGCAACAGGCGTTCGTGGGCGTGCCCGGTTTCATCGAACATGTGTACGACAAGGGCACGCTGGACGACCTGAGCAACCAGGCCGAGAACTTCGTGGTGGTTGACGTGGGCGCGGACGCTGCGCAGGCCCTGGCCACCCACGGCGGCCTGGCCTGGTACGACCAGCGCAATGTCGAACTATGGAAACTCGCGCAGGACATCCCGCGGATCGGCCAGCGCTACTTCGAGCGCCTGCTGTTCGAGCGCGACCCGGACCTTCGTGCACGGCTGGAACCGCGCTACCACGCCACGCTGGCACGCATGGACCAACTGCTGGACGATCCGTTCTACCAGCAGTTCGTGATCTATGTGCATCCACGCGGTATACGTCCCATCGGCTACCACATCGCCCGCCTGCTTGATCGCAACCCACGAACGCCGTTTTCGATCGACCTGGCGGTGCACAATCTGCATACCACGCTCTACCGGCGTTGGCGCGAGGCGCAGCTGCGCCACTGCGCGGCTACCGGCAGGCCAGGCAGCCTGACCCTAGACCCCAACTGAAGGTGAAACAATGGATATTGCAATGATCGGTCTCGGCCGCATGGGCGCCAACATGGCCCAGCGCCTGCATCGCGGCGGCCACCGCGTGGTCGGCTACGACCCGGGCGAAGGCGCCCGCCAGCGCGCCGCCGAGGCCGGCCTGGAGGTGGTTGATTCTCTGGCCGCGGCCGTAGCCGCACTGCCGGTGCCGCGCGTGGTGTGGCTGATGGTGCCGGCTGGCGAAACCGTCGACCAGACCCTGGGCCAGCTGACCCCGCACCTGGCCGAGGGTGACATCGTCATCGACGGCGGCAACTCCAACTACCAGGACTCGATCCGCCGCGCCAAGGCGCTGGCCGAGGACGATCTGGGCTACGTCGACTGCGGCACCAGCGGTGGCGTGTGGGGCCTGCAGGAGGGCTACAGCCTGATGGTCGGTGGCGAAGCGCCGGTGGTGGAGCAGATCGCACCGCTGCTGCGCACGTTGGCACCGGCTGAAGATCGCGGCTGGGCACGTGTCGGTCCGTCTGGCGCCGGCCACTTCACCAAGATGGTCCACAACGGCATCGAATACGGAATGATGCAGGCCTACGCCGAAGGCTTCGCGTTGATGGAGCGCAAGCAGGAGATGGAGCTGGACCTGGCCCAGGTGGCCGAGGTGTGGCGCCACGGCAGCGTGGTGCGCTCGTGGCTGCTGGACCTGAGCACCGAAGCCCTCAAGCGCAATCCGTCGCTGGATGGCATCGTGCCGTACGTGGAGGATTCTGGTGAAGGCCGCTGGACCGTGGCCGAAGCGATTGCACTGGATGTGCCGGCACCGGTGATCACCTTGTCGCTGCTGGAACGCCTTCGCTCGCGTGAATCCAATTCGTTCACCGACCGCCTGCTGTCGGCGATGCGCAATGAATTCGGCGGCCACGCCATCAAGAAGTCGTAAGCCTTGCTGGGGTCGGAGCCCTTTCCGCAGGAAAGGGCTCCGACCCCATGAGGCCACACGAGCGCATTCCGATCATTTCCACGCCATCCACGCATGGCGTGGATCTACTGTGCCGACCAACGGTCGGCACCCACCAACAGCCGCGGGAAACTGTCGAAGGCGGGGTGGGTCCGGTTGCGGGGGTGTCCGCGGCATGGATGCCGCGGCCAAGCCCCCAGGGAAGGGTTTACGGCGTCCCCCGCAACCGGACCCACCCCGCCATCCCACGGATAGCCGGCTTTTGCTGTTGCTGTTGAGGTTGCCGGCCAGCGGCCGGCACTACCGCTTCTGCGGGTGCAGGGCGCAGCCCTGCCGATCATCCCAACGCGATTCGCCGCCCTTCGCGCGCACTGTCCATGCCGGCCTGCAGCAGCCGCATCAGCTGCAACGCCTGCACCGGGCTGACCGTGGCTTCTCCGTCGCCATGCATCGCCGCCGCGAACTGTGCATACAGCCGCCGGTAGTCACCGGGCAGGTTGTCGACCGTCGTGCGCTGCACGTTGTGTTCGGCATCGCAGCGCACCAGCTCACCATGCCGCGGATCGATACCCCAGCCTGGCGCACCGGGTGCCACACCGCGGCGCAGCTGCGCCTCCTGCACGTCCAGGCCGTGCTTGATCCAGCTTGCCTTGCTGCCATGCACGCTGAAGTGCGGCGTCTGCGCCGCCACCAGCGAACCGGAATGGATGATCGCGCGATGCCGCGGGTAGTGCAGCACCGCGTGGAAGTAATCGATGCCGCTGCCACCTTCGCGCTGCACGGCCAGATCGGCATCGACCGCCTCGGGCCAGCCGAACAGCACCAACATCTGGTCCAGCAGGTGCGGGCCCAGGTCGTACCACAGGCCACTGCCGGGGCCATCCTGTTCGCGCCAGCGGTCGCGTACCTGTGGACGGTAGCGATCGAAGTGCGCATGGCATTCGGCAATGTTGCCGAGCGTCCCGTCCGCAAGCAGCGCCTGCAGCGTGAGGAAGTCGGCATCGAAGCGCCGGTTCTGGAACACGGTGGCGATGCGTCCGGCATCGCGTGCCGCAGCCAATACCGTTTCCGCTTGGGCCACGTCCAGCGCGAACGGCTTGTCGACCAGCACATGCTTGCCCGCAGCCAGTGCCGCGATTGCCAGCGGCGCATGCTGTTCATTCGGCGTGGCGATCACTACGGCATCCACGGCTGGATCGTCGAACACCTCCTGCGGCGTGGAACGCACGTGCACGTCGCTGAACGCGCGCAGCAGCGTGTCGCGCTGCGAGCTCACGATGCTGTGCAGCACCAGGCCCGGCGTGTGCTGGATCAGGGGCGCATGGAAGACGCGACCGGCAAGGCCGTAGCCGATCAGGGCCAGATGCAGGTCGGGGCGCATGGCAGAGCTCCGGCAGTGGGAAGGGCAGGGTAAACGACCCGCGACGGCAACCCCAAACTGAACCGTTGCCGTTGAATGCGGGTCGATTCACGGCAGCGTGACCGCAGCGCCACGCGTGCTCTACGCCTACTTGTCCAGACTGGCAGCACATTCCGCAGGAGTACGACACGATGAGCAATACGACCCGCACGCTGATTGCCTCGGCCCTTACGCTGGCCCTGGCGCTGTCCTCCTCGGCCGCATTCGCCAAGGATCCGGCCGCGAAGAGTCCCCCCAAGACCGATCATTCGGCAATGACCCACGCCGACCGCCATGATTCCAACGAGCCGGTGACCGACAGCTGGATCACCACCAAGGTGAAGGCTGATCTGCTGGCCAGCAGCAACGTTCCGGGCACGGAGATCAAGGTGGAAACGGTGAACGGCGTGGTCAGCCTCAGTGGCGCCGTGGCGACCCAGGCCGAGAAGGACAAGGCGGTCACCACCGCCAAGGGCATCAAGGGCGTGACCCGCGTCGATGCCGCTGCATTGAAGGTCAGTGCTGCTGCCAAGCGCTGACCCCGGTGGGCGCCCCATGCGGGGCGCCCACTGACCTGTAGAGCCGAGCCATGCTCGGCTGGAACTCCAAGGCAGCCGAGCGTGGGCTCGGCTCTACAGCATCGAATTCCGAACCCGTTCAGCCAACCGCGCTGGAAATTCCAGAGTCGTGACCGCCTGCGCTATATTGCCGGTTCCGCCGCAGTGGGGCCGGTAACGGCAGACGCTTTGCGGCTGTGCTGACGAGGAACTATGGCGCTGGTTTTCAGTGATGACATCTGGGACCGCTGGCGGTTGCCGGCCCTGGCGCTGGCCGCTGCCGCGATCATCGTGGTGCCGTGGTTGACCCTGCGCAAACTGCAGCAGGACAGCGAAGAGGCGATGGCCTGGGTCAACCATACCCAGGCCGTCGGTGTGGCGCTGCAACAGCTGCAGGCCGATGTACGCGATGTCGAATCGGCTGCGCTGACCCTGTCCAAGGGCGTGGACGCACCTGGCCTGCGCGAGCGCATGGCCAAAGCCAATGACCTTCCCGGGCGCCTGGCTGAACTGGGGCGGATGACCCGCGACAATCCTGATCAGCTGATCCGCATCGGCCGCATCGAGTCGATGCTGGAAGGGCGCATGGCGCTTGCCCGCGAACTGGCAAAGTCCGAGCCCAACAGTGATCAGCGCGAGCTGGTGCAGGATCTGAGCACGCGTTATCCGATCCGTGGCCTGGTGGAGGAACTGCAGGCCAGCGAGCAGAAACTGCTGACACAGCGTGCCGAGCAGGCTGCCCGCCAGCGCAAGCAGACCGAGCTGGTATCGTGGAGTTCGCTGGTGATCCAGCTGTCGCTGCTCGGCCTGGTGCTGTGGCTGCTGCAGCGGCAGATTGGTCGACGCCTGCATGCCGAACGGCAGTCGCTGCGCTCGGCCGCACGTGCAGCCTCGGTGCTGCAGACCGTGCGTGAACCGATCGTGCTGCTCGACCGCGACCTGCGCGTGCAGCTGCACAACCCTGCCTTCGCCGAATTGTACGGGCTGCAGGATGAACGCGCCGATGGCCTGTTGCTGGATACTGTCGGCGACGGCGCGTGGAAAGATCCCGTTATGCGCCAGCGACTGTCCGATGTGCTGTTGCGCGGCCGCGAACTGTGGGACTTCGAGCATGAACAGCGCGCTGCCGATGGCATGGTGCGCTACATGCTGCTCAATGCACGGCGCATGCCGCTGCCGGACACCGACGACGAAGTGGTGTTGCTCACGGTCAGCGACGTCACCGTGCAGCGTGCCGTGCAGTTGCGGGTGGAGGAACTGAACCGCCAGCTGGAAGGCAAGGTTGCGCAGGTGTCCGAGGTCAACAGGGAACTGGAAGCCTTCAGCTATTCGGTCTCGCACGATCTGCGCGCGCCGCTGCGCCACGTGGCCGGATTCTCCGACAAGCTGTCGCGCCATCTGGGCGACGCCGCCGATGACAAGAGCCGCCATTACCTGGAGGTGATCTCCAGTTCGGCGCGGCGCATGGCGGCACTGATCGACGACCTGCTGGTGTATTCGCGGTTGGGCCGCGCGGCAATGCGCCAGCAGGCGGTGGACATGCAGTCGCTGGTGGCCGATACCCGCGCCATGCTCGATTCCAACCTGCAGGCCGAGGCCGAGAACAGCGGCCATGCGCACCATGTGGAGTGGAGCATCGCACCGCTGCCGATCGTGGTGGGCGATGAGAACATGATCCGCCAGGTCTGGCTGAACCTGCTCGGCAACGCGGTGAAGTACTCGGGCAACCGTGAACCGGCGAAGATCCGCGTGGACTACCAGCCGCAGCCTGACGGCGGTCATCAGTTCACGGTCAGCGACAATGGTGCAGGCTTTGACATGGCCTACGCCGGCAAGCTGTTTGGTGTCTTCCAGCGCCTGCACAAGGCCAGCGACTACCCGGGTACCGGCATCGGCCTGGCCAGCGTGCGCCGCGTGCTCACCCGTCATGGTGGCCGTATCTGGGCCGAGGCTGAACCGGACGTCGGCGCCACCTTCCACTTCTACCTGCCTCCCGCGATCGATGCGGACAAACAAGGGCCTTCTGCATGACCACTCTGCGCACCATTCTTCTCGCCGAAGACAGCCCGGCTGATGCCGAAATGGCGATCGACGCCCTGGAAGAGGCGCGTCTGGCCAACCCCATCGTGCACGTCGAGGATGGCGTGGAAGTGATGGACTACCTGTTGCGCCGTGGTGCCTTTGCCAACCGTGAGGAAGGCCTGCCGGCGGTGCTGCTGCTGGACATCAAGATGCCGCGCATGGATGGCCTGGAAGTGCTGCGGCAGATCCGCGAGCACGAAGAGCTCAAGCGCCTGCCGGTGGTGATCCTGTCGTCCTCGCGCGAGGAAAGTGACCTGGCCCGCAGCTGGGACATGGGCGTGAACGCCTATGTGGTCAAGCCGGTGGACGTGGACCAGTTCTTCGGCGCGGTGCAGACCCTGGGAAAGTTCTGGGCGTTGATCAACCAGGCACCGGAACTCGAGTGAGCCCATGCCCCTGACCGGTCCCGCCCTGGGGGCGCTGCGCATCCTGCTGGTGGAGGACTCACCGGAAGATGCCGAGCTGATGTCCGAACAGATGCTTGATGCGGGCCTGGAGGCCCGTTTCGAGCGTGTCGAGAGCGAGGCTGAACTGCGCCAGGCACTGGTCGCGTTCCAGCCGGACATCGTGCTGTCCGACCTGAGCATGCCGGGATTCTCCGGTGACGACGCGCTGCGCATCGTGCGCGAAACCTCACCGGAAGTGCCCTTCATCTTCGTCTCCGGCACCATGGGTGAGGAGAACGCGGTGGCGGCGCTGCAGAAGGGCGCCAATGACTACATCATCAAGCACCTGCCGGCGCGCCTGCCGTCGGCAGTGGCGCGTGCGATCCGCGATGCACGCAGCGCGATCGAGCGTGCTCGGGTGGAAACCGAACTGATGCGCGCACAGCGCCTGGAAAGCCTGTCGCTGCTCGCCGCCGGCCTCAGTCACGACCTGCGCAACATCCTGCAGCCGCTGCTGATCATGCCGGACCTGCTGAAGGCGCGAACCGACGATCCGCAGCTGCACCATCTGGCCGATGTCATCGCCGAGTGCGGCCGCCGTGGCCATGAGATGGCCGAATCGATGCTGTCGTTCGTGCGCGGTTCGCGCAAGCCGAGCGAACGCATCGAGATCGATGGCCTGTTCGATGCGGTGGCGCTGCTGTTGCGCAGCAACGTGCCCGATGCGGTGCGCCTGGAACTGCAGGTGCAGGACGAAGGCCTGGTGGTCGACGCCAACTACACCGAACTGCAGCAGGTGATGCTGAACCTGGCGCTCAACGCGATCCAGGCGATGCCCAACGGCGGTCGCCTGAGCCTGACCGCCAGCCATGCCGGCCAGCGCGATGGCGTGGACTGGATGCACATCCGGGTGGCTGACGAAGGGATCGGCATGGATGCGGACACACTGTCGCATCTGTTCAATCCATTCTTCACCACCAAGGCCGATGGCACCGGCCTGGGCCTGATCTCCTGCAAACGCATTGTTGAAGGCGCCGGCGGCAGCATCCACGTCAGCAGCCAGCCGGGGCAGGGCACCTGCTTCGAGCTGCGCCTGCCGATGCACGACGCCATTGATGGCAGTGAGCCGATCGAACAGCTGGTGGCACTGGGCAGTGGCCAGTCGATCCTGGTGGTCGATGGCGAAGCCACGCGCCTGTCGCTGCTGGGCAATGCGCTGTCCAGCCAGGGCTACCAGCTGCAGCTGGCGTCCGACGGCCCGGCTGCGCTGCGCTGGATGCAGCAGGAGGCGTTGCCGGCACTGGTGATCGCCGACGCCGGCTCCAAGCTGCTGCCGGCCAGCCAGCTGTTGGGCGAGATGGCGGCACTGGGCTATCGCGGCCCGGCGCTGGTGCTGGAGGACCCTGCGGTGCCGGTCTCGGCCGATGCATTCCCGGCCGGTGTGGAGGTGCATGTGCTGCGCAAGCCGCTGCAGATGCAGCAGGTCTTCCGCGCGGTGGCCGAAGCGCTGGGCTGAGTAAGCGTCGCCGGGCATGGCCCGGCGCTACCCACCGCCTTCGGTAGCGCCGGGCCGTGCCCGGCGGCAGGTCAGGTCGATCAATCCACGGTTTCCCAGGGGAACCGCGGCAGGGCGTCCACCGCCTGTTCCAGCCGCCGCGACCAGTTCTGATGGATGTCGGCATACAACGCTGAATCCGCGCCCAGCCGCAGCTGCTGGCCGATGCGCAGCTCGCCGTCGCGCAGCAGCGCAAGATCGATCGGCAGGCCCACCGACAGGTTGGAACGGATGGTGGAGTCCAGCGAGACGATCGCCGTGCGCGCCGCGTCTTCCAGGCGGGTGGTCGGGCTGAGAATGCGGTCGAGGATCGGCTTGCCATACTTGGACTCACCGATCTGCAGGTAGGGCGTCTCCGGCGAGGCGGCGATGGCGTTGCCGAGCGGGTAGATCATGTACAGACCGGGCCGCTCGCCGGCGATCTGGCCGCCGAAGATCAGCGTGGCCTGGGTGTTGACCCCATCGTGGCCATGTTCGCTGTGGCTGCTGTGCACCTGGCTGTCCACCAGCAGCTGGCCGACGTACTCGGCAGCCTCGAACAGGTGGGTCATGTCGTGCAGGTTGGGCGTGCGTCGTTCACTGGCGTCGCGCCCCAGGCGCGACACCAGCAGCTGGGTGGTGGCCAGGTTGCCAGCCGCCATCAGCACGTAGGCTGCCTGGCCGGGGTACTCGAACACGTGCAGCTTGCGGTGCACGCGCACATCGTCCAGCGAGGCATTGGTCCGGGTGTCGGCAGCGAAGACCAGGCCCTCGTCCACCTCGATTCCAACGCAATAGGTCATGTCGGTGCCCTATCATGTGCGTCCCGGATTGTAGGCAGGCCGCCGTGACGACGGCATGTCCACGCCCCCCAAGTGCCGTCACCTGAACCGCATGACCACCGTGCTCCTGAGCCTGGGCAGCAACGTCCAGCCCCGCCGCTACCTCCACGCCGCGGTGACGGCCCTGCGCGAGCGCTTCGGCGCGCTGCGGGTGTCGCCGGCCTACCGTACTGCCGCGGTCGGCTTCGACGGCCCGGCCTTCCTCAACAACGCCGTGGCGATCGACACCGACCTGCCGCTCCAGGAACTGGACGACTGGCTGCACGCGCTGGAAGACGCGCACGGCCGCGACCGCAGCGGGCCGCGCTTCTCCGACCGGACCCTGGACATCGACGTGGTGTTCTACGGTGACCTGGTGGTGGAAGGCCCCGGCCACCTGCGCATCCCGCGCCCGGAGCTGAAGCATGCCTTCGTGCTGAAGCCGCTGGCCGACATCGCCCCGGACTTCATCGACCCGGTCAGCGGATTGGACCTGGCCACGCTGTGGCGTGCGCACACGCAGTTTGGCGAAGCGTTCGAGGTCGTGGAGCTGGAATGATCGGTTGTTGTTGCCGCTGCGCTCGCCGGGCATGGCCCGGCGCTACCGGTGGTGCCGGTCGCTGGCCGGCAATGCTTCAACTGACCGTGCGCCCGCCATCCACGCGCAGGGTGTGGCCGGTGACGAAGCTGGCTTCGGCCACCAGCCAGTACACCGCTTCGGCAATCTCCTCGACCGTGCCGATCCGCGCCAGCGGCGTGCGCGCCAGCAGCGCCTCGCGGGCGAAATCGTCCTTGCCCTGTTCCGGCCACAGGATCGCGCCGGGCGCCACCGCATTGACCCGCACCTTCGGCGCCAGCTCCAGCGCCAGCGAGCGGGTGGCCATCTCCAGCGCGGCCTTGGCCATCGTGTAGGCGATGTGGTCCCGCATCGGGTCGGTGCCGTGCAGGTCGGTCAGGTTGACGATGCAGCCCTGCTGGCGGCGCAGGTAGGGCGCCGCCGCCTGTGACAGCAGCAGCGGCGCGCGCGCGTTGACCGCATACAGCTCGTCCATTGCCTCGGCGGTGACCTGACCGAGCGGGGTGGGGAAGAAGTTGGAGGCATTGTTGACCAGCGCGTCCAGGCGGCCAAAGTGGGTGACGGCCTGTTCCACCAGGTCGGGCAGGGCGTCGGCGTCACGCAGGTCGGCCTGCAGGGCCAGCACGCTGCCGGGGCGCACGTTGTCGAAATCGAACGCGGCCTGCTGCAGCTCGGCGCTGGAGGTGTTGGCATGCAGCACCACCGACCAGCCACAGGCGTGGAACTGGCGGGCGATGGCCGCACCGATCCGGCGCGCGCTGCCGGTGATCAGGACCACGGGGTGGGTATCGCTCATCGAGGGTCCTCCAAGGCTCGGCTATCCTGTGCACCATTGTCACCGCATTCGAAGACGCCATGCAGCCCACCTTCCCCCTGCCCGAAGCCGATGCCCTGGCCCACAGCGACCAGCTGGCGGCCGCCCTGCGTGCTGAAATCCTCGCGCAGGGCGGGGCGATGCCCTTCTCGCGCTTCATGGAACTGTGCCTGTATACCCCTGGCTGGGGTTACTACAGTGCCGGCGCCAGCAAGTTCGGTGGCAGTGGTGACTTCACCACCGCGCCCGAGCTTGGCAGCCTGTTCGCCGGCAGCGTGGCCAATGCGCTGGCGCCGGTGTTCGCGCAGCTGGGTGCACAGGCGCGGATGCTGGAACTGGGCGGCGGTACCGGCGCCTTTGCCGAGGCCGTGCTGCTGCGCCTGGCCGAACTGGACGCGCTGCCGTCGCGCTATGCCATCCTCGAACCCAGCGCCGACCTGCGCGAGCGACAGCAGCAGCGCCTGCAGCAGAACCTGCCGGCCGAGCTGGCCGCGCGCGTGGACTGGGTCGACCGCCCGTTCGAAGAGGACTGGGAAGGCGTGGTGTTCGCCAACGAGGTGATCGACGCGCTGCCGACTCCGCGCTTCCTGATCCGCGATGGCGAGGTCTATGAGGAAACCGTCGAGCTGGATGCCGAAGGCAACTTCATCCGTGGTGCGCAGCCGGCCGATATCCTGCTCAACGGTGCGGTGCGCCACATCGAGCGCTACCTGGAAAAGCCCTTCGCCGAAGGCTACCGCTCCGAGGTGCTGCCGCAGCTGCCGTACTGGCTGCAGGCGGTGGCCGGCGGCCTGCAGCGTGGCGCGATGCTGTTCGTCGACTACGGTTACAACCGCGGCGAGTTCTACCAGCACGACCGCGACGATGGCACCGTGCGCGCGTTCTACCGCCACCACGTGCACAACGACGTGCACCGCTGGCCGGGCCTGCAGGACATTACGGCGTCGGTGGATTTCACCGCGATGGCCGAGGCCGGCATGCACGGCGGTTTCGAGCTGGCTGGCTACTGCAGCCAGGCCAGCTTCCTGCTCGGTAATGGCCTGGACCAGGTGCTGCTGCTGGCCGAGGAACGCACCGACGAGGTCGGCCGCATCCAGTTGCGCGACCAGGTGAAGAAGCTGACCCTGCCGACCGAGATGGGCGAGCGCTTCCAGGCCATCGGCCTGCAGCGTGGCGTCGATTTCGAACCGGCCTTCGAACTGGGTGACCTGAGCTGGCGCCTGTGAGCGAGGTGTTGCCGGTGATCAAGCCGTTGCGGCGGCCGCGGTTGTGGGCCGTGCTGTGGGGTTTGGCCGTGCTGCTGGTGATTGTGGTCTGCCTGATCCCGCCACCGCCGATTCCGTTGCCGGAAAACAGCGACAAGGGCGAACACTTCCTCGCCTATTTCATCCTGGCAGGCAGCGCGGTGCAGCTGTTCCGTCGGGGCCGCCCGCTGCTGTGGGTGGGCGTGGGCCTGGTGCTGATGGGCATCGGCATCGAGTTCGCGCAGGGCGCGCTGACCAGCAACCGCATGGCCGACCCGATGGATGCCATCGCCAACACGATCGGTGTGCTCGCCGGCATGGCCACCGCACTGACCCCGCTGCGCGACCTGCTGCTGCGCTGGCGCGGGTGAGGTTCCTGTAGAGCCGAGCCCATGCTCGGCTTTCCGGTTGAAAAGCAGCCGAGCATGGGCCCGGCTCTACAGTAGATCCACGCGATGCGTGGATCCGGCCGCAAAGCGCAACCAAGGTTGGCACCTACCTGAGCGTGACCTCATCCAGCACCCACATCGCCGGGCGCGTGTCGCCGGTGAAGTTGATGCACAGATCGCCGTTGCCAGCGGTGCCCTTCGGCAGCGCCGCGCGCAGGGTCACGAAGCCGTCGGCATCGGTCTGCGCCGGCAGCGGCACCTGAGCCAGCACCTTGCCCGTGCAATCACCGCGGCGGATCAGTATTTCACCGTGTGCGCTCCGGGCCTTTTCGAAGCGGCGCTTCGGCTCGTCGTGGGCCAGCTGGAAGTAGTACGGAATACGCCCCGCACGCACTTCCACGTTGCCGATGCCGTCCAGCTGCGCCTGCGGCCAGCGCCAGCACGGCTGGAAGATGTCCACGTTGAACACCGCACGCGTTCCCTCACGCGGGCCATCGTCTTCCAGGCGCAATACCAGGCCGTTCGTGCCCACGCAGCTGAGTAGCTCATCACTGCGGCGGCTGAGCAGCGACTGCGCGGTGAATGCGGCGATGGTCGGCTTCGCGGCCAGCATCTGCCCCTGGTAGAACGCCGCCGCCTGCACGGTGGTCGGTAGTTTCCCGGTCAGCGGCTGCTGGTACAGCGGCGACTGCGCGGTCACCGGTTGGCCATCGGTGCTGTAGCGCACTTCATAACCCAGCGGATTGGCCAGTGACACGGTCACTGTGCCGGCCGCGCGGTTGTCGGTGTAGTCCACGCCCACTTCGAACGGGGTCTGCGCATAGGCCAGGCCCCAGGCACGGTAGCGCTGCAGCTGGGAGGGCAGGCGCGCGAGGAAATCGCGGAAGTCGCGATGCTCCGGCGTGCTCCAGCCGGTCTCGGCCACCGCGGCCAGGCGCGGGAACAGGTTGTGCTGCAGGCGTGCATAGCTGCGCGTGTGCTCGGTGAACATGTTGGCCTGCAGGCCCAGGATGTGCCCACGCTTGTCGGCGGCCAGCTCGGCCGGCACCGGCTCGAAGTTGTAGAGCTTGCCGAGGTTGACCTGGGTCGGACGGCCCGGCGGTTCATTTGGCGAGGCGGTCTGCAGGTAATCCAGGTACAGGTAGCCGACCGGCGACATGATCACGTCATGGCCGGCGCTGGCCGCAGCCAGTCCGCCTTCGGTGCCCTGCCACGACATCACTGTGGCCTGCGGCGGCAATCCGCCTTCGAGGATTTCGTCCCAGCCGATCAGGCGCCGGTCGTGTTCCTCCAGGAAGGTTTCCAGGCGCTTGATGATGTGGCTCTGCATGGCCATTTCATTCTTGATGCCCAGCGCACGCATGCGCTGCTGCACCCGCTTGGATGCTTCCCACTGGTCCTTCACCGCCTCGTCGCCACCGACGTGCACGTACCTGGCCGGGAACAGCGCGATCACTTCTTCCAGCACGTTCTCGAGGAAGGTGACGGTGCTGTCTTCCACGTTGAACAGGTTTGGGAACACGCCCCACTCGCTGATCGGCTTCAGCGGCGTATCGATGGTGCCCAGCTCCGGATACGCGGCAATCGCAGCAGTCGCGTGGCCCGGTACATCGATTTCCGGAATCACCTGGATATGCAGCTTCGCGGCATAGGCGATCACTTCGCGGATCTGCTCCTGGGTGTAGAAGCCGCAGTACGGATGCTCCTGGCCGCTGACCGGATCGATGCCGCCGTCACCGGCCGGCAGGCGGCAGCTGCCCACGTCGGTCAGCTTCGGGTAGCGCTTGATCTCCATGCGCCAGCCCTGGTCGTCGGTCAGGTGCCAGTGGAAGGTGTTGAGCTTGTGCGCGGCCATCGCGTCGAGCACGTGCTTGATCTCGTCCAGGCTCTGGAAGTGACGGGCGGAGTCGAGCATGAAGCCGCGCCAGCTGAAGCGCGGCGCGTCCTGGATCTGCACTGCGGGCAGCACGCCGTTGCTGCCGCCGGTGGCGAGCTGGGCGAGGGTGGTCGCGCCGTAGAACAGGCCGGTTTCGTTGCCAGCCTGCACCAGCACGCCCTGTGCGGTGCTTTCCAGCGTGTAGCCCTCACCGCTGTCGCGGAAGGTGGGCACGATCTGGAAGCGGATGCTGCCGGCCTTGGCGCTGGCTTTGCCCTTGGCCAGTGCCAGGCGCGGGCCACCGCTGCGGGCCAGCAGGTCGGCGAACTGGTTGGCGACGCGCTGCGCGGCTTCGCCTTCGGCCTGCAGCACGGTATCGGCGCGCACGGTGATGCCGCTGCCCTGGCCGCGCTGCACGGTGGCCGGGGCGGGAATCAGCATC
Organism: Stenotrophomonas sp. YJH_SMC_16; assembly: GCF_059367875.1. Taxonomy (NCBI): domain Bacteria; kingdom Pseudomonadati; phylum Pseudomonadota; class Gammaproteobacteria; order Lysobacterales; family Lysobacteraceae; genus Stenotrophomonas; species Stenotrophomonas sp. YJH_SMC_16. Next base: position 401,161 of record NZ_JCAFRH010000001.1, on the reverse strand, counting down.
AGGCTGCCGGCGCGCAGCTGCGGGCCGGGTGCTTCAGCGGCAGGCGTGGGGTCGGCGGCAAGTGCCGGCAGCGCCGGCAACAGGGCGAGCAGGCTGCCCAGCAGCACTGCGCTGCGCATCCGGGCGCGGGAAGGCTTGACCATCGGTACGACTCCTTGGAACGGTGCGATGAACGCTATACATGAAAAACGCCGGGCCCGGAATGACCCAGGCCCGGCGTGCGTGCACGACTCGGCGATGTTGCTGCCGCTGGATCAGTACTTGAAGCGGAAGTTGAGGTAGTACTGGCGACCGTTGCTGTAGAACGAGGTCGGGATCGCCGCGGTCTGGTAGTACTTGTAGGTCGGGTTGTTGAGGTTGAGCGCATCGAAGCTGATGCTCAGCCAGTCGGTGGCCTTGTAGCTCAGCGACGCCGACAGGGTGCCGAAGTCATCCTGGTAGTACGGGTTGGCGCCGGACAGGCCGATCAGGAACGACGAACGGCGGGTGTAGCTGACGCGTGCACCGAAGGTATCGTTCTCGAAGTAGGCACCGACGTTGTAGGTGTTCTTCGAAGTGCCCAGCAGGTTGTCGCTGCCGTCGGCCCAGGTGTGGTCGGTGCTGCCATCGGCGTAGGTGTAGTTGGCATTGACACCGAAGTACTCGCCGATCGGCTGCTCATAGGCCACTTCGATACCGCGGACCTTGCCGTCGGCATTGCGCGGGCGGGAGATGTTGTATTCCTCGAGACGGTTGGTCAGCTCGCTGAACAGCATCTCCTTTTCGGTGCTGAAGGCCACGTAGTCCTTCAGGCGCATCGAGTAGGCACCGATCGACAACATGCCGCGCGGCATGAAGTACCACTCCAGGTTGGCATCGAAGTTGGTCGACACCACCGGCTTCAGCTTCGGATTGCCGCCACCGCCAGTCCGGTTCAGGTCCGAACCGTAGGACGAGGCACCCAGTGCCGAGAAGTCCGGCAGGGTCTGGGTCTGCGAGGCGGCCACGCGCAGCACCAGGTCGTCGCGCAGGTCGTACTTGAAGTTGGCGCTCGGCAGCACGCGGTTGTGCTTGTTCTCGAAAGCTTCGCGGGTCCACGCGCCGAACAGGCTGCTCACGTCCGGCACGGTCGAGCCGGTGGCGGCGGCGTAGGTATCGATATCCTGCTTGATGTTGACGTAGCGCAGGCCGACGTTGCCGCTCCAGCGGTCGCCGCTGAAGTTGCCCTGTACGTACGCGGCGAAGTTCTTCTCGGACACCTTCCACTCGGCGCCGTAGTTGTGGCGGCCGGTCGGGCCGTCATTGCCGGACAGCCAAGTGGAGTTGTTGGTCACCGCTTCCTTCAGCGCACCCGGGGTGAAGTACCACAGGTCACGCGGGAAGCTGCCACCGATGCCGTTGGCAAAGCCGCCGGGGAAGTTGGCGGTAGCGCCGTTCTTCAGCGCATTCCAGATCGCGCCCGGGGTTGCGCCTTCCGGCGACTTGGCCTCGCGCTTGTGGTCGCCGAAGCGGGCGCCGAAATCGATCGAGTTCAATACGCCAGCGTCGGCGAAGTACTGGTTGAAATCGAGCGTGGCCCACTTTTCCTTGTCGATCGCGGTGACCTGCTGGTTGCCCCAGGTGCCGAAGTCGGTCACGCCGCTCGGGCCGATGTTGCCACCGACGTTCCAGTCGATCGGCGAGCCGTTGCCGTGGGTTGCCCAGGTGGCGCCGCCACCACGGGCCAGGTTGACTTCGGCGATGTACTGGCGCGGCGTTTCGCCGGTGCCCTTGGTGCTGCCAGCCTGGAACTTCATGCCCAGGTTGTCGCTGATCTGCCAGTCGGCATCGAAGGTGATGTAGTTGGTCTTGGCCTTCGACTCGCGGTAGATCATGTCGTACACCGCGTAGTCGCGGTCGGCCTGGCCGGCGAAGGTGGCGTTGGACAGCACGCCATCCTTGACGACGTAACCCGGATTCGGGGCCTGGCCCGGAATCAGGATCTTGTTGCCATTGGCATCTTCAACGGTACGGTCGTTGAGGATGCGGCCGCCCCACAGCATGAAGTTGCGGTTGTAGTTGTTCGCCTTCAGTTCCGAGCTGAAGCCTTCCAGGCCGAGGGTCAGGTTGTCCATCGGCTTGAACTGCAGCGACACCAGACCGCCCTTGCGCTCGCGGGTCTGTTCAAACAGGGTCGAGCCGAGCAGGCCCGGCGCGTACACGCCGGCCAGGTCCGGGTTGGACTTGGCCACGGTGCCATTCGGATCGATCTGGAAGAAGCCGCCCGGGATTTCCTGCGCTTCGCGGCGCAGCTCGCGCTTCTGGCTGAAGGCCTGCACCATCACGCCGAAGTTGCCTTCGTCGTTCTTGTAGTTGAACAGTGCCGACAGCTGCGGGTCGTTGGACTTGGCCTGGTCCGAACGCACCATGCCGATGGAGCCTTCCGCAGTGAGCTGCTTGGAGAATTCCAGCGGCTTGCGGGTGAGGATGTTGACGGTACCGGTGGTGCCGCCGTCCTGCAGCTTGGCCTGCGAGGACTTGTTCACTTCCACCGAGCGCACCAGTTCCGACGGCAGCAACGAGTAGCTGACGCTGCGGCCGACGTTGTTGCCCTGGCTGAGCACGAACCAGTCGGCGGTGCCGACGGTGTGGCCGTTGATCAGGGTCTGGGTCAGGCTCGGGCTGGTACCGCGCAGGCTGACACGGTCGGCTTCGTCGAAGCCGCCTTCGTCGGCGCTGGACGAGCTGATGTTCACGCCCGGCAGGCGCTGCAGCGTATCGGCGACGTTGTGCGCGGGCAGCTTGCCCACGTCTTCGGCGGTGACCACTTCCACGCGGGCATTGGCTTCGCGCTTGGTATCCAGCGACTTTTCCATCGAACCACGGATGCCGGTGACCTGCACGGTATCCAGGTCGGTGGCGGTCTGGGCGGCCTGCTGCGCGTGCGCACTGAAGGCGATGCAGCTGACGATGGCGGCCGAAAGCAGGGTCTTGCGGGTGTTCATGATGTCTCTCCTCATCACTCGATTGGATGCCGGCGGCGGTGTTCGGTTACGGTTGCGATGACATGCGCGGGGCGGCGGCGAAGTCCCGTGCGTTGGCGTGCCACGTACTGCGTGCTGCGATTGCGTTGAAGCCTGTTGCGGTGTCAGGCGGCCGACTGCTGCTGCAGGTACCAGCTTGCAGCGCCGACCACGCCCAGCTGGCCGTGTTCGACGACCTTCACCGGGATGCGTGCCAGTGCTTCGCCCATCGGTCCCTTCTGCAGGTAGCGTTCGACGAAGGTGCTGGCGTGCAGGTATTCGCGGATCTGCGGCAGGATGCCGCCGGCCAGGTAGACGCCACCGTGGGCGCCGTAGAACAGGGCCATGTCGCCGATGGTGCTGCCGAGCAGGCCGCAGAACACATCCAGCGCCTGGCGCGCGTGCGCATCGGTATCGGCCATGGCGGCGGCGGTGACCGCATCGGGGCTGGCCAGCGTCGGTGCCTGTCCCTGCAGTGCGCACACTGCGCGGTACAGGTTCATCAGGCCCGGGCCGGAGATCGCATGTTCGATCGACACGTGCGCGCGGTCGCGCTGCATGTGGCGGACGATGGCCATTTCCAGCTCGGTGCTGGCGGCCAGGGTCGGCTGGCCGGCTTCGGTGGGCAGTACCACCGGGCCATGCGCAGTGGGAATCCACAGTGCTGCACCGAGGCCGGTACCGGGGCCGACCACCAGGGTCGGACCGCGCGTGGCGGTGTCCGGCCCGCACAGGTGCAGCACGCCGCTGGCGTCCACCTGCGCGGCGGCATAGGCCACCGCTTCGAAGTCGTTGACGATGTAGACGCGCTGCAGGCCGACGTCGGCCTCCACCTGGCGCGCCGACAGCGGCCACGGCAGGTTGGCGGTGATCACCGTGCCGTCCTCGCGGGCGTAGCCGGCGCTGGCGACCACGCAATGCGTGGGCCGCGGGCCTTCGCCGAGGAAGTCGGACAGGATCGCGCTGAGGCCGGCATGGTCGGCATTGCGGTACTTGCGGTACTCCAGCACCTGCACCGGGTGGGCGGCATCACCGCTGGCCTGGACCCTGGCCACGCGCACATGGGTGCCACCGACGTCGGCGGCCAGGAACGAGGGCGCGACTCGGGACAGGACATGGGCCGGGGCGGGGTGGCTGGCGGTCACGCGGGCTCCTGCTGCAGGTGGGGCCGGCCCCGGGATCGGGGGCGGCGATTGGGGCGGAGTCTGTAACCCCGCTGACAACGATGTCAACGAGTTCGTGACACTTTCGTTGCTGCATCGCAACGAATGCGACATGCAGTAAACGTTTACATGGCGTGAGTGCGGGTTTCACGTTGGAACCATTGCCGCACATGGGCCAAGGCCTCCGGCGCATTCAGCACGATGCGTTGCGATCGGGTTGCGCAGTGCAGCACGAGGTTCACGGGGCTGCGCGTGGAAGTTGACAAACCGCGGCTGTCCATCGAAAGAATGTGACAACGTTGTTCCCAGCCACTCTCCGACGCCGCGTTCTGCGGCCGTCGCCGCAGGAGCCCTCCTGATGTCCGCCGTCCCCGCTGCAAGCGCGCGCCCGAACGTGGCCACCTCCATCGCCATCGTTGGCGTGCTGTTCTTCCTGATCGGCTTCTTCACCTGGCTCAATGGCCCGCTGATCACCTTCGTCAAGTTGGCCTTCGAACTCAGCGAGGTCGGCGCCTTCCTGGTGCTGATGGTGTTCTACCTGTCCTACTTCTTCCTGGCCCTGCCGGCGTCATGGATCCTGCGCCGCACCGGCATGAAGAAGGGCCTGAGCCTGAGCCTGCTGGTGATGGCCGGTGGTGCCGCGTTGTTCGGCGAATTCGCCACCCAACGCTGGTACCCGGGCGCGCTCGGCGGCCTGTTCGTGATCGGCAGCGGCCTGGCGCTGCTGCAGACCGCGATCAACCCCTACATCTCCATCCTCGGCCCAATTGAAACTGCGGCACGCCGCATCGCGCTGATGGGCATCTGCAACAAGATCGCCGGCATGCTCGCACCGGTGCTGATCGGCACCCTGGTGCTGCATGGCATCGGCGACCTGGACAAGCAGGTGCAGGCCGCCGACGCGGTCACCAAGGTCGCGCTGCTCAACGAATTCGCCGCCAAGATCCATGCGCCGTACCTGGCGATGGCCGCGCTGCTGGTGGTGCTGGCGGTGGCCGTGCTGTTCTCGCCGCTGCCGGAGATCAAGTCCTCCGAAGCCAATGCAACGCCGTCAGGGGCACCGGGAACGGCCGAGCGCCGCAGCATCTTCCAGTTCCCGCATCTGTGGCTGGGCGTGCTGTGCCTGTTCGTGTACGTAGGCGTGGAAGTCATGGCCGGTGATGCGATCGGCACCTACGGCCACGGTTTCGGCTTGCCGCTGGACCAGACCAAGATGTTCACCTCGCTGACGCTGGGTGCGATGTTGGCCGGCTACGTGGTCGGCCTGCTGGCGATCCCTGGCCTGGTCTCGCAGTCGCGCTACCTGACCATTTCGGCAGTGATGGGCGTGGTGTTCTGCCTGGGCGCCTGGGCCACCCACGGCTACGTCTCGGTGGCCTTCGTGGCGCTGCTGGGCTTTGCCAACGCCATGATGTGGCCGGCCATCTTCCCGCTGGCGATCCGCGGCCTGGGCCGCTTCACCGAGACCGGCTCGGCCCTGCTGGTGATGGGTATTGCCGGCGGCGCGATCATTCCGCAGCTGTTCGCCGTGCTCAAGCAGCACATCGACTTCCAGCTGGTGTTCGTGCTGCTGATGGTGCCGTGCTACCTGTACATCCTGTTCTACTCGGTGATCGGCCATCGTGCCGGCCTGCCGCAGGACAAGGCCTGATCGGCGATGATGGACGGCAGCCAACCCCAGGGAAAACCCATGCGCAGAGCGACCATCAAGGACGTTGCGGAGAAGGCCAAGGTCTCGTTGAAGACGGTCTCGCGGGTGATCAACAACGAGCCCTCGGTCATGCAGGCCACCCGTGCGCGGGTGCTGCGAGCCATCGCCGAGCTGGACTACGAGCCCGATCCGTCGGCGCGCAACCTGCGCAGCGGCACCACCTTCGTGATCGGGCTGGTCTACGACAACCCGAACCCGTACCACATCATCGGCGTGCAGAACGGCGTGCTGGCCGCGTGCCGCGAGACCGGTTTCGGCCTCCAGATCCACCCCTGCGATTCCAGCTCACCGCTGCTGGCCGATGAGCTGGCCGACTGGGTGCAGCGTTCGCGGCTGGCCGGGCTGGTGCTGACCGCGCCGATGTCCGAGCGCCGCGACCTGATCCAGGCGCTGACTGCGCGCGGCATCAAGCTGGTGCGCATCATCGCCGCCACCGAAGACCCGGCCGACGGTGCCTGCGTGTTCGTCGACGACCGCGAGGCGGCCTACGAGATCACCGAGCACCTTATCCAGCTCGGCCACCAGCGCATCGGCTTCCTCTGGGGTGGCATCTCGCACCGCTCGTCGGGCGAACGCTACGCCGGTTACGAAGCCGCGCTGAAGGACTACGGCATGACCGTGGACAAGCACCTGGTGGTGCAGGGCGATTACACCTTCGACGACGGTTTCCGCGGTGCGCGCCGTCTGCTGGCGCTGCGCGAGCCGCCCACCGCCATCTTCGGTTCCAACGACGAAATCGCCGCTGGCGTGCTGGCCGCCGCCAAGTCGGCCGGCATGAACGTGCCCTACGATCTGTCCATCGCCGGCTTCGAGGACAGCCCGTTCTCGCGCCAGTCGTGGCCGCCGCTGACCACCGCCAAGCAGGCCACCGAAGACATTGCCCGCCATGCCGCGCGCCTGCTGATCGCACAGCTGCGCAGCGACGCCTACGACGATGCGCCGGCACCACTGCACAACCAGGGCTTCGTGCCGCAACTGGTGGTGCGCGGTTCGACCGCGCCGATGCGCCCGGCCGGCGTACGCCCCCTTCCTTCCGATCCTGCCTGAGCCTGCCATGTCGCTGTCAGACCCCACTTCCACCCTGATGTTCGCCGAGGCCGCTGAAGCGGCTGACGTGGTTGCCCGCCAGTTCTCGCGCAACCACGCCACCCTGGAATCCCTGGCCGCCAGCCTGCGTGCTGCGCCACCCCCGTTCGTGGTCACCTGCGCACGCGGCAGCTCCGACCACGCTGCCACCTATGGCAAGTACCTGCTGGAAACCCAGCTGGGCCTGGTGGTCGCATCGGCCTCGCCGTCGGTGGGTTCGGTCTATGCCGCACCACTGCAGCTGCGCGGTGCGCTGTTCATCGTCATCTCGCAGTCGGGCAAGAGCCCGGACCTGCTGCGCAACGCCGAGGCCGCCAAGGCCGCCGGTGCGCGCGTGATCGCGCTGGTCAACGTCGAGGATTCGCCGCTGGCGCTGCTGGCCGATACGGTCATTCCGCTGCATGCCGGTGCCGAAAAGAGCGTGGCGGCGACCAAGAGCTACCTGGCGTCGCTGGCCGCACTGCTGCAGCTGGCTGCGTACTGGAAGCAGGACAGCAGCCTTCGCGCCGCACTGGACCTGCTGCCGGACGCGATGCGCGAGGCGTGGCAGTGCGACTGGAGCGCGGTGACCGAAGGCCTGGTCGAGGCCACCAACCTGTTCGTGCTCGGCCGTGGCCTGGGCTTGGGGGCGGCCCAGGAAGCGGCGCTGAAGTTCAAGGAAACCTGCAGCCTGCATGCCGAAGCCTACAGCTCGGCTGAAGTGAAGCACGGCCCGATGGCGCTGGTTGACCGTGGTTTCCCGGTGCTGGCCTTTGCCCAACCCGACGAGACCGGCGCCGGTACTCGTGCTGTCGTCGAAGAATTCACCGCGCGCGGTGCACAGGTGTGGATGGCCGGTGCCGGTGGCAACCTGCCGGTGGCGGCCGCACCGCATCCGCTGTGTGCCCCGCTGCTGACCGTGCAGAGCTTCTATCGCGCGATCAACGCGCTGGCGCTGCGCCGTGGTTTCAACCCGGATCTGCCGCCGCATCTGAACAAGGTTACGGAGACGGTGTGATGGCCACGGTCCTGCGCAACGCCCGCATCCTGGCAGGCGAGGAGTTCCGCGACGATCTGGCGGTGGTGATCGAGGACGGTCGCATCAGCGCGCTGCTGCCTGACGCTGCACCGCAGCTGGGCCAGGCGGCCGAGCAGATCGATCTGGACGGCGGCTGGCTGCTGCCCGGCTTCATCGATGTGCAGGTCAATGGCGGCGGCGGCGCGCTGTTCAACAACACGCCCGATGTCGCCTCGCTGCGCACCATCGCGCGTGCGCACCGGCGCTTCGGCACCACCGCGATGCTGCCGACGCTGATCAGCGACGATGTGGACGTGATGCGCGAAGCAATCGCTGCGATGCGCGAAGCAATCGCTCAGGGCGTGCCCGGCGTGATCGGTATCCACCTGGAAGGCCCGTACATCGCGCCGGCGCGCAAGGGCACCCACGATGCCAGCAAGTTCCGCGTGCCGGACGAAGAAGAAATCGCGCTGGCCGCCTCGCTGGACAACGGCGTGACCCTGCTGACACTGGCACCGGAACGCGTGCCGCTGGAGACCATCCGTGCGCTGGTCGAACGTGGCGTGATCGTGGCCGCCGGCCACACCGCAGGCACGTACGAAGAGATCCGCGCCGGCCTGGATGCCGGCGTACGCGGCTTCACCCATCTGTACAACGCGATGTCGCCGCTGCAGGGCCGTGAGCCTGGCGCAGTGGGCGCTGCGCTGGAAGACCGCGACAGCTGGATCGGCATCATCGTCGATGGCGTGCATGTGCATCCGGCCAGCCTGCGCGTGGCGCTGGCGGCCAAGCCGCGCGGTCGCCTGCTGCTGGTGACCGATGCGATGCCGCCGGTCGGTGCCGACGATCCCAGCTACGTGCTCTACGGCGAAACCATCACTGCCATCGACGGCGTGGTGCGCAATGCCGCCGGTTCGCTGGCCGGCTCGGCGCTGGACATGGCCACCGCCGTGCGCAACACCGTGCAGCTGCTCGGCCAGCCGCTGGCCGAAGCCGCACGCATGGCCTCGACTTACCCGGCGCAGTTCCTCAACGTCGACGACCGCCTGGGGCACATCGCCGAGGGCTACCAGGCCGACCTGGTGCTGCTGGATGATGCCCTGCAGGTGCGTGGCACCTGGATTGCCGGACAGTACGAGGCCGCCTGATGAACGCGACGCCGCCACGCCGGCTGGGCTCGATCGACGCCCTGCGTGGCATCACCGTGGCGGCGATGCTGCTGGTCAACAACCCGGGCGACTGGAGTGCGGTGTTCGCACCACTGCGCCATTCGGAATGGTATGGCTGCACGCCCACCGATCTGGTGTTCCCGTTCTTCCTGTTCCTGGTGGGCGTGTCGATGGCGTTCAGCGTAGCGCCGCGCGCGCTGGACGCGTCGGTGCGGCCTGCACTGGCGCGTGGCGTGCTGGAACGCGCGCTGCGCATCCTGCTGGCCGGTGCGCTGCTGCACCTGCTGATCTGGTGGGCGTTGGATACCCATCACTTCCGCATATGGGGCGTGCTGCAACGGATCGCGGTGTGTGCGGCGTTGGTGGGCGTGCTGGCGGTCTATGCGCGGCCACGCGTGCAGGTGAGCGCTCTGATCGCGCTGCTGGTGGGGTACACCGTGCTGCTGCTGGGCATCGGTGATCTGGCGCCATGGACCAACCCCGCCAGCCGCCTGGATACCACGCTGTTCGCCCCGTGGATCTACCAATGGCACGCCGATACCGGGCTGGGCCATGACCCGGAAGGGTTGCTGAGCACGCTGGGCGCGCTGGCCAGTACCGTGCTCGGTCTGTTGGCCGGAGGCCTGCTGCGCAGCGGACGTGCCGTGGCGCTGGCCGGGCTGGGTGTGGCGACCGCTGTGCTGGGCCTGCTGTTGGCGGTGGTGCTGCCGTTGAACAAGCAGCTGTGGACGCCCAGTTACGTGCTGTGGACGGGCGGCCTGGCGGCGCTGGCGCTATGGCTGGGGCACTGGCTGATCGATCAGAAGGGCTGGCCGGCGCTGGGCCGGCGCTTCGGCGTCAATGCGATCACGGCGTATCTGGGCGCATCGGTGATGTCGGTGGTGCTGATGGCCAGCGGTGCCTGGAGCTGGATCTGGCAACAGCTGGCCACCGCCATGCCGCAGGTGCTGGAGCTGGCCTCGATGTTGCAGGCGTTGGTGTTCGTTGCGCTGTGGTGGGGCGTGGCGTGGTGGCTGGACCGACGTCGCATTTATCTGAAGATCTGAGCGCGGGCAAAGATAGTAGCGAACGGCTCATCCACGCATGGCGTGGATCTACTGGGCCAGGATTGCAGTAGATCCACGCCATGCGTGGATGCTCTTGGCGGGCCAATGATGGTGAACGCATTCATCGATATGCGGGGCGCGTGAGCACTTCCCGATTTCACATCGAAAGCGTGACCGGTTGCCTGCAATTTCACCTATCGAAACCATTCATGGCAGTGGCAGACTGCGTGAGTAGCGCCGTACATAGCATCCGCAGTTCCTGATCCCCGACCCAGGAGTGCCGTATGTCCCATGTCGTCCCGCCCGGGTTCCGCCGGCGTCGTTTGACCGTTTCCCTGGTCCAGATCCTGGCGGCGCCGTCGTTGCTCGCCTTGTCCGCCCCGGCAGCCTGGGCGGGATGCGATGCGTCCGCCCCCGCCGCCGGGCAGACCGTCACCTGTAGTGCGGCCGCGCCCAACCCCGATGCAACGCCAGTCACCCTTGGCGCCGGAGCCACCGGCGTTACCATCAACGTGCAGAGCGGCGCACAGCTGAGTAGCAGCAACGCCAATGCGATCTACGTCGCCCCGACGGCCAGCGGCACCATCAACAACCAGGGCAGCATCGCGGCCAGCGGCACCGTCGGTAGCGGCACCGCCGGTGGCATCAATGCCGACGCCGTGGTGACGGTCAACAATGCTGCCAGTGGCAGCATTTCCTCGGCACAGGGCTACGCGCTGTATCTGCAGGGGGGCAGCGGCGTCGTCAACGACGGCCAGATCAGCGCAGCCGCTGGCTGGGGCATCGCCTTCAAAGGTGCAGGCGACAGCAGCGTGGTCAACCGCGGCACCATCAGCGGCGGTACCGGTGGCGTGCAGTTCGGCGCCGGCAACGATCGCCTGCAGATGCTGGCCGGCAGCATCAGCGGCGGCGTCCAGCAGGGCGATGGCAATGATGTGCTGCTGTTGAGCGATGGCACGATCGACAGCGTCGACCAGGGCAGTGGCGATGACCAGATGACCGTCACCGGCGGCACCGTCACCGGCCTGGTAGCGCAGGGCAGTGGCCGCGATGATTTCGTCATGAGTGGCGGCACGGTCGGCGCGCTGCAGCAGGGCGACAACATCGATACCTTCCGCATGAGCGGTGGCCGCATCATCGGCGCGTTCGAGGATGGCGACCAGGCCTGGATGACCGGTGGCCGCATCGGCCGCGTCAACATGAAGCTGGACAAGAACCTGTGGGACCAGTCCGGCGGCACCGTGGATGGCAATGTGGTGACCGGTTTCGACACCGATACCATCATCATCTCGGGTACCGCCTACATCGGCGGCAACATCAGCGTCAGCGGCGGCAACGACAGCGTGACCATCACCGATGGCACCGTGCGCGGGCAGGTACTGCTCAGTACCGGCAATGACACCTTCAACTGGAATGGCGGTGGCATCGTCTACGGCGCGATCGACATGGGCCCGGACAACGACGTGGCCAACCTCAGCAACCTCAACCAGGGCAACCTCGGTGCGGTTCCGCTGTTCGACGGTGGCGGTGGCATCGACCAGCTCAACCTGAGCAACGTCAAGACCACGGGCGTGGGCCGCTTCCAGAACTGGGAGGCGATCAGCCTGGCCAACAGCACCGAGCTGAGCTTCGATGGCGATCTGGTGCTGGGCGACAGCGGTAGCGGCACCGGCACGCTTACGGTGGATGACACCAGTACCGTCTACGCGGGCAGTGGGGGGCATGCCATCCGCCCATTCAACAGTGGTGCACTGGTGGAGATGGTCAATGCCGGGCGCATCGACCTGACCGGTACCGGCGCTGGCGACGTGTTCACCGTGCGTGGCAACTACCGCGGAGACGGTGGTGGCCTGTACCTGCGTACCGTGCTGGGCGCGGACAACTCCACCAGCGACCGTCTGGTGGTCGACGGCGGTACTGCCACCGGGACCACCGGCATCGGCGTGCTCAATGCCGGCGGCAGCGGCGCCGCCACGCTGGCCGATGGCATCCTGGTGGTGCAGGCCTTGAATGGCGGCCGCACCGCGCCGGGTGCGTTTTCGCTGTTCGCACCGGTTGCGGCCGGTGCCTACGAGTACTTCCTGTTCAAGGGCGGTGTCAGTGCCGGTACCGCCGAGAACTGGTACCTGCGTTCGACGCTGGTGACCGGGCCGACGCCAGCACCCAACGGTGGCGGCAGCGCGACACCGCCACCGCTGACGCCTCCAGTGGCCCCACCGCCGCCGATCACCCCGGCACCGCCGCCGCCGCCCGAAGGCGCCACCGATCCGGATCTGACCGCGGGCGAGACCGCGCCGCCGCCACCGCCACCGGAACCCGCGCCGGTGGCGCCACCCAGCGATCCGGCCGTGCCGGACGTGCCCGTGGCCGGCGGTGCGCTGCCCGGAACCGGTGCCCCGCCGACGCCGGGTGCACGCCCCGCCGAGGGCGCAGTGGTGCCGCTGTACCGCGTGGAGACTGCCACCTATGCCGTGGTGCCGCCGCTCCTGCGCGAGACCTCGCTGGCCAGCCTCGGCACTTTCCACGAGCGGCAGGGCGAGCAGCGCCTGCTGTACAACCAGGGCGCATTCCGCACCGCCTGGGGCCGCTTGGTGGGGCAGAGCAGCGAGATCCACTGGAAGGGCGATGCGCAGCCCGGCTTCGATGGCGATGTGATGGGCCTGCAGGCTGGTCTCGACGTGTGGGCCGCTGCCTCCGACAACCACCGCAACCAGATCGGCGTGTTCGTCGGCCGCACCCGCGCGCAGGGCAAGACCACCGGCCTGGCACTGGGCTGGGAGAACGTACAGGTGGGACAGAACCGCCTGGACGACAAGCACGTGGGCCTGTACTGGACGCTCACCGACAGCAGTGGTGGCTATATCGACGCCGTAGCGATGCAGAGCCGTTACGACGGCCGCGTGCGTTCCTCGCGCGGGCTTGGCTTCGGCTTGAGCGGTGATGGCACCAGCGTGTCTGTGGAGGCCGGCAAGCCGCTGCTGCGGTTTGGGCAGTCCGCATGGTGGCTGGAACCGCAGCTACAGGTGATCTGGCAACGCACGTCGCTGGACGACCGCCGCGATGAGGTGTCGAGCGTGCGTTTCGACAACGACAACGCCTGGACCGGCCGCATCGGCCTGCGCCTGGCCGGCGATTACCAGCTGGCCGACAACGGCTGGCAGCCGTATTTCAAGCTCAATTACTGGCATGGCCGCTCCGGCGAGGACCGCATCCGCTTCGACGACGACACGATCATCAGTTCGCAGCGCTCGCGTGCACTCGAAGCCGGTGTGGGCGTGGTAGGGCGCTTCAATCGCACCATCAGCGCGTACGCGGTGGCCGACTACACGCGCGAGCTGGGCGGTGACCGCAACGAGAAGCGCCGCATCATCGAAGGCAACATCGGCCTGCGCGCGGACTGGTAGCGCGCGGTGCAGATGTCATGACCCACTCTGGTGGGTGTCGACCTTGGTCGACACAGATTCCACCGGCGGCATGACCCTGCTCTGGCAGGTGCCGACCTTGGTCGGCACACATCCCCAACCGACGCCATTGACCCGCTCTGGTAGGTGTCGACCTTGGTCGACACGAACCCTGCCGCCGTCATGACTCTGTAGAGCCGAGCCATGCTCGGCTGCTTCAGTCGCAATTTCCCCAAGCCGAGCATAGGCTCGGCTCTACAGAACACTAGCGGGTGGCGAGATCGATCCCACCATGGCTATCCTACGGCTTCGATACATGACAAGGAGTCGTCGATGCTGGACCTCAGGAATGTTCGTGCCACCATGCTCACCACGCTGCTGCTTTCCTCTTCGGCCGCAGTTGCGGAGGAGACAGTGGAGCTGCCGTCGCCCGAAGCGCGTGAGCAGATGCTGCAATTGTTGGAAACCCAGTCCTTGTACCGTGGTCGCGTAGATTGGAACGACGTGCGCGCGCGCCTGAACGCGGCAGGCGATGACCGCGCCCAACAGCGACGTGTTCTGGATGAGGCCGCCGCACGCAGCAGCGGAGGCCATGGCCGTTGGTTTTCACCAAGCGAGCAGCGTCAGCGTTCCGAACGTGCTCAGCGCTTGAATGCCGGTCAGGCGACCGACCTCGCTGCCCCCAGTCATGCCAATCCCCGCATCGGCGTGCTTCGGGTGAGCCCCTTCGTGGAAGACCTGCAACGCAGCGAATCGGAACGCTATGAAGCACGCAAGGTCTACGCGCTGGCGTTGCAGGGGCGTATCGCTGGCCTGGATGACGGCACGCGGTGCGGCTGGGTAGTGGATGTAAGCAGCAATGGTGGTGGCAACATGTGGCCGATGTTGTTTGGTTTGTTGCCATTGCTGCATGGAACGCAGGATACGCAGGGGGCGTTGATCGGCGCCTTCCGTAGTGCCGATGGATTGCTGTGGTGGCGGCAGGCGGAAGGTGAAGTCGTGCAAGGCAATGCCTCGATGCTGCGTTCACGACAGGGCGCGTATCGGTTGCGTGCGGGCACGGCGCCGGTGGCGGTGGTGATGGGGGCAGGCACTGCAAGCTCCGGCGAAGCAGTGGCACTCGCGTTTCGAGGGCAACCTGGGAGTCGTAGTTTCGGTCAGCCGAGCGCGGGCTTTTCTACCGGCAATCGACCGACGACGCTGGTGGACGGTACCACCTTGTTGTTGACCCACAACGTGATGACCGATCGTAACGGGCAGGGCGACGGTGGCAGAATGCAGCCGGATCAGGCTACGGCCAGCGGGCCGGCCACCCTTGCCGCCGCCCAAGCCTGGCTGCTGGCCCAGCCCGCCTGCCAGGCGCGCTGACCCATGATCCTGATCGGCCAGCAGGAACGGGTGCTGATCGTCGGCCCAACCGAAACCCACCACTGCCTGCGCTGCCAGACGGAAAGTGAGTTCGCGCCGCAGCTGCGCTACAAGATGGCGCGCATCGACCTGCTGTTTGGCCTCACTTACCACCGCCGTTATGAGCTGGCCTGCACCGGGTGCGGGCACGGCTGGGTGCTGGACACCGACACCATGGACCAGCAGCTGGGTGGGGTGCCGATCCCGTGGCGGCACCGCTTCGGCCTGCCACTGATGCTGGTGGTGGTGGCCGGTCTGGCGGCGTTGGGCTGGCTGTGGCGGCACGGATTCCTCGGTTGAGGACAGGGCCTGTTAAAGTCTGCCCTGCAATCACGTACCGGAACCGACCATGGACCACGACACCCCGTTCGAACCCCTCAACGACCTCGAGGAGCGCCTGCTGCAGGCCCAGGACGGCACGCTGACCGCGTCGCAGTTCCTCGACGGCCTGCTGACCTCGACGGCGTTCGTGCTGCTGGACAAGGCCATTGGCGAAGATGGCGCCTGGGACGAGAGCATCTCGCCGCTGGTGCTGACCAGCGAAAGCGGCGAACCGATGTTCGCGGTGTTCACCGCCCCCGAGCGCGCGGGCCTGTGGCACGAGCAGCTGCCGCAGTTTGCGCATGCCATGCCGATCGCGGTGCACGCGCTGCTGGCCGGTATCGGCGACGGCGTCGGCCTGGTGCTGAACCCGGGCCTGGACGTGGGCATGGAGATGATTCCCGATGCGGTGGCGCAGCTGAAGCAGCGGGCTGCGGCGATCACCCGTGGGATGGCGCACTGATCCCGCGATTGTCTGGTTGCCGGCCAGCAGCCGGCATCACCAGGTGCTTCAGCGGGCGGCGGCGATGGCTTTCACCCGCGCCTTGGCCAGCGCTTCGCCGATGGCCGGCCCCTTCAGGTGTGTCGTATCCAGATCCCGTGCCTGCACTGACAGCGCCGCCTGGTGCAGGCGCTTGAGCGTTTCGCCCTGTGGGTAGTCGGCGTCCTCGAAGCCGAGCCGGCCGCGCTTGTCGGCCTCGCAGCACAGTGCGATGCGGGCCACGCGTTCCGGCCGGCGCAGCGCATCACAGCGGCCCAGCAGTTCCAGCACGGTGGCATCGCGCAGTTCATCGATGCGGTGCACGTTCAAGTGCTCGCGGCACACCGCTTCGGCCAGCTGCTGGTGTTCGGTGGGAATCTTCAACCGCGCACACAGTGCCTTCAACGGCTTGATGCCGCGCTGCTCGTGCATGATGTGGCGCGGCCATTCCTCCGGCGGGGTCAGGCCCTTGCCGAGATCGTGGGTGAGGGCAGCGAAGCCGACCAGGTCATCGCCGGGGGCGAGCTTCGCGGCCATGTCGCTGACCATTTCCTGGTGGATGCCGGTGTCGACTTCCGGGTGGAATTCAGCACGCTGCGGTACGCCGTACAGTGCTTCCAGTTCGGGCAGGATTGGGCCCAGTGCCTGCGCATCGTGCAGCGTGCGCAGGAAGGCGGAGGGCCGTTCACTGACCAGCGCCTTGCGCAGTTCCTGCCAGACGCGTTCCGGCACCAGCGCGTCCAGTTCACCGCTGGCGGCGACCTCGCGCATCAGTGCCATGGTCTCTTCGGCGACGCTGAAGCCCAGTGGTGCAAAACGGGCCATGAAGCGCGCCGCGCGCAGCACGCGCAGCGGATCCTCGACGAAGGCCGGCCCGACATGGCGCAGCACGCGCTGTTCCAGGTCGCGGACACCGCCATAGGGATCGACCAGCGTGCCGGTGTCTTCGTCGCAGGCAATCGCATTGATGGTGAAGTCGCGGCGCTGCAGGTCTTCTTCCAGCGTCACCGCCGGATCGGCATCGACCACGAAGCCGCGATAGCCGCGGCCGGATTTGCGCTCGGTGCGCGCCAGCGCGTATTCCTCACCGGTCTTCGGATGCAGGAACACCGGGAAATCGCGGCCGATTGCGGTGTAGCCCTGCGCTTCCATCTGCGCAGGCGTGGTGCCGACCACCACCCAGTCGCGGTCGCCGGCAGAGCGCTGCAGCAGGCGGTCGCGCACGGCGCCGCCGACAAGATAGATCTTCATGGGGGGATGATCGCATGGCCGGCGCAGATGTTCCGGCACGACCGATGCTGAGGCCTCACGGCAGGCCGCGCCACTCCGGCACGAACAGGCCGGCCAGGAACCATAGGCCGTAGACGATCCACAGGCAGAGGACGTACAGCTTGATCTGGGCTTCGTCCCACAGGCTGCCCCAGCTGTCGACGAAGGCCAGCGACTTCCAGCCTTCCATCCAGGCCGCGCCACCCCAGCGCAGTACCCAGGTGGCGAACAGGCTCCAGGCGGCGAATATCCCGATCCAGGCCAACAGGCTCATTGCGTTCCCCTCCCCGGGAAATGGCTACCAGGTCGTGCCAGCCAGAAGCCGGCACGACCGCAGTGCGATCAATCGCCGCCCTGGTCGGCGTTGGCCGCGCAGCTGAAGCTCTTGCGCTTGTCCACTAGGCGGCCCATCAGGCGGTCGCTCAGCGGCAGGGCATCACCATTGAGGCGCCAGTCGTAGATCACGCTGAAGGCCAGCACGCGGGCCACGTACTCGCGGGTTTCCTTGTAGCTGATCGTCTCGATCCACAGGTCCGGGTCAAAGCCCGGGCGCTGCCCCTGCCAGCGTGCGGTCGGGGTCGGGCCGGCGTTGTAGGCGGCGATGGTCACGTACGGCAGGCCGTCGTACTTGTTCATCAGCTGGCGCAGGTAGGCGGTGCCGATGGCAATGTTGGTGTCCGGGTCGTACAGGCTGTCGGCGCCGCCGTAGCCGGTCAGGCCGATCGACTTGGCCACGCCGGCACCGGTGGCCGGCAGCACCTGCATCAGGCCCATGGCGTTGGCAGGCGAGCGCGCACGCGGAGTGAAGGTGCTTTCGGCTCGGATCTCCGCAGCCACCCAGGCCGGGTCGATGGCATTGCGTGCCGACTCGCGGCGGATGGTGGCGTCGTGGTGCAGCGGGAAACGCAGGTCGTACAGGCGCTGTTCCTGCGGCTGCTTGCCGAGCGCGAACACGGCGCGGTCGAACCAGCCGTTGTCCTGCGCCACGCGTACCGCCAGGCGGCGCTGGGTGTCATCGAAGCGCGACAGCGCGCTGTTCCATTCGGCCACGGCCCAGCCGGCACGGTCGATCTGGTACAGCGCCATCGCGCGCTGGATGGCCGGATCGCGCGCGACTACTGCCTGTGCCTGCGCGCTGTCATTCGGCTTCCACGGGCACAGCGTGTAGCCCTGCTGCAGCTTGTCGGCGGCCAGGAAACCGTGGAAGGTCGGTGCGCGTGCGGCCTCGCGGAACAACGGCTGCGCCTGCTGGGCCTGGCCGGTCTTCTCCAGCATGCGGCCTTCGAAGTAGCGCCAGCGCGGGTCGCTGCGCTGCTTGCTGGCCATCTTGCGGATCGCTGTCAGTGCCGCTGGCCAATCGCCGCGCGACATCGCTTCGCGCACGCGCCATTCGTGCAGGCGTTCGTCATAGGCTGATTCGGGTACCGCATTGAGGCGGCGCGCCGAATCCGGAAGATAGGACGCCACCGTCCACAATGCGATCTGGTACAGCACCTGGCCCTGCTGCTCGGCACTCAGGCCCAGCGCCTGGGCATACTGCGGCAGCTGCTGTTCGGTGGCGGCCGGGTCGGCCTTGGCCAGCTTGGCCAGGCCATCGGTGGCGATGCGTCGGCTGCGTTCGTTGCGCGGCCAGTTCAACGCGCTGGCATTGGGCTTGTCGACAAAGGCAGCGTAATTGTTCGCCAGCGCCAGGTCGGTGGCAGGCAGGCCACGTGCGGCGCTGCGCATCACGGCCGGCTGCTGGGCGTCGGCGGCGGCATCGATGCGTTCCCAGCGCAGGGCGTCGCTCAGGCCACCCTGCGCCTGCAGCACGGCGAAAACGGCATCACAGCCGTCCGGCAGCGACTTGCCGTTCTTGCGCCACAGGTCCTGCGCCTCGCTGATCCACTGCGGATCGACCTTGCCCGTCACCTGGCGCGCGGTCAGCTGCGCACAGCGCAGGCCGGCGTTGTCGGTGGGCACCCAGTTGGCGAGCAGGGTGGGCCAGTCCTGGCGGCGTGCGACCGAGGGCAGCCACACGCTGCGGAACGTGCTGGCCACGGCCTGGCCGTCATAGCGCTTGAGGAAGGCCTGTGCCTGCGCGGTATCGACGGTGTCGATGTTGCGGCGCAGGTTGGCGTACTCCAGCCATCCGTAAGCCGGATGGCGGCTGAGTGCAGCGGCCTGGCCGGGATCGAACTGGCCGCGTTCGGCGGCCGCGATCGCAGCCTTCAGCTGCGCGTTCTGGGCGTCGAGGGACTGGGCGTTGGCGCAGCCGATCAGCAGCGTGGTGGCCAAGGGCAGCAGGGACAGGGCAGTTGAAGTGCGTCGGGTCATGGCGACCAGCATAGCGGGCGATGTCTGAATTCAGTTTCGCATTGCGTGCACGCCGAGCGTCGGCAACGACAGCTGAATGACCCCGCGCAGGCCACTGCCGCAGCGGATGGGAGGCGTCGTAACGTCGGCCTTGGGCGAACGGCCCGGCTGCAGGGAGCGGCACATGGCGTTCAGTAGCGCAGGAAGAAGCGGCCCGCTGGCGGACATCAATGTCACGCCACTGGTGGATGTGATGCTGGTGCTGTTGATCATCTTCATCGTGACCGCGCCGATCGTGGCCCGGCCGATTGCCGTGCAATTGCCGCAGGCCACCGATCGGGTGGTCGACCGTCCCGAACCGCCACCGCCGATCGAGCTGCGCCTGGACGCTGCCAACCAGCTCAGCTGGAATGGCCAGCCGATGGCGATCGGCGAACTGCAGGCGCGCCTGCAGGCACAGGCGGGCGAACATGCCGGCAACCTGCCGGAGCTGCGCATCGCCACCGATCCGGCGGCCGAGTACGAAGGCATGGCGCGGATATTGGCTGCGGCCGAAGCCACTGGCATGGAGCGCATTGTGTTCGTGCGGTGAGTCCGGCAACGGGCGGCCTGCCATCGGCAGGCCGCTCCTACTGCGAGGGAACGTGGCATGCGATACGGGACACAACGCGCGACCTCGCTGATGACCACCCCCAATCTGGCACCGCTGGTGGATGTGATGCTGGTGCTGCTGGCATTGGTGATTGCCACGCTGCCGATGGCGCAGGCAACTGGCCTGCTGGCGTTCCAGCAGCGCACCTCGTGCCCACCCTGGCCGGCGTCTTCGCCCCAGCCGATCAATTTGCGCATCGATGCAGCGGGGGCGGTGTTCTGGAATGGCCAGCCGCTGGACGCTGCCGCGTTGCAGCGGCACCTGATGCAGGCGCAGCAGATGCCGCAGCAGCATCGCCCGTGGGTGCACCTGGCGACCGCCGACGACACCGACTACGGAGACATGGCACGCGTGCTGCTGGCCGTAAGCCAGCATGGGCTGCGCGTCGCCGCGCCAGGCAACTAGGGACGGGGCACCGACTTGTCTACTTGATGAGCTGCGGCAGCTACCGGCGCGCGCTGTCGCAGCCTGCATCAAGGCTGCCTGCGGTGAACAGTATCGTCCGGTCATAACCTGCAGCTATCTGACGCAATCGGCCTGCAATTGCGTCAATTCCGCGTGAAAGAGTGTCGATCATCACGCCGCGATTTTTACCACTTGTTTACAAAGGAGACGGCGCCGCCATGCAGGGAGGGAGTGCGGCGGCCCATGTCCCGACATTCCTTTGGAGAGAGCGAATGAATCACCTGCACCACCGCCCTTTGGCGGTTGCCGTCGCGCTGTGCGTGATGACCCTGGCACCGTTGGGTGCCGCTGCACAATCCACCACCAACCTGGATGCGGTGGAAGTCACCGGTACCCGCATCAAGCGCGCTGAGGTGGAGGGCCAGGTGCCGATCCAGACGCTGACGCGCGGCGATATCGAACGCACCGGCCTGACTTCGATCGGCGAAGTGCTGCAGCAGCTCACCGGTTCCGGTTCGGCGCTCAACGCCAAGTTCAACTCGTCCGGCAACTTCGGCTTCCCGCCCGATGGCAGTGGTGTAGGTGCCGGTTCGGCGCAGGTGGACCTGCGCCACCTGGGCGCCAAGCGCGTGCTGGTGCTGGTCGACGGCATCCGCTGGGTCAATGAGTCATCCGCATCCGGCGTCGGCTCGGCCACCGATCTCAATACCATTCCGCTGGCCATCGTCGAGCGCATCGAAGTGCTGGAAGATGGCGCGTCGTCGCTGTACGGTTCCGACGCCATTGCCGGCGTGGTCAACATCATCACCCGCCGTGACTTCGATGGCGGCCAGGTGACCCTGAATTATGGCGAGTACAGCAAGGGCGATGGCACGCAGAAGGGCGTGGACCTGGCCTGGGGCAAGAGCGGCGACCGCTTCAGCCTGTTCCTGGGCGCCAGCTGGACCAAGCAGGATCCGGTGTTTGCCAAGGACCGCGAGCAGTCGCGCTTCCCGATTCCCGGCACCGGGCTGGCGTTCGGCAGCGGTGGCATTCCGCAGGGTCGTTTCATGTTCACCGACCCGAACACCGGCGCGGTGCAGAACATCGTGCCCAATACCGGCGTGAGCAACCCGCGCTACGACGGCAGCGCCGGCTGCGCGCGCACCGATGACTATCATTGCTTCACCAGCGCCGACCGGTTCAATTTCGCCGAGTACAACATGGTGCTGACGCCCTCGGAGCGCAAGGGCCTGTTCGGTCAGTTCCGCTTCGACATCACCGACAACGTGCAGTGGTACGTCAAGGCACTGGGCAACCGTCGTGAGTCGACCAACCAGGCCGGCCCGGAGCCGCTGTTCTTCGGCCCCGATGGCGCCACCGGCAATCCGCTGGCCGACAACATCACCGTGTCCGCGCTCAATCCGTACAACCCGTTCGGCTTCGACCTGGTCTCGGGTGACAACCTGAGCCTGATCGGCCGCCGCCCGGTGGAAGGCGGCGCGCGCGTGTTCAAGCAGGAAGTGGACACCACGTATTTCGCCACCGGCTTCGTCGGCAACTTCCAGGCGGCTGACCGCAGCTGGTACTGGGACGTCAACGGCATGTACAGCAAGAACAAGGCCGAACAGACCAACTACGGCAGCTACAACATCTACAACGTCAACATGGCGCTGGGCGATCCGTCGGTCTGTGCGGCGACGCCGGGCTGCGTGCCGCTGAACATCTTCGGCGGTGTCGGTTCGATCACCCCGGACATGCTGAAGTGGATCCAGCCGGTGGTGCGTGACCGCAGCCAGAACGAACTGAGCCTGTTCACCGCCAACCTGTCCAGCGACCTGTTCACGCTGCCGGCCGGGCCGGTGTCGTTCGCTACCGGCTTCGAGTATCGCAAGTACGAGGGTTCGTACCAGCCCGATCCGCTGACGGTGGCCGGCCACTACAACGGCGTGCCGTCGCAGCCGACCTCGGGCTCCTATGACGTCAACGAGGCGTATCTGGAGTTGAGCGTGCCGATCTTCGCCGACTCGACCTTCGGCAAGAAGCTGGACCTGAGCCTGGCCGGGCGCTACTCGGACTACTCCACCTTCGGTGGTGAATTCACGCCCAAGTACGGCCTGCGCTGGCAGGTGACCGATGACTTCGTGCTGCGCACGACCTATGCCGAAGGCTTCCGTGCACCATCGATCGGTGAGCTGTACGGCTCGGCCGCGCGTGCCGACCTGCAGCTGTTCGATCCGTGCTCGGTGGGCCTGGGCGGTACGCCGCCGCGTGGCAGCGCGGCCAACTGTGCTGCGCTGGGCGTACCGGCCGGGTTCCAGCAGGCCAACTCGCAGATCTCGGTGACCACTGGCGGCAACCGCGAGCTGGATCCGGAACGCTCGCGCAGCTTCAGCGCAGGCTTCGTGTGGAGCCCATGGTTTGGCAGCAACAGTTCGTGGTCGGAACGCTTCGATGTGGAAGTGACCTTCTACCGCCATGCCATCGACGGCGCGATCCAGGCAATCAACGCGCAGACCCAGCTGGACCTGTGCGTGGACACGCTGGACCCGATCTACTGCAACGGCATCACCCGTGCCAGCACCGGCGCGGTCAGCAGCTTCAACAACCGCCTGACCAATCTGGGTTCGATCAAGACCGATGGCTGGGATGTGGATCTGTTCTGGACGTTGCCGCAGAGCTCGATCGGTCAGTTCAAGCTGGGCTGGAAGAACACCTTCGTGGGTCGCTACGAAGCCACCGGTGCGGCGGGCCAGAAGCAGCCGCAGAAGCCGGGCGTGGAAGTGGCCGACAGCTCGATTCCGGAATGGACCAGCAATGCCAGCATCGGCTGGACGCTGGATCGCTGGAGCGCCAACTGGACCGTGCGGCATATCTCCGAACTGACCGAAAACTGCGGTGACGCTTCCGTGTTTCCGGTCTGCAGCAACCAGGCTGCGGGCACCAATACGCTGTCGGCCACCACCTTCCATGACATGCAGGTGGGCTACAAGATCGACTGGATGAAGGGGCTGCAGCTGACGGCCGGCCTGAACAACGTGTTCGACAAGGATCCGCCGATCTGCCTGTCGTGCTCGTTGAACGGTTACGACGCTTCGACCTATGACATCCCGCGTGGCCGCTACTGGTACCTGCGCGCGGACCTGCGCTTCTGATGTAACGGTGGCAGTGCCGGTCAGTTCCGGCGCTGCCTTGCTGGTGTAGAGCCGAGCCCACGCTCGGCTCAGAGAATCAGCCGAGCGTGGGCTCGGCTCTACAGGTGCGGGGCGATCGTGCCCCGCGCCTGATCAGAACGCCCAGGTGAACGTCAGCGAGCCATTCCGGCCATCGCCGTACGCACCGTAGCCGGTGATCTGCGAGTAGTACTTCTTGTCCAGCAGGTTGTTGAGGTTGGCCTGCACGCTGAACTCCGGCGAGATGCGGTAGCGCACGAAGGCACTGACCAGCGCATACCCTTCCTGTTCGAAGCGGCCCACCACCGGTGCGGCGTAGTAGATGCGGTTCTGCCAGTTGGCACCGCCGCCGACGGTCAATTCCTGCAGCGATTGCGGGGTGTAGCTGGTGAACAGCTTCAGCGCGGTCTGCGGCAGGTTGGTGTTGATGTCGGCACCGTTGATGTCCTTGGCCACGTAGCGCGAAGCACCGAAGGTCGCATTCCAGCCCGGGGCCAGTTCGCCGTTCACTTCGAACTCGAAGCCACGGCTCACGGTGCCGCGCGCAGCGATCGAGGCGAACTCGCCCGGGCGGCCGATGATCGGTTCGCTGGTGACCTGGGCGACGTTGTCCTGCTCGATGCGGAACACCGCCAGCGAGGCGTTCAGACGGTTGTCGAACCAGGCGCCCTTGACGCCCACCTCGTAGCTCTTGCCGTCTACCGGATCGAGATAACGGCCGTTGCGGTCGCGCGCGGTCTGCGGCTGGAAGATCTCGGTGTAGCTGGCGTACGCGGAGTAGGTATCGTTGATGTCATACACCAGGCCGGCGTACGGGGTGGTCACCTTGTGCTCGCGGTCGTCGTTCTCGCCTTCGCTCTTCCAGTGGGTGTAGCGCGCACCGAGGATCAGCTTCAGCGGATCAGCCAGCGACAGGCGCGCGGCGGCATAGCCGGCCTTCTGGGTGATGGTGCCTTGGCTGGCCAGCGCCAGCGGGTTCCAGTTCGGCTGGGCGATGTTGCCGGTCCAGTCGAGATAGGAGCTGAAGGGATTCCAGCCGGTGCCGGGACCGCCCATCTGGAAGTCACCGTAGTTGGCGAACTCGCGCTTGTTGTAGCTCAGGCCGGCCATGAACTGGTGTTCGCGGCCGAACAGCTGGAACGGACCGTCGATGTAGCCATCAATGCCGTCGACCTTGCGCTCGGTGTTGTAGAAGCCGGCCATCGGCGTGATGCCGGCGCCCGTGGTCTTGTTGAATGCGGTATAGGCCGGATAGAACAGCTTGTCGTCGGCCTTGGTGCGGTCGTGGGTGGCGCCGATCTTGAACTTCCAGCCGTTGCTGAAGGCGTGCTGCAGGGTGGCGAACGCACGCTTGCTGGTGGTATCCCAGTAGGTCCAGTCCGGCGACGGATTGAACGAGGTCGGATAGTTCGTCGGGCTGCCATCGGCGTACCACATCGGGAAGCCGCCCCAGGTCGCGCCATTGGCGCGCTTCTGCTGGTAGTCGTAGCCCACGCTCAGCTGCGTGTCCGGGGTCAGGTCGGCGTCGATGACGGCGTAGCCCAGCGTCTTGCGCTGGTTGTAGCGGTCCATCTGGCCGTCGGTGTCCAGGTAGCTGCCGATCACCCGGCCGCGCACCGTGCCACTGGCGTTGAGCGCGCTGCCCACGTCCACGGTGGTGCGGGTGCGGCCCCAGCTGCCGACGTTCACTGAGACGCTGCCGGTCAGTTCGGCGCTGTCGGCATGCTTGCGGATCAGGTTCACCGACGCCGACGGATTGCCGGCGCCGCTGAGCAGGCCGGTGGCACCGCGCACCACTTCCACGCGGTCATACAGCGCCAGGTCCAGGCCGGAATCGCCGTAGCTCCAGTTCTGCACCATCTGCGTCGGCAGGCCATCGAACTGGTAGGCATCGATGTAGAAGCCGCGCGCATAGAACTCGGTGCGCTCGCTGTCGGACTGGGTGCTGGTGACGCCGGTGGTGTTGGCCAGTACGTCGATGATGTCGTCCAGCTTCTGATCTTCGATGCGCTGGTGGCTGATGATGCTGACCGACTGCGGGATCTCGCGCGGCGCCAGGTCGAAGCGGGTACCGGCCGAGGTGCGGCGCACCGAGTAGCCTTCGGCGCGTTCGCCCTTGACGACGACCTTGTCCAGCGTGGTCGGGTCGGCGGCGGTGTCGGCGAAGGCGGCCGGGGCCACGGCGCAGAGAACGGCAAACACGGCAACGGACAGCCGCTGCGGCGGCGGGGTACGGGAGGCGGAACGGTTCATGGGGGTCCTGGGCGAGCACGCGCGATCGGCCGGCATCCAGGAGGCGAGGCGCTACGGGTAGGGAGAGGACGGGCAGGCCGTCCTGGCACCACCGGAAACGAAAGAAATAGTAATACGAACTATTCCCATTTACAAATCATGAGCAGATCGATGCGCGGGTGCGCAATGGCGGTCAGCGCAGCAGTGGCAGCGGGTCGCGGGCGCCGTCTGCGCCGTAGATGCCCCAGTGCAGGTGCGGGGGCGTGCCCTTGGCGTTGCCGCTGTCGCCCACATGGCCGAGCAGGTCGCCGGGCTGGACCACCTGGCCACGCGCCAGGCCATCGGCCCAGCTTTCCAGGTGCGCGTAGTAGTAGCGCTCGCGTCCGGGCCCGATCACCCACACCTGGCGCCCGCCGAGCCCACGTTCGCTGACATCCGCGATGACACCGGCCGTGGCGCTGCGCACTGGCGTACCACGGCTGGCGAAGATGTCGATGCCGGCGTGCGAGCGGTCACGGCCTCGCGGCGCACCGAAGGTATCGGCAATCTGGCGTGGCCGCACGCCGTCCACTGGCACCGGCAGTTCGGCGGCTGGCGGCATCCGTGAGATTGCCCACAGCATCTTCGGTGCGGCGGCCCAGGGACTGTTCCACAACGCCATCATCGCAACGACGGCAATGGCCAGCCACAGGCCGCGCAGCAGCCAGCGGCGCAGGCGGTGGGCGTGGGAGGGCGATGTGCTCATGGTTTCGGAGTGTAGAGTCGAGCCATGCTCGACTGCTTCAGTTTTGCGGTCAAAAGGCAGTCGAGCATGGCTCGACGCTACAGGACCGGCAGCAGCGGAACCTCGAAACTCCGCTTCAGCGTGCCCAGTGCTACCGAGGTGCGGAAGCGCTCGATGTTGTCATCGCCACCGAACAGGCGCTCGGTGATCGCTTCGTACTCCTCCATCGACGCCGCCGAAAGCAGCAGCAGGAAATCGCCATCGCCGGTGATCGAGTAGCACTGCTGCACGGCGGGGTCCTCCTGCACGCGGCGCTTGAACGGCGCCACGCGTTCGCGCTGTTCGCTGACCACGCGCACCTCGACGATGATGGTCAGCGGTCGCCCGACCTTGGCTGCGGCGACCACCGCCACGTTGGCGGCGATCACGCCACTGTCCTGCAGGCGCTTGATGCGGCGTTGCACGGCCGGGGTGGACAGGTGCACGGCCTCGGCGATTTCGCGCTGCGGCAGGGTGTTGTCCCGCTGCAGCAGGTCGAGGATGGCGCGGTCGAAACTGTCGAGCACGGGGGCGGTGGCCATGGCGAGCAGAAGTTGCACGAACAGGCTGTCAATTGAGCCAAGTGCTCGGCGCCGGCGCAATAGACTTTGCGCATGCAGACCTCACGACTCGCGCCGATGTTGCCGGCGCTGGCGGTGCTCGGCTCGGTCACCTCGCTGGCCATCGGCACCTCCTACGCAAAACACCTGTTCCCGCTGATCGGCGCCCAGGGCACCAGCGCGCTGCGTGTGGGCTTCTCGGCACTGTTGCTGCTGATGTTCTGGCGGCCATGGCGCTGGAAGACCAGCCGCGTGGACGCGATCACCATCCTGCGCTACGGGCTCACCCTGGGCCTGATGAACCTGCTGTTCTACATGGCCCTGCGCACGATTCCCTTCGGCATCGCGGTGGCCATCGAGTTCACCGGGCCGCTGACGGTGGCGATGCTGTCGTCACGACGCCCCATCGACTTCGTCTGGGTGGGCTGCGCGGTGGTGGGTTTGTTGCTGCTGCTGCCGCTGGGCGGTGGCCCGGCGCTGGATCCGGCTGGCGTGCTGTATGCGATGGGCGCAGCGGCGTGCTGGGGCCTGTACATCGTGTTCGGCAAGCGTGCCGGTCATCTGCACGCTGGGCACTCGGTCTCGCTGGGGCTGCTGGCCGCGTCGCTGGTGGTGGTGCCAGTGGGCGTGGTGCATGCCGGCGCCGCGCTGCTCGAGCCGAAGATCCTGGCGGCCGGCCTGCTGGTGGCGCTGGTCTCCAGCGCGATTCCGATGTCGCTGGAAATGATGGCGCTCAAGCGCCTGCCGAAGGAAACGTTCGGCATCCTGATCAGCATGGAACCGGCGGTGGCCGCGTTGTGGGCGATGCTGCTGCTGCACGAGCACCTGCATGGATTGCAGTGGCTGGCGATCGGCTGCACTGTGCTGGCCTCGGTGGGCAGCACGATGACCGCGCGGCGGTTGAAGGTGCCGGTGGTGCAGGCCGGGTAGCGGCAGAGAGCGTGCGGACCAACGGTCCGCACCCACCAGAGCGGCGTGCCAACCAAGGTTGGCACCTGCCAGGAGCGTTCAGCGCAGGGCGTCAGCCGGGACGTCGATTGCCATCGCCAGGGCGAGGTGATCGGAGAATGCGGCCGGTACGGCTTCCACGGTGCGGGTCTGCAGGCCACTGCTGACCAGGATGTGGTCGATGGCGCGGTCGGGGCGCCAGCTGGGGAAGGTCGGCACGATGCAGCCCGGGGGCTGCAGCCGGGTCTTCTGGTACAGCACCTGCATTTCCGGGCGCTCGGCCAGGCAGTTGAAGTCACCCATCAACACGGCGTTCGGGTGGTCGGACAACAGCTCGGCGATGAAGCCCAGCTGTGACATCCGCGAGCCTGCACCCAGCGACAGATGGGCCACCGCCACCGCCAGGCCGTCGGCGCCATCGCCGAACTTGGCCAGCAGCACGCCGCGCCCGCCGATACGGCCGGGCAGGGCGTGGTCCTGCACTTCCACCGGTTCCAGCTTGCTCAGCAGGCCGTTTGCGCTGGAGGCGACCCCACCCATGCGCCGGTTCGGCTGGTGGCTCCAGTAGTTGAAGCCGGCACGCTGGGCCAGGTAGTGGGTCTGGTTGGTGAAGCCCGAGCGCAGGCTGCCCGGGTCGGCCTCCTGCAGGCCGACGATGTCATGTTCGCGCGCCAGGGTGGCGATCGCGTCCAGGCTGCTGCGCTTGCGACCCGCCGGCAGCGCATGTGACCAACTGCGGGTCACATAGTCGCTGTAGCGGCGGGTACTTGAGCCGGCCTGGATGTTGGCCGTCAGCAAGCGCAGGGTCCGTGTACGGGGGGAATTCACGGCCGGGAAACGCTTCTCTTGGATCAGTGAGCCTGGGCCGCACCGCGTTCGCGGGCGATCAGGTGGTCGGCAATGCGCAGCATGTCCGGGAAGCTCTTGCCCTTCACCAGGTACTTGCCGTTGACGATGATCGACGGGGTGCCGCTGATCTGGCTGCGCTGGGCGAACTGCTTGGCCGAGTTGGTCTTGGCATTCACTGCGAAGCTGCCCATGGTGGCGGCGAACTGCTTCGGATCCACGCCGTAGGCACCGTAGAACTTGGCGATGTCGTCAACTGAATCGGTGCCGCGCTCACCCTTCAGGGTCTTCTGCGAATGGATGGCAGCGTACAGGGCTTCGTGAGTCTTCTCCTGCACACCCAGGGTCTGCGCGGCGTAGAAGGCACGGGCGTAGTTGTCCCAGGTGCCGCCGAACATGGCCGGTACGTAGACGAAGTTCACATCGCTCGGCAGGCCGGCCTTCCACGGGCCGACCAGCGGCTGGAACGCGGCGCAGGCCGGGCAGACGTAGCCGAAGATCTCGGTCACTTCGATCTTGCCGGCGGCCGGCTGGAACGGCTGGCCGTTCGGGATCACCTGGTAGTCGGCGCCTTCCACCGGGGCCGGGCCGGTCAGCGCGGCGGTGGTCGGGGCTGGTGCAGCGGCCGGGGCGGCTTCAGCCGCGGCCTTCTCGCCTTCGGCAGCGGCCGGTGCGGCGCCTTCGGTACCCGCGGCCGGCGCAGCCGGTTCGGTGGTCGCCGGAGCTGCAGCCGGTTCGGCCGGGGCCGCGGTGGTGTTGGTGCTGCCGTCGTCGGCCTTGCAGGCAGCCAGGATTGGCAGCAGCGCTGCGAGGGCGAGGGCGTAACGGATCTTCATGGAAACGTCTCCAGCATCTGGAAAGGTGGGGCCGGCGTCATGCGCCGGCCAGGGGGAAATGATGACACGCGGCGGCGACAGCGCCGTGTCGGTGGTGGGTGTTGGTTCAGCGGCCGCGGGCGGCGCGGGCCTGAGCGATCAGCGCCGAGGCGATGCGCAGCTGGTCGTCGAAGCTGTCGCCACGCACCAGGTACTGGCCGTTGATGATCAGCGCCGGGGTCCCCGGGATCCTGGTGCGCTGGGCGAACGCGCGGGCGGCATCGACCTTCTTCTGTACGGCATCGCCGCGCAGGGCCTGCAGGTAACGGTCCGGGGTCACGCCGTAGGCCTTGTAGAAGGTGGCGAGCTCATCGGCCGAAACGTTCTGCATCGGCAGCGAGCCGTCCTGGTGCAGGGCCTTGAACACGGCGCCGTGGCTGCGCTTGGCCACGCCGACTTCGTCGGCGGCGTAGTAGGCCAGGGCCCAGGCGTCCCAGGCGCCGCCGAAGGCCGCCGGAACCGGGGTGAAGCGTACGTCGGCCGGCAGCTTGGCTGCCCAGGCTTCCAGCTGCGGCTCGAAACGGGCGCAGTGCGGGCAGGTGTAGCCGAAGACTTCGACCACCTCGATCTTGCCGGCCAGCGGCTGGAACGGGCCCGGCTGGGCGATGCGCTCGTAGTCTTTGCCCTCGACCAGCGGGGCATTGGCAGGGGTTGCGGCGCAGGCTACCAGCGGCAGCAGCACCAGCACAGACAACAGCAGGCGGGAAATCAACCTCATCGACACGCATCTCCGTTGAAAAAAGCAACGCCGGCGCGGTCGCCGGCGTGAAGGAAACATACCGCAGGCGAGGGCCGCGGTGGCGGCCCCGGCCGACCAATGGTGGTCAGGGGGCGGCAGCCGGTTGTGCCGGCGTGGTGGCAACGGCCACGTCGTCGGCCTTGTTGTGCAGACCCTGCAGGTAGCTCGACAGTGCCTGCACCTCCTGCTCGCTCAGCTTCTGCGCGACCGTGGCCATGATCTGGAAGTGCGCCTTGTCGGTTTCGTTGGTCTGGCCGGCCTGGTATTCCTGCAGGCGGCGCGCGACATAGCTGGCGTGCTGGCCACCAATGTGCGGATAGGCCGGGCCGGGATTACCGGCGCCGCTGGGGCCGTGGCAGGCCATGCAGGCTGGCAGGCCGCGCTTGGCGTCGCCGCCGCGGTACAGCTGCTGGCCGATCTCGTAGAACTTCATGCCCTTGTAGGGGCCGTCGGTGACCGCCGTGTCATCGGCGATGCCGGCGGTGGCCTTCTGGGTGGCGAAGAACGCGCCGATGTCGCGCATGTCCTGCGGGGTGAGGTTCTGCACGAACGGCACCATCGCCACCGCCGCACCGGAGCTGCGCTGGCCGTTGGCGATCAGGGCCATCTGCTGGGCGACGTAGCGTTCGCTCTGGCCGGCGATGGACGGGTACATCTCCACCGTGGAATTGCCATCGGCGCCATGACAGGCCGCGCAGGCCGAGGCCTTGGTCTGGCCGGCCTTGGCGTCGCCCCAGGTGGTCTTGCTGAAATCCACTTCCAGCGAGGCGGTGCGGATCGGCCCGTTGTCGGGCAGCGGGGTCAACGTGGTCTGCGCGAACGCAGCAGCGGCAACGACTACAGCAGTGGCAAGGGCGGATACGGCAAGAACGCGAGCGTGGCGCATGCTGAAGCTCCGTATGGACCGGGCCGGGCGGTGGCCGCCGGCGTCGCCCGGATTATCAACGCCGTTTCCTCGCACGGTCAACGCAGCACTGCAGCAAAATGCCCGCAACGGCCGCCGGCACGGGCGCGCGGCGCCGCAACATGCGATCCTAGGCACATGTCATTGCTCATCGAACGCGCCCGTTACCACCTTTCGGCCCACAACGTGCGGCAGCTGCCGCCCGACGAAGGGGCCGAAGTGGCCTTCGCCGGCCGCTCCAACGCCGGCAAGTCCAGTGCGCTCAACGCGCTGACCCGCCAGAACGCCCTGGCCCGTGTCTCCAAGACTCCCGGCCGCACCCAGCAGCTGGTGTTCTTCCAGGTCACGCCTGAAGCGCATCTGGTCGACCTGCCCGGTTACGGCTACGCCAAGGTGCCGCTGGACCTGCAGGCGCACTGGCAGGCCTTCATCGACAGGTATTTCCGTACCCGCGAAGCCCTGAAGGGCCTGGTGGTGGTGATGGATATCCGCCATCCGCTGAAGGACTACGACCGGCAGATGCTGTCCTATGCCGTGCAGCGTGGCCTGCCGGCGCACGCGTTGCTGACCAAGGCCGACAAGCTCAGCCGCAGCCAGCAGATGCAGTCCCTGCAGAAGGTGCGCAAGGAGCTGCAATCGGCCTATGGCGACAGCGTGAGCGTGCAGGTGTTCTCAGGCGAAGACCGTACCGGTGTGGACGAAGCCCGCGGCGTGATTGGCGGCTGGCTGGGGCTGGAATAAGGCTTCCGGTTTTCCTGTAGAGCCGAGCCAACGCTCGGCTGCCGCGCGCAGCGCGGCCAGGCCCCGGTAGCCGAGCATGGGCTCGGCTCTACAAGGGCTCATCGGCTCATTTCAACGGCGAATACTCCGCCGGCGCCCACGCATAGGCCTTGCCCTCGCCACGCACATGGCCCAGGCCGGGGAACGGCAGGTGCGCACCGGCCACCCACCAACCGTTGACGGTGGCCTGCTGCAGCAGCCCGCGACGGCTGGCGATGGCCGCCTTGCGGTCCGAATCGGCCTCGAATGCCGCCTCCGGGTGCGCGAACTGCACCGCATGGAAGTGCAGCACATCGCCCCATACCAGCAGTGACTCGCCCTGGCTGTCGAACCGGTAGGAGACATGGCCGGGCGTATGGCCATGGGTGTCCATCGCCACCGCGCCACCGGGCAGGGCATCGCCGGGGCTGAAGGTGCGCAGGTGGCCGCTGGCCTGGTACGGCGCGACCGCGTTGCGCGCCAACGGGAAGGCGAAGCGCACGCCCTTCGGTGCGGTGGCCTCGCTGGCCGGGTTGAGCCAGTAATCGGCATCGGCCTTGGACAGCCACACCGTGGCATTGGGATAGGCCGGCTTGCCCTGCGCGTCGAGCGCCCCGCACAGATGGTCCGGATGGGCGTGGGTCAGCAGCACCTCGTCCACCTCGGCCGGGTCCACGCCGGAGGCGCGCAGATTGCCCAGCACCTGGCCCAGGCCGGGGCCAAAGCACTGCGCGGTGCCGGTATCGACCAGGGTCAGGTGGTTGCCTTGGCGGATCAGGAACGCGTTGATCGCTGTCTGCAGGCCTTTCTTGTCCTCAGGTACGTAGCGGCCTTCCAGCAGGCGGCTGACCAGCGTCGGCGGCACGTCCACCACTTCCTGCCGGCCCAGCGCGACCACGCCGTCGAACAGGGCGGTGACCTGCAGTGCGCCGACGCGCTGGTGATAGACGCCAGGCACCTGCTGCGTGGGGGCGGGTGAAGTAGCCTCGGCCAGCGCGGCCAGCGGCAGGGACGACAGGGCCAGCAGCAGGGCGGAGCGCAGGGGCAGGTGGCGCAGGGTCATGGTGGTTCTCGGTGGATGACGGGTGGTTCCGTTGGCCTAGCGTGCCGTGGCTGGCGTGTGCGCGGCGCTCAAACCACTACGTGGAATGCTCAGGGAAGGGGGGGGGGGGCTGCAGGGCTGCGCCCTGCACCCGCAGAGGCAACAGCAACGGCAACGGCCGAAGCAAAAGCTGGTTTCCTGTGGGATGGCGGGGTGGGTCCGGTTGCGGGAGACGCCGTAAACCCTTCCATGGGGGCTTGGCCGCGGCTTGCTCGTGTGCGCTTCCCTGCGCACACGGCAAGACCGGGGTTGGGCGTCCTGCCCAACCCGCCCGAGGCATGCCTCGGGCCCATGCCGCGGACACTCCCGCAACCGGACCCACCCCGCCTTCGACAGTTGGCCGCGATCTGTCGGAACGACGTATTGCCTTGGTGGGTGTCGACCTTGGTCGACACAGTAGATCCACGCCATGCGTGGATGACTCATTCGATATCTGACAGATGTGTCGACCAAGGTCGACACCTACCAACAGCCGCGCGGAACAAAGCCGCAGTTGCCAACAGCCGAGTGAACCTGTCGAAGGTGGGGCGGTGTGGGTGGGCAGGACCGTTGGCGCCATGGATGGCGCCATCGAGCCCCCAGGGACGGCTTTACGGCGTGTCCTGCCCACCCACACCGCCCCGCCATCCCACGGAATGCATGCTGTTGCTGTTGCTTTGGCTCTTGCACTCGCTTCGGCGGGTGCAGGGCGCAGCCCTGCCGAACCCCCTCAGATGTCTGTGGGAGCCAGCCCGTACTGCTCGGCGAAGCGCTTGCTGAAACTCGCCGCAGACCGATAGCCCGCGCGTGCGGCCACGGTCTTCAACGGCAGGTCCGTGGTGTAGAGCAGCTGCATGCCATGCGCCAGCCGTGCCTCGGTGAGCAGCTGGCGCAGGCTGGTGTCCTCGGCAGCGAGCCGGCGGCGCAGGGTCGCGCCGCTCAGCGCGAACTGTTCTTCCACATCGCGCGACTGCCAATCGCGTGCCGGTTCGGCGGCGATGCGGTCGCGGATCTGTTCACCCAGGCTCGGCGCCTGCGGCAGCAGCAGGTTGCCGTGGCCCTGCCGGCACAGGGTCAGTACCAGCGAGGCCAGCGCCAATCGTGCTTCGCTGTAACGCCCGTCCTGCAGCGATTGCCGCCATTGGCGCAGTACCGCGCCATGTTCGATCAACGGCAACCGCGCCATCGCCTGGCCAGGCGCGGGAAGCCCCTCGATCCACAGCGTGCGAGCGGCCGCCAGCACTTCGGCACACAGCGGCACGATGGCGCTGAGGTAACGGCCACTGCGCGGGTCGGGGGTGTTGACCACATCGATGCGGCAGCGCTGGGTCAGCAGCAGGATGTCGCCGGGAACGAACGCCAGAGACTGATGAGCGGTACGCACCTGCTTGCGGCCTTCCAGCAGGATCGCGAACTGCGGTTGCGGAATCTCCACCGAGCTGGCGCCATGCTCGCGACGTGCGGTGATGCAGGCATAGCCGTCGGCGCGCTCGCAGCCGGCCAGACTGGCCATCTCAGCCAGCAGTGCGGTGGCCGCGGGCAGCATGGCGGTCATGTCACGTGTGCGCCGAGCAGGCGACCGACGCCGGCGGCTGCGGCCATCGCCAGCGCGCCCCAGAACATCACCCGGATCGCGCCGCGTACCGGCGGTGCGCCGCCGGCCTGGGCTGCCATTGCGCCGGTCAGGCACAGGCCGAGCAGGGTGCTGGCGGTGGTCATCATCGCGACCTTGTCGACCGGCGCCAGCAGCGCGGTCAGCACCGGCAGTGCCGCACCGCAGGTGAAGGCGCCGGCCGAGGCCAGCGCTGCCTGCAGCGGGCGGGCGCGCAGGGTATCGGTAATGCCCAGCTCGTCGCGGGCGTGGGCGCCCAGTGCGTCGTGGGCGGTGAGCTGTTCGGCCACCTGCCGTGCCAGCGCCGGCTCCAGGCCACGGTGGCGGTAGATCGCGGCCAGCTCTTCCAGCTCGCTGTGCGGATCTTCGTGCAGTTCGCGTTTTTCCATCGCCAGGTCGGCGTCTTCGGTGTCGGCCTGGGTCTGCACCGAGACATACTCGCCGGCCGCCATCGACATCGCGCCGGCCACGGTGCCGGCCACGCCGGTGGCCAGGATGGTCGCAGCGGAGGCGCCGCTGGCGGCTACGCCGACCACCAGGCCGGCCACCGAGACGATGCCATCGTTGGCCCCCAGCACGGCGGCACGCAGCCAGCCGACGCGCTCGGAGCGGTGCAGTTCGGGGTGTCGTGAATGGCGGCTCATGCCCCCGAGTGTACGAGGGTCAAGAGGGCGTCGGTAGGATGCTGAAAACCGTCTCCGTCGCATGACGCAACGGGTCACCACGCTATAGTGCGCCCTTGCGATGGAAGGCTCCGAGCCCCACATCCCCCGCCACCGTCCAGCGAGCCTTCCCTTGTCGAGCCCCAGCCACGTCGCCGATACCCCCATTACCGACCGCTCGCAGCTGGTGGCGGAGATCGCCTCCGGCGAAAAGCCCCGCGCGCGGTGGCGCATTGGTACCGAGCACGAGAAGTTCGGCTTCCGCCTGGATGACCTGCGCCCGCCGACCTTCGAAGGCGAGCGGGGCATCGAAGCGCTGCTCAACGGCCTGGTTCGTTTTGGTTGGACGCCGGTGCAGGAAAACGGCAACACCATCGCCCTGCTGCGCGACGGCGCTTCGGTGACGCTGGAACCGGCCGGTCAGCTGGAACTGTCCGGCGCGGCGCTGGAGACCATCCACCAGACCTGCGTGGAGACCGGCACCCACCTCAACGAAGTGGCACAGGTGGCCGGTGAGCTGCAGCTGGGCTTCCTCGGCATGGGCTTCCAGCCCAAGTGGAAGCGCGATGAGATGCCGTGGATGCCGAAGGGCCGCTACAAGATCATGCGCGCGTACATGCCCAAGGTCGGCTCGCTGGGCCTGGACATGATGACCCGCACCTGCACGGTGCAGGTGAACCTGGACTACGCCACCGAAGCGGACATGGTGAAGAAGTTCCGCGTGTCGCTGGCGCTGCAGCCGATCGCCACCGCGCTGTTCGCCGATTCGCCGTTCACCGAAGGCAAGCCCAACGGCTACCTGAGCTACCGCTCGCACATCTGGACCGACACCGACGCCGACCGCACCGGCATGCTCGACTTCGTGTTCGAGGATGGCTTCGGTTACGAGCGCTATGTCGATTACCTGCTCGACGTGCCGATGTATTTCTCCTACCGCGATGGCATCTACCACGACGCCAGCGGGCAGAGCTTCCGCGATTTCATGCAGGGTAGGCTGCCGGTGCTGCCGGGTGCGCTGCCGACCCTGCGCGACTGGTCGGATCACATGACCACCGCGTTCCCGGAAGTGCGCCTGAAGAAGTACCTGGAAATGCGCGGCGCCGACGGTGGCCCGTGGAGCCGCCTGTGCGCGCTGCCGGCGTTCTGGGTCGGCCTGCTGTACGACGACACCGCGCTGGATGCCGCCTGGGACCTGGTGCGTGACTTCACCCTGGCCGAGCGCCATGCACTGCGCGACGGGGTGCCGAAGTACGCGATGAACCTGCCGTTCCGCAACGGCACGGTGCGCGACCTGGCCCGCGAAGCGGTGAAGATTTCCGTTGAAGGCCTCAAGCGCCGCGCGGCGCGCAATGCCGACGGCCAGGACGAGAGCAAGTTCCTGGACGTGCTGCAGGAGATCGTCGAGTCCGGCCTGACCCCGGCCGAGCGCAAGCTGGCGCTGTTCCATGGCCGCTGGCACGGCGACGTCGATCCGGTGTTCCGCGAGTTCGCGTACTGACACTGTTCGGCAGGTGCCGACCCCGGCACCTGCCGTTGCGTTACCACCCGCGCGCTGCGAACAGGCGCGAGTAAATGCCGCGCACCACATCCTGCTTGGTGCGATTGTAGGCCTGCACGTTGGCATTGCCCTGTAGTGCTGCCTGCTTGGCCTGCGCATAGCGCCTGCGGTCATCTTCATGGCTGCGCAGCCAATCGCGGAACAGCCGGTGGCGGATGTGCTCGGCGCAACCAGGGGCGAACACATGCAGGTTCACGCGCGGCACGCCCAGCCGCAGCATGCGGTGCTGATACCACGAAGGTTCGCGGATGGTGAGCACGTAGCCCAGTGCCTGCAGCGGTGGCAGCCAGGCCGCTTCGTCGGCGGGATCGGCAACCAGCAGGTCGATGTCCAGTACCGGTTTGGCCGGCAGGCCTGGCACCGCGGTGGAGCCGACGTGTTCAATGCCTAGCGCGATGTTGCCTAGTGCCGCCTGCAGCTGCGTGCGCTGCTGCTCGAACTGGTCGGCCCACAGCGCGGACCAGGGCACCACCTGCAGCACTTCCGGCTGCGGTGCGCCGAGAACCCAGGGATTCTCGTCAGGGTCGCCATCGGCAAAGGTAGTGATTGCGGTGGGGTCTAGTGCGATATCGGACATGCCCGCCATGGTGCCATGCCCGGCGTTGATGTCAGCCCGGCTTGCCGTCGCGCCGTGGGCTCAGGTAGATCCAGCCCAGCCGCGCCACCCACGGGGCCAAGGCCAGCAACCAGCCGATGGCAGCGGCGAAATGCCACGCATAGGCATCGGGCATCAGCTCGGCGAGGATGCGCATGATCGCCACTGCCTGCAGCGCGACGAACGCGAACCAGGCCACTGCCGGCATCACCAGCGGTCGCCCGGAATGGCCCTGGGTGACCCGGGTCACCATCGCCACCAGCAGGCTGCCGAACAGCCCCACGGCAAGAGCATGCAGCGGCGCGCGGCCGAGCAGTTGCGGATGGCCAAGCAGCTGACCGATGTCCTGCAGCAGATACAGCCCGAAGCTGATCGGCAGCCACGCCAGCGCCAGGAACAGGGCGGCAAGCAGGCCCGGCATCGGCCCGCGTGGCCACCAGTGCCATAGCGCCTGCAGCGACAACAGCAGCAGCGGCGCATCGGCCAGCCACAGCAGGTGGTCGACCTGCAACGC
Source organism: Stenotrophomonas sp. YJH_SMC_16 (assembly GCF_059367875.1). NCBI lineage: Bacteria > Pseudomonadati > Pseudomonadota > Gammaproteobacteria > Lysobacterales > Lysobacteraceae > Stenotrophomonas > Stenotrophomonas sp. YJH_SMC_16. Next base: position 362,977 of record NZ_JCAFRH010000001.1, on the reverse strand, counting down.
GCTCAACAACAGGCGCAGCATCAGCAGTGCCCACATCGCGGCCAGCCAGCGCAGTGGTCGCCAGGCCACATAGCCATCCACCACGTTGTTGGCGAAGAACGGGATCATCCGGTGCGCGACGGTGAGGTAGACCGGCAGCAGCAGGCCGAAGGTGCCGAGTGCCACAGTGACCGGCATCAGCGTGGCGTGGCCGCGTACCATCGCCATGAACAGCAGCAGCCCCAGCCAACCCAGCAGCAGTGCGGCATAGCAGGCGCGCGCATGCCAGTTGCGGTTGGGGCCGGCGGCCTTGAGCACGCGTCCCAGCACGATCAACCCGGCGCTCCAGCCGGCCAGTGCCAGCAGCAGGCCAGGCCACAGCCCGGGTGTCCACCCGCAGGCGGCGGCAATCAGCAGCGCCTGCCCGCCAAACAGCCCGATACCGACCGGCGCATAACGGCTGCGTGGCAGCTCGGGTTGCCCCATCCAGCGCGGGAACACGGTGAGCAGGAAGCCGAAGATGAAACTGGGCAGCACTAGATACTGCATCAGCAGTGCGTGCAGCCAGGCCGGTGGCAGCGGCGGCGGCACCGGCGTCCACAGCCCGCGCAGCGCGCCCAGCCACAAGGCCCACCACAACATCGCCAGCAGCAGGTTGCTGGCGCCGATGAAGAACAGCAGCCGGTGCGGCGCACGCATCAGCATCGCAGGGGAGGGCAGGCGGGCCATGCAGCGAGTCTGCGCCGGGGCGGTGGCTGCTTCCTTGACCTTCGTCATGCCCAACGCACGACCCAAAAGAAACCCCGGCAGTGCCGGGGTTCTTCGCTCACAGTCGCCGGGCGATCAGGCGGCGTTCTTCATCGTCGCCATGTCGATCACGAAGCGGTAGCGCACATCGTTCTTCGCCATGCGTTCCCAGGCTTCGTTGACGTTCTTGATGTCGATCATCTCCACATCGCTGACGATGCCGTGCTCGGCACAGAAGTCCATCATTTCCTGGGTCTCGGCCATGCCGCCGATCGCCGAGCCGGTCAGGTGCTTGCGGCCGAAGATCACGCTGCCACCGGTCAGCGGCGGGTCCAGTTCGGTCAGTACGCCGACCAGGCACATGGTCGCCTCGCGCTTGAGTAGGCCCATGTACGGGTTGGTGTCATGACCAACCGGGATGGTGTTGAGCAGGAAGTCGAAGCTGCCGGCATGTGCCTTCATCTGTGCGGCATCGCGCGAGACCAGCACTTCGTCGGCGCCCAGGCGCTTGGCATCGGCACCCTTTTCCGGGGTGGTGGTGATCATCACCACGTGCGCGCCGAGTGCCTTGGCGAACTTCACGCCCATGTGGCCGAGGCCACCCAGACCGATCACGCCAACCTTCTGGCCCGGGCCGACCTTCCAGTGGCGCAGCGGCGACCAGGTGGTGATGCCGGCGCACAGCAGCGGGGCGGCCGCCTTCAGGTCGAGGGTGTCGGATACCTTCACCACGAAGCGCTGCTCGACCACCACGTGGTCGGAATAGCCGCCGTAGGTCGGTGCGCCGCTTTCGCGTTCACGGCCGTTGTAGGTCCAGGTCGCGCCTTCGGCGCAGTACTGCTCCAGGTCGTGCTCGCAGGCGTCGCAGTGGCGGCACGAGTCGACCATGCAGCCCACGCCGGCGTGGTCGCCGACCTTGAAGCGGGTGACGTTGCTGCCGACCTCGGTCACGCGGCCGATGATCTCGTGGCCCGGCACCATCGGGTAGATCGAGCCACCCCAGTCGTCGCGGGCCTGGTGCAGGTCGGAGTGGCAGATGCCGCTGTAGAGGATCTCGATGCGCACATCGTCCGGGCCGACCGCGCGGCGTTCGAACTCGTACGGAATCAGCGGGTCGGTATGTGAATGGGCGGCGTAACCACGGGCGAGGGACATGGGGAATCCTTGGCAGGGTTTGTCGAAAGGCGTTTTACAATACGCCCCGTTCCCAGCGGCAGAAAGCGCGGATATCGGCATGATTCATCAAGTGGAACTGCACAATCATGGCCACTGACAACCTCACCCACCTGGCCGCGTTTGCCGCGGTCGCCCGCCACCGCAGCTTCCGCCGCGCCGGTGCCGAGCTGGCGCTGTCGACCTCGGCGGTGAGCTATGCGATCCGCGCGCTGGAAGAGCGGTTGGGGGTGGGCCTGTTCCATCGCACCACCCGCAGCGTGGCCCTGACTGAGGCCGGGCAGCGCCTGCTGGAGCGCCTGCAGCCGGCGCTGGGCCAGGTGCATGACGCGCTGGAAGAGATGAACCAATTCCGTGCCGCCCCGGCCGGCCTGCTGCGCATCAACGCCACCCGCGCGGCGGTACCGACCCAGTTGGGGCCGCGACTGGCGCGCTTCCTGCACGCTCACCCCGACGTGCGGGTGGAGCTGACCGAGAACGATGGCCTGGTCGACATCGTCGCCGAGGGCTACGACGCCGGCGTGCGCCTGCACGAGTTCGTGCCCGAGGACATGGTGGCGGTGCCGATGGGGCCACCGCTGCGCGGGCTGATTGTCGGCTCGCCGGACTACCTGCGGCGACACCCGGCACCACAGCATCCGCGGGACCTGGCGGCACACGAATGCATCCGCTTCCGCTTCGCCAGCGGGCATCTCTACAAGTGGCAGTTCGAGCGTAGCGGGCAAGCGCTGGAGATCGATGTGCCAGGCCGGCTCACGTTGAGTGAGCAGGGCACCGTCGTGGGTGCAGTGCTTGATGGCATCGGCCTGGCCTACGTGCTGGAAGACACGGCGCGGCCGTATATCGAATCCGGCCAGATGGTGGCAGTGCTGGAAGACTGGAGCGAACCGTTCGCCGGCTTCGCGCTGTACTACCCGAAGCAGCGGCAGATGCCCGGTGCGCTGCGCGCGTTCGTGGATATGCTGCGCGAATGAGCTGCGATGGATGATGTGGTGCCGACCAACGGTCGGCACCCACCGGGATGGCGTCCACCAGGACCAGACCAGTAGATCCACGCCATGCGTGGATGCCTCTCCAGGAATCTCCGCGCAATACGTGGAGACCTATAAATACTCGGACTTCTATGGCAGTTCAGAGGCTGCGGAGAGGTTGTCCACCATCTTCCGATACATTGCCGTGAGCTGGACGGTCTGGCGGCGGCTTACTTCTGTCTGAAGTCCTGTCAGAAGATAGTCCTTCCAGCGTGCGTCCAGCATCGTTGAGAAATGGCGGAACAGCCGCCATTCGTCATCTACGGTTGGTACCCCGCACTTCGACAGGTGGTTCACCACCGCGCTCAGATCGTCGTTGGGATGGCACCTGTCCGGTCTTCCAATTCTAGGATGTGCTGAGTTGCGATTGCAGAGAGCATGAAAGTAGATGTAGGTAAAATGGCGCACGGGCTCGCGGATATCCCAGCTCCACAGCTCGCCTTCAAAACAGTTCGCACGGATGTAGTCCATCACGGGCATGCGCTGCTGATGTAGGTTCTGGATTTCTGCGCCGTGATCAGAAGTATGTCGTTCGCTTGCGAAGCCTCTGAGAATGCACCAGTAGAGAAAGAAGGCGGTAGCCTGATCCCAATAATCCCACCTGTCTGAATTGACATTCTGCTCTGGAAGATCATTTCCAGCCGCAGCGTAACTTGGCAAGGAGTAGCGGTGCATCTGTGCTAGCTTGATCTGCCAGCGCCTAGGCGTGCTGGGGAGGGCAAGCACGCAGTCTGGACGATTTGTGAGCATCGCGGCTGTTCTCTTGGGCATATCCTCGACAATGAGCTGAGGAGCCGCCCCAACCAAATCCTCAGCGAGGGAGGTCGGAGACAACTGCAAAGGCAGGTTGTCTACTGTTGCCGGATCAAACCAGATCGAGTCTACCCAGCAGACGAAGTGGCGGCCCGATTTCCGGGGCGGGTAATACTCGGGTGCGAGAACCTCGTGACTCCAGCTGATTTCCAGACCCGTGGGGCGGTGAGACATTTCGCCAATAGAGTTGGAGTATGCGAAGGAGGTTGGTTTCGGTGTCTTCGCGCCAATACGTTCGGCGATGGAGAGGACCGGATCGCTATCGATTCGTTGTCCCAGGAGATTACAGAGTTCGGAAAAGAGAAATCGCATGTGATCGCGCCGAAGAGATCGATCATGGATAGTCCCTTCAGTCTTTCCAGTAGGCCATACAAGAAATTGCAAAGAGCCCCGCGAGGCCACTTCGTCTGAATGCGTGGTACACAGCTGCGGCTTACTGGTTGACTACGGCACCCGCAACACCGGCGCCAACAACGCCAGGCACTCACGCAGGTGCACATCCACCGGCGCATCCTCGGCCACTACACCGATTACGCGCTCGCGCAGCGGTTCGGCCACGGCCATTGCCAGGATCAGTCGCGCCATGCGCGGGCAATCCCCCTCACGCAGCAGCCCACGCTGCTGCTGCCGTTCCAGCCAGTCGGCCAGCAGCGCACGGCCGCGCTCGATGCCGTTGTCCAGGTAGGCCTGCAGCAGCGCCTGCTTGCCGGGAAAGTCGGTGGCCAGCAGCCGGAACACCTGAACTGCCTGCGCCGACAGCGCCTGCGCACACACCGCCTGCAGGATGTCCTGCAGCAACGGCAGCACCTCGTCGGTGTCGTGCGCATCGCGCTGCAACTGTGGCGCGAAGCCGTCGGTCCATTCGCGCACCGCCAACCCGACCAGTTCCTCGCGGTTGCTGGCGTGGCGGTACACGGTCTTCTTCGCCACCCCGGCATGGGTCGCCACCGCTTCGATCGTGGTCGCCTCGTAACCCTGTGCCAGCAGCAGCTCCAGCGTGGCCTGCAGCACGGCGTGGCGGACCTCGGCTTCCGGTCGAGCGGGGCGGCCGCGGCGGCGGCTCGGTGTTGTGGGCTCGGGCAGGGGAGGGCTGTTCATTGCCCCCATCTTACCGCATCCGGCTAATTGCGAAACGAATGACGTTTCCGTATTGTCGGGTCTCCCAACACCGCAGGAGACCCCGATGGATACCGCTGTGAACGCACGCGCCTGGCTGGACCACCACGATCTGCTCGACCCGGCGCCGATGCACCTGGAGACCGGCATCCAGCGCCGCGAAGACGGCACCCTGCTTGTCGCGGTGCGTACCGATCTGCACGGCTGCAAGGGCCGCATGCTGGACTGGTGGTTCACCTTCTTCGAGACCACCCAGCACATCCGCTGGTGGCATCCGGTTGATCATGTCGAGCATCGCGGCTGGGACGCGGCGTGGCAGCGCGGGCGCAGCTACCACGGTGCCAGCATCCATGCGGTGGAATCGCTGGCCGACATTCCGCCGGTGGCGGCGCGCCTGAAGTTCCATGATCCGCGCACGTTGTTGGTGCCAGAGCGCCTGCAGGCGGCACAGGATGCCGGCGATGTATCGGCGGTGATTGCCGCGCGCATCGGCTTCGGCGACCACGTGCGCCTGGATGTAAACGGTGATCCCTGCGACGGGCAGATGCTGCACGTGGCACGCGATACGCCGTTCGGCTGTGTGCTGCGCAGCCGCTTCGTGCTGGGCCTGGACAGCGCTGATCCGCACCGCGATGCCGGCGATGCGGTCGGCCTGGGCCTGCTCAAGCACTGCTACACGGAGTTCAGTTTCCTCTCGCGGCTGCTGCCGTCGCTGTACTACGGCGAACGCGCGAATGGCGAGGCGGTACCGTTGCCGTGGTGAACCGCGCGCCGGTCATTCGACCAGCGCGTCGTAGCCTTCAGCACTGAACTGGATCAGGCAGAAGCCGTGGCCGAACGGGTCGGCCAGCACGGCGATGCGGCCCCAGCGACGCTCGCGCACGGACTGCTCGAGTGTCGCCCCGGCTGCAACCGCACGCGCCAGCGCGGCGTCGATGTCATCCACCACCCAATCCAGGTGCAGCGGCGTCCAATGGCGCTCGTAGTCGCGCACTTCGCCGTCTTCGGTGGCGGCGCTGCCGGCGTCGTTGTGCAGCAGGTAGAGCGGCGCTGGCCCACCGAGCAGCTCCACCGCGCCCGGGCCGAGCCGGCGGCCGATGCGCAGGCCGAAGGCGCGGATGTAGAAGTCTTCGGCGGCGGCCAGGTCGGGGACGTCGAGGTTGACGATGAAGCTGTGGGCAGTGGCGTTCATGGCAGCGATGGGCGGCATCCGGTGGTCGCAGTCTAGTCCTGCCGCGTGCTGTGGCCGGTTCATCTCCTGCGCGGATTCGGGCAAGCTGGGCGGTCTCTATCGACAAGGACATCCATGAGCGCGTTATCCGGCATCGAACAGGCCACCGGCCAGTCCTTCCCGCCCCTGTTCAAGCAGTTGCATGCAGCGGGTCGGTTGAGTTGGGGGGCTCCCCATCCGGAATGGTCCGAGGTGGTATTCCCGGCGCTGCAGGCGGATCCGCCGGTGCTGCTGTACGCCCAGGACTATGAGCCCCTGGAGGACGATGAACTGCTCGAGGCGTGGCAGGAGCTGACCGCGGAGGATCATTACAATCCCCTGCGCACTGACCTGCAGTTGCTGCCCTTTGCGCGGACTGGCGCGGGTGACAGCTACTGTTTCTGGAGCAACGCGCCCGGTTTCAGCGAACCGCCGGTGGTGATGGCGTGGCATGACGACGACCGTGCCGATGTGCTGGCCGCCAGCTACCAGGATTTCGTGTTCCGCAAGATGGTCGAAGCGGTTGCCGACTATCAGCGGCCATACACGCTGCTGTCGCAGGGCGAGCTGGCCGGGAATCTGCAGCGCTGGCTGCAGACTCACCATTCCTTCCTGCGCGGCGACCAGTACGCGACATTGCAGCGGCTGTTCGCCCGCGTTGGCGATATTGAGGAAGGAAACTTCAGCGAAGACGAGGCACAGGCCATCGTCGCTGAAGTGATCGGCTTCGAGCGGTTGGACGAGTCGTTCGCCTACGTGCGCGAGGACGCCTGAAGGCGGGGAGGATCCGCGCGCAGCGTGGCTCTGACTCCTTGTTGGCCGAACAGGGGGCAGAGCCCTTTCCGTTGGAAAGGGATCCGACCCCGTGCGGGCCCCGTGCGGGATCAGCCCGCGGCCGGGTAGTCGAGGTAGCCTGCTTCGCCGCCACCGTAATAGGTGTTGCGGTCCGGCGTGGCCAGCGCGACGTTGTGCTGCAGGCGCTCGACCAGATCCGGGTTGGCGATGAACGGCTGGCCGAACGCGGCCAGGTCGATGGTGCCGGCCTCGACCAACTGCAGGGCGCGTTCGCGGGTCATGCCGCCGGCCAGGATCACGGTGCCACCGTAGGCCTGCTTGAACTGCTGCAGGAACGCCTCGCCCAGCACCGACTGGCCCGCCTGCAGGTTGTCGTTGAGATGCACATAGGCCAGCCCGCGCGTGCCCAGTTCCTCGGCCAGGTACAGATAGGTGGCTTCGTTGTCGGGGTAGAACGGCATGTCGAAGGTGAGATTGTTCGGTGCCAGGCGCACGCCGATGCGCTGCGCACCGATGCGCTGGGCCATCGCATCGACGGTGTCCAGGATCAAGCGCGCACGGTTGGGCAGCGAGCCGCCGTAGTGGTCTTCGCGCTGGTTGATGAGCGGGTTGAGGAACTGTTCGAACAGGTAGCCGTTGGCCGCATGCAGCTCGATGCCATCGAAGCCGGCGCTGATCGCGTTGTCGGCGCCCCGTGCGAAGTCGGCAATGATGCCGGGGATCTCGGCGGTCTCCAGTGCACGTGCCGGGGTGGGATGGGCATGGCCGCGGCTACCATCGGCCAGGTACACGAACGAGGTGTTCTTCGGTGCGCTGGCCACCGGGCGCGTGCCGGCGCTGACCGGTTGCCCACCATCGGGCTGCAGCGAGCTGTGCGACATGCGGCCGACATGCCAGAGCTGGGCGAAGATCGTGCCCTGCGCGGCGTGCACCGCCTCGGTGACGAGCTTCCAGCCGGCCACCTGTTCGGCCGACCAGATGCCCGGCACGTCGATGTAGCCCTGGCCCTGCGGCGAGACCGGCGTGCCTTCACTGATGATCAGGCCGGCGCTGGCCCGCTGCCGGTAGTACTGCGCGGTGAGTGCGTTGGCGACCGCGCCGGGGTTGCGGGCGCGGGTCATCGGGGCCATCGCGATGCGGTTGCGCAGGGCGGTGCCTGCCAGGTCGAAGGGGTGGAACAGGGCGGCGGTCATGTCGGTCATCTCAGTGCGGGGGAGGGGCGCCAGCGGCGCGATGCACACAGGATGGAGTTGACATGCAGGCGCATAAAGCGCTTCGATCTCCCTTGGTGCGGGACTATTTGTCCCCAATGGAGTGCGAACGATGCTGCCGCTGGAGTCCTTGAATGGCCTGGTGACCTTTGTCACCACCGCACGCTCGGGCAGCTTCACCGAAGCTGCCGATGCGCTGGGCATCTCGCGCTCAGCAGTGGGCAAGGCCATCGCGCGGCTGGAAACACGGCTGGGTGTGCGCCTGTTCCATCGCACCACGCGGCGCATCGCGCTGACCACCGATGGCGAGGCGTACTACGCCTCCTGTGCGGCGGCGCTGGAAGAGATCTCCGCGGCCGAGGCCTGCCTGGGTTCGGCCGGCCTGCCCAGCGGGCGGCTGCGCATCGACATGCCGTCCTCGTTCGGGCGGCTAGTGGTGCTGCCGGTGCTGTTGCGGCTGTGCCGGCAGTACCCGGACCTGCAGTTGACGATGACCTTCACCGATCACTTCGTCGATCCGGTCGAGGAAGGCATCGACCTGCTGATCCGTTTCGGTGGGCTGCACCAGGCCGAGCATCTGGTGGCGCGGCGGCTGGGGCGCCAGCGGCTGGTCACCTGCGCATCGCCGGAATACCTGCAGGCAAACGGCGTGCCGCGCACGGTCGAGGAACTGGCGCAGCACCGCAGCATCGTCGGCTTCCGTCATGGCCAGCCGGTCTGGTGGCGGATCGGCAGCGAGCAGGACGAGGGAACATTCATTCCCGGCGCGCCCTATCAACTCAATGATGGCGATGCGGTGATCGAAGCGGCCATCGCTGGCCTCGGCATCTGCCAGATGCCCATTTCACTGGTGCGCCGCCATCTGGATTCCGGCGCGTTGCAACTGGTGCTTGACGCGCACATGCAGCGGCACATCGACATCCATGCGCTGTGGCCACCGACGCGCCACCTGCGGCCCAAGGTGCGCTATGTGGTGGACGAGCTGACCCGGTTGGCGGAACAAGGTCTGTTTGATTGAGCGGGGCCCGTACACCGGGCCCCGCCTGTGAAACCGCTGTGGCTGGCCTACTTGAAGTTGTAGCGCAGGCTGGCCATGTAACGACGGCCCAGTGCATCCAATACATAGGGGAACGGACCGATGTCGTCGCCCACGTTGATCACCGACAGCGTCACGCGTGCGGCATCGGTGATGCGGTAGGTGACGTTGGCGTCCCAGGTGGTCCAGCTGTCGCGGTAGAAGTACTGACGGCTTTCCGGGGTATCGGTCATCGTGTACTGGGCGCGGCTGGTGTAGTTGGAGGCCACGCCGTAGTTCCAGTTGCCGATGCGATGCTGGGCGGTCCAGCGGAACTGGCGCTTGGGCTCGTTGAAGCTGCCCGCCTGTTCGACGAACGGCACGTCCCGGTTCGCGGCCTGGCCACGGTTCTTCGGCATGTAGCCGTAGAAGTCCAGGTCCAGCACGCCCAAGCGCGACAGGTCCCAACGGTAGCCGACTTCGGCGGTCCAGCCGCGGAACATCAGCACCGGGCCGTTGCCATACTCGGTTTTGATGCTGGTAGCCACGCCGGTGTTCGGATCACGCGTCACCAGGCCGCAGAAGCGGTTGGCGTTGGGCACGTTGGCGGCGTTGAAGTCGGCAGTGTCGAAGCAACCGGTGATGATGTCGTTGGCGCTCAGCGACGTGATCACGTTGTTGATCTTGATGTCATACCAGTCGGCGGCGACGCGCAGGCCCGGGATCCACTCCGGCGCGAACACGATGCCGGCCGTCCACGACTTCGCCGTTTCGTTCTGCAGGCGGGTGCTGCCGTTGGTCGAGCCCAGCGTATTGGTCGGCTGCTGGCGGAAGGTGTTCGGATCGGCGCCTGGGTAGGCGGCGAAGAACGCCTGGCAGTTGCGGCGACGCACCGCAGGATTGGAGCCGCCGCTGATGTTGTCCAGCGAGCACACTTCCGGGATGTTGTAGTAGGCCGGCTGCTGGGTGGTGTAGAGCTCGGCGATGGAGGGCGCTCGCAGAGATTGCGTCTTGTTGCCGCGCAACTGCAGGCCGGCGATAGGTTCGTACTGGATGCCGTAGGTGAACGCATTGAACGCGCCGGCGACGGAATTGTCGACGCGGCGGAACTTGGCGGTCAGGTCCAGGCGATGCAGGCCCGGGATGTCCCAGTCGGGATTGAACAACGGTGCCAGCACTTCGGCGAACACTTCATTGGTGTGGTATTTGCCTTCCGCCGCCTGGGTCGGCACCGAACGACCCTGGCCCAGGCGCTGGTACTCGCTGGGGGTGAAGGAGCCTTCTTCGCGGCGGTGTTCGAAGCCGGCCGCGGCGGACAGCTCGCCGCCGGGAAGATCGAACAGGCCGCCGGATACCGACGCGTTGATGACGGTCTGGCGGGTCTGCGCCTTGGCCACGGTCCGGGTGGAGACGTAGTCCAGGGCTTCGCGCGACGCCTGGTTCTCGCCGAACAGATTCAGCGGGCGGCAGTTCGCATCGGCCGTGGTGCCCGGGCGGGTGGCATCACAGATGATGGGCCCGCTGGCGTCGGTGGTGACGTTGATCGCATTGATGAAGTTCTGCTGGATCAGGCCGGTGCCGAGGTAGTCGAAGTCACCGCGGCCATGGGTGACGCTGGCTTCCCAGTTGAAGCTGCGCTTTCCAACCTCGAAGAAGCCGTTCAGCCCAAGCACCGCGCGGGTCAGGCGGGTCTCGGTGCTGGCGTTGTTCATCGACAGGTCGCGCGAAGAGCGCGACAGGCGGAACGAGGTGATGCCGTTGTCGGCGAGGATCCTGCGGGTTTCCGCACTCAGGAACGGATTGCTGGCGCTGAAGGTCAGCGCACCGCTGGCGGTACCGCCGCCATCCAGGCGTGCATTGCCGAAGGACACGGCGTTGTAGACGTTCTGGTCTAGGGTTTCGCGGGCGGTCGCTTCGTATCGCGATAGCTCGAAGAAGCCGCGCACGTTGTCGGTGAAGTCGAAGCTGCCGGTGGAGAACACCGAGCGTCGTTCAAGGTCGGCGATCAGCGGCACCGTCTCGAACAGGTTCAGGCCGTCACCGCCGGAGGCGTTGCCGCCCGCATAGCTGGTACCGGGATTGAACTCGACCAGCTTGCCCTCGTTGTTGAACTGCCACAGTTTGTCTTTGTTCGGACCGAAGCCAAGGATGTCGCCCAGGCCGTTGCGCGTGTAGCTGCCGGTCGCCGGCATCACCAGGCCACCGAAGGTCATGCTGGCGATGCGCCGGTTGCGGATCCAGACCTGGTCGGGGATGCCGTCGGCCGGTCCGGTATTGAAGGGAATGCTGCCGTCGATGCGGCCATCATTGGTTGGCCGGCGCAGGGGCTGGAAGTTGCCAGCGTTGGCTGCAGTGGGGTTGGCCTGCAGGCTGTAGCCCTGGCGGTAGAAATCACGTTGCAGCGCGTTCACGCCGTCGGCATTGTCCAGTTCCGCCGCCACCACGATGTGGCCCCGTCCATCGGCGAATCCGGTACCGAAGATGGCCGACCATGAGTAGCGCTCGTTGTCGTTCTTGCTGGTTCTGCCATAGCCGAGTTCGACTTCGGCGCCATCGAACTTGTCGCGCAGGATGATGTTGTTGACGCCGGAGATCGCATCCGAGCCATAGGTGGGGGCACCGCCAACGCTCAGGCTTTCAATGCGTTGCACCATGACGCTGGGAATGGCGTTCATGTCGACCTGGATGCCGGAGCCGCCGCCGGCACCGAAGATGGTGGGCGGTGTAGAGGTCACGAAGCGGCGTCCATTGACCAGGGTCAGCAGGCGATTGCTGCCCAGGCCGAACTTGCTGGCGAAGTTGACGCCCGCACCGAAACCGGCCTGGTCGCCGCGTGAACTGACGCCGGCACTGACCCCGGGAATCCGGGTCACCGCGTCGATGAGGTTGGTGTCGCCATAGTTCTCGATCGATTCACGGCTGACCACCGCAGCGGGCTCCAGCGTGTCGAAGCCGGCGCGGTAGATGCGCGAGCCGGTGACGGTCATCCGGTCCAGCTGCACGGGGGTCTTGCTGCTGGCGGGCTCGGCCCCCTGTTCCTGCGTGGCGGCCTGCTGCGCCATGGCCGGTGCGGCGGCCACCAGCACCAATGCCGAACCCAACGCGACAGACAAGCGACTGCGGGCGAACAACGGTCGGTACATGATCTCTCCCTGGTCACGCCAATGTGACTCAGGGGTAAACGCAGGGGCGAATACGACACCCTAGGTCATGAAAAAGTAACAAATGAATCTATTTAATGTTCATTCATATTTTGGGGCTGATCTGTCCGTAGCGCATGCGCCGGCTGCACGATCTGGCTTCCTTCGTTCGCCCATGTATACTATCCCCCAGTATAGTTCCGAGGTGGCCCCGTCATGCCGCACTCCCCCGAGGAGAAGAAGAAGGTCCTGGCCCGCGTGCGCCGCATCCGCGGCCAGTGCGATGCGCTGGACCGCGCGCTGGAAGCCGGTGCCGACTGCGGGCCGGTGCTGCAGCAGATCGCGGCCATCCGTGGCGCGGTCAACGGCCTGATGTCCGAAGTGATGGAGGCCCATCTGCGCGAGGAGTTCGGGCAACCCGCAGCCTCCGACGAACAACGCGCCGAACGCGTGCGCGACATGAGCGCGTTGATCCGCTCGTACCTGAAATAAGCATCGGCGCCACATCGCGTCGATCGTCCTGCCATCCCATTCCCGCCTGATCCTGGAGAAGCCACCATGAAGTCCCGTGCCGCCGTCGCCTTTGGTCCCGGCCAGCCGCTGCAGATCGTCGAGATCGACGTCGCCCCGCCGAAGAAGGGCGAAGTGCTGGTCAAGATCACCCACACCGGTGTCTGCCACACCGATGCGTTCACCCTGTCCGGCGATGACCCGGAAGGCCTGTTCCCGGTGGTGCTGGGCCATGAAGGCGCCGGCATCGTGGTGGACGTGGGCGAGGGCGTGACCAGCGTCAAGCCCGGCGACCACGTGATTCCGCTGTACACCGCCGAGTGCGGCGAATGCCTGTTCTGCAAGAGTGGCAAGACCAACCTGTGCGTGTCGGTGCGCGCCACCCAGGGCAAGGGCGTGATGCCCGACGGCACCAGCCGCTTCAGCTACAACGGCGAGCCGCTGTACCACTACATGGGCTGCTCGACCTTCAGCGAGTACACCGTCGTTGCCGAAGTCTCGCTGGCGAAGATCAACCCGGACGCCAACCCGGAACACGTCTGCCTGCTCGGCTGCGGCGTCACCACCGGCATCGGCGCGGTGCACAACACCGCCAAGGTGCAGGAAGGCGACAGCGTGGCGGTGTTCGGCCTCGGCGGCATCGGCCTGGCGGTGATCCAGGGCGCGCGCCAGGCCAAGGCCGGCCGCATCATCGCGGTGGACACCAACCCGTCCAAGTTCGAGCTGGCGCGCGAATTCGGCGCCACCGACTGCATCAACCCGAAGGACTACGACAAGCCGATCCAGCAGGTCATCGTCGAGATGACCACCTGGGGTGTGGACCACAGTTTCGAGTGCATCGGCAACGTCAACGTGATGCGCGCGGCGCTGGAATGCGCGCACCGTGGCTGGGGCCAGAGCGTGGTGATCGGCGTGGCCGGTTCGGGCCAGGAGATCTCCACCCGTCCGTTCCAGCTGGTGACCGGCCGCAAGTGGATGGGCACGGCCTTCGGCGGCGTGAAGGGCCGCAGCCAGCTGCCCGGCATGGTCGAGGACGCGATGAAGGGCGATATCGAACTGGCCCCGTTCGTCACCCATACCATGGACCTGGACAGGATCAATGACGCCTTCGACCTGATGCACGAAGGCAAGTCGATCCGTTCGGTGGTCCACTACTGAGCCGCGTCATGGGCTGGCTGGATGCCCTGCGCCGACCGCGTGCGGAAGACCCGCGCGCGGCGCTGGTGGCCCCGATCGAGCAGGCGTTGCGTGCGCTGGGCTGGGTAATGGGCGAGGTGGGGCCAGCGCGTACGGTGACCTCGGCCTTCGGCAGCGACGATGGCATGCCATTCGAACAATGGCTTGCGCAGGTATTCCTGCCGCGCCTCTACGAGGCGCGCGCGGCCGGGCAGTGGCCGCCGCGCAGCGATGTGGCGGTGGCGGCCTTTCGCAATCTTGATGGCCAGCCTGGCGTCGAACCATTGCTGCGCCTGCTGGCGCAGCTGGATGAACGGATCAACAAAGGCATCCACGCCGCGCGTGGATAAGCCGACCAAGGTCGGCATCTACCAGAAGTACGCGTGCGCTGGCGCGCCGCGCAGGAGAGCACCATGGAACGCATTGAACACCGCGCCTGTTTCGGCGGCTGGCAGGACGTCTACCGCCATCATTCCACCACGCTGGGCTGCGACATGCAGTTCGCCGTGTACCTGCCGCCGCAGGCGGAAACGCAGGCGCTGCCGGTGCTGTACTGGTTGAGCGGCCTGACCTGCACCGAGCAGAACGTCATCACCAAGGCCGGCGCGCAGCGCTATGCGGCCGAGCACGGTGTGATCATCGTTGCGCCTGATACCAGCCCGCGCGGCGATGACGTGGCCGATGCCGAAGGCTATGACCTGGGCAAGGGGGCGGGGTTCTACCTCAATGCCACCCGTGCGCCGTGGGCGAAGCACTACCGCATGCACGACTACGTGACACAGGAACTGCCGGCACTGATCGAGGCGAATTTCCCGGTCACCGATGCGCGTGGCATCAGCGGCCACTCGATGGGCGGTCACGGTGCGCTGGTGATCGCGCTGCGCAACCCGGGGCGCTACCGCAGCGTGTCGGCGTTCTCGCCGATCGTTGCACCCAGCCACGTGCCGTGGGGGCAGAAGGCCTTCCACGCCTACCTGGGCGACAACCCGGCGGACTGGGCGCAATGGGATGCCAGCGAGCTGGTCGCCGTGGCCCGTGAGCGCCTGCCGTTGCTGGTCGACCAGGGCGAGGCGGACGAATTCCTGCAGACCCAGCTGCAGCCGCAGCGCCTGCAGCAGGCCTGCGATGCCGCCGGCCATCCGCTGACCCTTCGCCTGCAGCCCGGCTACGACCACAGCTACTACTTCATCGCCAGTTTCATCGGGGAGCACATCGCCCACCACGCCCGCGCCCTGCACGGCTGAGGGCGTTCCGGTGGTGCCGGCTGCTGGCCGGCTACCTGCCGCCCTGTGATTCCCTGGGATTGCCGGCCAGCAGCCGGCACTACCCTGGTGGTGCACGCGGAGTGTCGTTTTGCCGCAGTGGATCACGCCGCTGTGGCGTGCAGGCGCGCTATGGTGCGGCCATACGGCCTTGCGGATCGGGGGGGATGCATGCCGGTAGTGCTGGCGATGCTGTACGTGCTTTGCCATGGGCTGGTCGTGGCGTTCTGGCCGAGCCCGGCGGGCGTAGGCTCTTTCGTATTCCTGACCGGTGCGCCGCTGCTGGCCGCTGCCGCGTGCCTGGTGCGGGCGCAACGTGACCGCGCCGCTCTGGGCTGGCGTGCTACCGCGATGGCACTGCTGCTGTGGGCCGGCGGCATGACGTTCAACATGGTGGATGCGCTGGGCGCCGGCCGGGCTGACTTCACCCCGCGCGTCAGCCTGTTGTTGTACGTGCTGTATGGCGTGCCGCTGGTGTTCATCCTGGCCCGGGCACGCCGCGAGCGCTTGAGCATCAGCCTGATCGACGCGGCGATGGCGGCGTTGCTGGGGGTGCTGTTCTTCGTGCACACCGCATCGTTTGCCGCCCGTGTCGAGGTCGACGCCCAGGCGATGTCCAACATGCAGCGCATGTTCGACATCCAGAATCTGTGTATCGCCGGGTTCGCCGTGGTGCGATGGCTGGCCGGCGACGTGCCCGAACGGCGTAGATTCTTCCGCGCACTGGCGCTGTACGCTCTGGCCTATCTGCTGGTGGCCTACTACATCAACCATTACACATCCGATGATGCATTCGGTGCGTTCAACGATCTGCTGATCGACGTACCTTTTCTGCTGATCGCCTGCTTGGCGCTGGACACGGCGCCGGACACAGGCACCACGGCACACCCGAGGCTGGCGCGGACGGTACAGGCCGCCGGTCCGATCATCCTGCCATTGCTGCTGCTGGTGGTCGGCACGTTGGTGGTCGATCATGCGCGGCCGTTGGCGGTCGCGGGCTTCGTCGTAGCTACCCTTGGTTTCGGCCTGCGCAGCGTGTTGCTCCAGGCGGATCTTCTGGAACGCCAGGCAGCACTGGATCAACTTGCGCGGCAGGATGGCCTGACCGGCGTGGCCAACCGTCGCGAATTCGACGCACGGCTGATGTCCGAGTGGAATCGCGCACGGCGCAGCGGCACCGAGCTGGGCCTGCTGCTGGTGGATATCGACCACTTCAAGGCCTTCAACGACCAGCACGGCCATCCGGCTGGTGATCGTTGCCTGCAGGCGGTGGCCGGGGTGCTGAAGGCCATAGCCGGTCGCGGTGGTGACAGCGTTGCTCGCTATGGCGGCGAGGAATTCGCCGTGATCGTGCCGGGAAGCCCGCTCTCGGGCGTGCTGGCGCTGGCCGAGCGCCTGCGCGAGGCGGTGGCAGCGCTGCCGCTGCCGGAAGGGTCGGTCAGTATCAGCATCGGAGTGGGCTACCTGCATCCGCCGGCCCTGGCCAGTGCCGATCAGTTGCTGGCGGACGCCGATGCCGGCCTGTATGCCGCCAAGCGCGCCGGTCGCAACCAGGTGATCCTGCATGCGCACGTGCTCGACGACGAAGGCAGTGCGCACGGCAGGATGGATTGCTGAGCGCGCCAGGTAGCCGCTCCCTGTGCGCGATTGCGCACGGTCGGCGCGGCCGGGTCATCGCTGCCGCAGCCAGCCGGTGGGATCGAGCAGCCTCAGCCCGACCGGTGACAACGAGCGCTGTCGCAACGGCAGTTTTGCCGCCTGCACGGCTATCGCACAGCGCGCCAGCTGCTGGCGCAACGGTGCCAGCGTGTCGTCTTCGCGCGGGCGCGCATGCCGCCATTGTGCGATGCGCAGCAGGCAGACCAGCAGGTCCAGTTCGCTGGCGGCAATGAACGGAGAGCCGGCGGGCAACAGGTCGATCGGTGCCGTCGGCGCGGCCAGCAGCGGCAGCAGGTTGATGAACGCGTCGCAGCCTTCAGGATCAAGGCCGAGGCCGCTCAGCTGTGCGAGTCCATCGGCTACGAGATCGGGGTCACGCAGCTGGCGTATCGCCGCCAGCAGCGCCTGCTCGCCACGGCCGAACTGGCGGCCGAAGGCACGGTAGCTGACCCGGGTGGGAAACAAGGGGGAACGGGAGGCCATGGCAGCTAGGGTTGTGGGTCGCGGGTTTCCACCAGCACGGGGCAGGGGGCGTGATCGATGGTCCATTGCCCGATCGAGGGTTCGAACAGGCGCTCCAGCCGGGACAGGTGGCGGTGGCCGATCACGATCAGATCGCACTTCAGGCGCCTGGCCTGGTCGCTGATGACTTCGCCGGGGTCGCCGGAGGGGATCTGCGCGATGGCATCGACGCCGCGCTCGCGCAGCTCGGCCAGGGCTTCGGCCAGCACCGCCTCGGCGCGGGAGCGCTGGCGGGCGGCTTCCGGGTACTCGATACGGTCGGCTTCGCTGGCATTGGCCGCCAGCGCGAATTCGGGGTCGAGCACGCACAGCAGGTGCAGGCGGCTGCGGGGGCCGGCAATGGCCGCGGCCAGGTCCAGCACGCGCGCGTGCTGGGGGCCACCGTCCAGGGCGACCAGCAGGGTATTGAACATGGATGTCTCCTTGGCAGGCCGGGGATGGTCGCCGATGTCATCGCGTGCACCCATGCCGTGCGCGGCAGTCAATGAATGCGTAGAACGCAATCCATGGTGGTTGCAAGTGCCGTAGAGTCATCTGATTTACCGGAGACTGTCATGCCCCTGCCGGACCTGAACCTGTTGCTGGCACTGGACGTGCTGATTGACGAGTGCAGCGTGGCCGCCGCCGCGCGCCGGATGAACCTGAGCGCGCCGGCAATGAGCCGCACCCTGGGCCGGATCCGCACTGCGCTGGGCGACCCGGTGCTGGTGCGTGCAGGCCGCGGTCTGGCGCCCACACCCCGCGCCCTGCAGCTGCGCGAGCAGGTCCGCGATGTGATCGAGCAGGCCCACCGCGTCTTCAACGCCGGTCGCGAAGTAGACATGCGCGTGCTCGAGCGAACCTTCAGCGTGCGTGCCAATGATGTGTTCGTCGGTGGTTTCGGCGGACGCCTGCGCGAGCTGTTCCGCCAGCAGGCGCCGCGCGCAGTGCTGCGCTTCGTGCCCGAGGGCGATACCGACGACGATGCGATGGCACAGGGCCGGATCGACCTGTACATCAGCACGGCCGGCAAGCATGCGCCCGATACCAAGGTGCAGAACCTGTTCAGTACCTCGTTCATGGGCGCAGCGCGCGAAGACCATCCACTGTTCGACGAGGAGATCAGTGCCGAGCGCTTTGCCGCGTGCGACCACATCGCGGTGTCGCGCCGTGGCCTGCCACGTGGGCCGATCGATGATGACCTGGCCACGCTCGGCCTGCAGCGTCGCGTGGCGCTGATCAGCCCGACCTTCCACGGTGCGATCTTCGCGGCGGCCGAATCGGACCTGATCCTGCCGCAGATGCCAAGCGTGATGCTGGAGCGGATCGTCAACATGCGCCTGCCGTTGCGCCTGTTCCCGCTGCCGATTCCGGTGCGGACCGCGGCCATCGTGCAGGCCTGGCACCCGCGCCTGGACAACGACGCCGCGCACCAGTGGCTGCGGCGCTCGATCAAGACCATGTGCGAAAGCGCAGGGGAGGCCTCGCGCTGACATCTGCATGCGTGCGCCCGGCGCACGCCTGGGATGCCGGCGACGCCATTTTTCACAGGGTACCGGCTCCCTAGACTGCGCTCCCCTGAGTTTCACTGAGCGCATTCCAATGACCCCCAACATGCCGTGCACTGCACGGATAGGTGCCCGGCGATGAGTACGCCGGCCGCCGCTGTCCCGGCCGCCGCAGCGCCCCGTCCTGCCGCCGCCCCCGGGCTCGATCGCCGCATTCTGGTCGGCCTGTGTGGCGTGCTGCTGGCGGTGCTGGTGTCGGGCTTCAACGAGAACATCACCAAGGTCGCATTGGCCGACATCCGTGGCGTGATGGGTTTCAGCGTCGATGACGGCAGCTGGATCATCGCCCTCTACAGCGCGATGTCGGTCAGCGCGATGGCCTTTGCGCCGTGGTGTGCCGCCACCTTCTCGCTGCGTCGTTTCGCGCTGGCGATGATCGGTGGCTTCATGGTGCTGGGCGTGCTGTGCCCGCTCGCCCCGAACCTGCAGGTGTTCCTGCTGCTGCGTGCATTGCAGGGCCTGTGCGGTGGTGCACTGCCGCCGTTGCTGATGAGCGTGGCGCTGCGCTTCCTGCCGCCGGGCATCAAGCTGTACGGCCTGGCCGGCTACGCTCTGACGGCGACGTTCGGCCCGAGCATGGGCACGCCGCTGGCCGCGTTCTGGGTCGAGCAGGTGGGCTGGCACTGGGCGTTCTGGCAGATCGTGCCGTACTGCCTGGCCGCCATGGCGATGGTCAGCTGGGGTCTGCCACAGGACCCGCTGAGGCTGGAACGCTTCGCCCAGTTCGATACGGTCGGCCTGCTGCTGGGCCTGCCAGCGCTGGTGCTGCTGGTGCTGGGCCTGGTGCAGGGCCCGCGCCTGAACTGGTTCGACTCGCCGATGATCACGCTGATGATCGGGGGGGGCGCCGGCCTGATGGTGCTGTTCATGATCAATGAATGGTTCCACCCCTTGCCGTTCTTCAAGCTGCAACTGCTGGCCAACCGCAATCTCAGCTACTCGCTGGTGACGCTGGGCGGCGTGCTGTTCGTGCTGCTGGCGGTGATCTCGATCCCGTCAGGGTTCCTGGCCAGCGTGCAGGGTTACCGGCCGCTGCAGACCGCACCGATGCTGCTGTGGGTGGCGCTGCCCCAGGTGATCGCGCTGCCGCTGGTGGCGGCGCTGCTGAACATCCGCGCGGTGGACTGCCGCTGGGTGCAGGCCACCGGCCTGGCGATGCTGGCCCTGGCCTGCTGGCTGGGCTCGCACCTGGACGTGGCCTGGATCCGCGACAACTTCCTGTGGGTGCAGCTGCTGCAGGTGTTCGCACAACCGATGGCGGTGCTGCCGCTGCTGATGCTGGCCACCGGTGGCCTTGCGCCGCAGGACGGCCCATTTGCCTCGGCGTGGTTCAACACGGTCAAGGGTTTCGCTGCGGTGCTCGCCAGCGGCGTACTGGATGCCGTCGCCCAAGGCCGCCGTCATTTCCATTCCACCGTGCTGGTCGACCGTCTGGGCGAGCAACCGTGGCTGGCCGATGGCCCGCAGCTCGGCGCGCGCCTGCATGCACAGGTGCAGGCGCTGACCTCGGCCGACCTGTACTGGGTGGTCGCACTGGTGGCGCTGGCCTTCATTCCCCTCATTGCCTGGATGCCCACCCGCATCCACCCGCCACGTGCAGTGGCCTGAACCTTTCGCAGGAACCCCTCATGACGATCAATCGAACCACTCTTCACACCGGCCTGGGCCTGGGCGTACTGGCCCTGGCCATCGGCGCCTGGCTGCTGCTGCGCGACTCTGGCCACCAGAGCACCAACAATGCGTACGTGGTGGCCGACTACACCCTGGTGGCTCCGAAAATTCCCGGCTTCGTCAGTGCCGTGGAGGTGGAGGACAACCAGTCGGTGAAGGCCGGCGACGTGCTTGCCCGCATCGACGACCGTGACTACCAGGTCGCCCTGCAGGCGGCCCGTGCCGACCTTGCCAATGCCCGCGCACAGCTCGCCAACGCACAGGCCGCACTGGCCCAGCAGGATTCGCTGATCGCGCAGGCCAGGGCCAGTGTCGATGTCAGCCGTTCCGAACTGACCCTGGCCAGTGCCGACCAGCAGCGCTACCGCGAACTGGCCCGTGACGGCGCCGGAACCGTGCAGAACGCGCAGCAGGCGCAGTCGAAGCAGGCCGTGGCCAGTGCCCACCTGCAGCAGGGCCAGGCGGCGCTGTCGACCGCGCGCCAGCGCACCGACATCCTGACCGCCGGTGTGCAGGCTGCGCAGGCCGCGGTGCAACGCGCGGAAGCGGCGCAGGCCCGCGCAGAACTGGATCTGTCGCACACCGTGCTGCGTGCACCGATCGACGGCGTGGTCGGTCGTCGAGCAGTGCGCGTAGGTGCCTACCTGACCCCGGGTACACCGGTGGCCGCGGTGGTGCCGCTGAAGCGTGCCTTCGTGGTCGCCAACTTCCAGGAAACACAGATGACCCGCATGCAGTCCGGCCAGCAGGTCGAACTGAAGGTGGACTTGTTCCCGGGCAAGCCACTGCGCGGGCACATCGACAGCATCGCGCCGGCCACCGGCGTCACCTTCGCCGCTGTCGCACCGGAGAATGCCACCGGCAACTTCACCAAGGTGGTGCAGCGTATTCCGGTGAAGATCGTGCTGGAGCCGGGCCAGCCGCTGCTGGACCAGCTGCGTGCCGGCATGTCGGTGGAAGCCAGTGTCGACCTGGGCAGCCGCGCGCGCGCGCAGAGCGTGAAGCACAGTCCGGGCCATGCGGCCGGGGAGGGCGCATGAGCGCAGTTGCCTTGTTCCGCAGCACCTTCGTTGCGGCCAGCCTGTGCACGGCCCTGGCTGCCTGCACGATGGGTCCGGACTTCGTACGTCCTCAGGCGGAACTGCCCAGTCACTGGCGGGGCGAGGCCGTCGCGGGCAACGCGATCGATCAGGACGCCGCCTGGTGGGCCGGCTTCGACGACCCACTGCTCGGACAGCTGGCCAGCCAGGTGCTGGAGGCCAACCTGGACCTGCAGCTGGCGGCCAACCGCGTGCAGCAGAGCCGCGCCGCGCGTGGCATCAGCGCCGCCAACCGTCTGCCCAGCGTCAGCGCAACCGCCAGCGGCGCACGCGCACGCAACAGCGAGGTGGGCTTGAACGATCCGTCCGGCAACGGCGGTCGTGATGACTATGGGCTGTTCCAGGCCGGCATCGGCCTGAGCTGGGAACTGGATCTGTGGGGACGGGTGCGCCGCCAGGTGGAAGCCGCCGATGCACGCGTGCAGATGGCCGAGGAGGATGCACACGCAGTGCGCATCGCGCTGCTGGCGGAAACTGCGCGTGATTATCTGCAGCTGCGCGCGACGCGGCAGCTGCTGGCGATCACCGAGGACAACCTCGGCATCGCCCACGACATCAAGCGCCTGACCGAAGCACGCCAACGCCAGGGCGTGGCCAGCACGCTGCAGGTGTCCAGCGCGTCCGCGCAGGTGGCATCGTTGCAGGCACGCATCGCGCCGCTGCGGCATCGTGAATCGCAGCTGCGCAATGCACTGGCGTTCCTGCTGGCGCAGCCTCCGCAGGCACTGGATGCGCAGCTGCAGAATGCATGCCGTGACTGGCCCGCACTGCCGGCCGTGGCGGTGGGGCTGCCCAGCGAACTGACCGAGCGTCGCCCTGACATCCGTCGCGCCGAAGCGGCGTTGCATGCCGCAACGGCCGGCATCGGCGTGGCCAAGGCCAGTTTCCTGCCGCGTATCACCTTGAATGGCGACGCTGGCTTCCAGGCCAGGCAGCTGGATGATCTGGATGGCTGGAACGCACACCGTTTCAGCATCGGGCCGTCGATCAGCCTGCCGATCTTCCAAGGCGGCAGGCTCAAGGCCAACCTCGCGTTGAGCAAGCTGCAGCAGCAACAGTCGTCGCTGCAGTTCCAGCGCACGGTGCTGCAGGCCTGGCATGAAGTGGACGACGCCATCGATGGCTACGCCGCCGAACAGCAGCGCACCGTGCAGCTGCACGTGGCGGTGGACGAAAGCGAGACCGCGCTCGGTGCGGCGCGCCGGCAGTACCAGGCCGGCGTGGTCGACATGCTGGACGTGCTGACCACCCAGCGCATCGCACTGGACAACCAGGCCGCACTGGCCAACAGCCAGGCTACGGCGGCAATCGCGCGGGTGGAGCTGTACCGCGCGCTGGGCGGTGGCTGGTAGGGAAATGGAAACGCCGGGCCATGCCCGGCGGTTCGTCGGTAGTTGCCAACCTTGGTTGGCAGTTTTTGCAGAAGCGCCAACCAAGGTTGGCATCTACCAGGGCGGGGCAGGTAGCGCCGGGCCATGCCCGGCGGGCGGGTGCCTCAACGCACGTCGCGCAGTTCCCAGTGGCTGCCGGCCAGCAGGCGCAGGCGCTGCTTGAACACGTCGCTGTCGATGCGGGTGGTGGCGACGAGGTTGATGCGCAGGTCCTTCTGCTCGCCGGTCACGGTGGCATCCGGATCGGTCACGCCCCACTGCGGTTCCACCGCATCCGGGTCGGGCTGCTTGGCCTTCCAGCGCTCGAACAGCGTGCCGCTGCGCAGGGCGTCCTGCAGCTCTTCGGCGAAACCGGCGGCGCCCTGCGAATGGAAGGACAGGTCAGGATCGTTGCCGCGGGCCTTGGACGGGTCGGGCAGGCTGATGTGGTACTGCGCAGGCATGGAGTTCTCCTTGAAGTGCGGCAAGGCTGGCACAGTCGTGGTGGAATCGATGTGCAGATTCCCGCCACGGTTGGCCTTCATTCAAACCGATGTGGCCCATCGGCGAAGCCCACGGTGACCGCGCCCTTGCCGACGTTGACCATGCCGGTCAGGCTCATCACCGATTCGTACACGGTCACGCCGTGGCCGGCGCAGACCTCCTTCATCTGTGCATAGCCGGGCAGGGTGCGCAGCTCGTCCAGTTCGCCGCCGTAGCTGACGCACACCGTCGGTGTCATCAGCCCGGCACGCACGCGCTGACCGACCACCGCGAACAGCTTCTGCACGGCGTTGTCGAAGCCTTTGATCTTGGCGACCGGCCCGGTCTCGCCGCGGTAGCCATGCAGCACCGGCTTGATGTCCAGTGCGCTGCCCAGTGCCGCGCTGAGCAGGCCAACGCTGCGGTCACCTTTGTGCCGCGCACGCGCGCGCATGTAGTACAGGTCACGGGTGACCATGTAGCCGTGCACGTTGCTGGCCAGTTCCTCCAGCCGCTCACGGATCTGCTGCACGCTGGCATTGCTGTCGCGCAGGCGCACGGCTTCCACCGCGGTCACTGCCTGGGCGGCGAACAGGTTCTGGGTATCGAGCACGCGCAGCGCGAACGGCGAGTTGTAGCCCGCTGCCTGACGCACCGGTTTGTAGTCGTTGAGGATGGCGAAGCTGGCCTGCAGCGCGTTGTCGTGGATCGGGCTGCGGGTCTTGGTGATGGTCATGCAGAACACGTGGTCGTAATCGATCACCAGCTGCTGCAGGAACAGGTCGCGGATCTGGTTGACGCTGAAGGGGATGGTCTCCGCTTCAGCGCCGTGCTCGGCCACGTGCGCGTGCAGGAAGCTCAGCGTGGCCTGCTCATCGCGGTGATCGGCCAGCACGGCTTCGCCGATCCGTACGGTGATCGGCAGCAGCACGATGTTGTGTGTGGCGATGAAGTCCGGCGGCAGGTCGCAGGCCGAGTCGACGACGATTCCGATGCGCATCCGCGGCTCCCCCTCCAGGGCGGTTGTAGGTTCGGAAACGTGAAATCTATCTCAAATCCCAGCGCGGCGCGCGAGGGAAACGCGCCACGCCCTGTTCAGCGACTGCGCTGCACCGCCACCGGCAGGTTGGCCAAGCGCTGCCATTCGGGCTGCCGCAGCAGACCCGGATCGGCCAGCACCGCTGCCATCAGCGGGTGCGCGTCGTTGCCCCAGAACAGCTCGTCGCCGATGGCCAGGGTGGGTACCCCGAACACGCCGGCCGCGATCGCGGCCTCTGTGTTGCGCCGCAGCTGCTCCTTCACCGCCGGGTCGGCGGTGGCACTGGCGACATCCTCGATACCCAGCCGCGCGGCCGGTTCGCGCAGGGCCTCAGGGCTGTCGCCCGCGTGGCCTTCGCGCCAGATCCAGTCGAACAGCACGTCCACCGCTTGCGTGCTGGCGCCAGCGGCCAGGCACAGGCGCAGGGCGGACAGCGGGTTGAATGGGTGGCCCGGCGGGAAGTGCAGGGGCGTGCCCTCGGCCTGTGCGTTCCATAGCAGCTGGCGGTAGATGAAACGACGCTTGGCCGGAATCTCGGCCGGGCCCAGGTTGCCCAGGTGATGCAGTACCGCACCGAAGGCGATCGGCACGGTCTGGATCTGCCCGAACTGTGGCAACTGCTTCAGCTTCTGCCAGTGCAGGTAGGAATAGGGCGAGACGAAGTCGAAGTACCAGCGCAATGTCGCCATCGGTGTGTCCTCGTGTGCGGTCAGGGCTGCGCGTTGCGCTGCAGGTAGCGGTCGCGCAGGTCGGTCTGGCGCGAGCGCATCGGCATCGCACGGCCGCCCAGCCAGACCTGTTCGGCGTAGTGCGCCACATCCAGCGGGTCGCCCTCCCACAGCACGAGGTCGGCACGCTTGCCCGGCTCGATGCTGCCGATCTGGTCGGCCACCCCGAACGCCTGCGCCGGCACCCGGGTCAGCCCGGCCAGGCCATCGGCCCACGGCAAACCGTTGGCCACCGCGTTGCCGGCCAGCTGGCGCATCTTGCGCGCGTTGTGGGTGGCGTCGCCGCGCTGCACGAACGACACCGGCACGCCGGCGCGTTGCAGGCGTGCGGCATTTTCCAGGGTGGCGCCGATCTGGTCGAAGCTGGCCGGCAGGTTGGCCAGCACGTCGACGAACACCGGCACCTGTGCGGCGGCCAGCTCCGGCGCGACCTGCCACGCTTCGCTGGCACCGGCGATGGCGATCTTCACCTTCTCGCGCGCGGCCCAGCGCAGCAGCTGGCGGATGTCCGAGGCACGATCGACCTCCACCACGATGCGGCCCTGGCCGGCCAGATAGCGGCTGAGCGTGCGGCGCCCGGCCGGGGTCAGCAGCGCATGCGGCGAGTCCGCAGCCACCTGTCCGCGTGCTTCGTCGACCATCTGCTGCAGCAGCATCCATTGCGCGGCGCGCGAATGCCCGGTCAGCTCGGATGCCGCTGCGCCAATGCGCAGGAACAGGGCGCGCGGGCCGATCGGGTCGGCGCTGCCGTCCAACCGCATCACGCCGCCCTGGCCAGCCACGAAACCACCGCCGGTGGCAGCGCCCAACGCAGTGAAGCCGATGCCTTCCAGGCGCGTGACCGGAATCAGCACCGAGGCCGGGTTGTAGGCGAGGGTGACGTCGAATTCCGGACGCAGTGGTTGCTCACCGAGCTTCAACGAACTGTCCACCGTGCTCGATTCACCCGAGACCTCTTCGATGCCGGTTTCGGTGATACCGCCGAACAGCGCCGGCGTCAGGGGGCGGCCATTGGCCTCGATCACGGTGGCGCCGGCAGGCGCTGACAGGCCGTTGCCCACCGCGCGGATGATGCCGCCCTGCACCAGCACGTCCGCGTTCTGCAGGCTGCCGCGCGCGCTGGCCGTATGCACCGTCGCGTTGCGCACCAGCAGGTCCTGTGCCTGTGCGGATGCGGAGATGCAGGCCAGCACCATGACAGTAGCGCCGAACCATGCCCGGCTGCCCTTCGCGGCAGACTGCGTCAACTGCTTGAGCACCACCATCAGCGCACCTCCTGGCCAAGCTGGAAATCAGAACGCGGCGTCGCTGCCGGTGCACTGCGGTCGTACAACCTGCGGCCATCAATGAAGACCTGCTCAGCCAGTGCATACGAACTGAAGGGGTTGCCGTTCCACACCACCACATCGGCCATCTTGCCGGCCTCCAGGGTGCCGGTCTGGTCCTCGATGCCCAGCGCCTTGGCGGCGTTGGCGGTCATCCAGGTGATGGCGTGCTCGGGCGTGATCTCCGGCATGCGCGCGCGGCGCGCGGACGCCATTACCTTGGCCGCTTCCTGGTTCAGGCGCTGGATGCCTTCGGGTGAATCGGAATGGACGATGGCACAGCTGTTCTTCGGCCGGTCGACCAGCGCGATGTTCTCGGGAATGCCGTCGAAGGCTTCCATCTTGAAGCCCCACCAGTCGGCCCAGAGTGCGCCGCAGACGCCGTCGGCGGCCAGCCGGTCGGCCAGCTTGTAGGCCTCCACGCCGTGGTGGAAAGCGGCCACCTTGAAGCCGAATTCCTTGGCCAGATCGAGCATGGTGGCCATCTCGTCGGTGCGGTAGCAGTGGATGTGCACGCGGATGTCGCCTTCGATGGCGCCGGCCAGCGTGTCCAGCTTGAGATCGCGCTTGCCGCCTGCATCCCCGGCGCTGTCGCCCTTGTCGCTGCCGAACCAGCCCTTGCGCTTGGCCGGCTTGGGCGTGTTCTTGGCGATGTAGTCGGCGGCATCGATGAAGGCGGCACGGTAGCCGGCCACGTTGCCCATGCGCGTGGCCGGTGTGACGCCCTTGCCTTCGCCATAGACCCGCTTGGGGTTCTCGCCGCAGGCCATCTTCAGGCCCCATGGTGCGCCGGGGAACTTCATCGCCTGGTAGGTGATGGCCGGGACGTTCTTCAGGGTCACGCCGCGGCCACCCACCAGGTTGGCCGAGCCGGGCAGCACCTGCATGCTGGTCACGCCGCCGGCCAGTGCCGTGGCGAAGCCTGGGTCCTGAGGCCACACCGAGTGTTCGGCCCAGACGTTGGCGGTGACCGGTGCGGTCATCTCGTTGCCGTCGCTGTGCGCGCCGACGCCGGGGCTGGGGTATACACCCAGATGCGAATGCACGTCGATCAGCCCGGGGGTGACCCACTTGCCCTGCGCATCGATGCGGGTGACACCGGCATCGGCCTGCAGTTGGCGACCGACGGCGACGATGCGGCCGTCGCGCAGCAGCACGTCGGCGTTGTCCAGGCGCTGGCCGGTACCGATCAGCACCGTGGCGTTCTGGATCAGTACCGGCGCATCAGGATGGGCCTGGTAGGTGCTGGGGTAGGGATCGGCGACGAAGCGCGAGGCGCCCACCGCCGGAGCCGTGCTCAATGAAAGCAGTGCCAGGGCTACCCCAGCGCGCAACAACGTCGATGCCATGCAGTTCCCCTTGCAGCCTGGTCCAACCGCCGACGCTAGCCCGGAGGCGGCGGGCTTGCCAAGTGACCTTCTTCACAGGCCTGCCGACGGTAGCTCGACGGCACCGGCCGGGTGGCTGAAAATACCCGGTCCCCCGCCGTACCGGACCGCCCATGAAGAGCAAGCAGGAAATCGTCGACAACTGGCTGCCCCGGTATACCGGCGTGCCCTTGGACCAGTTCGGCCAGCACATCCTGCTGACCAACTTCGGGGGCTACCTGCATACGTTCTCCGAGCTGACCGGCGCGCCGGTCATCGGCCTGGACCGGCCGATGGCCAGTGCCACCATCGATGGCATCACCATGATCAACTTCGGCATGGGCAGCCCCAATGCCGCGATCATCATGGACCTGCTGTCGGCGGTGATGCCCAAGGCGGTGCTGTTCCTGGGCAAGTGCGGTGGCCTCAAGCGCAAGAACCAGCTGGGTGACCTGGTGCTGCCGATCGCTGCGATCCGTGGCGAGGGTACCTCGGGCGATTACCTGCCGCCGGAAGTCCCGGCCCTGCCGGCCTTTGCCCTGCAGCGTGCGGTTTCGACCATGATCCGCGACCTCGGCCACGACTACTGGACCGGCACGGTCTACACCACCAATCGCCGGGTGTGGGAACACGACGAGGGCTTCAAGGAGCGGCTGCGGGCGATGCGCTGCATGGCCATCGACATGGAAACGGCCACGGTGTTCGCCGCCGGCTTCGCCAACCACATCCCCAGTGGCGCGCTGCTGCTGGTCTCGGACCAGCCGATGATCCCCGACGGGGTCAAGACCGAAGCCTCCGATGCCAAGGTCAGCTCCCAGTTCGTGGAAAACCATATCCAGATCGGTATCGAGGCGCTTAAGCTTATCCGGCGCAACGGCAAGTCGGTCCGCCACCTGCGCTTCGACGAATGATGATGAAGGCCGGGCGCGGGGCGTCCGGGCCTGGGAGTAGGTAATGGACGTTGCCGCGCAAGTGGTGGAATTCTGGAACGAGGCGGGCCCTGCAAAGTGGTTCGCCCGCGATGATGCGTTCGACGCGCAGTTCCGCCAGTTGTTTCTGGATGAGCATTTCGCCGCCGCTTCGCGCGGGCGTGAGCATTGGCTGGGCAGTGCCGAAGGGGCGCTGGCCCTGATGCTGCTGCTGGACCAGTTCCCGCGCAACTGCTTCCGCGGTACCGCCCACTCCTACGCCACCGATGGCCTGGCCCGGCATTACGCCATGCGCGCCATCGAGGAAGGCCTGGACCTGCAGCTGGTACCGAAGCTGCGCGCCTTCATCTACCTGCCGTTCGAGCACTCCGAGGATCCGCTGGACCAGGACCGTTCGGTGGCGATGTTCGACGTGCTGGGTGACAAGGAGTACCTGCAGTACGCCGAACTGCACCGCGACATCATCCGCCGCTTCGGGCGCTTCCCGCATCGCAATGCCGTGCTCGGTCGCTTGCCCACGGCGGAAGAGCTGGATTACCTGGCCGAAGGCGGGTTTGCCGGCTAAGAAAATGGGGACGGAGGGGATTAAGACGTTTATGGCACAAACGACTTAATCCCCTCCGTCCCCTTTTTCAGTGCCGATCAGTACTTCGGCACGCCGTTGTCGACGTCTTCGGACCAGGCGTTGATGCCGCCGGTGACGTTGAACACCTTGGTGAAGCCGAGGGCGCGGAACTGCTCGGCGGCCTGCGCACTGCGGCCACCGTGGTGGCACATGAAGGCCAGTGCGGTGTCCTTCGGCAGGGCTTCCAGCTCGGCACGGCCGTTGCCGTCGAAGCTCTTGAACGGCACGCCCACGGCGGCGATCTCACGCTCGTCGGCCGGGCGCACGTCCACCAGGGTGATGTTGCCGGCACGCACCAGGTCATCGGCATCACGCACGCTGATTTCCTGCACCGGCTTCGGCGCGTTCGGGTTGTCGATGGCCAGGCCCTTGCCGCGGATGTCGTCCACCCAGTCGATGGTGATGCCGTTGGCGCGACGGGCGCTGGACAGGTCGAACTGCACGCGCAGGCCGTTGGATTCGGCAGCGATCGCGCCTTCGTCATGCGGGGCCAGCTGGAAGTTCGGCTGGAAGCCGGCGTCGATGGTCAGCTGCAGGGCAGCGCCCGGAGCGTCGGCCAGCGCGCCCTTGAGCATTTCCACAGCGGCCGGGGTGACGGTGATGCTCGGCGGGGTGCGGTCCGGTGCGGCCAGGCCCAGCACGCTGCTCAGTTCGCCGCTGGCGGCCATCTGCAGCACGATGTCGCTGCCGCCGACCAGTTCGCCGTCGATGTACAGCTGCGGGATGGTCGGCCAGTCGCCGTAGGCCTTGATGCCTTCACGGATTTCCTGGTCGGCCAGCACGTTGACGTGGGCGAACTCGACACCGAGGTCCTGCAGCGCGCCCACGGCCTTGGCCGAGAAGCCACACTGCGGCATCGACGGCTGGCCCTTCATGAACAGCACGACGCGGTTGGCGTTGAGGATGGATTCGATGCGCGAACGCAGGGCGGGATCGAGGGACATGGACGTCGGGGTTCCGGGAATTCGAATCATCAATTCTACCCCCCATGGCATCATGGGGGATGAGCAACGCAGGAACATTGCATCGCATCCCGACCCGGCCCTGGCGCTGGCTGCCCTGGCTGGTGGCGTCGCAGTTGGCCGTGATCCTGGTATGGGTACTGGCAGGCTGGCACTGGGCCCTGCCGCTGATGGTGGCCAGCCACGCGCTGTTCATGGTGCCGATATTCCTGCCCAACAGCCGTTTCTACGCGCCGGTATTGAGCCGGGTGCCGGACGCTGGCAACAGTGTCTGGCTGACGATCGATGACGGCCCCGGCCCGGAAACCCGTGCCGTGCTCGACCTCCTGGACCGCCACCAGGCGCGTGCGACCTTCTTCCTGGTGGGGGACCGTGCGCTGGCGCAGCCGGAACTGGTGGCCGAGATCCTGCGCCGTGGCCACGATCTCGGCAATCACAGTCTCAGCCACCCGCAGGCCCGCTTCTGGCGCCTGGGCCCAGCGGCGATGCGGGCCGAGATCGAAGGCTGCCAGCATGCGCTGCAGGCGCTGAGCGGGCATCCGGTGCGCTGGTATCGCTCGGTGGTGGGCATGACCAACCCGTTCGTGGCGCCGGTGTTGAAGGCGCTCGGCCTGGTGCGCGTGGGCTGGAGTGCACGCGGTTACGACGGCGTCGGCTGCACGCCGGAGGGCGTGCTGGCGCGTTTGCTGCCCGACCTGCGGCCAGGAGCCATCGTGCTGCTGCACGAAGGCGCCGCCCACGGCCACAATCTGGTGATCATCGAGCGCGTGCTGCAGGCGTTGGAAGAGCGCGGCTTGAAGGCGCAGCTGCCTACCGGCTGATACGTATGCGGTAGCGCCGGGCCATGCCCGGCGGATGCCACAGGTGCCGCTGCGCTCGCCGGGCATGGCCCGGCGCTACAGGTTCCGGCGTGCCCCCAGCAGCCAGCTGTTGAACGGCGTACGCCCATGCAGCGGCCGGGGGGCGGTCACCTGCAATCCCGCTTCGGCAAGCGTCGTCTGCAGCACCTCTGGATCGGGGTAGTGGCGCGGCCGCGTGCCCATCCAGCCGACCAGCCAGGCCAGCCGGTCCGCCACCCGCGTGGTGCGGTCGCGGCCATCGCCGGTGGCCAGCGGCGTGCGCAGCAGCAGGCAGCCGCCGGGAGCCACCCGCGCACTGGCCGCGCGCAGCAGTGCCTGCTGTGGGCCCGCGTCCAGGTACTGCAGCACGTCCAGCAGCAGGACGTGCCCGGCCTGCGCCGGCAGTGGCGCCTGCACGTCCACGCAGTCGAAGCGCACGTCATGCAGCTCGACGGCGGCACGTTGCGCGCGGGCGATCTTGCCCGCATCCACGTCCACGCCCAGGTAGCGCTGGGTGCCGCCGCGCTGGCGCAGTACATGGGCGAACAGGCCCAGCCCGCAGCCGAGGTCCAGCACCGGCTGCCCGTCGTCAGGCAGATGCTGCAGCACGCCGTCGTACAGCGGATCGCTGCCGAGCTTGCTACGGGTGTAGTAGTAGTCGCGGCGGCTGCCCCAGGCCTGCGCCGGGCGGAACGCTTCGGCGATCAAGCGAGCCTGCGGGGACGTCAGGGGAGTACAGGGCAGGGGCGGGCCGTTCCGTGGCGTGCCGTCCATCGCTTCAGTCCGTGCCGCCAAGCAGATGCGTGGCCACCGGAAGGGCGCGTGCGCTCCACAGCGCGTACATCCGCGCTGAAGGATGCAGGCCGTCCTCGGCAATCATCGTCGGGTCTTCGCCCTGTGCGCGGCTGATGTCGGTGATGTCGACGAAGGCCACGCCGTGCCGGGTACTGATCACCTCGGCGGCGGCATTGAACTCGTCGGTCTGGATCTCGATCGCGGCCAGGTCGCGGCCACTGCCGGCACCGAACGGGGTGGCACCCCAATCGGGGAAGGACAGCACCAGCACGCGGCCGGCATCACCGCCGGCGAAGCCGATCGCCCGCTGCAGCAGGGCCTGGAACTGGCTGCGGTATTCGTCCAGAGGACGCCCGCGGTACTGGTTGTTGACGCCGATCAGCAGGCTGACGAAATCGAACGGACCCTGCGGTGCGGTCGCGTCGATACCCGCATCGAGCTCGTCAGTGGTCCAGCCGGTGGTCGCAATGGTCTGCGGGTTGGACAGGTCGATGCCCTGCGCACGCAGGGCGGCGGCCAGCTGGTGCGGCCAGCGGCCTTCGACTGCAACCGCTTCACCGATGGTGTACGAATCGCCCAGCGCCAGGTAGGACAATGCCACGGCTCAGGCCACCGAACGGCGCGGCTTCAGCGGCACGACCTTGGTCGCATCCTCGGCACGCCGCGCCAGCACACGGTCGATGCGGGCGAACACATCGCGCATCACCGAAGCTTCCGGCATCAGGGTCACGCGGAAATGATGGCGGTAGGGCACGTTGAAGCTTGAGCCCGGCACCACCAGCACGCCTTCGTTGTTCATCAGGTCCAGCGCGAAATCGTGGTCGTCGAAGCCCTTCGCAGCGGCACCGACCACGGCCGGGAACGCATACAGCGCGCCGGCCGGCGCGACCAGTGACAGGTGCTCGCTGGCTTCGCAGGCCTCGATCACCGCGCGGCGGGTTTCATACAGGCGGCCGCCCGGCGTGCACAGCTCGGAGATGGTGTCCGGACCGTTCACCGCCGCCTCGATGGCGTACTGGCCCGGCACGTTGGCGCACAGGCGCAGTGCGCCCAACAGGTCCAGCGCGGCGCGGAAGTCGCCCAGGCGGGCATCGTCACCGCTGAGGTGGGCCCAGCCCACACGCCAGCCGCAGGCGCGGTGCACCTTGCTCAGGCCACTGAAGGTCAGGCACGGATGATCACCGGCCAGCGGCGCGACCGGCTGGAACACCGCGTCGTCGTACAGGATCTGGTCGTAGATCTCATCGACCAGCAGCAGCAGGTTGTGGCGGCGCGCGATTTCCACCACGCGCTCCAGCAGTTCGCGCGGGTAGCTGGCGCCGCTGGGATTGTTCGGATTGATCAGCACGATGGCGCGGGTGCGCGAAGAGACCAGCGTCTCGATCTCGCTCGGGTCCGGCTGGAATCCGTTCTCCGGCGCGCAGCGGTAGTACACCGGCCGGCCATCGTTGAGGATGGTCGAAGCCGACCACAGCGGGTAGTCGGGCGAGGGCACCAGCACTTCGTCGCCCGGGTTGAGCAGCGCACGCAGCGACAGGTCGATCAGCTCGCTGACGCCGTTGCCGAGGAAGACGCGGTCCGGGTGCGCATCGGGCGCGCCACGGCGGGCGTAGTAGCTGGCGATGGCTTCGCGCGCCACCGGCAGGCCCTGCTGGTGGGTGTATGGGTCGGTGCGGCCCATGTCGTCGGCGATCGCGCGTTGCAGGTGCTCCGGCGCGCGGAAGCCGAAAGCGCCCGGGTTTCCGATGTTGAGCTTGATCAGCTTGCGGCCCTGCGCCTCCAGCTCCCGGGCTCGCCGCGCCAGTTCTCCGCGGATTTCGTAGCGCACTTCGGAAAGGCGCTCGCGGATGGCCAGGGGCTTGGGCGAGGTGGTGGACATGGGAGCTGGGCCGTCAAAAGGCATGGGGCTTCCATCCTACCGGAATTGCTGCACTGCATGGCAAGGGCTCCGGGCCCGTCACTGCTGGGCTGGCAGGGCGCTGGCACAGGTAGAATGGCGGCGATGACCCAGACCCCCGATTTCATCGCCCTGCAGACCATCGGCTGGCCCTGGCCGGGCCCGCCACAG
The DNA here is from genome assembly GCF_059367875.1 of Stenotrophomonas sp. YJH_SMC_16. Taxonomy (NCBI): domain Bacteria; kingdom Pseudomonadati; phylum Pseudomonadota; class Gammaproteobacteria; order Lysobacterales; family Lysobacteraceae; genus Stenotrophomonas; species Stenotrophomonas sp. YJH_SMC_16. Next base: position 328,770 of record NZ_JCAFRH010000001.1, on the reverse strand, counting down.
CAGGCTGACTGGCAGGCCGCGATGGCCGCGCACCCGCAGGCCCGCCCGGCACGGGTGATCGAACAGCACCGCACCCACTACGTGGTGGCCGATGGCCCGGATGCATCGATCAAGGCCGAGTCGCTGCCCGAATGGCAGCGCCCGCGCTTCCCCAGCCATGAACGGCCGGCGGTGGGCGACTGGGTGCTGCTCGATGGCATCCGCATCGTCGCCCTGCTGCCACGGCGCACCGCGATCAAGCGTGGTGCCGCGGGTGAGCACTACCACCAGCAGGTGATCGCGGCCAACATCGATACGGTGTTCATCGTCTGTGGCCTGGACGCTGACTTCAATCCGCGCCGCATCGAGCGCTACCTGCTGCTGGTCGGCGGTGGCGGTGCCGAACCGGTGGTGGTGCTGACCAAGGCCGACCAGACCGAGTACAGCGAGGATGCGCTGGCGGTGCTGGAAGAGCTGGAGATGCAGGGCATCGCGCTGCATGCGATCAATGGCCTGGATGCCGACAGCGTTGCCGTGCTGCAACCGTGGCTGGGCCCGGGCCGCACCGTGGTGCTGGTGGGCTCGTCCGGTGCCGGCAAGTCCACGTTGACCAACACGCTGCTCGGCGAGCAGCGGATGAAGACCAACGCGGTGCGTGCCAACGATTCGCGCGGACGACACACCACCACCCATCGCGCGCTGATGCCGCTGCCGTCGGGCGCCTGCCTGATCGACACCCCCGGCATGCGCGAGCTGAAGCCGACCGGTGAAGAGACGCTGTCGGAAGGTGGCTTCGCCGATATCGAAGCGTTGGCCGCACAGTGCCGTTTCAACGACTGCAAGCACCAGCAGGAACCGGGCTGTGCGGTACGTGCCGCGATCGAGGCCGGCGAGATTGAAGAGAGCCGGCTGCTGAACTACTTCAAGCTGAAGGAAGAAGTGGCCGCCGCCGCGGCCAAGCTGGCTGTTCGCCAGGCCGAGACCGCGCAGGAGCGTGGCGGCAGGAAGGGCAAGGGCCAGCAGTTCCGCCCGGCGAGCAAGAACCGCCGGCGGTAGCACAGCAGCCGGGCGTGGGCTCGGCTTTACAGTGGGTCCGCGGCGGAGTCATTTCCTGTAGCGCCCGAGCCGATGCTCGGGCGGCGGCGCGCAGCGCCGGACACAGCAGGGCGCTATAGTCCGCCCATGGAACCGACCGCGACGCTGGACCGTGACGTGGCCCACCATGCAGCGCTCGATGCGCGCCTGGTCGAGGCCGTGGGGGGCATCCGCCTGCTGGGCCTGACCAGCTGGCCGGCCACGCTGCAGGCACCGTTCCTGGACAGCGTGGCACGTGGACAGCCGGTGCTGCCGAAGGTGGATTACCCGAGGCTGGATTTCAGCGAGGAGCGCCGCGCATTGGCTGCGATCGCCGCCGACTGCGATGATACTCATCCGCTGGGCCACTACGTGCGCCAGTCGGCGCAGAGCTGGGACCTGGCCGCGCAGCTGCTGGAAGGGTTGGGCACGGCGGCGGTCGATACCTGTTCGGTGCAGTTGTTCGGCGCGCCCGAGCAGCCGTTGCCAGGCAATGGCCCGAGCACGCGCGAAGCGGCGCGTCACTTCATCCAGATTGCTGCCGAACTCGATCACGAACTGCTGGCGCCGGAAGAGCAGGTGCCGGTCTCGGCCATTGCCCTGCAGCTGCAGCTGCAGAATGACCTGGATGCGTTCTTCGAATCGCGCATCATCCAGGTGCAGCTCGATCCAGAGCTGGTGTCCAAGGCCGCTGCCGGACCGACCCGCATCCGCCTGCGCACCAGTGCGCGCTTCAGTGCCTACGACCGCGCGCAGCTGTTCCACCACGAAGCGCTGGTGCATTCGCTGACGGCCTTGAATGGCCGCGAACAACCGGTGCTGCCCAGCCTGGCGTTGTCCTCGCCGCGGGTGACGGCCACCCAGGAAGGGCTGGCTACCTTCGCCGAACAGATCACCGGCAGCATCGACATCGAGCGCCTGAAACGCATCAGCCTGCGTACCGAAGCGATTGCCATGGCACGCGAAGGCGCCGATTTCATCGAAGTGTTCCGCTACTTCTGCGATGCCGGGCAGAACGCCGAAGAAAGCTTCGCTTCGGCACAGCGCGTGTTCCGCGGCGTGCCGCCCAGCGGTGGCCTGGCCTTCACCAAGGACACGGTGTACCTGCGCGGCCTGGTGTCGGTGCATACCTTCTTCCGCCACATGTTGGCCGAGGACCGCCTGCAGGTCTGCCGCTGGTTGTTTGCCGGCAAGATGAGCCTGGCCGATGCGATCGCGTTCGCGCCGCTGTTCGAAGCGGGTGTGCTGAAGCCGCCGCGCTGGCTGCCGCACTGGGTGAGCCGGGCGAACGGCCTGGCCGGCATGCTGGCGTTTTCGCTGTTCGCCAACCGGATACGGATGGACCAGCTGGCGCCGGAATGAAATGCGTTGGCGGATCCTCCTGCGCCTGCCTGCTATCGGCTGGGAGGAGGCGGGGCACCCTGGTCAGGACACGCAAAAGCCCCTCCATGGTGCTCGATGGCGCCATCCATGGCGCCAACGGTCCTGACCAGGGTGCCCCGCCTCCTCCAGACAATTTCCTGCGGGCGCGGCAGCAGGTCCACCAGAGGGATTGCGCTTGAAAAGCAAAGAGCCGGGCATTGCCCGGCTCTTTGCTTTTGCTGTTGCTCTTGCTTTCCATTCCCTCCGCGCCGGCGCGGGGAACTGTCCAGCGGGGGTAGGCAGGCCCATGCAGGACCGTGAGGCGCATGGATGCGCCGATCGAGCCCCCATGGATGGGTTTACGGCGTGTCCTGCATGGGCCTGCCTACCCGCGCCATGCAGGAACAATCAACGCGCCGCAGCGCCCGCTTTCGATTTAGAACTCCGCCGCCACCGTCATGAACAACTGCCGCGGCGCGCTCGCATGGATCGCATACCGCGTGCCCTTCGGATCGGTCGGCGCGAACGAACTCAGCTGCCCCGCATAGCGCTTGTTGGTCAGATTGGTCGCGTTCAACGACACCCGCACGTTGCGCAGGCCCAGGCCCGGGCCGAAGTCGTAGCCCGCACCGGCGTCGAAGGTGGTCACGCCCGGCACCGACTGGTCGTTGGTGTACGTGTAGTAGCGCTTGCCGGTGTACTTGGCGCGCAGGCTGGCGAAGAAGCCATCGCGGTTCCAGCTGATCTCGCTGGACGCCATGCGCTGCGGCGTATCCACGGTGATCTTGCCGGCCACCGGCACGATCGCACCGCCCGAGGTGTAGTCATCCTCGTAGGTGGTCTTGTTCCAGGACAGCGCGTTGTACCACTGCAGGCCGTCGATCGGCTTGAGGATGAAGGTCAGCTCGGCACCGTGGCTCTTCACCGAACCGACGTTGATGAAGCGCGTCACGCACTCCGGACGCGTGCCGACTTCGATGCTCGAGCACGGGTTCAGCGACAGCAGGCGGTTGTCGAACTTCACGTTGTAGGCGGCGATCGAGGCCTGGTATTTCTCGCCGAAGGTACGGAAACCCGCTTCCAGGCTCTTGGACTTCTCCGGCTCGAGCCCGGCGCTGGCCGCGAACGATTCCGGCGATACCTGCAGCGGGCCACCGCTGCCGCCACCGACGAAGGCGGCGATGTTCTCGGCGTACGAGGCGAACAGCTCGTTGTTGGCGTTGAGCTTGAAGCCCAGGCCCAGCTGCGGCAGTACCGACTTCTTGGCGGTCAGCGTGCCCGAGGCGATGCTGGTTTCCACGCCCGGCTGGGCGGTTGCGCGCATGCGGGTGTTCGGGCTCTTGATACCGACATCCACGGTCAGGCGCTGGTCCAGGAAGCGCATGCGGTCCTGCACGTAGAACTGGCGCGTGCGGATGTCGAAGTCCTGGTTGAACAGCAGGCGGTCCGGGTTCTTCAGGTACAGGTCGTCCAGGAACGGGCCGCTGATGTAGTAGAAGTTGCGCGACACGTTATGGTCGTTCTGCTCGTACCACAGGCCGGCTTCCAGTTCGTGGATGCCCACCGTCCACGACAGCGCGGCGGTCAGGCCATCGCGGTTGATCGTGTAGTTGGTGCTGCGGATGGAGATCGGCAGCATCTTGTCGGTGCCCGGGTAGGACGGCTGGCCCGGTGCCCACCAGTGGCCCTGGCCACGGTTGTCATGGTGATAGGCCAGCAGCTTCAGGCGGCCCTGTTCGCCCAGGCGCAGGTCGGCATCGACCGAATAGAGGTTGTCGTCACGCAGTGCGCGGCTCTGGTAGTAGGCGTCGTCGATGCTGTTGACGCCGCCACTGAACTTGCACTTGCTGCGGTCCAGCGTGCCTGGCGCGCAGTACGCGGCGGCCACGGCGCGATCCCAGTCCGGTGCATAGATGTTCCAGTCATAACCCAGGCCGCGCGCCAGCATGTCCTTGGACAGGTAGGCATAGTTGGCCTGGCTGGCGCGCGAAGTCGCCACGAACGCGCCGAAGCGGTGGTCGCCGACATTCCACACCGCCTTGGCGTTGAACTGGCGAGTGGTCTGGTTCTGGTACGGCGCGGCCCACATGTCCTGGTCCTGATGCACGCCGGACACGTAGGCCGAGAAACCGTTGATGTCGCCGGTATCCACGCGCAGGTAGCCACGGCGCTGGCTGTCGTCGCCGACGGTGACGCTGGCGCGGCCGCCGAATTCGGTGGACGGATCCATCGAGAAGTACTGGATGGTGCCGCCCAGGTTGCTGGTCGAGGCCACGCCCAGCGAACCGATGCCCTGCGACAGCTCGGCACCGGCCAGGTTCTCGGCGATGATCGCGCGGGCAATGCTCAGGCCGTTGTAGTTGCCGTAGCTGTTGTCACCCAGCGGGATGCCGTCCAGCGTATAGCCGAGGCGGCTCTTGTCGAAGCCGCGCAGGCTGATGGTCTGCGATTCTTCGTTGGCACCGAAGGCGTCGTTGGACTGCACCGACACGCCCGGCAGGCGGTCGAGGATCTTCTGGCCGCTGGTGCCCGGCGGCAGCACCTGCTTGTCGACGGTGGTGATGCGCTGCACCTGGCGGGTCTCGCCCTGGCCGATAACGGAGACGGTATCCAGCGTCTGCGCGCTCAGCGCGGCATCGGTGCTGGCGCCGGTATCGGCGGCGGGGGCGGCATGGGCGCTGGCGGCGGAGAGCGCGATCGCCACGGCGATCGTCAGGTGTCGGGTCTGCATGGTGGTCCGTTGCATTGGGGGTGGTCACGGGCACGCGTGCCGGTGCATGGCCACTATGCGAACGGAACATGAAACCTTCTTTACGAAAAACCAACGAACGATGCAGGGCAGTGGTGCGTGTCCTGCAACATGTTCGTCATGGTGGTAGGCCGGTGGGAATCAGAAGCGCTCCCCAGGCCAGCTCAATTTGAGCTGGTCCATGCAGTCACGGTCATGTTCGGAGAATGAGAACCCGATCTGGATGCCGTTCACTACTGTGCCGAACACCGTCGACTCGTCCAGGCTATGCCCTGACGGCACGGAAAGGACATTGAAGTCGGGGTAGCGACGACCCATCTGCTTTCGCGAGATGCAGGCGCCGCTCAGCCGCAGCGTAATGCCTTTGATGATTCGCCCCGATGCGTCGGTGTAGATCTGGCCAGAGGGCCCCTTGATCCTCCCAGCGACCACGAATGGCGCCAGATCGATGGTGGCGCTGTCGCCCCGGCCCATTCTTGCTTCCGAACGCGAGCCGGCCGGAGCCAGGGGTGATAGCTGCGCGACAAGGTCAGAGCGTGACAGCTGCAAGGACCAGCGCTCCACGAGCCGCCAGGTTGCATCCGCCTCATCCGCAGTGGCAGCAGGTGGGGTGGCCGCCAGTGGCGGGGTGGCGACCACGAGAAGCGCAATCAGCAATGCACGCATGCCAACCTCCTTGATCCGCGATTCCGGCCGTTCATCCATCGGGCTCGGCGAGCGTTGGCAGGTATAGCACCGGTTCTGCCGATGTATCGGGCAATACGTCCCGAAAATGCAGAAACAAAAAGGGGCCGGATCCCCCTCGCAAGCGAAGGTTCACCGGCCCCGCGCACTCCGTGGGTGAGGCGGTCCACGCCTTGCGTGGAGACGGGCTCAACCCATGTACAGACCGCCGTTGACCGGATAGTCGGCACCGGTCACATACGAGGCTTCATCCGAGGCCAGCCAGGCGCACAGGCCGGCCACTTCCTCGGGGCGGCCCAGGCGACGCACCGGTACCGACGCCGCCAGCCGGTCCAGCACATCCGGCGGGAAGCTGCTGATCGCCTGGCTGGCGATGTAGCCCGGCGACAGCGTGTTGACGGTGACGCCGCGCGAGGCCACTTCGGCAGCCAGTGCACGGCTGAAACCGTGCATCGCGGCCTTGGCGGTGGCGTAGTTCACCTGCCCGATCTGGCCCTTGTGGGCGCTGACCGAACCGATGTTGATGATGCGGCCCCAGCCACGCGTGGCCATGCCGTCAACCACCTGCTTGGTCAGGTTGAACAGCGCATTGAGGTTGGAGGCGATCACCGCGTTCCAGTCTTCCACCGTCATCTGCCGGAACAGCAGATCACGGCTGCCACCGGAGTTGTTGACCAGCACATCGACCTCGCCCACTTCCGCACGCACCTTGGCGAACGCGGCGCTGGTCGAGGCCCAGTCGGTGGCGTTGCCTTCGGAGGCGATGAAATCAAAGCCCTGTTCGCGCTGCTCGCGCAGCCAGTTGGCCTTGCGCGGCGAGTTCGGCGCGCAACCGGCGACCACGGTGTGGCCACTGCGGGCCAGGCTCTGGCAGATGGCAGTACCGACACTGCCCATTCCACTGGTGACGTAAGCGATTCGAAGCGTCATTGCAGAAGGCTCCTTGGTAGAGGGTCAGGCAGCGAGCGGGTACAGGCCGAACAGCAGGCTGCCGACCATCAGCAGCATGGAGATGGCGATGGCCCACTTCAGGGTGAACTTCTGGTGGTCGGCGAATTCGACCTTGGCCAGGCCCACCAGCAGATAGGTGGACGGCACCAGCGGGCTGAGCAGATGCACCGGCTGGCCGGCCAGCGAGGCGCGCGCCATTTCCACCGGGGTGATGCCGTAGTTGCCGGCGGCCTCGGACAGGATCGGCAGCACGCCGAAGTAGAAGGCGTCGTTGGACATGAAGAAGGTGAACGGCATCGATGCCACCGCCGTGATCACCGCCAGGTACGGGCCCCACGATTCCGGAATGACGGCCAGGAAGCTGTGCGACATTGCTTCGACCATGCCGGTGTTGTTGAGGATTCCGGTGAAGATGCCGGCGGCGAAGATCAGCGACACCACCGACAGCACGTTGCCGGCATGGTTGACCACGCGGCGGCGCTGCTCGGCCAGGTTCGGGTAGTTGATCACCAGGGCGATGGCGAAGCCGACCATGAACAGCACCGGCATCGGCAGCACGCCGATGATCAGCGCGGTCATCAGCGCCACGGTCAGCGCCAGGTTCACCCACAGCAGCTTCGGGCGCTTGATGTCTTCGGCGTCTTCCACGGTCGGCAGCGGGTTGCTGTCATCGGACACGCTGTTGTCCATCCAGCTGCCACCCTTGGGCAGGGTCACCACGCCAAGGCGACGGCGTTCCTTCAGGCCCAGGTACCAGGCCAGCAGCAGCACGCCGGCACAGGCGATCACCATCGACGGGATCAGCGGCACGAACACGTCGGCCGGGTCCACGTGCAGCGCGGTGGCCGCGCGTGCGGTCGGGCCGCCCCACGGGGTCAGGTTCATCACGCCGCCGGCGAGGATGGTCACGCAGGTCATGTTCAGCGCGTTCATGCCCAGGCGCTGGTACAGCGGCAGCATCGCCGAGACGGTGATCATGTAGGTGGTCGAGCCATCACCATCGAGCGAGATCAGCATCGCCAGCACCGCGGTACCGAGCACGATCTTCATCGGATCGCCCTTGACGAAGCGCAGGATCACCCGCACCAGTGGATCGAACAGGCCGGCATCGATCATCACCCCGAAGTAGAGGATGGCGAACATCAGCATCACGCCGGTCGGCGCGATCTTCTTGATGCCTTCCAGCATCATCTCGTCGATGCCGGCGCCGAAGCCGCCGATCAGCGCGAACAGGATGGGAATGGTGATCAGGGCGACGAGCGGCGATAGGCGTTTGCTCATGATCAAGTACATGAACGTAATGACCATGCCAAAGCCGAGGATGCTCAGCATCATCTGCGGACTCCTTGCGAATACAGGACGTGGGGGAGTGGAAGGGGCCCGGGCGGCATACCCGGGAATTCGGGCTTAGAAGTCGTACTGCAGGCGTCCGGTGACCGCGCGCGTGCGGTCCACCGTCACCCCGGCCAAGCGGTCGCGGTTGCGGCTTTCGATCACGTTGAGCATGAAGCGCAGGTTGTCGCGCAGGTACCAGTTGCCACCCAGCGTCCAGGCGTCGGTGCTGCCACGGCGCAGGTCCGGCGCACCATCGAGATGCTGCGCACCCCACATCTGGTCGTAGCGCAGCGCTACTTCGAAGGCACCGGCCTTGTGGCGGATGTCCTTCACCCGCGCAAAGCGGCCGGTCTTGCGGTCGTAGGCGCGGCTTTCGCCGGTAATGAACCAGCTGACCATGCCGTAGGCGGCCATCACGTCGCCACGCTGCGCACCGTCATCGAAGGTGGCGCCACTGAACTCGCCCTGCCACGACAGCGGGCCGCGCACCTGCGCGTATTCCAGCGACCACTTGTTGACGTCGGTATCGCGGCCGGCGGAGAAGTCGACCAGGGTCAGGCGGCTTTCATCGGACAGGTGGCCGGCCGGGCGTGGTCGGATCTTCAGGCCCGGAACGCCGTTCGCGCCGGGGTTGTCATAGGCCTCGCGGGCCAGCGACAGGCCCAGGTGCAGCACGTCGCCATCGGCGGGCGAGGGCGCCCAGGTGACACGGCCACCGGCAGCACGCCCCTTCACCTGCCAGGCGTCGATGCTTTCCAGGCTGTAGATGCTGGCGGCCCAGGTGAAGTCACCCGGATTGGCCTGCCACGACGCGCCCAGGCGGTACAGCGGCGCCAGCGTGGTGCCGGCATTGCCGCGCTCCAGGAAGCTGCCGTAGTTGGAGCTGGTGCGGTCATCCAGCGAGAAGTACTGCTTGAACTGGCCGACGGTCAGCTTGCCGGCCTTGCCGAAGCTGCGCGCCAGGTACACGTCCTTGGCCTCGACGCGGTCGCCGGAGAAATCGGCTTCCAGCTTGTAGTCGACCACGAAGAACTTGCCGGATACGTCAACCCACGCGCGGCGGATTTCGGTGTCGTCCTTGTTCGGGGTGCCCCGGTTGTCATTATCGAAGGTGGCGAAGTCCAGGTGCAGGCGGCCACCCAGGGTGGCGGTGACCGGACGGTCGTCTTCGGCAGCGAAGGCCGGCGCCGACAGGACAGCCAGCGCCATCATGGCGGCAGGACGCCGCCAGGCAAACGTGAATTCCACAAACCCTCCCAGGTGCGCGCCAGGCGCGCGGCAATCGTGGGCACCGGACGGTGCGCGGCCGCAGTCTGGGTCGGGCAAGCTGTCATGGTCCTGTCAACGGATTGTGCGGTGCAGCGTAAGGCGGCTCGCTGCTGCTTCCTGGCAGGGCCCGGCGAGCGCGGCAGCGGCATGCGGTAGCATTCGTTTCCCCTCCCACCCTCGTGCCCATGCGCCTGCTGCTGGTCGAAGACAACCCGGATCTGGCCGATGCGATCATCCGCCGCATGCGCCGCAGTGGGCACGCCGTGGACTGGCAGGCCGATGGCCTGGCCGCCGCCAGCGTGCTGCGCTACCAGAGCTTCGACCTGGTGGTGCTGGACATCGGCCTGCCCAAGCTCGATGGCCTGCGCGTGCTGGCCGGCATGCGCGAGCGTGGCGACAGCACGCCGGTGCTGATGCTGACCGCACGCGATGGCATCGAAGACCGCGTGCAGGCGCTGGATGTCGGCGCCGACGACTACCTGGGCAAGCCGTTCGATTTCCGCGAATTCGAAGCGCGCTGCCGCGTGCTGCTGCGTCGTGCACGAGGCCAGGCCAGCGAAGTGGTGCAGATCGGCGGCTTCCAGTTCGATAATGCCGCGCATCGGGTCAGTCTCGACGGCGAGCCTATCGAGCTACCCAACCGCGAGTACCGGCTGCTGGAGATTCTGGTCGGCCGCCTCGGTCAGGTGGTCGGCAAGGACGAGATCGGCAACGGCCTGTTCGGCTTCGACGACGAAGCCGGCCCGAATGCGATCGAGCTGTACGTCGGTCGCCTGCGGAGAAAGCTGGCCGGCGCACCGCTGCGCATCACCACGGTGCGCGGTGTCGGCTACCTGCTGGAAGCCAGCGATGGCAGCGCCGACGCCGATGGCTGACGCACGCGCTGCGAACGCGGCACCAGGTTCGCTGCGGCGAACGCTGCTGCTCTACCTCGGCGCGCTGCTGGCGGTGTTCGCGGTGGCGCTGCTGTTCGCCGCGCGCGACTATGGCCAGCGTGCGGCAAACCGTTCCTACGATCACCTGCTGGTGTCTTCGGCGCTGTCCATCGCCGATTCGGTGGCGCTGGTCGACGGCCAGTGGCAGGTCGATCTTCCCTATGCGGCGCTGGACCTGCTGGCGATGGCCCCGGAAGACCGCGTGTTCTATCGGGTGGCCGACAGCCGCGGCAACCTGATCACAGGTTATGGCGATCTGCCGTCGCCGCCGCGCCGTCCGGGCGCGCAGCCGCAACTGTTTGATGCGGCGTACAGCGGCGAGACCGTACGCTTCGTAGTGGTCGGCCGCAGTTTCGCCGCGGCCTCGGCGCAGGGCGAGGTGCAGGTGCAGGTGGGCCAGACCCGGCGTGCGCGCGAAGCCGTCGCGCAGGACATGGTCAATCGCGCACTGCTGGCGATCGGCGTGCTGTCCGGCCTGCTGCTGGCGCTGGTGGCGTTTGGCGTGCACCGCGCGTTCCGCCCACTGGTGCGGGTGGAACGCGAGCTGTCGCGGCGCGAACCGTCCGACCTGAAGCCGCTGGACGCGCGCGTGCCGCGCGAGATGGACCAGATGGTGGCGGCGTTGAACCGCTTCATGGAGCGCCTGTCCAGCAGCAACGAGACGCTGCGCGCGTTCATGGCCGAGGCCGCGCATCAGATGCGCACGCCACTGGCGGCACTGCGCGCGCAGGCACAACTGGCGCTGGACGACGACGACCCCGAAGACATGCGGCGCAGCCTGCAGGCGATCGAGCGCAATGCCACCCACATGAGCCGGTTGCTGAACCAGCTGCTCAGCGATGCCAGCGTGATCCATCGCTCGCACCTGCAGCGCTTTGCGGCGGTGGACCTGGCCGAGACCGTGCACCAGGCCCTGCATGAAGCCCTGCCGCAGGCCGGCCCGGCACCGCGCGTGCAACTTGCGATGACCGCCGAGCCGGTGCAGGTGCACGGCGACGCGCTGCTGCTGCGCGAGGCGATCAAGAACCTGGTCGACAACGCACTGAAGTACGGCGGCGAGGGCCCGTTGCAGATCGCGCTGACCGTGGAAGGCGGTCAGGCGGTGCTGACCATTGCCGACCATGGCGCAGGCATCGCCCCCGCTGATGCCGAACGCGTGTTCGAGCGCTTCGCCCGTGGCGAAGGCGCGCCGTCCGGCGGCGCCGGGCTGGGCCTGGCCATCGTCAAGCGCGTGGTCGACAGCCATGGCGGCCGCATCGACCTCAGCAACCGCCCGCAGGGCGGGCTGATCGCCACCATCCGCCTGCCACGGAGCAGTCCATGATCCGCCTGTTCGCTGCTGCCGTTGCCTTGCTGCTGGCCCTGCCGGTACTGGCCGCGCCCGGCGACGTACGCCGTTTCCCGGCCCAGGCAAAGGCCACTGCGCAGCTGCGCATTCACGGCACCACCGACATCGAAGTGTTCGCGGTGGTGATCGCCGATTACCAGCGCCTGCATCCCGGCACCGAGGTGGTGTACGAGGACATCATCACCCAGGACCTGTACGCGCGTTACCTGTACGACCGCGGCGGGCCGGCATCGCCGGACCTGCTGATCTCCAGCGGCATGGATCTGCAGACCAAGCTGGTCAACGATGGCCACGCGCTGCCACACCGTTCGGCGCAGACCGCTGCACTGCCGGCCTGGGCACAGTGGCGCAACGAGGCCTTCGGCATCAGCTACGAGCCGGTGGTGATGGTCTACAACACCCGCATGCTGCCGGCCGCGAAGGTGCCGCACACGCGTCGGCAGCTGCTGGACCGGCTGCGCGCCGAGGGAGCACCGCTGCGCGGCAGGGTCGGCACCTATGACATCGAGCGCAGCAGCGTCGGCTACCTGCTGTCTACCCAGGATGCGCAGCGTGGCAGCATCGCCGGTGCGTTGCTGGGCGCGCTGGGCGACAACGACGTGGTGCGCGAGGAGCGCACCGGCGTGCTGCTGGACAAGGTGGCCAGCGGACAGCTGTCGCTGGTCTACAACGTGCTCGGCTCCTACGCGCAGGCGCGCGTTGATGCCGGCGCGCCGCTGGGCATTGTGGAGCCCGAGGACTACACGCTGGTGGTGCTGCGCACCGCAGTGATTCCGCGCACCGGCCCGCACCCGGAAGAAGCCCGGCGCTTCCTCGACTACCTGCTGTCGCCACGCGGCCAGCAGGTGCTGTCGCGCGAGGCACGGCTGATGCCGATCGTGACCGGCAACGCGCGCGGCGATGATGCGCCGGGCCGCAGCCGCCGCCCGATCCAGCTGGGTCCGGGCCTGCTGGTGTATCTGGACGCGCTCAAGCGCCGCCAGTTCCTCGATGCCTGGCGCAGCAGCGTGGAGCCGGCAGGGCGCTGAGGCTCCGGCCTGCCCGTACAATGGCCGCATGAGCGAATACACCATCCTGATCGCCGATGACCACCCGCTGCTGCGTTCGGCGGTGGTGCAGTCATTGCGGCAGAGCCTGCCGCTGGCGCAGGTGCGCGAGGTCGCCAGCGCCGAGGCCTTGGCCGAAGCACTCGACGCACATCCGGATGTGGACCTGGTGCTGCTCGACCTGACCATGCCAGGCGCGCACGGTTTTTCCGCGCTGCTGCACGTGCGTGGCTCGCATCCGGACATCCCGGTGGTGATCCTCTCGTCCAACGACCATCCGCGGGTGATTCGCCGCGCGCAGCAGTTCGGCGCCGCCGGGTTCATCCCGAAGTCGGCGCCGGCCGAGACCATCGGCGAGGCCGTGCAGGCGGTGCTCGATGGTGGCCTGTGGTTCCCGGCGATGGCCGCCGAGCGTTCGGAGGCCGATGCACTGCTGGCCAGCCGCCTGGCGCAGCTGACCCCGCAGCAGTTCCGCGTGCTGCTGTGCCTGGCCGATGGCCTGCTGAACAAGCAGATCGCCTATACGTTGGGCCTGGCCGAGAACACGGTGAAGGTGCATGTCACCGCGATCCTGAAGAAACTCGAGTGCCATAGCCGAACGCAGGCAGCGGTGCTGGTGAAGGCACTGGAGCCCGAGGGCGACGCCGGCATCGGGTTGTAGTTTCCGGCCAACGGCGCAGCCCCTCGTGGGTGGGTTTGGGTTGGTCGCTGAAAGCAGAAGCTGCGAGCGGGCCGGTCGGGTTGGGTGCGCGGGGGACGCCGTGAATCCGTCCCTGGAGGCTTGGCAGCCGCATCCATGCGGCTGACACCCCCGCGCACCCAACCCGACCGGCCTCTGACAGATTTCGGTGGCCTGCCACCCACGGAGAAGAAAAAAGATCAAAAGCAAAAGCAGGCTGTCAGGCCGCCCTTTGTAGAGCCGAGCCCACGCTCGGCTTCGCGGACCGGCCGGAAAGCAGCCGAGCATGGGCTCGGCTCTACACGAGCAAGCGCAGCGGGCGACCCGCTTTTGATCTTCTTTTTCTTGTCCGTGGGTGGAGAACACCTGTGAACTGTCAGCGGCCGGGTGGGTGGGTAGTGCGGGGTGTCCGCGGCAAGGATGCCGCGGCCAAGCCCCCATGGATGGGTTCACGGCGTCCCCGCACTGCCCACCCATCCGGCCAGCCCTCAGCAATCCGGCCTTCCGCGACCAACCAGACACCACCCACGAGGGGCTGCGCCGTTTGCTGGAAACTACCCGCGATGCCGGATCAGCAACTGACTCATCAGCGCCCGCAGCGCCGGCGGCTTCACCGGCTTGGCCATCATCCCCCAGCCTCGCTCGGCGGCCATCTCACGCAATCCCGCATCGCGCTCGGCAGTGACCAGCACCACCGGAGGGCGAGCCTGCCATAGTTCCGCCAGCGTCTCGTAAAGCACCGGTCCGTGGTGATCGCCCATGCGCACATCCAGCAGCACCAGCTCCGGTACCGCGCCTGTCGCTGCCAGCTGCAACGCGGCCTGCGGGCCATCGGCCAGCATCACCTCGCAGCCCCAGCGTTCCAGCAGCGCGCGGCTGGCGGCGCAGACGTGCGGATCATCATCGATCACCCACACCCGGCGCCCGCGCAGCGGATTGTCCGCGGCCGGTTCCTGCACCAGCACCGGCGCAGGTGCCGTAGCAGGAATCGCACTGGCGTCGCCGAACGGTACGCCCACCGCGAACACGCTGCCCTGGCCCAGCTGCGAGCGCAGGCGGATCGGATGGCCGAGCAGACGACCGATGCGATCGACGATCGCCAGGCCAAGGCCAGCGCCGCGCTGCTGGCCGTCGTGAAGGCGGCGGAACTCCTCGAAGATCTCGCTCTGCAGCGCATCCGGAATACCCGGGCCCTGGTCGTGCACTTCGATCCACAGCAGGCCTTCGCGGCGGCGGCAACCCAGCAGCACGCGGCCGCGTTCGCTGTAGCGCAGCGCGTTGGACAGGAAGTTCTGCAGGATGCGGCGCAGCAGGGCTTCATCGCTGACCACCACCGCATCGGTATCGACCCAGTCGACCACCAGCCCGCGTGACTGTGCGGCGATGCCGAACTCGCGCGCCAGCGTCTGCAGCAGCGGCCCGAGCCGGAACGCCTGCACGCGCGTGGGCAGGCTGCCCGATTCCAGCCGCGCGATATCCAGCAGGCTGTTGAGGATCGCGTCCTGCGCGGCCAGCGCAGCGTCGATGTGGTCGCTGGTCTGCTGCTGCGCCGGGTCGCTCAGTTTGCCGCGCAGCACCGAGACGAACATGCGTGCAGCGTTGAGTGGCTGCAGCAGGTCGTGCACGGCCGAGGCGACGAAGCGGGTCTTGTAGCGGTTGGCCTGTTCGGCTTCGCGGCGTGCTTCGTCCAGGTCACGGGTGCGCTCGGCGATGCGGTGCTCCAGCGCATCGGCCAGCGAACGTAGTTCGCGCGCGGCGTTCTTGTAGCTGGTGATGTCGGCATAGCTGGTGACGAAACCGCCGTCGGGCAGCGGATTGCCACGGATCTCCAGCACCGTGCCGTCGTCCTTCTCGCTTTCGCGCATGTGCGGGCGACCGCTGCGCAGGTGGTTCAGGCGACGCTCGATGGCCTCGTCCACCGGGCCGGGACCGAGCAGGCCACGGCGTGCATTGAAACGGAACAGTTCCTCGATCGGCCGGCCGACGCGAACCAGGTCTGCCGGGAACCGGAACAGTTCCAGATAGCGCGCATTCCATGCCACCAGCCGCAGCTCGCGGTCGATCACCACCACGCCCTGCGGCAGGTGCGCCAGGCTGCGGCTGAGGCCGCTGTCAGCGTCGGTTGCAGCCTGCAGCAGGCCATCCTGTGCGGTGCGCAGTTCCTGTGCATGCTGCTTGAGCAGGGTTTCCAGTTCGCGGCGGCTGCGCAGGCGGTGCTTGGCCAGGCGCCGGCGCTGCTGCACGAACAGCACCAGGAAGCCCAGCGCCAGCCATGCGGCACCGCCGGTGAGTGCGGCCGCGCGTCCGGCAGATGTGGCTGCACTGGCATCGTGCAGCAGGTGCAGGTTCCAGCCTTCAGCGGGCAGCGGCAGGCTCTGCCACAGCATCGGCTGCGGCAACGTCGGGTCCAGCAGGCGCACCATGCGGCCGCCATCGGCCAGCACGTCTTCGGTACGCGCACGCAGGGGTTGCAATGCGCGGTCGGCGTACTGGCGGGCATCGAGCATCTCGCGGCGCTCGTCGGCGCCCAGCGGGCGCAGCAGCCGGTAGCGCCAGCTGTCACGGTTGGCCAGGAACACCACGTCGTGGTCGTCGCTGGCCAGCACCACATCGGGGCTGCTCAACCATTCCTGTTCCAGCGCCGACAGCTCGACCTTGATCACCACCACGCCCAGCCGCTGGCCGTCTTCCTCGATCGCCTGCGACAGGTAGTAACCGGGCACGCCGGTGGTCATGCCGATGCCGTAGAAGCGGCCGCGGCCCTTGGCCAGCGCCTGCCGGTAATACGGGCGATAGCTGTAGTTCTCGCCGACATTGGTGGTCGGCTGGTCCCAGTTGCTGGCCGCCACCGCCACGCCGTCGTGGCCGACCAGGGTCAGGGTCGAGGCGCGGGTGACCTCATTGGCGCGTTGCAGCTTAAGGTTCAGCCGCTGCCGTTCAGCGGGCGAGGGTGGCACGCGCAGGGCGTGCAACAGGTCCGGGTCCAGCGCCAGCACCTGCGGCAGCGTGCCGAAGCGGTCGATGCGCTGCTGCAGGCCCTGGCCATACAGCTGCAGCTGGCGTTGCACCTGGCTGCTTTCGTCGCCCAGGGCACGCCGCCAGGCGTAGTGGCCGGCGGCCACTGCAGACAGCACGGTGCCACCGACCATCACCGCGATGGTCAGCAACAGCATCCGGTGGCGGCTGAGCCAGTACATGGCGGCAGTCTACGCAGGGCCGGCGGGCGTGGCATGCACGCCCGCCGGGATCTGACGTGGAAGGGGTCAGAAGTGCATCTGCGCGCGCAGTTCGAAGATCTCCGGCGTGCTGTGCACACCACGACGGCTGGCGTCGACCTTCACGTAATTGGCCTGGAACTTGAAGTGGCTGGTCAGGTACCAGTTCGCACCCAGGGTCAGGTCGTGCTGGCGTCCGCCGAGGATGCTGCCATCGTCGAGGTCCATGCGGCTGTAGCGGGCCACCAGTTCCACCGCGCCGTAGTCGTGCGCCGGCTTGATGTTGGCCACGGCACCTGCGTTGTACGGGCGCGATTCGCCGGTCAACACCCAGCTGGCCATCGCGTACTGGCCGCTGCCGGTGTAGTCGGGCTTGCCATCATGGCGGGTGACCGTGGCGCGCAGGGCTTCGGCCTGCAGCGAGAACGGGCCGCGGATCCAGATGCCTTCCAGGCCGGTGCGGCGGATCTGGTCGGCGGTGACCAGCGCGCCGGAATCGACATAGCGGATGTCGGTCAGGCCGGCCTCCGGGCGTGCGCGCAGGCGCGCGCTGGCCTCGTGGTGCACGTCGCGGCCATCGCTGTAGCCACGCGGATTTTCCTGCGAGTAGGCCAGGCCCAGGTGGATTACATCACCCGGCGCCTTCACCGGGGTCCACACCGCACGCACGGCCTGGGTGGTGCCGGGGTTGTCACCCTGCAGGTCCTTGCCGCCATAGGCGCCAGCCTGCAGCAGGTACTGCGGGCGCTCCAGCACCCATTCCACACCCGTGCGGCGGCCGGCGTAGAAGGCCTGCACGGGCAGTGCGGTTTCCAGGAAGCTGCCGGCGCGCGAAGACGTGTTCGCGTCCAGGCCAACCGGGGTCTTCATGTAGCCGAAGCGGAAGCGGCCGATGTCGCGGCCGAAGAAGGCCTTGCTTTCGAAGCGCACGAACACGTCCAGCCAGGTGTCGGACTGGAAGTCGTAGTAGACCATCGCGTCGTAGACGCCCTTCTTCTTCAGCGTCGCGCCGAACTCCTTGCGGCGCACGGCGTCATCGTCCTCAAGGCCGCTGCCCGAGGAAAAATCGTTGTAGTCGTAGGCGATGTTGGCGGTCGCGGCCAATTCGGTGCCGTCGCCGAAGGCGTACCTGGTCGGCCAGTTGTCGAAATCGGCAGCCGAAGCGAAGGCGGGAAGCGCGGCCAGCGACAGGGCCAGCAAGGTGGGAATCGGGCGCATTAGGTGCGGCTCTCTCAGATTGCGTGTGGACAGGACAACAACGGCCGCAAGGGCCGGAACTTTCGCAATGACGCGCCCGGCCGTTCAGCCCGGGCCACCGGCCTCCCCGTGATCGGGCGGTGCGGCGCCAGTGTAGGCATCGCGGCCACCTGAACCGGGGGGCTAGTACCAATAGGTTATCTGCGCCAGCGTGCCCGGCGCGTACAAAGGCGTCCATTGGTCGCACCCCCTGCGCGTGCAGCACAGGGCCTGCGATCAGTTTCCACGGTTACGGTTCCCGTGCAGTCCCGGGGCCGTACGTGCCTGAAAACGCCCCTTCCGGAGTCCGCCATGCACATCCCGACCGCAGCACCGGTGCCTGCAAAGCCGTTGCCGATCTATCGCCAGCTGTACTTCCAGGTGATCGTGGCGATCGTCCTGGGCGCCATCCTCGGCCACTACGAGCCGTTGATCGGCGAGAAGATGAAACCGCTCGGCGATGCCTTCATCAACCTGGTGAAGATGATCATCGCGCCGGTGATCTTCCTGACCATCGTCACCGGCATCGCCGGCATGACCCACCTGCGCACGGTGGGCCGCGTGTTCGCCAAGGCGATGGCGTACTTCCTGTTCTTCTCCACGCTGGCACTGATCGTCGGCATGATCGTGGCGCACGTGGTGCAGCCCGGCGCCGGCATGAACATCAACCCGGCCGAGCTGGATCAGACCGCGGTGCACAGCTACGTCGAGAAGTCGCATGACCTGACCCTGGTCGGCTTCCTGATGGACATCATCCCGAAGACGCTGCTCAGCGCGTTCGTCGATGGCAACATCCTGCAGGTGCTGTTCGTGGCCGTGCTGTTCGGCATCGCGCTGGCATCGGTGGGCGAGAAGGGCAAGCCGATCGTGAACTTCCTGGAGGCGCTGGTCGCCCCGGTGTTCAAGCTGGTGCACATCCTGATGAAGGCCGCCCCGATCGGTGCCTTCGGCGCAATCGCCTTCACCATCGGCAAGTACGGCGTCGGCTCGCTGATCAACCTGGCCTGGCTGGTGGGCTCGTTCTACCTCACCGCGTTCCTGTTCGTGGCGGTGATCCTGGGCCTGGTCTGCCGCCTGTGTGGCTTCTCGGTGTTCAAGCTTGCGCGTTACCTGAAGGCCGAACTGCTGCTGGTGCTGGGTACCTCCTCGTCGGAGTCGGCGCTGCCGTCGCTGATGGAAAAGATGGAACGCGCCGGGTGCAGCAAGTCGGTGGTGGGCCTGGTGGTCCCGACCGGCTATTCGTTCAACCTGGACGGAACCAACATCTACATGACCCTGGCCGCGCTGTTCATCGCCCAGGCCACCAACACCGAACTGACCCTGGGCCACCAGATCGCCCTGCTGCTGGTCGCCATGCTCAGCTCCAAGGGTGCCGCTGGCGTTACCGGCGCCGGCTTCATCACCCTGGCCGCGACCCTGGCGGTGGTGCCGGAAGTGCCGGTGGCTGGCATGGCGCTGATCCTGGGCGTGGACCGCTTCATGAGCGAATGCCGCTCGCTGACCAACTTCATCGGCAACGCCGTGGCCACGGTAGTGGTCTCGCGCTGGGAGGGTGCGCTGGACCGCAACCGCCTGCAGCTGGCGCTGGATGGCCGCGAAAGCGAACTGCCGCCGCTGATCGATGCCGTGCCCGAGGCGCTGCCGGCCAGGGGCTGATCCAGGTGTGTGGTACCGCGGGGCCGATCACGACAGTGGTACGGCCCCGCGGCGTTTCAGGGCGTCCCATGGCTGTCATGGCAGACGCCGAAGCTGGTATCCCGGTACCGTCGCATACGGCACGGAATTGTGCGGTCGCAGCATGCCTGCGACAGGATAGCGACAGGTCCAGACGCTCCAACGGGGGTATCATCCCCTGTCCCTTCTGCCCATTCATGTAACCCACATCGATGTCCAACGAAGATTTCAAACAGGCCGCCCTCGATTACCACCGGATGTCCCCGCCGGGAAAGATCAAGGTTTCCGCTACCAAGCCCATGCTGACCCAGCGCGACCTGTCGCTGGCGTATTCGCCGGGCGTGGCGTACGCCTGTGAAGCGATCAAGGCCGACCCGCAGCAGGCCAGCGAGCTGACCGCCCGCGGCAACCTGGTGGCGGTGATCTCCAACGGCACCGCGGTGCTGGGCCTGGGCAACATCGGCGCGCTGGCCGGCAAGCCGGTGATGGAAGGCAAGGGCGTGCTGTTCCAGAAGTTCGCCGGCATCGATGTGTTCGACATCGAAGTGGATGAAACCGACCCGGACAAGCTGGTCGACATCATCGCCTCGCTGGAGCCGACCTTCGGTGGCATCAACCTGGAAGACATCAAGGCGCCGGAATGCTTCGTGGTCGAGCGCAAGCTCCGCGAGCGCATGAAGATTCCGGTGTTCCATGACGACCAGCACGGCACGGCGATCATCGTCGGCGCGGCCGTGCTCAACGCCATGGCGATCACCGGCAAGAAGATCGAGGAAGTGAAGCTGGCGACCACGGGCATGGGCGCAGCCGGCATTTCCTGCGTGAACATGCTGGTGCAGCTGGGCCTGAAGCCGGAGAACATCCTGGCCTTCGACCGCGAGGGCGTGATCCATACCGGCCGTACCGACCTGGACCCGGAAAAGCAGCGCTATGCGCGCGACACCGACAAGCGCACCCTGGCCGAGATCGTCGACGGCGCGGACATCTTCCTGGGCCTGTCGGCACCGGGCATCCTGACCGCCGACATGGTCAAGACCATGGCGCCGGATCCGGTGATCTTCGCGCTGGCCAACCCGACCCCGGAAATCATGCCGGAACTGGCGCGCGCCGCGCGTCCGGACGCGATCATCGGCACCGGCCGTTCGGACTACCCGAACCAGGTCAACAACGTGCTGTGCTTCCCGTACCTGTTCCGTGGTGCGCTGGACGTGGGCGCGACCGCGATCAACGAGGAAATGAAGATCGCCTGCGTGCGCGCCATCGCCGCGCTGGCGCGCCGTGCGGCCACCGACATGGGTTCGGCCTATGGTGGCGAGACGCCGAGCTTCGGCCGTGAATACCTGATCCCGCGCCCGTTCGACCGCCGCCTGCTGGTGGAGCTGTCGGCCGCTGTGGCCCAGGCCGCGATGGATTCGGGCGTGGCCTCGCGCCCGATCGCCGACATGGGTGCCTACCGCGACAAGCTTGCCCAGTTCGTCTACCGCACCAGCCTGATGATGAAGCCGGTCTACGACCGCGCGCGCAGCGACAAGCAGCGCGTGGTGTACGCCGAAGGCGAAGAGGAAGTGGTGCTGCAGGCGGTGCAGAACGTGGTCGATGACGGCCTGGCGCACCCGATCCTGATCGGCCGCCCGGAAGTGATCGAATCGCGCATCGAGCGCCTCGGCCTGCGCCTGAAGATCGGCGAGAACGTTGAAGTCACCAACATCAACGACGACCCGCGCTTCAACGAATACTGGCAGTACTACCACGGCCTGACCGGCCGCCGTGGCGTGACTGTGGCCGCGGCGAAGAACCTGATGCGTTCGCGCCCGACCCTGATCGCGGCGGTGATGGTGGCCCGTGGCGAAGCCGATGCGATGCTGACCGGCATCGTCGGCCGCTTCCACAAGAAGCTGGGCTACGTGCGCAGCGTGCTGCCGCTGGAGCCGAAGGTCACCTCGACCTCGGCGATGACCGGCGTGATCAACCAGCAGGGCGTGTTCTTCTTCGTGGACACCCACGTGCAGGAAGACCCGACCGCCGAGCAGCTGTGCGAAGCGACCCTGCAGGCGGCCTACCGCATGAAGCTGTTCGGCATCGAGCCGAAGGTGGCGCTGCTGTCGCACTCCAACTTCGGCAGCCATGATTCGAAGGATGCGCTGAAGATGCGCCAGGTGCGCGAGCTGCTGCTCAAGCGCAACCCGCGTCTGAACGTGGACGGCGAAATGCAGGGCGACACCGCATGGGATGAAGCGCTGCGGCAGAAGCTGCTGCCGGGCTCGACCCTGCAGGGCCGCGCCAACCTGTTCGTGCTGCCGAACCTGGAAGCGGCCAACATCGCCTACAACCTGGTACGCGTGTTCACCGATGGCGTGGCGATCGGTCCGATCCTGATGGGCGTGAACAAGCCGGTGCACATCCTGACCACCAGCGCGACCTCGCGCCGGATCCTGAACATGACCGCCATTGCGGCGGTCGATGCGCAGATCCGCAAGCAGATCGAAGCGGAGAAGAAGGCGTAAGCCTTCGTTCCGCTGCGATCTGCAGAAACGCGCCCTTCGGGGCGCGTTTCGTTTCCGCCCAGCGGAAACCGGATCGGGTAGCGCCGGGCCATGCCCGGCGAGCGCGCAGCGCGGCGCTTCTCGCATTCCGCCGGGCATGGCCCGGCGCTACCCGATGAATTGCAGTCCGGCGGTCATTTCCCTGCAACGCCGCTGCGGCCCAATACGCCCACGCGGCCTGGCCGTGGGAAGGGACCGGACCGGCCTTCCCACCCTGGGCCCGACCAACTTTCCATGGGCGAGGGTGTCATGCGCAATCGAGTGACGCGGCGGTACTTCCAGCAGTTGTTCGCGCTGTACGCCGGCTTCGTGCAGTCGCGCTGAGGCCGCGATGCGGTAGCGCCGGGCAATGCCCGGCGAACGTAAAGTGCGTGGGGGCTCAGTGCCGCTTGCCGCGGCGTGCAGGGGCTGGCGGCGGTGCATCCGAACGCGGCTTGGCGTACTGCGCCCACAGCGCTGGCAGTGCCTTGCCGGTGTGCTTCTGCCACAGCGTCGGTGCATAGCGGCCGTCGCGCAGGGCCTTGTCCAGTGCGAGCACCAGTCCCGGGTGTTCGGCGTCGGCCCACTTCAGGAACGCACCGGTCACCCGGTAGCCACTGTCGAAGTTCTGCCCCTTCTCGACCTTGCCCGGCAGTGCCCAGCCCGCGGCGGCATTGTCCATGCCGTAGCGGTCACGTGCGTAGTCGGCGATGCCTTCCACCAGCCAGCCCGGCACCCGCGCGTCGCCGTAGCCCGGATAGCCCTGCACGATGTGCATGGCCTCATGGGTGACCAGGTCGATGTCGTTCGGGTGCTGCGCCAGCCACCCCGGGTTGACGGTGATCGTCGCTGCGTGGTCCTTGTCGCCGACGAAGGCGATGCCGGTGTAGGCCGGATCGATCACGATGCGCACCATCGACGGCGCCGCCGGATGGAAGTCCGCACGTTCGCGCAGATAGGCGAAGAAGAACGTATCGATCACCCGCTTGCGCTGCGGCGCGGCCAGCGCGCCACGGGCGTCCTGGTAGTTCAGCGTCACGCCGTCGCGGGTCAGCTGCGTATCGAACGCCTGGGTCTGGCCGAAACTGGAGAAGGACAGGGCAACAAGGGCCAAGGGCAGAAGACGGAAGCGCATGCCGCTCATTGTACGGTGCCGGCCGCCAGCAGTTCGATCTCCGCCAGCGGCAGCCGTGCCGGTGCCGCCAGGCGCAGGCGGTACTCGCTGTAACGACCGGGTTTGGCGATCCGGAATGGACGGGTCTGGCGGGCGGATTCGAAGTCTTCGCCGCTGCGCTGGTCGAGCACGGCCCAGCTGCCGCTGCCGTTGCGCGCTTCCAGCGTCCACTCACCGCCCTGGATGCGGCCGTCGCCGCTGGTCAGCGTGTACATCGTCGGGGTGCCCTCGGCCAGGCCGGTCAGCGCGATGGTTGCGCCGCTACCCAGGCCCACCGTCGTGCCGGCATCGTCATCGAGCAGCGCGGGCAGGGCACGGCCATCGGCCAGCGTCGCCTTGGTGCCGCTGCCGAGCAGGTCGTGCAGCAGCTGGGGGCGCTGGCCGCGCGGGGTCAACGAGCGCGGCACATCGTCCACGCCACTGCCCCAGCGCGAGGGACGGGGGCCCATCACGAAGTCGAGGGTCGCGCCCTTGGCGATCAGGTCGTGCGGCACCCAGGTCTTCGTCCACGGCGTACCGTTGATCTTCAGCGACTGCACGTAGACGTTCTCACGCGAGTTGTTGGCCGCGTTCACGGTCAGCACCGCGCCACCCTGCAGTTCCACCCGCGCGTGACGGAATGCCGGCGAACCGATCACGTACTCCGGGGCGCCCATGCGCAGCGGGTACAGGCCCAGCGAGGCCAGCACGTACCACGCCGAGGTCTCGCCATTGTCCTCATCGCCCGGGTAGCCCTGGCCGATCTCGCTGCCGACGTACAGCCGCGACAGGATCTCGCGCACATGCTGCTGGGTCTTCCACGGCTGCCCGGCGTACAGGTACATCCACGGGATGTGGTGTGCCGGCTGGTTGCTGTGCGCATACATGCCCATGCGCACGTCGCGCGCTTCGGTCATCTCGTGGATGGTGCCGCCGTAGGAACCGGCCAGTGCCGGGTCCGCGGTTTCCGGTGTGGCGAAGAAGGTATCCAGCTTCGCCGCCAGCTTCTCGCGGCCTCCGTACAGCGCCGCCAGGCCCTCGCCGTCGTGCGCGGCGGTGAACGCGAACGTCCAGCCGTTGGATTCGGTGTAGTCGTGGCCCCACATGCGCGGGTCGTAGGCCTTGGCGTCCACGCGCCAGCGCCCATCGGCCTTGCGGCCCTGGAAGAAGCCTGCGTCCGGGTCGAACATCGTCGCGTAGCTGGCGGCGCGGTGGCGGAAGTAGTCGGCCTCGGTGCTGTAGCGTTCGCGTGCCGCCGGCGTGGCCGCGCGCTTGGCCAGGGCGTCGGCCATGTTGGCGATGCCGAAGTCATTGAGTGCACCTTCCATCGTCCACGACATGCCTTCGTGCACGTCGGCGCTGGCATAGCCACGGAAGGTCGAGCGGTCCATGCCCTTGCGGCCGACGTGGCGGTCAGGCGGGACCACGGTCGCGTTCTTCAGCGCGGCCGCGTAGGCCTCTGCCGGATCGAAGCCGCCGATGCCTTTCAGCCACGCATCTGCAAATGCCACGTCCGAGCTGGTACCGACCATCAGGTCGGCGTAACCCGGCGACGACCAGCGCGCGATCCAGCCGCCGGCGCGGTACTGCTCGATGAAGCCCTGCACCAGCTGGCCGGCATCGTCGGGCGTGAACAGCGCATAGGCCGGCCAGGTGGTGCGGAAGGTGTCCCAGAAGCCGTTGTTGACGAATACCTTGCCGTCGCGCACGGCGGCGTAGCTGCGGGTCGCGCTGCCCTCGGTGTTGTCATCGCTGGCGCTGGCCTGGTTGGCGTAGCGCCACTCCGGTGCGGCGGCGCTGCCCACGTTCTCATGGCCGGAATTCGGGTACAGGAACAGCCGGTACAGGCTGGAATACAGCGTGGTCTTCTGGTCGTCGCTGGCATCGCCGATGTCGAAGCGGGCCAGGCGTGCGTCCCATGCATCCTGCGCACGGCCGGACACGCTTTCCAGCGTGTCGGCCGCGGCGATTTCCAGTGCCAGGTTGTGCCGCGCCTGCTCCACCGAGATCAACGAGGTGGCGATGCGCATGGTCACCCGCCGGTCGCTGCCCGCATCGAACTTGATGTAACCGGTCGGGCGACCGGTGTCGAGGCGCCCACTGCTGCGCCAGGGCTTGTCGAAGCGGGCCACCACGTACATGCGGCTGGCGCCGTTGGACAGGCCACTGCGCGTGTCGGTATAGCCGGACAGCGTCTGCGTGGCGGCGTCCAGAGTCAGGCCACCGCGTGCATCGACATTGTCGAACAGCAGGTTGGCGTCGCCGCCCTCGGGGAAATCGAAGCGGAACAGCGCCGCATGATCGGTCGGCGCGATGGCGGCGGCGATGCCGTTGTCGAAGCGCACGTCGTAGCGGTAAGGGCGGGCGCTCTCGTGGCTGCGATCGAACGACAGCGCGCGCTTGCGGCGGTCGGCCTCCGGCACGCCACGGCTGGCCGAGGGCATCACCTGGAAGGTCTGGCGGTCGCCCATCCACGGGCTGGGCTGATGGCTCAGCGCAAGCGCCTGCAGTTGCGGGCGGTTCTGTGCGTCGTTCTGTTCGTTCCAGCGGTACAGCCAGTTCAGTGCGCCGGCATCGGTCACCGGAGTCCAGAAGTTGAAGCCGTGGGGTACCGCCGTGGCCGGGAAATTGTTGCCGCGCGAGAAGGTGCCGTTGGCCTGGGTGCCACGGGTGGTCAGCACCCAGTCGGAGACGCGTTGCGGCTGTTGTCGCGGCTGAGCATCCAGGCGCACGTCGTCGATCCAGCCGGCGACCGGTGCACCGTCGGCACTCGCCACCTCCAGTTCGATCGCCACCACGCGGCGACCGTTCAGCGCGGGCACGTCGCCCAGTCGCACCGCCTTGCGTGCCCATTGCTGCGGATACAGCGTCTTCGACACGCCCTGCGCGTGTGCGCCAAGGGCTATACCGTGCTGGTCGCGTGCCGCGCCGGCCGAAACGCGGCTGCCATCGTCCAGCAGCAGGTCCAGTGATACATAGGTCGAGGCCACGGTGTCCTTGCCGACGATCTCCGGCAGCACCAGCCACGACAGGGTGGTATCGGCCTCGATCGGCAGATCTGTCTTGAACAGCTCGCGCCGCGCGCTGCCGCCTTCGCTGCTGTAGCGCAGTGCATGCAGGCCGCTGTAGCCCACATTGCGCTTGGCGGCGTAAGGCGCAGCAGGGCCGTTGCCGATCGTGACCTGCAGTGCACCCGCGGCCTGCGACGGGGCAGGTTCGCCGGGCTCGAACGAGGTCTGCAGTCCCTGTGCCAACACCGGCATCGCGGTAGTCGCACAGGCCAGGGCCAGGGCGAGCGGAAGCAGGGCGCGGCGTGGATCGGACAGGGTCATGCAAGGGTCTCCCGGAAGGGCAGGCGGCGGGCAGAACCCGCATCGGCGGACACCACGGACAGCATCGCTCCTCCCGCCGGGATGGCAGTGGAAGAAGCGATGCCGGTCCGGTGGGGGCGGGCCATGCGATCGGGTCGGATTGGGGCAGGCCGGTTCACGACCTGGCCCGATCCTGCAACAGCCGTGGCAACCTGACAAGTGCCATTTAGTTCGATCCAAATGCGGGAAATATCGTTGTCGGCGGTTTCCCGGCGTGATTCTGCTGGTTCGGTCGGGAATTTCCACCGGCACCCCATCCCGAGGTGGCATGCAAGGTCGCAGGGAATCGGCCCGGTACTCGTAAAGACCCGTTGCGGCGCAATGTCGGGGCGGCCCGGATGCTAGAATCACAGGCCTCGCAACCCGTTCATCGACATCCGCCATGAGCCATACCGCCACTGCGCCCGCCAACGCCGAGAAGCGCTACACCGTGCACCGCAGCGATCTGCCGCTGAGCTGCCCGACCCCGGAAATGGCGCTGTGGAACTCGCATCCGCGCGTGTACCTGCCGATCGAAGACGAGCCTAATGGCGAAGCGCAGTGCCCGTACTGCGGCTCCGTGTTCGTGCTGGCCGACTAAGCGGCCGCCCCTTCGATGCGCCGATTGACCGTGGTGCAGTTGCTGCCGGCGCTGCACTCCGGCGGTGTCGAACGCTCGACCCTGGAAATCGCTGCGGCCCTGGTCGCCGCCGGCCATCGTGCGCTGGTGGTCTCCGCCGGTGGCCGCCTGGTGCAGCCCTTGCTCGATAGCGGTGCCGAGCACCTCACCCTCGACATCGGCCGCAAATCGCTGCTGACCCTGCGCCACCTGCCGACCCTGCGCCGCCTGTTCGCCGAGGTTGGCGCGGACATCGTGCATGCCCGTTCGCGGCTGCCGGCCTGGCTGGGCCTGTACGCGATCCGTGCCATGCCCGCCGCACAGCGCCCGCACTGGGTGACCACCGTGCATGGATTGAATTCGCCCAGTCGCTACAGCGCGGTGATGACCAGCGGTGAACGCGTGATCTGCGTGTCCAACAGCGTGCGCGACTACGTGCAGCGGCACTATCCGACAGTTCCCGAAGCGAAGCTGCAGGTGATTCCGCGCGGCGTCGATGTCGCACAGTTTCCGCGCGTGGCCCGCGCCGACCGCCGGCCACGACTGGCGCTGGCAGCCGACTACCCGTGGCTGGCGCAGGTTGAGGGCCCGCTGCTGCTGTTGCCGGGGCGGGGCACCCGGCTGAAGGGACATGCTCATGCGCTGCAGTTGCTGGCGGATGTGCGCGCGGCCGGTGTACCGGCACAGCTGTGGATGCTGGGCACCGATGAACCGGGCCGCGAAGCCTACGTGGCCGACCTGCGCCGGCAGGCCGCTGCTTTGGGCGTGATGGATGCCGTGCAGATCAGCACACCGACCGCGCGCATCGCCCAGGCCTATGCGGCCAGCGATCTGGTGCTGCAGCTGTCGGACAAGCCCGAAGCATTCGGCCGTACTGTGGTCGAGGCGCTGTCGGTGGGCCGCCCGGTGCTGGGCTGGGATCATGGTGGCGTCGGCGAACTGCTACGGCAGCTGCAGCCCGCTGGCGCGGTGCCGCTGGGCGATGCACGCGCGCTGGGTGAACGTGCGCTGGCCCTGCTGGCGCAGCCGCCGTCCTTGCCGACCCGCATCCCGTTTACCCTGCAGGCCATGCAGCGCGATACCCTCCGCCTCTATGCCGACCTCGCCGGCTGACCCCGCCGTCACCGTGCGCGACGACCGCGCCGGACGCTGGGCGCCCTGGTGGGTGCTGGCGTACGTGGCGATGTGGCCGTTGCCGGGCATCGCCGAAACCATTCTCGGTCTTGGCGCGGTCTACGCCGCCGCGCGCATGGTCATGCGCCGACTGCAGCGTCGTCCGCACCTGTTGAGCACGGCAGCGTGGGCGCTGACCTCGATCCTGTTCCTCGGCTATTGGCTGCCGCAGGCGTTCTCGGCGTTTGATGCGATCGATCCAGCAGCGTCGTGGACGAAGGCGGCCGCCGGCCTGCGATACCTGCCCTTCATGTGGCTGGTGGCGATCGCGGTGGCCACGCCCGAACGGCGGCGGCTGACCTTCGGTGGCCTGGCGCTGATCACCGGCGCATGGACCCTGGATGCGCTGGTGCAGGCGCTGGCCGGAACCAGCCCGTGGTTCTGGTCGCTTGAGCAGCTGAAGCTTGCGGTGAGTGGTCACCCGTTGTGCCCGGCCACTGAGGCGGCCGTGGTCGATCGCCTCAGTGGGGCTCTCGGGCCGTGCAACCTGAAGTTCGGCCAGGTCCTGGCCAGTCTCTCACCGTTCCTGTTGTTGCCGCTGGCGCGTCGCTTTGGCAATCCGGGTTGGGTACTGGCCGCAGCGGCGCTGGGCTGCGTGCTGCTGCTGGCCGGCTCGCGCGCATCGTGGATCACCTTCGCGCTGGTGCTTGCCTACAGCGGCGTGCGCCAGTTCGGCTGGAAACGGTTGGTGCTGCTGGCGCTGGTCGCTGTCCTCGGTGCGGGCGCGCTGACCGCCAGCGTGCCGCAGCTGCGCGAACGCTTCGCGCGAACGGCGTTGGCCTGGGATGGAAGCGAGCGCGGTGTCGACGAGGCACTGTCAGGGCGTGCGCGGATCTGGGACGCCGCGGCCTGCATGATCGAGCAACATCCGCTCAATGGCGTCGGTGCACGCGGCTTCCGCGATGCCTATCCAGCCTGCGTGTCTGGCGACGAACCGGCGGTGTGGGGCGATGCCCCGGCGTTGCATGCCCATCAGATCGTGCTTGAAATCCTGGCGGAAACCGGCGTGCTCGGCCTGCTGCTGTGGTTGGCAGCCGTGGCCC
Source organism: Stenotrophomonas sp. YJH_SMC_16 (assembly GCF_059367875.1). Taxonomy (NCBI): domain Bacteria; kingdom Pseudomonadati; phylum Pseudomonadota; class Gammaproteobacteria; order Lysobacterales; family Lysobacteraceae; genus Stenotrophomonas; species Stenotrophomonas sp. YJH_SMC_16. The sequence goes on along the minus strand of NZ_JCAFRH010000001.1, from coordinate 299,374 downwards.
AGGCCTGGCGGGCCTGGCGCTATGCACCGATGGCCGCGCGTGAGCGGGCCCGCCCGGCGATGCTGGCGCTGGCGGTCACCGTGTTCCCGCTCAACACGCATCTGGCGTTCTATTCCGCGTTCTGGGGTGGCCTGACCGTGCTGCTGGCGGCGTTGTTCGCCGGCAGCCTGTTGGCCCGCGAATCGGATGAATCTCCGCCGATGCAGTAGTTGCCAACCTTGGTTGGCGCCTCGGGACCGGCCTCGGTTCATCGGCGCCAGCCAAGGTTGGCGACTACCATGAGCACGCCGGCCCTTCCACCGCATCCCGTTATTTGTAGAAATCGCTCCGCCCGCCCGGCTGGCGCTTGAAACGGCGGTGGATCCACAGGTACTGGTCGGGGGCCTCGCGCACCATCTCCTCGATGGCCTGGTTGACCCGCGTGGTATCGGCTTCCACATCCTCGCTGGGAAAGTTCTCCAGCGGCGCGCCGATCTTCAGGAAGTACTTCCCGCCCTCGCGGCGGTGGAAGTAAGGAATCACCGCACAACCGGTCATCCGCGCCAGCTGGTGGGTGGCGGTAATGGTGGATGCGGTATGGCCGAAGAAGGGCACGAACACGGTGTCCTTGCCGCGCATGTCCTGGTCCGGCGCGTACCAGAGGAAGCCGCCCTTCTTCAGGTGGCGCACGGTCGCGCGGATGTCTTCATTGGCGAACATCGCCTTGGCATAGCGCAGGCGGCCGAACTTCACCGCCCACTCGTACACCGGGTTCTTGTGCTTGCGGTACATGCCTGAAAGATCGACGTAGTCGCACAGCAGGCGGCCGCACATCTCCAGGGTCATGAAGTGGCCGGACACCAGCAGCACGCCGCGGCCTTCGGCCTGCATCTGCCGCAGATGCTCGAGGCCTTCGATCTTCACCTGTGGGCGGATGCGGTCGATGCTGCCCCACCAGGCGCGGATGCACTCGAGCACACCCACGCCCAGCGCGTCGAAGCTGTCGCGCACCAGGCGCTGGCGCCAGGCCTCGTCCTTCTCCGGGAAGCACAACTTCAGGTTGACCTCGGCGGCGCGACGGCGGCTGCCGAGCAGGCGCCAGCTGATCCAGCCGACGCCACGGCCGAGCGCACGCTGCAGCATCCACGGCAGGCGGGCGATGGCGAAGGCGCCGAGCATGGCGGTGAACATCGGCCAGTTGCGGGGATCGCGCAGCGACGGGCGGATGGCGGTGGTGGCATCGGACATGGCGCCATTCTACCAACCCGGCTGCGTGTCTTTCCCGGGGGGCTCCCGTATCCTTGCCGCATGCGTAAAGACCCTGTCGAATGGATCCTGCGCGGCCTGTATTCGGCCGTGCTCTACATCCTGCTGCCGATCACCGTGTACCACCTGGTCTGGCGCGGTTTCCGGGTCCGTGAATACTTCCGGCGCTGGGACGAGCGCTATGCCTCGTATCCGCAGCCGACCGGCCAGCCGCGGGTCTGGCTGCACGCGGTCTCGGTGGGCGAGGTCAACGCCGCCGCGCCACTGGTCAATGCCCTGCGCCAGCAGCGTCCGGACATCCGCTGGGTCATCACCACCATCACCCCGACCGGTTCGGAGCGCGTGCGCGCGCTGTGGGGAGACGCGCTGGACCACGTCTATCTGCCGTACGACGTACCGGGCAGCGTCAACCGCTTCCTCGGCCACTTCCAGCCCAGCCTGGCGCTGATCCTGGAAACCGAGCTGTGGCCGAACATGCTGTTCGGCTGCCGCGATCGCCGCATTCCGGTCTACATCCTCAACGCCCGCCTGTCAGCGCGCTCGCTGCGCGGTTACCGGGTGCTGGCGGCGCTGATCCGCCGTGCGCTGCGCACGGTTACCTGCGTGGCCGCGCAGTCGCAGGACGACGCCGAGCGCTTCGTGCAGCTGGGGGCTGCGCGGGAACAGGTGCAGGCGCTGGGCAACCTCAAGTTCGATATCGCCACGCCGGATGTGCAGGGCTTCGTCGAGCAGTTCCATGCCTGCGTGCCCGCCGGGCGCCCGGTGTGGATCGCGGCCAGTACCCACGATGGTGAGGAGCAGGCGGTGATCGACCTGCATCGGCGCCTGCGCCAGCAGCACCCCGACCTGTTGTTGCTGTGGGCACCGCGGCACCCCGAGCGCTTCCCGAAGGTGGAGGCGCTGGCGCGCGAGCAGGGCTGGAACGTGGCGACCCGTCGCGCGAAGCAATGGCCGGAGGCCGGCACGGATGTTTTCGTCATCGACACCCTGGGTGAGCTGATGCCGTTCTATGCCTGTGCACAGGTCGCCTTCGTCGGCGGCAGCCTGCAGCCGATCGGTGGCCACAATCTGCTGGAACCGGCGGCGATGGGCACTGCCGCTGTGACCGGTCCGCACCTGCACAACTTCGCCGAGATCTCACGGCGCATGCGAGAGGCCGGTGCCTTGCTGATCGGCGAGGACGTGCAGGCGGTAGGTGACCTGCTGCAGCACCTGCTGGGCGACGCCCAGGCGCGCGAGGACATGGCCCGTGCCGGTTGCACGCTGGTCAGCAATGGCCGCGGTGCCCTGCAGCGCACGCTGGCGCTGGTCGCGCCACATCTGCCGCCGCCGCGCAGCTGAGCCGGGCAGCAACACCGCCAGGGCGGATGCTACGCGGACCGACTGACGTGATCGACTGCATCAATTCTGCTTAGCAGCCGGATTCCTGTCGCAGCAGGACCGGATGCGTGGCTGCGAACGTGTTTGTGGTCACATCGCGGTGCGCACAGTACGGATTCTGATACCGCCACTTGGCGCACGCTGCCAGCCTCCTGTCGACCGCGCTTGTGCGGATTCAAGAGGGCTTGCGATGGACAGCGATAACCGCCGTGGCCGGCACGCGCTGCTGGGAATGGATCACTTCGCGATGGTGGCGTTGACCCTGCTGCTGGGTGGCAGCGTGATCGCCCTGGTTGGCCAGTACACCGCCGCCCAGGCGGGTCCGGCCATCGTACTGAGTCTGCTGCTGGCCGCACTGGGCACGGCGCCGATGCTGTATTGCCTGCACGTGCTGAACCAGCAGCAGCCCGCAGCCGATGGCCTGCACGGCCTGCTGCGGGCCGCTTGGGGCACGGCAGCCGCGCGGCTGCTGGGTACTGCACTGCTGCTGGAACTGGTGATGACCAGCGCCGGCGTGGCGCAGTCCACGGCCAGCCACGCGCGTGCCGTGTTTGCCAGTCGCGGTATTGAAACCGGCAGCGCGCTGCCGGATCCGGTGATGGCCGTCACCAGTCTGCTGGTGCTGGGTGCGTTCGTGCTGCTGCCCCCGCGTCGCATCGCGCTGACGGTCTGCGTGTTGTTGACGGTGAAGATCGGTGTCGGGCTGTTGCTGTTGGCGCTGGCGGTTCGCCACGTGCACTACGCCAACTGGATTCCGTGGCTGCCGGACGCCACCGCGCCCTATCGATTCGGCCCCGGCGGGGTGCTGGCGGCAAGCGTGCCCTTGCTGGGGGTGTTTGCCAGTGTGGGGCTGGCACTGGGATTTCCCGGACGTGGCCGGCAGGCGCGCACGCGATCACCCGGGCTGCTGGCGGCCGCGCTGCTGCTGGCGATGCTGCTGCTGATCATGCTGGCCGCGTTGCAGGCCGGCCTGGTCGAGTTCCCGGTATTGGACAGTACGCGGCCGTTGTCGGTGGCATTGCAGGGCCTTCCGCAGTTGCAGTGGCTGCTGCCGTTGCTGCCGCTGGCGGGCATGGCCGGGCTGGCAGCACTGCTGCTGGTGCTGTTGTCGCTGGCCGCACACCTGGCAGCGCAGCTCCGGCCTGTGGCCGGTGATGAAGCGCCCGCGTTCCGGACGCGGCTGATACCGGTCACCGTGGTGCTGACGGCGGCGCTGCTGGCCTTGGGAGCGCCGGTCGGCGCCTTGCCGGTGCTGCCGGGTCCAGCAACCCTGCTGGTGATGGCGGCCTTGTGCCCGGCGGCACTGCGTGTCCGTGCGCCGATGCCGGGTGCTGCAATGGTGCTTGCGCCCCTGGCCACGGCGCTGTGCGTGCTGGCCGCAGTGGAACGGGCAGGCGCGTGGCCGGGCTGACGGCCGGCAGATCTGCGCCATGCGTGGGTCGGGCCGTACGCGCCGCCCACAAAAAAGCCACCCTCGCGGGTGGCTTCTTCGTTGCCGGCAGGGCGACGACTCAGTGCGTGGTCGTTGCCGGGTTGCCGGCGTCCTGGGTCAGCAGGCGGTTCACGTCCTGCAGCTCTGCCACGTCCAGCGCACCCAGCGACTGGCTCAGCAGCAGGCGGTTCTGCAGGAAGGTGTAGCGGGCCTGGGCGTAGTCCAGCTGCGCCGAGAACAGGATGCGCTGGTTCTGGATCACGTCCAGCACGGTACGGGTACCGACTTCCAGGCCAACCTGCGACGCGTCGTAGGCACTCTGCGCCGAGACTACCGCAAGGCGGCGGGCCTCCACTTCGCTGATGCCCTGCACCAGGGTCTGGTAGGCATTGCGGGTGTTGCGGTCCAGGGCACGCTTCTGCTGCTCGTAGCCATCCTGGGCGATGTCACGCTGGGCCAGCGCCTGGCGCACGTTGGACTGGGTGGCACCGCCAGCGAAGATCGGCACGCTCAGGGTCAGGCCGATGCTGTTGGTGCGCGCGTCCGGCGACAGCGAGCCGGCGCCGGTGCTGTCACCCCAGGTCGCGGTCTTGCCCCAGCTGCCGCCCAGCGACAGGGTCGGGTAGTGGCCACCACGGGCGGCCTGCACACCAGCTTCGGCGGCACTGACCTTCAGTTCCTGCGCCTTCAGCGCCGGATTCTGGGTGGTGGCCTGGTGCACCAGCTCGTCGATGTTGCCGCGGTTGGCCGGCACTTCCGGGCGGAAGTCCGCCGGCAGGCCACGCAGGTTGACCACCGGCTGGCCGGTCAGTTCGGTCAAGGCTTGGTAGTTATCGGCCAGGGTGTTCTGCGCAACGATGGTGTTGGCGCGCGCCTGGTCGTACTGGGCGCGGGCTTCGTGCACGTCGGTGATCGGCGCCAGGCCCACTTCCAGGCGCTTGTCGGCGAAGTCGAACTGCTTCTTCGCGGCCGCTTCGTTGGTCTGTGCGGCGTTCAGCGATTCGATCGCCACCAGCACGTTGAAGTAGGCCGCCGAGGTGCGCACGATCAGGCTGTCGTTGGCCGAATCGAGGGTGAAGTCCGCCGCCTTGCTCAGCTCACGCTGCGAACGCAGGTTGTTGATCTGGGTCCAGTTGAACAGCGTCTGGCTGCCATCGATCGTGTAATTGCGGCGCTTGTTGGTGAACGAGCCGGAGTTGATGTCGGCGTTCGGCTCGCTGCGCGTGCGGTTCAGCGTGGCCTGGCCGTTGATCTGCGGCAGCAGGGCGGCGCGCGCCTGCACGGCGCCTTCCTTGTCGACCAGCCGGGTCGATTCGGCGGCGGACAGCTGCGGATCGCCGTTGCGCGCCATTTCGTAGACCTGCAGCAGGTCGGCGGCATGGGCGGACAACGGCAGCAGGGCAGTGGCCAGCGCAACAGCGAGGGATCGGCGGATCATTGCGGCTTCCTTGGACTCAGAGGTGGAACTGGGGTGCCGGGGCGGCACCGCGCAGGTAATCGATATCGGTCTCGAACAGGGACTCGGTGCTGCCGTCGGCCTTGACCAGCAGGGCCTCCATCGCCGGCGAGCGGCCGTGGATCACGAACAGGCGACCACCCGGACGCAGCCACGAGGCGAACTGTGACGGCACCACGTCGACCGCACCAGTGACACAGATCACGTCAAAGCGGCGTTCGGTCTGCCAGGACAGGGCGTCAGCCACTTCCACGCGGACGTTGGTGCCCAGGCCGGAAGCATCCAGGCGGGCACGCGCGGCGGCGGCCAGTTCCGGGTCGATCTCCAGGCTCAGCACGTCGCGCGCCAGCGCGCCGATGCAGGCTGCCAGGAAGCCGCTGCCGGTGCCGATTTCCAGCACTTCGTCACCCGGCTGCAGATCCAGTGCCTGCAGGGTACGGCCCTCGATGACCGGCTTCATCATCTTCTGGCCATGGCCGATCGGCAGTTCGACATCGGCGTAGGCCAGCGCCCGGTGTGCATCGGCGACAAAGGCCTCGCGCGGCAGGCGGGCCAGGACGTCGAGCACCTTGATGTCCAGCACGTCCCAGGGACGGATCTGCTGTTCCACCATCAGTTCGCGGGCGTGGGCGTAATCAATCGTCATGAGGTTCAAATCCAGCGCAGTGGGCCGGCCATTTTACCGGTGCCGGAGGCCGGCGGCGCGCCCAGAGCATCAGCTGCCGGGTGGCCGGGGTCGCAGTGCCGGAAGTCATCGCGACCTCCGGTTCGTTCAGTTTTGGTTATTCAGCCGTCCCGGCCCCTCGCGGCGCATAGGCGCGCAGGAAGAAGTCGATGCTGGCGGTCACATGGGCAAGAGGGTCGCACTCCACCGGTGACAGTGGCATGCCGCACATCATATGCATGTGCACTTCGCCCTTGACCAGGGTCAGGAACTGCTCGCCAGCCAGCGAATAGTCGGTGATGTCCAGTTCGCCGCGCTCGGCGCGTGCCCGCAGGAAGTCAGCCAGGGCCTCGCAGGTGCGCTCCGGGCCTGCCTTCCAGAACAGCTCGCGCAGGCGTTCGTCGGTCTCCGGCGCCATCATCATGCGCTGGATCGAGATCGCCGCGTCGGAGGTGATCAGTTCGAAGAAGGCCAGTCCGATGCCGATCAGCTGGTCGCGCAGCGGGCCGTCCGCGTCGGCCACGAACAGGGCATCGGGCAGCATTTCAATGCACTTTGACTGCACGGCCTCGGAGAACAGGGTCTCCTTGTCGCCGAAGTGGCTGTACACGGTCAGCTTCGAGACGCCGGCCTGGGCGGCAATGGCGTCCATGCTCACGCCGGTATAGCCCTGTTCGATGAACAGTACCTTGGCTGCTTCAAGGATCGCCGCGCGCTTGCCCAGATCCTTGGGGCGCCCGGGTCCGGCGGCCTTGGCAGCAGGCTTGGCCGACGGCTTGCGGGAAGTGGAAGAACTCATCGCAACAATACTAGACCAAGCGGTTCGATATTTATACTATACCGGCCGGTTTATTAAATTGGGCCGGCAGTCGCGGCTCCCCCTTGTTGCAACCCTGCGTTTTCAGGACGTTGACCGATGAAGATCGTGCGCTGGATGGGCGGTATGGTGTGGGTGGCTGCGCTGGCAGCCTGTTCGGGACAGGAACAGGCGCCGCAGGCGGCCGTGCCGGTACTGGTGGTTCACCCCGGCGAACAGGCCGGACAGGCGCCGGCGGCGTTCCCGGGCACGGTGCGTGCCCGCCAGGAAAGCCCGCTGTCGTTCCGCGTCGGCGGCAACCTGGTCAAGCGCCATGTCGATGCCGGGCAGCGGGTAAAGAAGGGCGACGTGCTGGCCGAGCTGGATGCAGCCGACTTCGCATTGCAGGCCCGCGCTTCGCAGGCGCAGCTGGCCGCAGCTGAAGCCGACCTGGTGCGTGCCCGCGACGACCTCAAGCGCTACCAGGTGCTGGCCGACCAGCAACTGGTCAGCCGTTCGCAGCTGGACCAGCAGTCCGCCGCCTTCAAAGCGGCGCAGGGCCAGGCCAACGCTGCCCGCGCCAACCTCGATGTGCTGCGCAACCAGGCCGACTACGCGCAGCTGCGCGCACCGGCTGACGGCGTGATCGCCAGCCGCGAGGCCGAGGCCGGGCAGGTGGTGTCCGCCGGACAGACCATCTTCAACCTGGCCGCCGATGGTGGCCGCGAAGTGCTGATCGACCTGCCCGAAGCCACCATCCGCGACTACGCGGTCGGCCAGCCGGTCGAGGTGGAGTTGTGGAACCGCCCGGGGCAGCGCCTGCCAGGCACGATCCGCGAGATTGCCGCCGCCGCCGATCCGCAGGCACGCACCTACGCGACGCGGGTCAGCCTGGCCGCCGATGCGCTGGCCGATGTCGAGCTGGGCCAGAGCGCGCGCGTCTACAGCAGCGCCGGCCGCCACGGCACCCTGCAGCTGCCGCTGGGCGCACTGCAGCGCGGTGCCAACGGTGCCGCCAGCGTGTGGGTGGTTGATCCGGCCAACAGTACGCTGAAGGCCGCAGCGGTCACCACTGGGGCGTTTGGCAGCGAGACGGTGCCGGTACTGTCCGGCGTGAACGCGGGTGACTGGGTGGTTGCTGCCGGCGGCCACCTGTTGCGGGCGGGCCAGCCGGTGATCGCGGTGGATCGTCAGAACCGCCCGGTGCTGAAGCCGGCTACGCCGGCGGCTGCCGCCAAGGCCAAGGAGTAAGCCGGTGCGCCGCTTCAATCTTTCCGAGTGGGCGCTGTCCAACCGCCCGCTGGTGCTGTTCGCGATGCTCGCCTTCGCCCTCATCGGCGCATGGTCGTACAAGCATCTGGGCCAGTCCGAAGACCCGCCGTTCACCTTCAAGGCGATGGTGGTGCGCACGCTATGGCCGGGCGCCACCGCCGAGCAGGTCTCGCGGCAGGTGACCGAGCCGATCGAGAAGGCGTTGATGAACACCGGCGAGTACGAGTTCATCCGCTCGTACTCGCGCCCGGGCGAATCGCAGGTCATCTTCATGGCCCGCGACAGCCTGCGTTCCAGGCAGATTCCGGACCTCTGGTACCAGGTGCGCAAGCGCGTGGGTGACATCCGCCCGACGCTGCCGCGCGAGATCGTCGGCCCGTTCTTCAACGATGAGTTCGGCGATACCTACGGCAACATCTATGCGTTGACCGGCAAGGGCTTCGACTACGCGGTGATGCGTGACTACGCCGACCGCATCCAGCTGGAACTGCAGCGCGTGCCCGACGTCGGCAAGATCGACCTGGTCGGCCTGCAGGACGAGAAGGTGTGGATCGAGCTGTCCAATACCCGGCTGGCCACGCTGGGCGTGTCGATGCAGCAGGTGCAGCAGGCACTGGCCGACCAGAATGCGGTGACCGGCACCAGCTTCTTCGAGACCGCCACCGATCGCGTGCAGCTGCGCGTGACCGGCCAGTTCAACGACATCGAAGCGATCCGCCAGTTCCCGATCCGCGCCGGTGACCGCACCGTGCACCTGGGCGACATCGCCGAGGTCAAGCGTGGCTTCGCCGATCCGGCGTCGCCGAAGATGCGCTTCATGGGTGAAGAGGCGATTGGGCTGGCGGTGGCGATGAAGGATGGCGGTGACATCCTCAAGCTCGGCGCCAACCTCGATGCCGAGTTCGAACGCCTGCAGAAGACCCTGCCGGCCGGTATGCAGCTGCGCAAGGTGTCCGACCAGCCGCAGTCGGTGGAAGAGTCGGTCGGCGAGTTCGTGCAGGTACTGACCGAGGCGGTGGTGATCGTGCTGCTGGTCAGCTTCTTCTCGCTGGGCCTGCGCACCGGTCTGGTGGTGGGCGTGACCATCCCGCTGGTGCTGGCGATGACGTTCTTCGTCATGCACTACTTCGACATCGGCCTGCACAAGATCTCGCTGGGTGCGCTGGTGCTGGCGCTGGGCCTGCTGGTGGACGATGCGATCATCGCGGTGGAGATGATGGCCACCAAGATGGAACAGGGTTACGACCGCCTGCGCGCGGCCAGTTTTGCCTGGGAATCAACTGCGTTCCCGATGCTGACCGGTACGCTGATCACGGCGGCCGGCTTCCTGCCGATCGCTACAGCGGCATCGAGCACCGGTGAGTACACCCGTTCTCTGTTCCAGGTGGTGACCATCGCGCTGGTGGTGTCGTGGATCGCGGCGGTGCTGTTCATCCCGTACCTGGGCGACAAGATGCTGCCGGACCTGTTCAATCCGCAGCCGCCGAAGCCGGGCAGCCTGTCCGCGCGCTGGCATGCCAAGCGCCAGCAGTGGGCCGACCGCTACCCCGCGCTGGCCAACCTGATCGCGCCGCCGCAGCACGGGCATGACCATGATCCGTACCAGCGCCCGTTCTATCGCAGCTTCCGTCGCTTCCTGGATACCTGCCTGCGCCGGCGCTGGTGGGTGATCGCCGCGACCATCGCGTTGTTCATCGGTTCGCTGATGCTGTTCCGCTTCGTGCCGCAGCAGTTCTTCCCGGATTCGACCCGGCCGGAATTGATGGTGGACATCGAGCTGGCCGAGGGCGCGTCGCTGCGCTCGACCCAGGCCCAGGCCGAGAAGCTGGAGAAGCTGCTGTCCAGCCGCGAGGGCATTGCCAACTACGTCTCCTACGTGGGCACCGGTTCGCCGCGCTTCTACCTGCCGCTGGACCAGCAGCTGCCGGCCACCAACTTCGCCCAGTTCGTGGTGCTGGCCAAGGACATCAAATCGCGCGAAAGCACCCGTGACTGGCTGCTGCACGAAGTGATTCCGAAGTTCCCGGACGTGCAGATGCGCGTGACCCGCCTGGAGAACGGCCCGCCGGTCGGCTATCCGGTGCAGATGCGTATTTCCGGCGAGCACATCGAGAAGGTGCAGGCGATCGCGCGCCAGGTCGAAGCCAAGGTGCGTGAGAACCCACACGTGATGAACGTGAACCTGGACTGGAGCGAGCCGAGCAAGGTAGTGCGGCTGGTGATCGACCAGGAGCGCGCCCGCGCGCTGGGCGTGAGCAGTGCCCAGGTCAGCCAGTTCCTGTCCAGTTCGCTGGCCGGGCAGTCGGTGAGCGTGTACCGCGAAGGCAACCGCCAGATCGAGATGCTGCTGCGTGGCCCGGCCGATGAGCGCAACCAGCTGGAGCTGCTGTCCAGCCTGTCGATGCCGACCGCCAACGGCGGCAGCATCACGCTGTCGCAGGTGGCGACGATGGAGTATGGCTTTGAGGACGGCATCATCTGGCACCGCAACCGGTTGCCGACGGTGACCGTGCGTGCCGACATCAGCGACGGCATGCAGCCGCTGGACGTAGTGCACCAGATCCTGCCGACGCTGGACGGGATCCGCGCTGAACTGCCCAGTGGCTACCTGCTGGAGACCGGCGGTACGGTGGAGGATTCGGCCCGTGGCCAGAACTCGATCAAGGCCGGCATGCCGCTGTTCCTGGTGGTGGTGGCCACGCTGCTGATGCTGCAGCTGCGCAGCTTCTCGCGTGCGGCGATGGTGCTGGTAACCGCGCCGCTGGGCATCATCGGTGCGACGTTGTTCCTGCTGCTGTTCCGCGCGCCGTTCGGCTTCGTGGCGCTGCTGGGCACGATTGCACTGGCGGGGATGATCATGCGCAACTCGGTGATCCTGATCGACCAGATCCAGCAGGATATCGATGCCGGGCATGATCGCTGGCATTCGATCATCGATGCCACGGTGCGCCGTTTCCGCCCGATCGTGCTGACCGCGCTGGCGGCGGTGCTGGCGATGATTCCGCTGTCGCGCAGTGCGTTCTATGGCTCGATGGCGATTTCGATCATGGGTGGCCTGATCGTGGGCACGGTGCTGACCCTGGTATTCCTGCCGGCGCTGTATGCGGCATGGTTCCGGGTGAAGCCGGACGAATCCGGGGCATAACGCCCCGGGTTCTACGGCCACCGCCTCTGGTAGGTGCCAACCTTGGTTGGCACTGCGGCTTGCATCCACGCATGGCGCGGATTGATCTGCTCGCGGGATCTGCTTTCTGTAGAGCCGAGCCATGCTCGGCTGCTCTTCGCGCGATGACGGGATGAGTCGAGCATGGCTCGACTCTACAGAAGCATCCACGCATGGCGTGGATCTACCGCGATTTGCCATCGCTCGGTAGGTGCCAACCTTGGTTGGCACGGATGCATGCATCCACGCATGGCGTGGAGCTACTGCAGCTGCAGGCCGCTCCGCAGCACCGGCAGCAGCCATTCGATGAACACCTGCACGCGCAGCGCACGGTGGTGCCGATGCGGTTGCAACAGAGTCACCGGCAACGGCTGCGCCACATACTGCGGCATCACTTCCACCAGTTCGCCGGATTGCAGTTCCGCCTGCACGTCGTAGCGCGGAATCTGCAGCAAGCCCAGTCCGGCTACGCAGCACGCGATCGACGCCTCCGCGCTGTTCACCCGCACCCAGCCGGGCATCGGCAGCGTGCGCAGCTGGCCGCCGTCCTGCCACTCCCACGGTTCCACCCGTGCCGTGGTCGGCGACGCATAGTTCACCGCGCGGTGCTGCTGCAGGTCGGCAGGATGCTGCGGTACACCGTGCTCGCGCAGGTAGGCCGGCGCCGCAACGTTGACGAAATCCAGCTGCCCCAGCGTGCGCGCCACCAGGCTGGAGTCACCCAGCTGGCCGACCCGCAGCACCGCATCGCAGCCGTCTTCGATCAGGTTCACCGCGCGGTCGGTCATGCCCACGTCGACTTCCACCTGCGGATACTGCGTGAAGAACCCTGGCAGCGCCGGAGCGATGATGCGACGGCCGATGCGACTGGGCACGTCGATCTTCAGCAAACCGACCGGTTGCGCGTCGTCCTGGCGGAACAGCGATTCGGCGTCTTCAACCTCGGCGATCAGGCGCAGGCAGCGGGCATGGAACACGTCCCCATCATGGGTGGTGGACACCCGACGGGTCGAGCGCTGCAGCAGGCGGGTGCCGAGCCGCTGCTCCAGCTCCGCAATGGCTGCCGAGACGGTGGAGCGGGGGAGGCCGAGCTGGTCGGCGGCGCGGGTGAAGCTGGCGCACTCCACCACCCGGGTGAAGATGCGGAAGCGATCGATCCGGTCCATTGTTCGCTGGCTCTGGAAAGTTAAGTCAAAGTGGCGGGCTTTATCCGCATTTTCTGCACGATATCGTCGTCAGGGCAGGGTTGCCACCCCGGGCAGCCTCCTCCCCGAGACCGAAGCCATGACCGACCATTCCCTCAAGGGCAAGACCGTGCTGATTGCCGGTGGCGCCAAGAACCTGGGCGGACTGATCGCCCGCGACTTCGCCGCACAGGGCGCCAAAGCCATCGTCATCCACTACAACAGCGCCGCCACCCAGGCCGATGCAGAGGCGACCGTCGCCGCCGTGCAGGCCGCCGGCAGCAAGGCGGTGGCCCTGCAGGGCGACCTGACCTCGGCGGCAGCGATGGAGCGTCTGTTCGCCGATGCCGTGGCCGCAGTCGGCCGTCCCGACATCGCCATCAACACGGTCGGCAAGGTATTGAAGAAGCCGCTGCTGGACATCAGCGAAGCGGAGTACGACGAGATGAGCGCGGTCAACGCCAAGGCCGCGTTCTTCTTCCTCAAGGAGGCTGGGCGCCACGTCAATGACGGTGGGCGCATCTGCACCCTGGTCACCTCGCTGCTGGGCGCGTTCACGCCGTTCTATTCCAGCTATGCCGGTACCAAGGCGCCAGTCGAGCACTTCACCCGCGCGGCGTCGAAGGAGTTCGGTGAGCGCGGCATTTCGGTGACCGCGATCGGCCCCGGTCCGATGGACACGCCGTTCTTCTACCCGGCCGAGAGCGCCGATGCGCAGGCGTACCACAAGACCGCGGCCGCGCTGTCGGCGTTCACCCGCACTGGCCTGACCGATATCACCGATATCGTGCCGTGGATCCGCTTCCTGGTCACCGATGGCTGGTGGATGACCGGGCAGACGATTCTGGTCAATGGTGGGTACACCACCAAGTAACGCAGCCACGCATGGCGTGGCTGCCTGCTACCTGTAGCGTCGAGCCATGCTCGACTGCTGTTGAATGAGCCGGGCATGGCTCGGCTCTACAGGCGTTGCCCGATGGGTCAGCGCAGCTTGGCCAGCACCGCGTCGGTGGCTGCAGCGGTGCTGACCGCCTGGCCCTTGGCCGCGAGGTCGGCAGTTAACACCCCATCATCCAGCACCGCATGCACGGCCGCTTCCACCGCGGCGGCTTCGGCTTCCAGGCCCAGCGAATGGCGCAGCAGCATCGCCGCGCTGAAGATCGTTGCGTACGGATTGGCGATGCCCTTGCCGGCGATGTCCGGGGCTGAACCGTGGATGGGCTCGTAGATGCCCACGGCGCCCGGCTCACCCAGCGAGGCCGACGGCAGCAGGCCCAGCGAACCGGCCAGCATCGAGGCTTCATCGGTGAGGATGTCCCCGAACATGTTCTCGGTCACGATCACGTCGTACTCGCGCGGCTTGGCCAGCAGGTGCATGGCCATCGAATCGACCAGCTGGTGCTCCAGGGCAACGTCCGGGAACTCCTCGCGGCCGATGCGCGCGGCCACGTCACGCCACAGGCGCGAGGTTTCCAGTACGTTGGCCTTGTCCACCGAGGTGACCTTGCCGCGACGCTGCTGCGCCAGGCGGAAGGCACTGCGCAGCACGCGTTCGATCTCGGCCACGGTGTAGCGGCACAGGTCGCTGGCGCTGTCGGCGTCGCGGGTCTTGTCGCCGAAGTAGATGCCACCGGTCAGCTCGCGCACCACCACGAAGTCCACGCCCTGCAGCAGCTCGGCCTTGATCGGCGAGGCATGCAGCGCGGCTTCGTGGGTGCGCACCGGTCGCAGGTTGGCGTACAGGCCCAGCGCCTTGCGGATCGCCAGCAGGCCCTGTTCGGGGCGCACCTTGGCGTTCGGGTCGGACCACTTCGGGCCGCCAACCGCGCCCAGCAGCACGGCGTTGGCGGCCTGGCAGGCAGTCAACGTGGAGGCGGGCAGCGGTTCGCCATGACGGTCGATGGCGATGCCACCGATGTCGTGCTCGCTGAAGGTGAAGGTGTGGTTGAAGCGTTCGGCGACGGCCTTCAGGACGGCCACTGCCGCGGCGGCCACTTCCGGGCCGATGCCATCACCGGGCAGGACAACAATCTCAGCGTGCATGCTCACTCTCGTAACGTTCGATTTCAGGGACACGGCCCAACAGATACCCCAACTGGTCGACGCCTTCCAGCAGGCAGGTCTGCGAGAAGCCATCCAGCGGGAAGGAATAGACGCGGCCATCGGGCGCGCGCAGTTCGCGCGCAGCCACGTCGATGGTCAGCTCATCGTCCGGGCGCTGCATCAGCGCCTGTACGTCGGCCTCGTCCAGCACGATCGGCAGCAGGCCGTTCTTCAGCGAGTTGCCGCGGAAAATATCTGCGATCTCGCTGCTGACGATGGCACGCAGGCCCAGGTCGGTCAGTGCCCACGGCGCATGCTCGCGCGAGGAACCGCAGCCGAAGTTGCGGCCCGCCAGCAGGATGCTGCGGCCGGCGTTGTGCGGCTGGTTGAAGGCGAAGTCAGCCACCGGCGAACCGTCGGCCTGCCAGCGCCAGTCATTGAAGGCGTTGCGGCCCAGGCCGGCACGTTCGGTGGTGGACAGGAACCGCGCCGGGATGATCTGGTCGGTGTCGATGTTGGTCTGGCGCAGCACCACACTGGCCGAGGTCAGGGTACGGAAACCGGCCATCACGCCACCTCCTGTGCGAACAGTTCGCGGGTATCGGCAACGTGCCCGTTCACAGCGGCCCACGCCGCGCTCATCGGCGACGCCAGCAGCGTGCGCGAACCGGGGCCCTGGCGGCCTTCGAAATTGCGGTTGCTGGTGCTCACGGCCAGCTGGCCGGGTGCGACCAGATCGCCGTTCATGGCGATGCACATCGAGCAGCCCGGCTCGCGCCACTCGGCACCGGCCGCGCGCACGATTTCGTGGATGCCTTCGGCCTCGGCCTCGCGCTTGACGATCTCCGAGCCCGGCACCACCAGCATGCGCACGCGGTCAGCGACGCGGCGGCCGCGCAGGACCTGCGCGACTTCGCGCATGTCGCTCAGGCGGCCATTGGTGCACGAACCGACGAACACCACGTCCACCGGCGTACCGGCCAGCGCCTTGCCCGCCTGGAAGTGCATGTAGTCCAGGCCCTTCTGTGCGGCGGCATCGTTGGCCGCCGGAATCGGCGCGTCCACTGCGATGGCCGTGCCCGGATGGGTGCCCCAGGTAAGGGTCGGGCGGATGTCGGCGGCGTGGATGTGCACTTCGCTGTCGAAGCGTGCGCCGTCATCGCTGCGCAGCTGCTGCCAGCGCGCCACGGCAGCGTCGAAGTCGGCGCCCTTGGGGCCGCGCGGCGTGCGGGCGACGAAGTCGAAGGTGACCTGGTCCGGCGCCACCATGCCGGCACGCGCGCCGGCTTCGATCGACATGTTGCACAGGGTCATGCGCTGTTCCATGTCCATCGCTTCGATGGTGCTGCCACGGAACTCGATGACGTGGCCGGTGCCACCGTTGACGCCGATCACGCCGATGATGTGCAGCACCACATCCTTGGCACCGACGCCTGGCGCCAATGGGCCATCAACGGTGATGGCAAAGGTCTTGGCCTTGCGCTGCAGCAGGCACTGCGTGGCCAGCACGTGGCCGACTTCGCTGGTGCCGATGCCGAAGGCCAGCGAACCGAACGCACCATGGGTGGAGGTGTGACTGTCGCCGCAGACGATGGTCATGCCCGGCTGGGTGAAGCCCTGTTCCGGCGCGATCACGTGGACGATGCCGCGGTTGTCCGAGGCCATGTCGAACAGCTCGATGCCATGCTCGGCGCAGTTGCGCGCCAGCGTGGCGACCTGTGCCTCGGAGGCGGCGCTGGCATAGGGCAGCGTGCCGTCAGCGGCGGCCGGCAGGGTCGGCGTGGAGTGGTCCATCGTCGCCTTGGTGCGGTCCGGGCGGCGCGGCGACAAGCCGCGCTCGCGCAGCTCGGTGAACGCCTGCGGCGAGGTCACCTCGTGGATCAGGTGCAGGTCGATGTACAGCACGGCGGGCGCGCTGTCGGATTCGGGAACCACCACGTGGGCGTCCCACAGTTTGTCGTACAGGGTGCGGGGTGCGGAAGTCATGCGTATGCCTGGCAGAAGTACGAAATAGCGAACATCAGTAAAGAAAGCGGAACGGTCAAGTCAGCGACGGCGGGCGAGCACGCGCAGCCGCACGTAGTCCGCCAGCGGCTGGCCGGCGGCATTGCGCGGCAGCTCGGCCAGCAGCGCGGTGGCGGCCTCGCGCACCGTAGCGCGTGCCTCGTCTGGCAGGTCGTCCAGCAGCGGCGCGGCGAAGACGCGCAGCCAGCCGGCCACGCCGGTCGGCAATGCCGTTGGGCGCGGCGTGCACTCGATCAGTTGCACCTGGAAGCCATGCTGGCGCAGGCGGTCGGCGTAGGCATCGGCCGTCGGGAAGTACCACTGGAAGGCGCTGGCGCCATGGCCGTGCGCCACGCGTGCGGCCTGCACGGCCGCGATGATCGTGGCCACGTTGCCATGGCCGCCGAACTCGGCGACGAAGCGGCCACCGGGGCGCAGCGCGCGGCGTACGCCTTCCAGCACGCGGTCCGGGGTGCCCATCCAATGCAGTGCCGCGTTGCTGAACACGGCATCGAACTCGCTGTCGAACGACAGTGCGTGGCCGTCCATCACCTGGGCATCGACACCGCGCGCGCGGGCGGCGATCACCAGTTCCGGCGAGGCATCCACGCCGTGGATGCGTGCGCCGCTCAGGGCCAGTTCGGTGCTGAGCACGCCATCGCCACAGCCCAGGTCGAGGATGCACTCACCGGCGCGCGGGTCGAGCAGGCGCGAGACCGCGCCGCCGAGCAGCGGGACGAAGCCGGCGTCGATCGCATAGTCCTGGGCGTTCCACTGCTGGCCAGCGGCGCTGGCCGGGGTGAAGGTGTCGAAGGCGCTCATGGCGGGTTCCTCAGGCGGTGGCAGGGGTGGGAACGTCGGTGCTGTTGTGGGCGGTGGCCTGGCGCTGGCGCAGCAGGCGGTTGGCCACATCCAGCCAGGCCAGCGCGGAGGCTTCGATGATGTCCTTGCTGGTGCCGGTGCCGTCGTACTCCACGCCTTCGTGGCGCACGCTCAGGTTGGCCTCACCGCGCGCATCGGCGCCGATGCCGACGCTGTGCACGTGGTAGCTGTCCAGCATCAGCTGCACGCCGGTGGCGGCCGACAGCGCGCCGAACAGCGCATCGACCGGGCCATCGCCCTGCGCGGTCTCGGCCACGCGGTTGCCGTCCGGGTCGGACAGTTCGACCAGCGCGTTGGCGCGGCTGCCGACATCGCTGATGGTCATCGAGGCCAGGCGGTAGCCCTGCGCGTTGGAGCCGCCCTGCATCAACGTCTGCAGGTCGGCATCGGTGACCACGCGCTGCTGTTCGCACAGGCCCTTGAACTGCTCGAACACCAGTTTCAGTTCGTCTTCGTCCAGCCAGAAGCCCAGCGCACGCAGGCGCGCTTCAACAGCGGCGCGGCCACTGTGGCGGCCCAGCACCATCTGCGAGTCCTCCCAACCCACGTCTTCCGGGCGCATGATTTCGTAGGTACCGCGATGGCGCAGCATGCCGTGCTGGTGGATGCCCGATTCGTGGGCGAACGCGTTGGCGCCGACGATGGCCTTGTTGCGCTGTACCGGCATGCCGACCAGGCGCTGCAGCAGCTGCGAGGTACCGACGATGCGCGGGGTGTTGATCGAACTGTCCTGCTCGTAGAAGGCCTGGCGCACCTTCAGCACCATCGCGATCTCTTCCAGCGAACAGTTGCCGGCGCGCTCGCCGATGCCGTTGACGGTGCACTCGACCTGGCGCGCGCCGCCTTCGATGGCGGCCAGCGAGTTGGCCACGGCCAGGCCCAGATCATTGTGGCAGTGCGCGCTGAAGATCACGTTGGCGGCGTTCGGTACATCGGCGACGCCGGCGATGACCTGCTGGAACATCGCGCGGATTTCTTCCGGCGTGGTGAAGCCGACGGTGTCGGGCAGGTTGATGGTGGTGGCGCCGGCGGCGATCGCTACGCGCGAGACCTCGATCAGGTAGTCCAGCTCGGTACGGGTGGCATCCTCGGCCGAGAATTCGACATCGTCGATGTAGGAACGCGCCAGCGCTACATGCTTGCGTACCGACTCCAGTACCTGCTCGCGGGTCATGCGCAGCTTGTGCTCGCGGTGCAGCGGGCTGGTCGACAGGAACACGTGCAGGCGCGGATTGGCGGCCGCTTCCAGGGCCCGTGCGGAAGTTTCGATGTCGGCCTGCAGGCAGCGCGACAGCACCGCCAGGCTCAGGCTCGGGCGGCGCAGTTCGCGGCCGATCAGCGCCATTGCCTCGCGGTCGGACTGCGAGCTGGCCGGGAAGCCGGTCTCGATGATGTCCACGCCCAGTTCGTCCAGCGCACGCGCCATCACCAGCTTCTGCGGCGGGCTCATGCTGCAGCCGGGGGACTGCTCGCCGTCACGCAGGGTGGTGTCGAAGATGCGGATGCGCGGGGTGGTAATTCGTTCGATGGTGGTCACAGGGAAATCTCCTCGACAGCGGGCGTTGCGGCTTGCAGGTGGGAAGGGGGAGAGGTGGGGGAGGACGGCGCGCTGGCCCTGGCGGGCGAGCGGGGTGTTTCGCTGCGCCGTCGCCGCGGTTTGCGTGGCGGGCGCGGCCGGATGTCGGTGAGCAGGCCGGCCAGTACGCCGGCATCGATGTTGCCGCCGGACACCACCGCGCACTTGCGGCGGCCGGCAACGCGGCGGCCGGCAGCCAGCGCCAGCGCGCCGGCGCCCTCGGCGATGATGTGTTCTTCCAGTGCCAGCCGTACCAGGGTCTCGCGCAGCTCGGCTTCGCGCACGATCACCAGATCGTCCAGCAGCGAGGTGCACAGGCGGCGGGTCAGGAAGCCGGGGATCTTCACCCGCACGCCATCGGCCAGCGAGGCGACGGGGGCGATCTCACGGACATCGCCGCGGATCGCGCGCGCCATCGAGTCAACGCCTTCCACCTGTGCACCCACCACGCGCACGCCCTGTGATTTCAGTGCCAGTGCAACGCCGGAGGCCAGGCCACCGCCGCCGATCGGCACGATCACCACGTCCGGCGCGTGCGCGGCCAGCTCGATGCCGACCGTGCCCTGGCCGGCGATCACATCGGCATCGTCGAACGCGGACAGGAAGCGGTAGCCATGGCGCTGTGCCAGTTCGACCGCGAAGGCGTAGGCCTCGTCGTAGCTGTTGCCGTGCTGGCGCACGGTCGCGCCCCAGTGGGCGACGCCGGCGATCTTGGTGGCGGGCGCGCCATGCGGCATCACCGTGATGGCCGGTACGTCCAGACGGTAGGCGGCCCAGGCCACGCCCTGGGCGTGGTTGCCGGCCGAGGCGCAGATCACCGGCCGGGTGTCGCCGCGCTCGCGGCCGGCCAGCAAAGCGTTCAAGGCGCCGCGCACCTTGTAGGAACCGGTGCGCTGCAGATTCTCCAGCTTCAGCCAGGTGCCGAAGCGCTCGGCATGGTGCAGCGGGGTGGGCGGCAGGAAGCGGCGCAGGCGGGCCTGCGCTGCCAGAACGTCGGCAACGCTTACGTCGCCGACATCGCTTTCCTGGCTGGCATCAGCGGCCGGCATGGGCCACCAGCGCGGTGCCGAAGACCGCCGCGTGCGGGCACGGGCGACGAAGAAGACGCCTCCGTACCGGCACCGTGGTCGCTACGGTACGGGTGTTCATGGCGATACTCCTTCCACGGCGGTGACCTGTACGGACACGCAGTCGTAGATCTTCTCGATCTGCCGGCACAGCGTTTCCGCCGGGCGCTGGCCATCCACCACCAGCTGCAGGTGCCAGCGGCCATCGTCGGCGGCCACCGGCGCACCGCTGATCGCACGCGGCGCGAAGCCGCGACGCTCGGCCATGCCGATCACGCGCAGCAGCGCGCCTTCGGCCGGGTGCAGCACCAGGTCAAGCCGGTATTGCATTGGGGGTCTCCTGGCGGGCATGGGCGGGGTTGCTTTCCAGCATCGTGCTGTTGGCGGTGTTCGGCGGCACCAGCGGCCACACGTTGGCGCGTGCATCGATGGCCACGTGCAGCAGTGCCGGGCCCGGTTCGGCCAGCAGCGCGGCCAGGCCGCCTTCCACGTCGTCGCGGTTGTCGACGCGGGTGGCGGCGATGCCAAACACCTGCGCCAATGCCACGAAGTCCGGGTTGTCGGACAGGTCGATCTCGCTGTAACGCTCGGCGAAGAACAGCTCCTGCCACTGCCGCACCATGCCCAGCGAACTGTTGTCCAGCAGCACGATCTTCACCGGCAGGCGGCAGCGGGCGATGGTCGCCAGCTCCTGCACGTTCATCATGAAGCTGCCATCGCCGGACACCAGCACCACGGTGCGGTCGGGGCAGGCGAACTGCGCGCCCATCGCCGCCGGCAGGCCGAAGCCCATGGTGCCCAGCGCGCCGCTGGTCAGGTGGTTGCGCGGGTGGTTGAAGCGGCAGTGCTGGGCCACCCACATCTGGTGCTGGCCGACATCGCAGGCGATCACCGCATCGGCCGGGGCCAGCTCGCTCAGGCGCTTCAGCAACGCCGGCGCGTAGATGTGCTGGCCGGGTGCATCGTAGCGGGCCGCGAAGCGATCGCGGTGCTGCGCGCAACGCTTGCGCCATGCATCCTGGTGGGCCCTGGGGGAGGGGAAGGCCGCACGCAGGGCACGGATGGCATGGCCGACATTGCCAGGCACGGCGACGTCGGCGCTGCGCAGCTTGGAGATCTCGTAAGCGTCCGCATCGATGTGGACGACGCGGGCGAATGGCGCGAACTCGGCCAGCTTGCCGGTGGCGCGGTCATCGAAGCGCGCCCCCAGCACCAGCAGCAGGTCGCTTTCCTGCACGGCCATGTTGGCCGCGCGGGTGCCATGCATGCCCAGCATGCCCAGCGACTGCGGATGGCTGGCCGGCAGCGCACCCAGGCCACGCAGGGTCATCACCGTGGGGATGGCGCTGGCCTCGACGAAGTCGCGCAGGTCCTGCACCGCATCACCCAGCGCGATGCCGCCACCGGCGTAGACCACCGGCTTCTCGGCCGCCGCCAGTGCGGCGATCGCCTCGGCGATGGCGGCCTCGGCCGGCGCCGGCGGCGGTTCGACGCTGCTGGGCACATGCACCGGCAGATGGCTGGCATCGGCCAGCTGCACATCCTTGGGCAGGTCGATCAGCACCGGGCCGGGACGGCCCTCGCGGGCGATGCGGAAGGCATCGGCCACCACGCGCGGCAGATCATCGACGCTGCGCACCAGCCAGCTGTGCTTGACGATCGGCATCGTCAGGCCGAACACATCCAGTTCCTGGAAGGCGTCGGTGCCCAGCAGCGGCGTGCCGACCTGGCCGGTGATGCAGACCATCGGCACCGAATCCAGCATCGCGTCGGCAATGCCGGTGACCAGATTCGAGGCGCCGGGGCCGGAGGTGGCCACGCAGACGCCGACCTGGCCGCTGGCGCGGGCGAAGCCATTGGCCGCCAGCGCTGCACCCTGCTCGTGGCGCACCAGGATGTGCTTCAGCGACGAATCCACCAGCGCGTCGTAGAACGGCATGATGGTGCCGCCGGGATAGCCGAACAGCGTGCGGACGCCCTCGGCCTCCAGCGCCTGGGTCAGCCAGCGCGCGCCGTTGGGCGGCGCGCTGCGGTGTGTGGGAGAGTTCATGGGGGACCTTGCAGAGCGGGTGGGGGTGCCGCGTTGTTACGCGGCTTGACCTTGCAACCAGACCATCTTGGCGCGCAGTTCCTTGCCTACCTTCTCGATCGGGTGTTCCAGGTCGGCCTGCTTGAACTTGTTGTAGTTCGGCAGGCCCGCTTCGTACTCGGCCACCCAGTTCTTGGTGAAGGTACCGTCCTGGATGTCCTTCAGCACTTCCTTCATGCGTGCCTTGGTGCCGGCATCGATCACGCGCGGGCCGCTGACGTAGTCGCCGTACTGCGCGGTTTCGGAGATGAATTCCAGCATGCGCGAGATGCCACCTTCGTAGAACAGGTCCACGATCAGCTTCAGTTCGTGCAGTACTTCGTAATAGGCGATCTCCGGCTGGTAGCCGGCTTCGACCAGGGTCTCGAAACCGGCCTGCACCAGCGCCGAGGCGCCGCCACACAGCACCGCCTGCTCACCGAACAGATCGGTCTCGGTTTCTTCCTTGAAAGTGGTCTGGATCAGGTTGGCGCGGGCGCCGCCGAGGCCGGCTGCATAGGCCAGGGCGTACTCAGCCGCCTTGCCGCTCTTGTCCTGGTAGACCGCCCAGATGCACGGCACGCCACGGCCGATTTCATACTCGCGGCGGACCAGCGCGCCCGGGCCCTTCGGTGCGACCAGTACCACGTCGAGATCGTCACGCGGCTTGATCATGTCGAAATGAACGTTCAGGCCGTGCGCGAACAACAGCACCGCACCCTGCTTCATGTTCGGCGCCAGCACGTCGTCGTAGAGCTTCTTCTGCACCATGTCCGGGGTCAGCACGGCGACCAGGTCGGCATCCTTCACCGCATCGGCCGGTGCTTTCACGGTGAAGCCATCGGCCTGTGCCTTGACCTCGGTCGGGCCGCCCGGACGCAGGCCTACCACCACGTCGAAGCCGGATTCGCGCAGGTTCAGTGCGTGGGCGCGGCCCTGGCTGCCGTAGCCGATGACGGCGATCTTGGTCTGGGGCAGGTCGTTGGTGCTCATGGGGGAGGTTCCTTGCGGTGGGAAGAAAAAAGAACGGCCGGTCGTCGAGGTGACGTACCGGCCGGTCAGGGGAAAGCGGTGGAGGAGGCGCCATGCGTCGCACAGGCACAGCCACCACGAGGCGTCGTGGCGGTGCTGGTCCAGGTTTTGAAGTTGGCGTTGTTCATGGTGGTTGCGTCTGAAACCAGGTCCTGAAATGAAAAAACCCGCACCTTGGCGGGTGCGGGTTTTGATGAGTTCCGGTGTGTTTGTTGCTTACACGCTGGCTCGTCCCGCACCTGTTGGTTGGGTAATAAGTACGAGCACAAGAATCGAACGCAGCGAAGCGGCGCCGGTGTCGGCGGCTTCGATGTGGGTTCGCGGTGGTGTGTTGTGATGCAACATGTGATCGAGAGAAACACAGCCATTTCGGCGCTGTCAACCCTCGCGACGGATTTTCTATCGGTTTCTGGCGCATCCAGCGCAATCGCTTGCGGCACAAGGATGGTTGCCGCTGAAAGTGTTTCGGTGAACCCGAATTCACTCCTTTCAGGGCGGTTTTTGCGCGGAATCCGGGCTGTTTTCGCCTTGCTGGGTGCGGGCCTGGGTCCGCACCCACCGAAAGACCATCGCCCATGACCTCTGCCCGATACCGCGTGAAGGCCGCAGCGGCGAAGATCGGAGCACCACCCTTCCATCGGAACCCGACCGTGTCCCGACGCCTTGCCCGTTCCCTGCTCGCCACCGCCGTGCTCGCCGCCATGCCTGCACTGTCCTTCGCCGCCGACCGCATTACCGGCCAGACCTTCGCCACTCGTTCGGAGGTGATCGCCCCGCACGCGATGGCCGCCACGTCGCAGCCGCTGGCCACCCAGATCGCGCTGGACGTGATGAAGGGCGGCGGTTCGGCAGTGGACGCGGCGATTGCCGCCAACGCCGCGCTCGGCCTGATGGAGCCCACCGGCAACGGCATCGGCGGCGACCTGTTCGCCATCGTCTGGGACCCGAAGACGCAGAAGCTCTATGGCTACAACGGCTCGGGCCGCTCGCCGAAATCGCTCACCCTGGCCGAGTTCCAGCGCCGTGGCCTGAAGGACATTCCGGCCACCGGCCCGCTGCCGGTGTCGGTGCCCGGCGCGGTCGATGGCTGGTTCGCGCTGCACGAACGCTTCGGCCGCAAGCCGATGGCCGACAACCTCGCGCCGGCCATCCGCTACGCGCGCGAGGGTCACCCGGTGGCTGAAGTGATCGCCTACTACTGGGACCGCTCTGTGCCCAAGCTGTCGCAGTACCCGGGCTTCAAGGAGCAGTTCACGATCAACGGGCACGCCCCGCGCAAGGGGGAAATGTGGAAGAACCCGAATCTGGCCAGCACGCTGCAGAAGATCGCGGACGGCGGCCGCGACGCCTTCTACAAAGGTGACATCGCCCGCACGATCGGTGATTACTTCAAGGCCAATGGCGGTTACCTGAGCTACCAGGACCTGGCCGACCATCACGGCGAGTGGGTTGAACCGGTCAGCAGCAACTACCGTGGCTACGACGTGTGGGAGCTGCCGCCGAACAGCCAGGGCATCGCCGCGCTGCAGATCCTCAACGTGCTGGAAGGCTACGATTTCTCGAAGATTCCGTTCGGCTCACCCGAGCACGTGCACCTGTTCGTGGAAGCAAAGAAGCTCGCGTTCGCCGACCGTGCACGCTTCTACGCCGACATGGCCTTCCAGCCGGCACCGGTGCAGAAGCTGATTTCCAAAGAGTACGCCGCGCAGCGTCGCGCGCTGATCTCGATGGACAAAGCGTTGAAGGAAGTGCAGCCGGGTACGCCGAAGCAGCTGGAAGAGGGCGACACGATCTACATGACCGTGGCCGACGCCGACGGCATGATGGTGTCGCTGATCCAGTCCAACTACCGCGGCATGGGCAGTGGCATGGCACCGCCGGGGCTGGGCTTCATCCTGCAGGACCGTGGCGAGATGTTCGTGTTGCAGAAGAATCATCCCAACGGCTATGCGCCGGGCAAGCGCCCGTTCCAGACCATCATCCCGGCCTTCATCACCAAGGGCGGCAAGCCGTACGCCAGCTTCGGCGTGATGGGCGGCGCGATGCAGCCGCAGGGCCACGCGCAGATCGTGATGAACCTGGTGGACTTCGGCATGAACCTGCAGGAAGCCGGCGATGCGCCGCGCATCCAGCATGAAGGCTCAACCGAACCGACCGGGCAGGCCACGGCGATGACCGACGGTGGTGAAGTGAATCTGGAAACCGGCTTCCCGTATGAAACGGTGCGCGCGCTGATGCGCAAGGGGCATCGCATCGTGTTCGCCGACGGCCCGTATGGTGGGTATCAGGCGATCATGCGTGATCCCGAGACCGGGGTCTATTACGGCGCGTCGGAGAGCCGCAAGGATGGGCAGGCGGCGGGGTATTGAGGTTTTCCGTCCACCGGGCTGAGCCCCCTCTGCGGTGGTGGTTCGTGGAAGCGGGATCATGTGATTGGGCCGGGCGGGTGGGCTGTTCGGGGGACGCCGTGAATCCGTCCCTGGAGGCTTGGCAGCCGCTTGCTCGTGTGCGCTGTCCTGCGCACACGGCAAGACCGGGGTTGGGCGTCCTGCCCATGCGGCTCACGCCCCCAGCCAACCCACCCGCCCGGCCCCTGACAGTTTCCTGCGGCCGCCACCGCAGGAAGAGAAAGAAGAAGATCAAGAGCAAAGGCAACAGCAACAGCCGCGCGCTGTGGGTTGGGGTCGGATCCGTTTTCCGAAGGAAAACGGATCCGACCCCTTCTTGTTTTCCGATACACCTGATCCACGCGTGGCGTGGATCTACTGCCGTCACCGGGAAATTGTCGGAGGCGGGGAGGGGGCAGATGGCGGGACCGTCCACGGCATGGATGCCGTGGCCGAGCCTACAAGGACGTACTTGCGGCGTGTCCCGCCATCTGCCCCCTCCCCGCCAAACCAGCAGAAATCCAGAGCCGCTTTTGAAGTTGCTGTTGCCGTTGCTTGAGAAAAGCGGTGCAGCCGCAGGCTGCAAACCCCCCTCAATCCTGATCGTGCGCGCGCGCTGCTTCCGCCTGGGTCTCCTCCTGCGCCGCCATCTCGCGTGCGATCCACGCATCGATCATGTGCCGCTGGCGCTGCGCCTGCCGCCGCTCACGCGTGTACTCCTGGTCCAGCACCCGGTACAGCGACACCATCACAAGAAGCATCAGCAGCGCGAACGGCAGCGCTGCGATGGTGATCATGCCCTGCAGCGCCTCCAGCCCGCCTGCCAACAGCAAGGAACCCGCCACCAGCGCAATGCCGACACCCCACGCCACTTTGTGCTTGCGCAATGGCTCGCCAGCGTCGTCCGTGGACATGCTGGCCAGTACCAGTACCGCAGAATCAGCCGAGGTCACGAAGAAGATCATCAGCAGCACCAACGCGATGCTCGACAGAAGAAGAGGCAACGGAAGGCTGTCGAACATGGTGAACAGCACTGTCTCGTAGCCGTTGCCCAGCGCCTGCAGGAGGTCGGCATGGCCGAAGATCTGCATCCAGATGGCGGTGCCGCCGAACACCGAGAACCAGAAGAAACCCAGCAGCGTCGGTGCCAGCACCACGCCGATCACGAACTCCCGAACACTGCGCCCGCGCGAGATGCGCGCGATGAACGAACCGACGAACGGTGCCCAGGAAATCCACCAGGCCCAGTAGAAGATCGTCCAGTCCGCGACCCAGGTGCTGGACGAGAACGGTGACATGCGCAGGCTCATCGTCACCAGCTGGTTGAGATAGGAGCCCAGCGTGGTGGTGAACGTGTTGAAGATCGCGCCAGTCGGGCCGAGTACCAGCACCAGCGCCAGCAGCAGCGCCGCCAGTGCAAGGTTGAAGTTGGACAGCCATTTCATGCCGCGGCCGACGCCGCTGAGCGTGGACGCCATGTACAGAACGAAGGCCACCGCAATGATGGTCAGCTGCAGCGGCACGCCCGCCTGCACGCCGAACACGCGTTCCACGCCGGCTGCGATCTGCACCGTGCCGAAGCCGAGAGCTGTAGCCACGCCAATCGCAGTGGCGACGACTGCGGAGATGTTGACCACATGCCCGATCCAGCCACGATGGTGACGGCCGATGATCGGTTGCAACATATCGCTGATCTGGCCACGGCCGTTGCGGTTGAACTGGAACCAGGCCATTGCCAGGCCGATCAACGCATAGATGGCCCACGGGTGCAGGCCCCAATGGAAGAACACGTAGCGCATGGCAGCACGCGCAGCATCCATGCTTTCAGGTGCCAGCCCTTCCGGTGGTTTGCTGAAATGCGAAATGGGCTCGGCGGCGCCCCAGAACACCAGGCCGATGCCCATGCCGGCGGCGAACAGCATCGACATCCAGCTGGCCCGCGAGAATTCCGGTTCGGCGTCTTCGCCACCGATGCGCAGGTTGCCGAAGCGGCCGAAGGCCAGGTACGTCAGGAATACCAGGGCCAGGAACACGACCAGCAGGTAGAGCCAGCCGATGCCGCGGATGAGTTCGCCGAGGATGCTCTGCACCACGGTATTGAAGGGGCCGGGTGCAACACCGGCGAGCAGCACCAGCAGCAGAACCAGTGCAATGGAAACGCGAAACACCATGAAGGGGCTTTTCCGATCAAGGGATTGAGGGGAGCGAGCAGAGCTTGCTGCGAGGGGCCGGCGACATGCAGCACAGGCCGGGCAGGGGCCGCGAAGGCGGCGAGGAAACACCGGCCGCAGCGGCACGATGCGCGTGCACGTTACTGAATGCGATGTCACGGTTCTGTTAATACAGAAACAGCGGATCCACGCCGTGCGTGGATGGAACAGCCAGGAGCTGCGGTGCGTTCTATGGTCTAATGCGCACCAAGAAGCGGGGGTACCGCGGC
This sequence comes from Stenotrophomonas sp. YJH_SMC_16, assembly GCF_059367875.1. NCBI lineage: Bacteria > Pseudomonadati > Pseudomonadota > Gammaproteobacteria > Lysobacterales > Lysobacteraceae > Stenotrophomonas > Stenotrophomonas sp. YJH_SMC_16. The sequence goes on along the minus strand of NZ_JCAFRH010000001.1, from coordinate 271,283 downwards.
CATGTGGCCACGGTTGAGACAGTCCCTTGGAACCTGATCCGGCTCATACCGGCGTAGGGAAGCTTTGCAGTGCAGCCATGCCCGGACTCCGCCCTAGGACCGTCCGGGAGCGGCAGCAGTGCGCCGCCGCTTCGTCCCTGACCTTCCTGGACGATGCCCGATGAACGCACAGCTCTCCGCCCTGCAGCAACAGGCCCAGCAACTCTCCGAATCCGTGACCCGGCCCATCCCCGGCTCGCGCAAGATCCACGTGCCCGGCTCACGTCCGGATCTGCAGGTGCCGATGCGCGAGATCGCGTTGACCCGCACGCCGACGCTGTTCGGCGGCGAAGAGAACGCACCGGTCACGGTCTACGACACGTCCGGTCCGTACACCGATCCGGAGGTGCGCATCGATCTGTCGGCCGGTTTGCCGGAACTGCGCCGCGGCTGGGTGGAAGAGCGCGGTGATACCGAGCAGCTCGAAGGACTGAGTTCTTCGTTCGGCCGCGATCGCGAGCAGGACCCGAAGCTCGATGCGGTGCGATTTCCCGCGCGCAGCCTGCCGCGCCGTGCGCGTGCAGGTGCCAACGTCACCCAGATGCACTACGCGCGCCGTGGCATCATCACGCCGGAGATGGAGTTCGTCGCCATCCGCGAGAACCAGCGCCTGGACGCGATCCGCGATGCCGGCCTGCTGCAGCAGCACCCCGGCGAGGCATTTGGTGCCTCGATCCAGAAGATCATCACACCGGAGTTCGTGCGCGATGAGATCGCACGCGGCCGCGCGGTGTTGCCCAACAACATCAACCACCCGGAAAGCGAGCCGATGATCATCGGCCGCAACTTCCTGACCAAGATCAACGCCAACATCGGCAACAGCGCGGTGTCCTCGGGCATTGCCGAGGAAGTGGAGAAACTGGTGTGGGCGATCCGCTGGGGCGGTGACACGGTGATGGACCTGTCCACCGGCAAGCACATCCATGAGACCCGCGAGTGGATCATCCGCAACTCGCCGGTGGCGATCGGTACCGTGCCGATCTACCAGGCGCTGGAGAAGGTCGACGGCCGTGCCGAAGCACTTACCTGGGAAATCTTCCGTGACACGCTGATCGAGCAGGCCGAGCAGGGCGTGGACTACTTCACCATCCACGCTGGCGTGCTGCTGCGCTACGTGCCACTCACCGCCAAGCGCGTGACCGGCATTGTCAGCCGTGGTGGCTCGATCATGGCCAAGTGGTGCCTGGCGCACCACAAGGAGAATTTCCTCTACACGCATTTCGAAGACATCTGCGAGATCATGAAGGCCTATGACGTGACCTTCTCGCTGGGTGACGGCCTGCGCCCGGGCTGCATCGCCGATGCCAACGACGCCGCGCAGTTCGGTGAGCTGGAAACGCTGGGTGAGCTGACGAAGATCGCCTGGAAGCATGATGTGCAGACCATGATCGAAGGCCCCGGCCATGTGCCGATGCAGCTGATCAAGGAGAACATGGACAAGCAGCTGCGCGAGTGCGGCGAGGCGCCGTTCTATACGCTGGGCCCGCTGACCACCGACATCGCGCCGGGCTACGACCACATCACCAGCGCGATCGGTGCGGCGATGATCGGCTGGTTTGGTACCGCCATGCTCTGCTACGTGACGCCGAAGGAACACCTCGGCCTGCCCAATCGCCAGGACGTGCGTGACGGCATCATGGCCTATCGCATCGCCGCGCATGCGGCCGACCTGGCCAAGGGCCATCCGGGCGCGCAGGTGCGCGACAACGCGCTGAGCAAGGCGCGCTTCGAGTTCCGCTGGGAAGACCAGTTCCATCTTGGCCTGGATCCGGAGAAGGCCAAGGAATTCCATGACGAGACGCTGCCGAAGGATGCGCACAAGCTGGCGCACTTCTGCTCGATGTGCGGTCCGCACTTCTGTTCGATGAAGATCACTCAGGACGTGCGCGACTACGCCGAGGCCGGCATGAAGGAGAAGTCGGCGGAGTTCCGCGCGGCCGGTGCCGAGGTCTACCGCCAGGGGTGATGCGGAAGCGGGGGTGCCGGCCAGCGGCCGGCACTACCGCTCATCACACCGCTCCCGGCTATCCTCGGCCCACCACCCTGGGGAAAGGACGCCATGCCCGTTGCCATCACCACCCGCTGGCTGGCCATTGCCCGCCGTCATCCTTCGGCCTGGCTGCTGGGGGCCCAGTTGATCGCCGTGCTGCTATACCCCGCGCTGGATGACACCGCTGCGGGCCGCGCGGCGCTGGGCATGTTCGGCATGGCGGTACTGGGCCTGGCGCTGTGGGTGGTCCAGCGCAGCCCGCTGGGCACTTGGCTGGCGCTGCTGCTGGCCATTCCTTCGGTGGTGTTCTCGCTGGCCGGTGCATTGCTGGATCGCAGTGCGCTGCTGACCACCGCGCAGCTGCTGGAAAGCCTGCTGTACTTCTATACGGCCGGTGCACTCATCGCCTACATGCTCCAGGACCATAAAGTCACCCGCGATGAACTGTTCGCGGCAGGTGCGACATTCACGTTGCTGGCCTGGGCCTTCGCGTTTGCTTTCGCCGTGTGCCAGCAGTGGTATCCGGGCAGTTTCCAGGGCACCGGTGGTGGTGCACAGCGCACCTGGATGGAACTGCTTTATCTGAGCTTCAGTTTGCTCTCGGGTGTCGGCCTGAGCGACGTCGTGCCACTGCATCCGCAGGCGCGTGCATTGGTCATGCTGGAGCAGTTTTCAGGCGTGATGTACGTGGCTTTGGTGGTTTCGCGACTGGTCGGATTGACCATGCTGCGGCGCATGTGAAAATGAACGCCAGATAAAAATTCCGCGCCCCGCAGGGCGCGAATGGTGCAGCAAATTATGTGAATGCGTCGGCGAGAGAGAGCCTGGATGTCGACCACGCGATAGGCGAGGTAACCCGCATAGGCTAGTATTCGCCCGCTTCATTGTTTTTGCGGTATGCGCCGATGCTTTGTGCGGAGTCTGGCTTTTTGCTGTTCCCAGGACGGGAGGGTATCGAAGGCAAACGCTGCCCCGGACCTGTCTCTACTGTGTAGCGGAAAATGAACAGCAGTGAAAACCAGCCCCCCGGATTCGATCGGATCCGGATCGGAGAGTGCACTGTCACTCTGTCCTCGCGAGAAGTCGAGGTCGTCGGTGCGCGTCGCCCGCGTCGGCTGACGCCGAAGGCGCTGGGCGTGCTGCGTGTACTGCTGCGCCAGCCAGGGCGTGTTGTCACCCGCGATGAACTGTTCGCGGAAGTCTGGCCGGACACGCTGCCGACCAATGATGTGCTTACCCAGGCCGTCACCCAGCTGCGCAAGGCGTTCAGCAACGACGACGACAACGGCCAGGCCTATATCGAGACCATCGCCAAGACCGGCTATCGCCTGCTGGTGCCGGTGCAGGTACTGGACGATGTCGAGCCGGCGCCGTCCGCAGGAGCCGATGACGAAATCGCGGACCTGCAACCGGTGATGGTCATCGCCGAGGAGAGGCCGGCACACGTGCAGGCATCGCGCCGCCGCTGGCGCCACGTCCGCCGGCGCGTGCTGCTGGTGCTGGGCGTGCTGATGCTGGCCACGGTGGTGGTGCTGGCCGCGCTGCTGCTGCGGCGGGCACCGGCCAGCAGTTCAGCGGTGGATGCGGCCGTGGAGAACGGCACGCGCGTGATCGGCAGCCCGCAGCGCCCCTATCGGTTGATCACTGCAACCAGCGGTTTTGAAACCTATCCCACGCTTTCACCCGATGGTTCGTTGGTGGCCTATGAAGGCGCCAACGAAGACGGGCAAGGGGGTGGGGCGATCAAGGTGCAGACCTCCGGCAACGCGCCAGCGCGGCAGCTGCTGGCTCCGCCGGCCGGCTCGGTTGACCGCTTCCCGAGCTGGTCGCCGGATGGACGCGAGATCGCCTTCGCGCGGTTCAGCAACAACGGCGGCTGCCAGGTGCTGATCGCCAGCGCGACCGGTGGTGCCCTGCGCCAGGCCACGCGGTGCGATGGCACCGAGCTGCTCAGTTTCGACTGGACGCCGGACGGCCGTGGCCTGGTGTTCGGCAGCATGGTGGGGCGCTATGCCCATCGGGGCATCCGCAAGCTCGATCTGGCCAGTGGCCAATGGGAGGCGCTGGACTACGGTGTTGCCGAGGATGACTTCGACTATGCGCCGCGCTACTCGCCTGATGGCAAGTGGCTGGTGTTCGTGCGCAATCCGCAGCTGGGCGACCTGTGGCGCATGCCGGCAGCGGGTGGCACGCCCGAGCAGCTGACCAGCGAGGCCGCTGAACTGCGTGGCTGGGCCTGGTTGCGTGATGGCCGGACGATCGTGTTTGGACGCCGTGTCGACAGTGAAGTGCGCCTGTACTACCTGGACGTCGAGAGCCGCACGCTGCGCGATGCCGGGCTCGACGACGCACAGTGGCCGGCCACTGCACGCCGCGCGGGCATGCTGGCCTTCGTCCATCGGCGCGCGCAGTTCGGCATCTTCAAGGTGCCGATGGAGGGCGGCTCGCCGCCGCAGCGCTTGTTTGCGTCCAGTGGCCGGGATGGGCAGCCGATGGCGGCGCCGGATGGACGCCAACTGGTGTTCACGTCCGATCGTTCAGGCAGCTTCGCGCTGTGGTGGGCGGACATGGAGCGCCCCGATTCGCTGCGGCCGATCGAAGGCTTGCGGCCCGAGGCACGTCAGGCACCGGACTGGTCGGCCGACAGCCGGCGGTTGCTGGTGGTGGGGCGCGACGAGCACGGACGCACGGTGGTCTATGAGATCGCCCCACGTGACGAACGCGTCCAGCCGTTGCCTGTCCCGTCGGAGCAGCCGCTGCAGGCACTGTACGGGGCACGCCCGGACCAGCTGCTGGTGGTCGAGCGCGATGACCAGCAACAGACCCGGCTGAGCCTGTTTGATCGAAGCGTGCAGCCCTGGCGCCGCCTGGCCAGCATCGACGGTGTTTCGCAGGCGCGGTTCGATCGCAGCAGCGGGCGTGTGCTGTTCACCCGCCTGGCCGCAGGAGGCCTGTGGTCGGTGGATGCGGCGTTGGCACCGGCAAGTGTGCAGCAGATCAGTGATGACCGGCCCAGCCGGTGGCGGTACCGGGCCTGGACCGTGGCCGGCAACAACGCGATCGGCTACCTCGGTACGTCCACCCGTTGTGGCACGACACTGGTGCTGATCCAGGCCGGGCGCGAGGAGCCGGAACGCTGCCTGGATGCGGAACGCCTCAGTGCCGGCAACGGGCTGAGTGCCGGCGCCGATGGGCACACGCTGTTCGTGGCAATGGCGGTCAGCGACGGTGCCGACATCGGCGTGATGCGCTTGCCCGAGCGCTCGCCGACGCTGCTTCCGGCGTTCTCCAAGTTGTTGTTGTTCAACGGAAATGGGCCTTCGTAATTTCTTCGTGGCGACCTCGCCGCGAATTCGTGGCGATCTCGTCTGACTTTCCTGACGTGGTGCCGCCTGATTTGGCAAAACGGAGGCCTGTACTAGGCAAACCGTGGTGCCCCCCCATGCGTCAACTCTCGCTGGCCGATCGCGGCCAAACCGTCTCTCTGGACCGGTCGCTCGACGATGCTGCGCCGACCTGCCTGGGCGTGGCCCGGCTCGGCAGCCTGCAGACCGCAGGCAGCAGCTTCACTGTGTGGATGCAGGTGCGCGGCAGCTCCTGGGTGGAAGCCAAGGAAGGACGCTTCCGCTTGCGCCAGGGCGAGTGGATCGCCTTCGAGAAAGAGTCGCGGCCGCTGGTGCAGGCAGGCCGCAACGGCTTGTGCGTTGGCCTGAACCTGACTGTCGAAGCGCTGCGCGTGCTGGCCGAGATGGCCGACTGCGGCCTGTACGCCGGGCGTGGCCGCATGAGCCGTGGCGATGCCCGCGTTGCGTTGCGCCTGTGGCGCGATGCGCTGGCCAGTGGTCAGCCGGCACAGGCACTGCGCCCGCTGCTGCTGCATCTGGCGGGCCTGCAGCGTGGGCTGGCCGACAACGTGCAGCGTTGCCCGGGTCGCTCGCGCAGCCGCAAGCGCCAGGTATTCGGCCGCATGCAGCGCGCCCGCCTGTACCTGGAAGGCAACAGCCACCGCGTGGTGCGCATCGGTGAACTGGCCGAGCTGACCAACTTCTCCAGCTGGTATCTCTCCAAGACCTTCCAGAGCCTGTACGAGGAAAGCCCGCAGTCGCTTTCAGCACGTTTGCGCCTGGAAAGGGCGGCCGACCTGCTGCGGGACACCGACATGATGGTTGGCGAGGTCGCTGCGGCCAGTGGCTTCGACAACTGCTGCAGCTTCGCGCGTGCGTTCCGCGCCCGCTACGGCCAGTCCGCATCGCGCTTCAGGGAAAACGGCGGCTTGCTGCCGCCACAATCTGCAAAGTCTCCGGTTGGCTCGCGCAAATACAGCGCTGCAACGCAATCGTAACGTGCTGGGGTGTTTTAACACGCTGCTAACACGTACCTTGGAGAGATAGATGAACGTTCGTAATCCCGCAGTGCGGCTGGGCCTTCTGCCGGCTGGCATTGCGTTGGCGCTGACGCCCGCCTTTGCTTCTGCGCAGGAAGCAAAGGATGCGACCACCCTGGATCGCATCGAAATCACGGGCTCGCGCATCCGCGGCGCCTCGATGGAGACCCAGCAGCCGGTCCTCACGCTGAGCCGTGAGAACCTGGAAAAGCAGGGCTACACCACCGTCGCCGATGTCCTGCAGAACCTGACCTCGGCAGGTTCGCCGGCCATTTCCCGCGCGGACTCGCTGTCCTCCGGCGAAAACGTTGGCGGCTACTACGTCGACCTGCGCAACCTTGGCGCGCAGCGCACCCTGGTGCTGATGAACGGCAAGCGCCTGGGCGCGACCACTGCCGGCTACCAGGATCTGAGCCAGATTCCGATGGCCGCCGTCGAGCGCATCGAAGTGCTGAAGGATGGCGCCTCCGCCATCTACGGTTCGGACGCCATTGCTGGCGTGGTCAATGTGATCACCCGCAAGCGCTTCGATGGTGCTGAAGCCAGCGTCTACGTTGGCCAGTACGGCCGCGGCGACGGCGACACCAACACCTACTCGTTCACCCTCGGCTCTGAAGGCGAGCGTGGCGGCGTGACCCTGTCGGCCGAGTACTCCAAGCAGGATCCGGTGTGGGCGAAGGATCGTTGGTTCAGCCGCGACGGCGGCCTGGGCCCGAATTCGACCTCTGCCGACTGGAGCCCGCTGAGCCAGAACAGCACCTGGTGCGACCCGCGCGTGTGGGGCGACTGCAAGCCGCGCGCTGCAGGCCAGCCGCAGCCGGAGTGGAAGACCCTGAATCCGGGCGGTGACCCGAAGAATGCGGCCGACTACCACCTGCTGACTCCGGCCGAGTACTCCAACGCCAACCAGCAGATGATGGTGCAGACCGGCATCGAGCGTAAGTCCGTGTATGTCAACGGCAGCTACGATCTGGCTGATTCGATCACCTTCAATGCTGACGTGCTGTACAACCAGCGCACCACCGACCAGCAGATCGCGGGTTACCCGTACCAGTCGCTGTCGTTCGGTACCCCGCTGTCGAAGGACAGCGCGTTCAACCCGATCGGCCAGGACGTTGAGTTCCGTCGCCGCCTGTGGGAAGTGCCGCGTACCACCAAGAGCGACCTCAAGACCCTGCGCTTCGCGCCGAGCCTGAGTGGCTTCTTCGAGTTTGCCGGCAAGACCTGGGACTGGGACGTTGGCGCGCTGTGGAACCGCAACGAGCTGACCAAGACCGGCTACGGCGACATGAGCCTGATCGCTTCCGAGCAGGCACTTGGCAAGTCGTTCATCAACGGCCAGGGCGTTGCTCAGTGCGGGACCGCCGCCAATCCGATCCCGCTGAGCCAGTGTCGCCCGTGGAACCCGCTGCTGCCTTACGGCGTCAACGGCCAGGGCTCGCTTGCCGACCGTGATCTGCAGAACTTCCTGTTCCCGACCTACACCGACACTGGTGTGACCAAGACCACCAGCTACACCGCCAACCTGTCCGGTTCGCTGTTCGAGCTGCCGGCCGGTGACCTGGGTGTGGCCATGGGCTACGAGCACCGCAAGGAAGAAGGCCGCTTCGTGCCGGACGCCTTCCGTCAGTCGGGCCAGTCGACCGGCCTGGCGTCGACCACCACCTCGGGCAACTACTCGCTGGATGAGTTCTACCTGGAACTGAACGTGCCGATCCTGTCGGACCTGCCGTTTGCCAAGGAACTGACCTTCAACGTCGCAAGCCGCTACTCTGACTACAGCAACTTCGGTGACACGATCAACTCGAAGTTCGGCCTGGTGTGGCGCCCGATCGACGAACTGCTGGTCCGCGGTACCTACGCAGAAGGCTTCCGCGCACCGACCGTTGACGATCTGTACGGCGGCACCAACTCGAGCTTCGAGCGTTATACCGATCCGTGCGGTTCGACCTCGCCGGGCAACGTCGCTGGCAATGCTGCCTGCGCCGCGGCTGGCGTGCCGGCCAACTACGTGCAGGTCGGCCAGGGCTTCGCGCCTTGCAGCACCTTCCCGTGCGCGACCCCGGACCAGTTCGTCAGCGGTTCGAATTCGGCTCTGAAGCCGGAAACCTCCAAGAGCAAGACGGTTGGCCTGGTCTGGAGCCCGCGTTGGGTGCAGGGCCTGGACATCTCGCTCGACTGGTACCGCTACGAGCTGAAGAACATGATCATCGCTGACAGCGTTGATCGCATCCTGCGTGACTGCTACGTGCTGGGCAACGCAGCTCGCTGCGAAGGCGTCACCCGTGCCGCTGATGGCCATATCGAGGCGCTGACCTACGGCCTGGCCAACCTCGGCTCGATGGAGACCGAAGGCTACGATCTGGGTGTCAAGTACCGCCTGCCGGAACTGTCGATCGGCAAGTTCAGCATCGACTGGCAGACCAGCTACCTGGCCAAGTACGACGAAGCCGGCCAGAACAAGAAGGGTGAGAACATCACCATCGGTCGCGTTGGTGAGCCGGGCCTGTTCCGCGTCCGTTCGAACCTGGGTGTCAACTGGGAGCTGGGTGACTTCGGCGTCAACTGGACTGCCCGCTACTACTCGGGCATGAAGGAAAGCTGCATCGACGACGCATGGTGCGACGCTCCGAACCACTACGCCAATGGTGAGCCGGATCCGCTGCGCCACACCGGCTCCAACACCTTCCACGACGTGCAGGTCAGCTGGAAGGCTCCGTGGGATGCCACCATCGCCCTGGGTGCGAACAACGTGTTCGATCACCGCGGTGCGCTGCAGTACTCGGCGCCGAACTCGAGCTTCGCCTACTACGGTGGCTTCGACGTCGGTCGCTTCCTGTACATGAAGTACACCCAGCGCTTCTGATAGTTCGAAGTGCTATAGCAGTACCAGGAGGGCGGACCGCAAGGTCCGCCCTCTTTCTTTGTAGGGGAATTCCGAAATATCTTGGAAGATGAGGGAAGTCACGTTCCCGTCGTGTCGTAATCAACACGGTTGCTGGGTCCACTTGCGGACCCTTGCACATGGGGAGAGCGATGAAGAGCACGCTGTTGCACAAACTGTCTGCTGCTGCACTGATCTATGCAACATTGGTGGGTGCGGTGTTCGCCCAGACCGGTGGCGTCTGTGGGGGCGGGCTGTACTGCCAGGAGCTGCGTCAGGAATGCCTGGCTGCAGGCAAGTCGAAGGTCCTGTGCGATCTGCAGTATCGCCACTGCGTGCAGGATGCCTGCGGCGCGCGCTGATGCAAAAAAGGCGCGCCCTTGGGCGCGCCTTTAAGGTTCTTCCTGCGTTGACCGCTCAGGTCTCGCTGGGTACCAGTCCCATCAACGCATTGGCATGCTCCCGCCACTGCGGCAGCCTGTTGAGTACACCCGCGCGTTGCAGGTAGTCCTCGTCCACCGGATCGCCATTGACCAGTGCCAGTGCCACGTGCACCGCGCCGGTCACCCAGAAGCTGCGCGTATTGGCACGCTGCGGCTGCAGATGGAACGCGACCGCTTCGATGATCGGCATCGGCAGGCCCCACAGGCCCAGCAGATAGGCGCCGGCTTCGGCGTGGCCCGGGCGGGTGTCACCGGCCAGCGATGGTTCGCTGCGCTCGTTGCGCACGCCGGGCAGCAGCAGGCCGATGTCGGCCAGCAGCGCGGCGGTCGCGCCCAGTTCGGCGCTGGATTCGGGCAGCAGGCGTGCCGCCAGCCGCGAGGCGAGCAGGGCGCGCTGCTGCAGTGAATTGCGCTCGGCCGTGGACAGTGTCGGTGCCGAGAACACCTCGCTGGCCAGTACCAGATCGCGCAGCGTCGACAGGCCGAGGCGGGTCACGGCGGTGCGCAGGTCGGCGATGGTGCGGCCCTGGCTGAAGAACGCCGAGTTCGACAGCTGCAGCACCTTGGCCGCGATCGCCGGGTCAGCGGCCACCAGCTTGGCGACGTCGGCGCTGTCGGCGTCGTCGTCATGTTCCAGTGCCTGGGTCAGGCTCAGGTACAGGTGCGGCGGCGAGGGCAGCTTCTCGATACGGCCGATGGCGTCGCGCAGGCGAGGGCTGTCCAGCACTTCACGCAGCTCTTCCAGGCTGGTCAGCGCTTCCAGCAACACTTCCGGTGCCAGCGGCAACGGCAGGAAGCGGTGGGCCACGCCGATCAGGCGTGCCGGCGGCGGCCGGTTGCCGTGCTGGGCGTCCACCAGCGCAATGCGGATGGTTTCCGGGCGCAAGGTCCGGATCTGGCCAAGCAGCGTGGTGGCATTGAGATCCGGCAGTTGCGGGCAGACGATCACCGCATCCACGCCCTGCGTGGCCACCGCGGTCATCGCGGTCTGGCCATCGGTGGCGGTCAGCGGCTGCCAGTCTTCCCCAAGATCGGCAATGAATTCGGTCAGCTCAGCCGGCAGGCTGGCTGCATCCCCAACAAGCAGAATACGCACGACACATTCCCCTGGCTGTCTCGACGATGGATGTCGACGACGTGTGAAGTGACGCAATTTACCTAATACGGCGGCAAGAGTGATGTGCCGTCGTCATGAAACGTGACCCGCATCGCTCCGGCGGGGTGCCGCCGGAGCGATCCGGTTCAGGCTCAGGCCTTGCTGTCGAGATGGCGCTGGTGCGCCTCGATCAGGATCTGCTTGGCCTCAGCGGCGCCGCCCCAACCGTCGAGCTTGACCCACTTGCCCTTCTCCAGGTCCTTGTAGTGCTCGAAGAAGTGGCCGATGCGCTCCAGCCAGTGGCTGGACACCTGGGCGATGTCTTCGACGTGGGCGTAGCCACTGAAGATCTTCGACACCGGCACGGCCAGGATCTTCTCGTCGCTGCCCGCCTCATCGCTCATCTTCAGCACGCCGACCGGACGGCAGCGCACGACCGAGCCCGGCACCAGCGGCAGCGGCAGCACCACCAGCACGTCGGCCGGATCGCCGTCGCCGCACAGGGTGCTCGGCACGTAGCCGTAGTTGCAGGGGTAGCGCATCGGGGTGGACAGGATGCGGTCGACGAAGATCGCGCCGGTTTCCTTGTCCACTTCGTACTTCACCGGCTCCGAGTCCTTCGGGATCTCGATGATGACGTTGATTTCTTCCGGCGGGTTCTTGCCGGGCGAGACGAGTTCCAGACCCATGGTGTGCTCCAGGTGGGGGATATAGACGGATAGCCCCCCATTTTATGCCTTTGCCGGGCGCTGTGCAGGGGAGGGGGCCGACGGCAGGGCGTGGAAGGCGCCGACCCGGCGGGCCGGGGTTGACCGATGGGGCCGGGCGGCGTGGGCGTGCAGGCTGGATGCACCTACCCGAGGAGTTCCCGCATGAAACCATCCGCCCTGTCACTCGGCCTGTTCTGCGCGCTGCTGATCGCGCCCGCCGCCCAGGCCTTTCCCTACGTGGACCTGATCGACTACCCGCACCAGGAAGCCAACTGGGACCGCTTCTTTGCCCTGGAAGGCCGGTTGCAGCATGGCTTCGACAGGATCTGCGGCGACACCTTCTGCGAGGGCGAGTACAGCGACATCCAGGCGCTGCGCCTGCGGTGTTCAGTGGATGCGGTGCACGGCACGGTGCGTGAGTGCCTCTGGGCATTTGCCGCCAGTGACCTGGCCGTGTCGCGGAACGACGGTGCGATCGTGGCCCGGCAACCGACCTGGCTATGCCGGCTGCCGCTGGTGCCTGGCACCCCGGTTGAGGACTTCCATGCGGCGCTGGCGGCCCGTAATCCGCTGCATGATCCGTTGCCCGGCACGTCGGAGAGCGTCTATGACGGGCTGACCGGCTGCATCCACTGATGCGAACGTGACTGATTCTCATTAACGGAGTAGCATGCGCGGCGCCTTCCGTCTGTCGTCCCGGTTCCGCGCATGTCCTCCAATGCCGCCTCACTTACCGAACTGCTGATCCGTGAGCGGCCGGCACTGCTGCGCCGGGTGCAGCGCATCCTCGGCGGAGACAATGGTGCCGAGGACGTGATCCAGGCCGTATGGTTCAAGGCCCGTGGGGTCGACGACAGCCAGGCCATCGATAACCCGCGGGCCTATCTGTACCGGCTGGCCGCCAACCTGGCCACCGACCACGGCCGCGAATCGACCCGACGCAACCGCCTGCTGGCCGACCACTACCTGTGGGGGCCGGACGAGGTCATCTCGACCGAGGAACGGGCCATGGCCCAGGACGAGCTGCAGCGTGTGCTCGACGCGGCGGGGCACCTGCCGGAGCCGACCCGCACCATCTTCCGGCTCAACCGCCTGCAGGGCCTGACCCAGGCCGAGATCGCCCGCCGTCTCGGGGTGTCGGTGACGACCGTCGAGAACCATGTGCGCACCGCCCTGCAGCGCCTGGCCTGGGCACGCAGCGGCCGATGATCGCCCCGGCTTGGGGCTGGCCCTCGCTGAAACGTCTTGATCACTGGACCGTGGATGCGGTCTAGTTCCTCCGCCCGCGCTTGAATGCGCCTGTCCGCCAGCCGATGAGCCCGCCGAACACGCTGCCCGCCGCCAATGACGATGCCCTGGCTGAACAGGCCCGGGGCTGGATCGCGTGGCTGGCCTCGGGTGACATCGGCGAGGGGCGCATGCACGAGTTCGAGCGCTGGCTGGCACAACCGGGGCACCGACGCGCCTTCGAACACGAGCGCGCGCTGTGGCGCAGTGTCGGGCCACGCCCGCAGGTCCGGCCCACCGAACGCCCGCGGCCGCATCGAATGCGCTGGGCAATGGCCGCTGCAGCCGCGCTGGCGATGCTGGTGGCATGGCCGGAGGCCTGGTTGCGGCTGCAGGCCGACCATCGCAGCACGCACGTCGTGCAGAACGTGCAGCTGCCCGATGGCAGCCGCGCAGTACTGGATGCGGACAGCGCGATTGCCGTGCGCTTCAATGCACATGCACGCGAGATCGAGCTGCTGCGCGGGCGTGCCTGGTTCGAGGTCAGCCCGGATGCGCAGCGACGTTTCAGCGTGCGTGCGGGCAACGGCGTGATCGAGGACATCTCGACCGCGTTCACCGTCGCGCGCGGCGATGACCAGGTTGAAACCCAGGTCGGGCAGGGCAGGGTGCGCGTGGCCAGCCCGGCCGACGGTGGCTGGACCTATCTGCAGGTGGGCCAGCGTGCGGTCTATGGCGAGCACAGCGGCGTGACGCGCCTGCGGGATGTGGCTGCCGACAGCGTCGGCGCGTGGCGGCAGGGCGAGCTGCTGCTTGAGCAGGCCAGCGTCGCCGACGCCGTGCAATGGGTGGGGCGTTACCGCGCCGGCCCGACCTTCGTGCGCGGCGATCTGTCGCGACTACCCGCGGTGAGTGCCGCATTGCGCATCGATCGCCCGGAGCAGGCGCTGGATGCACTGGCGGCAACAGCAGGTCTGCAGGTCACCCGCCTGCCGCTTGGCGTCGCCATCATTCACCAGTAGATCCACGCCATGTGTGGATGAAGGTCCCAGTGTGCCGACCAACGGTCGGCACCCACCACGATCACCGGCCGGTCGGCACCTGCCGCGACCGCAAATCGCTCTTGGGGTTGCCGCGCGCCCAACCGTCTTACCACGCGAACGTACCCGCCGCCGCCACGTACGTCGCCGTGTCCGCCCGTGTTGCGGATGACGCCGCGCCTGCGGCACCGATTACCTGACAGGTTCCCCATGTTCGACTCCCACCGCCCGGGCCGTGTGCTGCGCCCGTCCCGCCTGTGCATCGCCCTGCTGGCCGCCGGCCTGGCCAGCGCCGCACCGTCCGTGCTGGCACAGAGCGCCACCGGCAACCACGCTGCCGTGCAGCGCTTCGACATTCCAGCGCAGCCGCTGGATGAAGCGCTGCGCAGCTATATGCGCCAGTCCGGCGTGCAGGTCGTGTATCCGGCCACCCTGGCCCAGGGCGTAACCTCGCGTGCGGTCAAGGGCAGCCTGCCGGCCAACGAGGCGCTGCAGCAGCTGTTGCAGGGCAGTGGCCTGGCGGTGCGCCGCGTCAGCGCAGATGCAGTCACTCTGGAAGCGGCGACGCCGGTGCAGGCCGACAGCGGTGTGATCGTCACCGACACGCTCAGCGTAGCCGGCGACCGCGTCGACAGTGGCGCGACCAGCGACGAGGCGCGCCTGCTCGACAGCTATCGCAGTGTGGGCTCCACCACCACGCTCAGCCGCACGCACCTGGAACGTTTCCGCGGCACTTCCAACGGCGACATCGTCAAGGGCGTGGCCGGTGTCACCGCCGGTGACCCGCGCGTGGGCAATGGGTTCGACGTCAACATCCGTGGTATCCAGGGCCAGGGCCGCGTGCCGGTGATCATCGACGGTGGCCAGTCCAGCATGGACACCTACCGCGGCTATGCCGGCCAGTCACAGCGCACCTACCTCGACCCGGACCTGATCTCCAGCCTGACCATCACCAAGGGCCCGAGCCTGCAGGCCAACGCCTCCGGTGGCATCGGTGGCGTGGTCGAGATGGAGACGCTGAAGATCGTTGACGTGCTGCGCGAAGGCCGTGACTTCGGCATGCGCGTGCGTGGCGGCCTGGCCAACGCCAGCGCCAACAACCTGCCGTCCTATAGCGCCGCGCCGCGTTCCGACCGCAGCGCCACCGGCAGCCAGTTCTTCAACGTGGCCGCAGCCGGTCACTGGGACCGCTTCGATCTGGTCGCCGCCTATGCTTACCGCGACAACGGCAACTATTTCTCCGGCAAGCACGGTTACGACGACTTCCCGCAGACCCGTCGCACGCTGGCACCGCTGAATCCGCCGCGTACCGAAGTGTTCAACACCTCGTCGCGTTCGAAGTCGGCGCTGCTCAAGGGCACCTGGCGCATCGACGATGCGCAGACGCTGGAAGCGGGCTACCGCCGCTACGAAGGCACCGCCGGCGAGATCATGGCCTCGCAGATCATCCGCGTCGACCGCGATCGCATTCCGCAGTGGGACCCGGGCCACGTCGACATGGACAGCTACACCCTGCGCTACCGCTTCAATCCGGACAGCGATCTGGTCGACCTGCGTGTCAACGCCACATACACCGATACCGACAGCGTGATGTACAACAGCCTGACCGGCATCACCCCGTGGTACTTCGACCGCCGCACCGAGTGGTATGACGCGCCCAGCTTCAGCGGCGACCCCGGCTACAAGGATGCCTACCGCAATCCGCTGCGACAGAAGCGCTTCGGCCTGGATGCCAGCAACACCTCGAAGTTCGACACTCGTGCTGGTGCGTTCACCTTCGACTACGGCCTGTCCTACAGCGACGAAGACATCGCGCCGGGCAGTTCGGGGCCGGTCATGCACGACGATCTGGTCAACAACCGCTTCCTGCGCAACGCCGAGCGCAAGGAATACAGTGCCGTGGCCTCGCTGAAGTGGCAGCCCGATGAGCATTGGGAACTGCTGGCCGGCGGACGCTGGAACCGCGTGGATGTGCATGACCGCAACCGCCTGGCCACGCCCGACGCCTATGAGGTACAGGGCCAGTACCGTTACACCGAACTGCTCAATGGCAACCCGGCGCTGCCGTCGTGGCGGGCCAAGCGCATCGCGCTGCTGAACTGGTACCCGGACGCCAACGGCAACTTCACCCAGGAATCACTGCTGGCCTCACCGTACAAGAAGGGCACGGTGGGCGACATCGGTGGCTGGAACTTCTACGACGCCGGCAAGCCGCAGGACCTGGAAGTGCCGGTCAGCTGGACGTGGTCGCAGCCGATCCGCCGTCGTGACACCGCGTTCTCGCCGACGGCCAGCGTGGCCTATCGCTTCAGCGAAGACACCATGGTCTATGTGAAGTACGCCGAAGGCACCAAGCTGCCGAGCCTGTTCGAGACCACGCTGGGCCTGTTCACTGCCGCCAAGCCGGTGGGCGAGCTGAAGCCGGAGCGTGCGCGCAGCTGGGAAATCGGTGCCAGCACCATCCGCTACGACCTGTTCACCGCTGGCGACCGCCTTGCGCTGAAGCTGGCGTACTTCGATACCCGCATCGACGACCTGATCACCCGTGACTACCGCACGCTGTCGGCAGGCCTGATCCGCAACGTCGACCAGTTCAAGGTCTCGGGCATGGAGTTCCAGTCCAGCTATGACAGCGGCAAGGTGTTTGCCGATCTTTCCGCGCACTACTACTTCAAGGCCAAGACCTGCGCGCCGGACATCGCCGCAGAGCGCCGCGCCTATGGTGCACAGCGCAAGAACGATGAACTGGCCAACACGCCGGACTGCGTGGACGGCGGATTCGAGGGGTCGTACACCAATACACAGAATCCGCCGCGCTACATGGTCAATCTGACGCTGGGCTCGCGCCTGTTCGACGAGCGCCTGACCTTCGGCACCCGCGTGGTCCACAACGCCGGCCCGATCAGCAAGCTGGACAAGGACTGGAACGTGGGCCTGTCGGCGATCCAGCAGCTGTACCGGCCAACGACGCTGGTGGACCTGTTTGCCAGCTGGAGCTTCAACGACCAGTTGTCGGTGGAAGCGGGCGTGGACAACCTGACCGACCGCTACTACCTGGACCCGCTGGCGCTGGGCGTGATGCCGGCACCGGGCCGCACCGCGCGGCTGGCGTTGACCTGGAAGTATTGATCGGTCGCGGATGGGCGGTGGGGTTGGATCCCTTTCCTGAGGAGAGGGCTCTGACCCCATCGGGCTCCGACCGCCCTCGGTGGGTGCGGACCTTGGTTCGCACCGCTTCCGCCGTGTGATCGCCAGCGCCGGGCCATGCCCGGCGTCTGTTTACAGCCCGGTCGAAGCCTTCACCGCATCTTCGTGCAGCGACTCGTTCAGCTCATCCACCACCGTGCTCCATGCCGCATCGGCCTGCAGCGATTCGGACAGGAACTGGCGCTGGGCATCGTTCCAGTAGGGTGCCTCGACCACTTCAACGTCGGTGGCCAGCTGGTGCTCGCGGATGAAACGGGCGATGGCCTCGGCGCTGGCGTCCAGGCCCAGCTGCAGGAACAGGTTGGTCATGCGCGGTTCGGTGGTGATCATCATCGGTTCCTGCTGGAAGAAGGGATGGTCCATTATCGGCGCACACGGCCTTGGGGAAAGCCCCGCGGCGAACGTCTACAGCACGACGACCCCCTTGGCATCCCCCATGAACGCACACATCGCTCCCGAAGACAGCCGCAGCCTGCGGCTCAAGGCCGCCACCCGCGACAGCCACGGTGCCCTGGACAAGCGCATCATGGCCGGCGACATCTTCGCCGACCGCAGCAATTTCGCCCGTTTCCTGCGCGTGCAGTATCGGTTCCACCGCAGCATCGATGCGCTGTATGCCAACCCTGCGCTGGACGCACTGCTGCCCGATCTCGGTGAGCGCCGCCGCCTGGCCCAGATCGCGCGCGACCTGCAGGACCTGGAGCAGACCCTGCCAGGCGCGGACATCGACGCGCTGCCCTCGGACCTGGCGCTGCCGGCCGCCCTTGGCTGGCTGTACGTAGCCGAAGGTTCCAACCTCGGCGGCACCATTCTCTACAAGATGGCCGCCAAGCTCGGGCTGGACCGTGACTTCGGCGCCCGCCACCTGGCCGCGCACCCGGATGGTGCGGCGCGCCACTGGCGTGAGTTCACCGCCGCGCTGGACGCGGTGCCGCTGAGTGCCGAGCAGGAGCAGCAGGTGATCGACGCAGCCGATGCCGCGTTCCGCAGCGTGCACGGCCACGTCGAAGTGGAATTCGCCTGATGCACGGCGCGCGCCCGCAGGCGCAACGCTGATGCGCTGGCTCTGGTTCGCGCTGGGCTGGTTGATGGTCGGCCTCGGGGTGATCGGCGCGTTGCTGCCGGTGATGCCGACCACCATCTTCCTGATCCTGGCCGTGGGTTGCTTCGCACGCAGCTCGCCGAAGTTCGAGCAGCGCCTGCTGGCACATCCGCGCTACGGGCCGTCACTGCGGCTGTGGCGTGAGCAGGGGGCGGTGTCGCGCAAGGGCAAGGCGTTCGCCAGTGCCGGCATGGCGGTGGGCTTTGCCCTGTTCTGCTGGGGTGCGCACCCGTCGTGGCGTCTTCTGCTGGGCGTGGGCCTGTTCTTCGCGGTCAGCGCCGGCTACGTGCTCAGTCGACCCGCACCGCGGCTGGAGCCCCATCCGGTCGTGGAAGTGGACGACGCCCATGATCCGCGCGCGGCCCGTCGTCGCGCAGCGACCCCTGATGCTGATGGAAACCGAGACGATGCTGCCTGCTGACCTGGCTCCTGTGGCCGCCCCCGCATTGACCCCGTGGGGCATGTACCTGGCCGCCGACGTGGTGGTGAAAGCCGTGATGATCGCGCTGGCATTGGCGTCGCTGGCCACCTGGACGGTGCTGCTGGCCAAGGGCTGGGAGCTGGCCCGCCAGGCCCGGCAGCTGCGGGCGGCGCGCGCGCTGTTGCTGCAGGCGCCGAGCCTGCCCGGCGAGAGCGCCGATACCAGTGTGCAGCAGGGCACTGCGCTGGCGATGTTGGATGCGGCCCGCACCGAACTGCGCCTGTCGCAGGATCTGGAAGGGCGCGACGGCATCAAGGAACGCATCGCCTCGCGCCTGGACCGCATCGAACTGGAAGCCGCACGCGTGCAGCGGCGCGGCATCGGCGTGCTCGCCAGCATTGGCGCGGTGGCGCCGTTTGTCGGCCTGTTCGGCACGGTGTGGGGCATCATGAACAGCTTCATCGGTATCGCCCACAGCAACACCACCCACCTGGCGGTGGTCGCACCCGGCATCGCCGAGGCGCTGCTGGCCACCGCGCTCGGCCTGGTCGCCGCGATCCCGGCGGTACTGGTCTACAACCACTTCAGTCGCGTGCTGGCCGGTCTGCGTGGCCTGCTCGGCGATCTGTCGGCGGCCGTGCAGCAGCTGATCTCGCGCGATCTCGACCGCGCCCTTCCACGCGCTGCAGCGGCGTCGCTGCGTGCGGTGCACTGAGAGGCGGCGATGGCCATCAGGACCGCGTCCGACCGCGACGACACGCCGGAAGAATCGCACGAGATCAACGTCACGCCCTTCATCGATGTGATGCTGGTGCTGTTGATCATCTTCATGGTGGCGGCACCGCTGGCCACCGTGTCGGTACCGGTGCAGCTGCCGGCCAGCAGTGCCAGTGCCACGCCGCCGGAACAGGCGCCGGTGTACGTGACCGTGCAGGCCGATCTGTCGCTGCGTGTCGGCGAGCAGGCGGTGGCACGCGACGGGCTGGCCGCTGCGCTGCAGGTAGCCACCCACGGTGACACCTCGCAACGCCTGTTCCTGCGTGCCGATACCCGCGTGCCTTACGGTGAACTGATGGCAACGCTGGATGCGCTGCGTGCGGCGGGCTACCTGAAGGTGGCACTGGTTGGACTGGAGCAGGGCGCGCGATGAGCGGACTGCGGCGCTGGGCGACCAGCCTGGCGATCGTGCTGCTGGTGCATGCGTTGCTGGTCAGCGTGGCCTGCTGGTGGGCGGCGCGCGCACCGGCGGTGGCCGCCGCAGCGCCGCCCGCTGCATTGATGCTGGAGCTGGCGCCGATGGCACAGGCGCCTCCGGTGCCGCCGCGCGAGGTTGCCACTGGGCCGCTGCAACAGCAACAGCAGCGACAGGCGCCGAAACCGGCCCTGCGTGAGCAACCCAAGGCACCGGTGCAGCCGCAGGGTGACCTGCCACCGCCGCGTACGCCGGAGCCGACGCCCTCGCCGGACACCGCCGAGGCCAATGTCGCGCAGACCAGCGCACCGCCGCAGGTGGCGGCCGACGCGGCCGCACGCTACACCGCACCGCAGACCACCGCCGGCGAGCGCAGTCGCGCCGAGGCCACCTGGGAGGGGCGCCTGCTCGGGCATCTGCAGAAGCATCGGCGCTATCCGCGCCAGGCCGAGCGGCTGCGCCAGCAGGGCGTGGTCTACGTGCGTTTTGCCGTGGCCCGGGATGGCGCGGTCTCGGGGCTGACACTGGGCCGCAGCAGTGGCTTCGCGTTGCTCGACCAGGAGACGCTGGACACCGTGCGACGTGCCAGCCCGGTACCGGCGCCGCCGGCCGAGGTAGCCGGCGACCCGGTGGACGTGATGGTGCCGGTGTCCTTCTTCCTGCGCGGGCGGTGATTGACGATGGGGTCGGATCCCTTTCCGCAGGAAAGGGCGCTGACCCCATTCGGCGCCGCCATCCACGCATGGCGTGGATCTACAACAGCGGTACCAGCAGCAGCGCGACGATGTTGATGATCTTGATCAGCGGGTTGATTGCCGGGCCGGCGGTGTCCTTGTACGGGTCACCGACGGTATCACCGGTCACTGCGGCCTTGTGCGCTTCGCTGCCCTTGCCACCGAAGTGGCCGTCCTCGATGTACTTCTTGGCGTTGTCCCAGGCGCCGCCGCCGGTGGTCATCGAGATGGCCACGAACAGGCCGGTCACGATCGTACCGATCAACAGGCCGCCCAGTGCGCGCGGCCCGAGCAGCAGGCCGACCACCACCGGCACCGCCACCGGCAGCAGCGAGGGCACGATCATTTCGCGGATGGCCGAGCGGGTCAGCATGTCCACCGCTTTGTCGTACTGCGGCTTGCCGGTGCCCTGCATGATGCCGGGGATCTCGCGGAACTGGCGGCGTACCTCCTCCACCACCGCACCTGCTGCACGGCCGACCGCTTCCATCGCCATCGCACCGAACAGGTAGGGGATCAGGCCACCGATCAGCAGGCCGATGATCACCGTGTGGTCGCTGAGATCGAAGCGGAACTCCTGGCCGGGATGCGCGGCCTGCAGGTTGTGCGTGTAGTCGGCGAACAGCACCAGTGCGGCCAGCGCTGCCGAGCCGATCGCATAGCCCTTGGTCACCGCCTTTGTGGTGTTGCCCACCGCATCCAGCGGATCGGTGATGTCGCGGATCTCCGAGGGCAGCTCGGCCATCTCGGCGATGCCGCCAGCGTTGTCGGTGATCGGTCCATAGGCATCGAGGGCGACGATCATGCCGGCCATCGACAGCATCGCGGTGGCGGCGATGGCGATGCCGTACAGGCCGCCCAGCGCGAACGCGCCCCAGATCGCTGCACACACGGCCACGACCGGCAGCGCGGTGGACTTCATCGAGATGCCGAGGCCGGCGATGATGTTGGTGCCGTGGCCGGTGGTCGACGCCTGCGCCACGTGCTGCACTGGCTTGTACTGGGTGCCGGTGTAGTACTCGGTGATCCACACGATCAGGCCGGTCAGGACCAGGCCGATCAGCGCGCATCCATACAGCGCGATGGGACCATGCACATTGTCGGCCATCAGCCCGGTGGTGATCGGGTAGAACGCGATCGCGGCCAGCACGCCGGAGACGATCACGCCCTTGTACAACGCGCCCATGATCGAGCCGCCAGGCTTCACCTTGACGAGCAGCGCACCGATGATCGAGGCGATGATCGACACACCGCCCAGCACCAGCGGATACAGCACCGCATTGGCGCCCGCCTCGGCCAGCATCAGGCTGCCCAGCAGCATCGTTGCGATGACGGTGACCGCATAGGTCTCGAACAGGTCGGCGGCCATGCCGGCGCAGTCGCCGACGTTGTCACCGACGTTGTCGGCGATCACCGCCGGGTTGCGCGGATCGTCTTCGGGAATACCGGCTTCGACCTTGCCGACCAGATCGGCGCCCACATCGGCGCCCTTGGTGAAGATGCCGCCGCCCAGACGCGCGAAGATCGAGATCAGCGACGAACCGAACGCCAGACCGACCAGCGCGTGCAGCGCCTGTTCCATCGGCAGGCCCATCCGCAGCAGCAATGCGTAGTAGCCGGCCACGCCCAGCAGGCCCAGGCCGACCACCAGCATGCCGGTGATCGCACCGCCGCGGAAGGCGACGTCCATTGCGGCGCTGATGCCGTGGCGTGCAGCTTCGGCAGTGCGCACGTTGGCGCGTACCGACACGTTCATGCCGATGTAGCCGGCCGCGCCGGACAGCACCGCGCCGACCGCGAAGCCGATCGCGGTGTACCAGCTGAGGAACACACCGACCAGCACGAACAGCACCACGCCGGCCACGCCGATGGTCAGGTACTGGCGGTTGAGGTAGGCACGCGCACCTTCCTGGATCGCGGTGGCGATCGCGACCATGCGTTCATTGCCGGTGGGTTGGCGCAGGATCCAGCGCGCCGAGACGATTCCGAACAGGATCGCGAGAATGGCGCAGCCCAGCGCCAATGAAAGCCCGTGACGTTCCAGCATTAGACCCCTCCGCAGAATGGATGTAGGCATCCAGTGGCGATGAACGGCACCACGAGGGGGACGACGGGCTGCAGCCTGGAACCAACCCGTACCGACCTTGGTGGTCGTCCGACGTATGGCGGTGTTCAGCATTCCCTGGTGCCCGCAGTATGCGTTCGGCGCACTGTAGAGTCGAGCCGTGCTCGACTGGCTCCTGCGAGCCGCGGCGCATGGCGCCGGGCCAGGGGCAAGATTCGAGAGCCGCAGGCCTTTGCACTCCGTTAAGCCAGCCTCTGCAAGCCTGCGCACAGTCCCGTAGGAGATTCCCCATGCGCCTGTCCCTGTTGATGCTTGCCGCCCTGGTCCCGGCCGTACCGGCACTCGCCGCGGAAACCCCGGAGCTGCAGCGCGCCGTGGGTGCTCCCCAGGCAGTGGGCGCAGTGCACACCCTGCGGCAGATCCCCGAGGCCTGCGCGCGCCTGGAAGGTGCCTTCACCGGCCAGGCGGCCGAGCCGTACCGCTTTGCGCCGGTGCGGACCAGCGAGCAGTGCCAGCCACGCGCGCGCTTCGTCGACTACGCCAAGGCACAGCCAAGTGCCGACAAGGGCTGGAAGCTCAATGATGTGATCCGCGTGCCCAGCGCAGCATGCCCGGCACAGCAGGCGGTGGTGCGCGTGTGGCGACTGCCGTCGAGCAACAAGGTCGAGCTGGACGGTCAGGGCCAGTCGCGCATCTATCTGGAAGAAGCCAAGAAGCAGGCCGCGGCCGGCCAGATTCCGCAGGTGACCATGTTCGCCGCGCAGCTGCAGATGGAAGGCAAGGCCTGCAATTGAAGTTGCGTGGGCGGTGCACCCACGCAGTCATCCCCCGGTAGTGCCGGCCGCTGGCCGGCATCTGGGTGATCACTCCGCCAGCATTGCTCCCCGCGCTACCAGCAACTCGCGCAATGCCTTGCGATGGCAATGCGCTTCATCCTCGCAGTAGCACCCTACGCTGATGTCGCTGTGCCGTGACATCGCGGCCAGCAGGTCCAGCGCGTGGGCCGCATCCGGCGCCCTCATCTCGGCCTTGTAGTGGCGGAAGAACGCAGTCCAGTCGGCGGCCGACTTCGCCTCATGCGCCTGCTTCACCAGCTCGGCGCTGGGTGACAGGGTCGGGAACCAGACGTCATACCAGTCCTGCCGGGCGAACTCGCTGCGCGGCACGCCACGCGGCGGGCGCCGCACGGTACCGATACGCAGCCCCTCGCTGGGGTGGCGCGGCATACCCAGTCGAACAACACGCAATGCCATGATGATCTCCAGGCGGCGCATCCATCATCCAGCGATGCACGTGCGCCAGGCGTGAACCGCTGTGGAAACGAAAAGGCCCGGGCGCCTGCGCACCCGGGCCTTTTCCAATGCCGGCAGCGGATCAGTTGCCGCGGCAGTCCTTCAGCCACAGCACACGACCAATCTGGTCGTAGCTGTCGACCACGCCGGTCAGCGTCACTTTCTCGCGCGGGCGCAGGGCCAGCGCATACGCGGCCTGGTTGGCTGCGAACGAGCAGGAAATGGCCACACGCTCAAAGTCGATGCTGCCATCGCTGGGCAGGTCGAAGCTGGTGTTGTAGGTGCCGCCACTGCGCAGCACGGTGGTGATGCGACCGGTGATGGCGTAGGTCTTGCCCTTGTAGCGCGGCTCGACCGCGGCCGGGTTGTCCTTGTTCTGGTTGCGCAGCTGGAAGCCGAAGCGGTCGGCGGCAATCGTTACCACCGACGCCTGCGGAGTGGCCTTGGCTGCCTGTTCGCCAGCCTTGCCCGGCTTGATCTGGTTGAGCAGCTTGCACATTTCTTCACGCACGCCATCGGCCGAGGCAATGGCGCCCTTGTTGACCTTCACCACCATGCCGACGGTGCCCTGGCCGCCTTCGGAAGTGGCGCTGATGATCATCGGGATCGGCTTGTGGGCCATGGATTCCGGCTCTTCGATCAGCATCGAGCCGCCTTCCACGTCCTCGCTGAGGACGTCCATGTTGGCGTTCTTGGCGATCACCCGCATCTGGCCGATGGCACTCGCCACGGTCAGGTCCGGATGGGTGACCGATGAAGTGAAGGTCGTGCCGACGAAGGGATTGCCCTTCTTCTGGAAGTTGCTTTCGCAGGTCGCAGCGAAGGCGGGTGCGGCAGCACCGCACAGCAGCGCGGCGATCAGGATCGGGTGCTTCATGGTTACAGTCCTTGTGAAATGGCAGCACAGGCCCAGGCCAGGTGGCCGGGCAGCGTCGAATCTGGCTTGCGGCGGCCCCTTTGCCCCGGGCCGGAGCCCGATTGTGGGGTGCTTCGGTGGTCGCTGCAATGTGCCCTGCGCTCCGCACAGGGCGCAGGTGCACCTCAGCCTTCGAAGGCCGGCAGCTTCTGCTTCACCGCCACGTTCTTGAGGGTGACGTACTTGGGCAGTCCATCGGTGCCATACGGCAGCGGGGCTTCGCCCTTGATCAGCGGCGACAGGTAGGCGCGCGCTTTGGCGGTGATACCGAAGCCGTCGCGGCGGATGAAGCCGGCGGGCATCTTCTTTTCATGGTTGGCGATCTTCGACAGCGGCGCCGCTTCGATCTTCCAGCGGTACGGTGCGTCGCTGCTGCGCACGATCACCGGCATCACGCCGTTCTGGCCCTTCAGCGCCAGCTGCACCGCGGCCTTGCCGACCGCCTGCGCCTGCTCCCAGTCGGTCTTGCTGGCCAGGTGGCGGGCCGAGCGCTGCAGGTAATCGGGCAGCGCCCAATGGACCTTCAGGCCCAGCTGGTCCTTGACCCGGCCGGCCAGGTGCGCGGCCACGCCGCCCAACTGCGAGTGCCCGAACGAGTCCTTGCCGCCACCGGCGTCGGCGACGAAGCGGCCATCGGCGGTGGCGATGCCTTCCGACGCCACCACCATGCAGTAGCCGACGCGGTCGACCACGGCCTTGACCTTGGCCAGGAACGCCGCCTCGTCATAGGCGCGTTCGGGCAGCAGGATGATGTGCGGCGCTTCGTCATCGCCGTTGCCGGCAAGGCCCGCGGCCGCAGCCAGCCAGCCCGCGTGGCGGCCCATGGCCTCGTAGATGAAAACGCGGGTGGAGGTCTCGGCCATCGCCGCCACGTCCAGCGCCGCTTCGCGCACCGAGACGGCGGTGTACTTGGCCGCCGAGCCGAAGCCGGGGCAGGTGTCGGTCACTGCCAGGTCGTTGTCGATGGTCTTGGGCACGCCGATGCAGGTCAGGTCGTAGCCGGAGGCCTTGGCCAGCTGCGAGACTTTCAGCGCGGTATCGGCCGAGTCGTTGCCGCCGTTGTAGAGGAACCAGCGCACGTCGTGCGCGCGCAGCACCTGCAGCAGGCGGTCGTAGCGGGCGCGGTCGGCGTCCAGCGATTTCAGCTTCACCCGGCACGAGCCGAAGGCGCCACCCGGGGTATGGGCCAGGGCGCGGATCGCGGCGGCGCTCTCCTTGCTGGTGTCGATCAGCTCCTCGCGCAGCGCGCCGAGGATGCCGTTGCGGGCGGCAAGGACCTTGATGCCCTTGGCCCGGGCCTGCTCGATCACCGCTGCCGCCGTGGCATTGATGACCGCGGTGACACCGCCGGACTGGGCGTAGAGGAGAGTACCGTTGCGCATGCTTCTACCTGCTCGGGGGAGGGGACATTGCAGGGACATTACCCGGATGCGGTAAAGTGGCGCTATTGCGGTGCAGCGATACCGGTCCGTCCGGGACGCGAACCTTCTTTGTTTTCAACACGTTGGAGTCAGGTCAATGCGATTGGTTCTGTTGGGACCGCCCGGTTCGGGCAAGGGGACACAGGCGACGCGCCTGAAGGAAAAGCTGGGGATCGCCCACATTTCGACCGGTGACATGCTGCGCGCGGAAATCGCCGCCGGCACGGAGCTGGGCAAGCAGGCCAAGACGGTGATGGATGCCGGCAACCTGGTGTCGGACGACATCCTGCTGGGCATGCTGGAGTCGCGCCTGACCCAGGCCGATGTCGCCAAGGGCTTCATCCTCGATGGTTACCCGCGCAATGTGGCCCAGGCCAATGCGATGGACGGCCTGCTGGCCAAGATCGGCCAGCCGCTGGATGCCGTGGTGCAGCTGGACGTGGCCACCGAGCTGCTGGTCGACCGCATCGCCGGTCGCGCCAAGGAGCAGGGCCGCGCCGATGACACGCCGGAAGCGGTGCGCCAGCGCCTGCAGGTCTACAACGACCAGACTGCCCCCGTGGTGGACTTCTACGCCGGCCGTGGCACCCTGGCCCGCGTCGATGGCGTCGGCGAGCTGGACGAGATCGAAGCCCGCATCCTGGCGGCGATCAAGGGTTGATCCTGCAGGGCCGGTGCACTGCCGGCCCTTCGGGCGCAAAAAACACAGGCCTGGTCCGCGAGGACCAGGCCTGTGTCGTTTGATAGGCGCCAGCAGAGGGCTTGCTCAGGGCCCCCGCAGCATGAGCTCCCTTGGGGATGGCCTCTTGGGGAGTAGGACCGGTTCGGGTACTGCGGCTGGCAGTTCGAATTGTGTCCGGGTTCACAGAACATCGCTATCGGGATTTCCCTGACAGAAGATTGGAGTTTTCTCACATCCTGTGTAGGACTTGTCTTACCCCGGATCGGACATTGGCCCTATACAGCCGTCATCGGTCACAATCCTCGGTCATGAGCAGCGTACATATCCTTGCAATCGCCGGCACCTTCATGGGCGGCGTGGCCGCCCTGGCGCGGGAACTGGGCCATACGGTCAGTGGCAGCGACCAGGCCATCTATCCGCCGATGTCGACCCAGCTCGAGCAGCTGGGTATCACCCTGGACCAGGGCTACCGCGCCGACAGCGTGCCACCGGGCACCGACGAGGTGGTGATCGGCAACGCACTCTCGCGCGGCAATGCCGCCGTTGAGGCCGTGCTCGACGCCGGCCAGCGCTACATTTCCGGTGCCCAGTGGCTGTCCGAACAGGTGCTGCCGGGCCGCGACACGCTGGCCGTGGCCGGTACCCATGGCAAGACCACCACCACCACCATCCTCACCTGGCTGCTGGAAAGCGCCGGTCGTTCTCCCGGTTTCCTGATCGGCGGCGTCGCCGAGGATTTCGGCGTCTCCGCCCGCCTGGGCCAGGGCCGCGAGTTCGTGGTCGAGGCCGACGAGTACGACACCGCCTTCTTCGACAAGCGCAGCAAGTTCGTGCACTACCGGCCACTGGTGGCCATCCTCAACAACCTTGAATACGATCACGCCGACATCTTCCCGGACGTGGCCGCGATCCAGCGCCAGTTCCATCACCTGGTGCGCACGGTGCCGGCGCGTGGCCGACTGATCGTCAATGGCGAGGATCAGCATCTGGCCGAAGTGCTGGCGATGGGCTGCTGGACCCCGATCGAGCGCTTCGGCTTCGATCCATCGCTGGAGTGGCATGCGGAACTGCTCGCTGCCGATGGCAGCGCGTTCCGCGTGCACCACCGCGGGCAGGCACTGGGTGATGTGCAGTGGTCGTTGCTGGGCCGCCACAACGTGCTCAACGGCCTGGCGGCGCTGGCAGCCGCACATGCGGTGGGTGTTGCGCCGGCCGAGGTGATCCCGGCGCTGGCGCGCTTCCGCAGCGTCAAGCGCCGCATGGAAGTGATCGGCAGCCACGAGGGCATCACCGTCTACGACGATTTCGCCCACCACCCGACCGCAATCGCCACCACGCTGGAAGGGCTGCGCGCCAAGGTGGGCGATGCGCGCATCGTGGTCGCGATGGAGCCGCGCAGCAATTCGATGCGGCTGGGCGCACACGCGCAGGCGCTGGCACCCTCGCTGGCGCTGGCCGATGAAGTGGTGTTCCTGCATCGCCCGGAACTGGCCTGGGATGCTGCTGCGGTGATCGCCGCAGTGCGTGGCGAAGCGCACGCGGTGCCCGATACCGACGCGCTGCTGGCGCAATTGCAGGCCAGCGCGCGCAGGGGTGACCACGTGGTGTTCATGTCCAACGGTGGCTTCGACGGCGCACCGCGCCGCTTCCTTGCCGCGCTGCAGGCCCGATGAGCGTCGACGGTTCGCTGCCGCTGTTTCCGCTGCACACCACGCTGGTGCCAGGTGCGGCGGTGGGCCTGCGCGTGTTCGAACGGCGCTACCTGGATCTGGTGCGCGACAGCGGCCGCAGTGGTGAGGGCTTCGGTGTCTGCCTGATCCTCGACGGCCAGGAAGTGGGAGCCCCGGCAACGCCGGCCGCGTATGGCGTGCAGGTACGCATCGAAGACTTCGATGTCGGCGCCGACGGCGTGCTGCAGTTGCGTCTGCGCGGCACCCGCCGCTTCCATGTCGAGCGCACCCGTGTGCGCGACAACGGGCTGGTGGTGGCCGATGTGCGCTGGTGCGAGGAAGACCCCGACGACGAACTGCGGCCGCAGCATGCGCTGCTGGCCACGGTGCTGGGGCACATCATCGAACAGGCGGGTGAAGCCTATGCACCGGCCAACCCGGCGTTGCTGGACCAGGCCAGCTGGGTCGGCTGGCGGCTGGCCGAGCTGTTGCCGCTGAGCGAGCAGCAGCGGTTGCAGCTGCTGCAGATGGACGACCCGCACCAGCGACTGCAGCAGTTGCTGGGCTGGATGCCGTAGCAGCCCGCCCCGGGTGGGTGTGCACCTTGGTGCACACGCTGGGGTATGCGGGGAATGCCATCCACGCATGGCGTGGATCTGCTGTAGAGCCGAGCCCATGCTCGGCTTGATGGATCCCGCGGAGGGCAGCCGAGCATGGGCTCGGCTCTACAGTGGGTGGCCGCGCACCGGTACCGGTCAGGGCGTGGTGGTCTTCAACCGCAGCACCGGCAACCCGGTTTCGCTGTGCACATCCTCGCGCTGCGGCAGGTCCTGCACGGCGTCCTTCACGGCATTCAATGCCGGGTCGACACCACGCAGCGGGTGCCACATGCCGATCCATTCGAAGTGGCGCTCGTAGCGCAGGGTCTGCGCGCTGCCCAGCCACAGCGGCGTGCTGCCCGGCTGCAGCTGCGCGGGCGCCGGCCACAGGCGCAGCACATAGCGCTCATCCGGCTGCGCGCCCTGGCGCACCATCAGCAGTGCTTCCACGCGGGTGTCCAGCGTGGCCGGCAGCACCGGTAGTTCGTCGGCGCCGGTGTTCTTGTCCAGCATCAGCAGCGCCTGTTGCCAGCCCGCCTGTTCCTGCCGCTTCCAGCCGCGTGCTTCCAGCTGCGCCTGCAGCGGTGCCAGCGGGCCGGCCACCTGCACGTCCAGCGGCCAGCGCTGGTCGTCGTCGAACTCGTTGCGACGCGCCGGCAGCGTGGCCCAGTCGTGCTGCCACCAGGCCTGCGTGTCCATTGCCTGCGGGGCCGGCAGGGTCGGCTCGAAGCGTTCCAGCTTCACCGGGATGTTGCGCGGTGCGTACCACATCGCGGCGACGGCGAACACGCCGTAGAACAGCCACGCCACCGGCTTCACCCAGAACGAGCGGTTGAAGCGGCGGCGGTAGGCGATGCCCAGCACCAGCAGCCAGAACGTGCCGAACAACATGCCGCCGATCACGTCGCTCAGCCAATGCGCACCCAGGTACAGGCGCGAGAAGCCGATCAGGCTGACCACGATGCCCGACACCAGGTACGGCCAGACGCGGGTGCGGCCGGGCATCTCACGCGCGATCAGCACTGCGAAGAAGCCGAAGGTGATGGTGGCCATGGTCACCGACACCGAAGGGAAGCCGAAGCCGCTGCTGGCGTCGACCGGGCGCACCACATCCACGGTGGCGCCGAGCAGCATGGTCAGCGCCAGGCCGAACGCCAGCGCGGCCAGCCAGTGGGCGGCCGCCATCCAGCGCCGGCGCCAGATCAGGTAGCCCATCGCTGCAGCGGTGGCCGGCAGTAGTACCTGCCAGGCGCCCAGCGACGCCAGCGCGGCCATCGGGTAATCGGCCAGCGGGTTACGCAGCGCCAGCATGGCCTGGTGCACCAGCAGGTCGATCGCCAGCGGCTCGCCGTGCGCGACCACCACGGTCAACAATGCGAACCAGCCCCAGCCCAATACCAGCAGCATCAACGCCAGCATCGCCAGCGGCACCGATTCACGGCGCTTGGGATCAAGCACGCCGACGGTATAGCGGCCCAGCGTGGGGTGGCGGTTGGACCAGTCCAGCAGGCGTGCCAGCCAGTTGTCCATGCGCGCGGCCGACCAGCGGTAGCCATACAGCACGATGGCCCAGACCAGGCCGAGGATCACCGCCAGCAGGCCGACCACCACCACCAGTCGTCCGGCCACGGCGGCCACCGCGTCATACGCCTCACCGAGGATCCAGCCCGGGGCCAGGAACAACACGGCCCAGGAGATGCTGGCGATGCCGCTGGCCTGTACGTAGCGGCTGGCCGGCATCTTCATCATGCCGGCGATGGCCGGCACGAACGGGCGGATCGCGCCGACGTAGCGCGCGATCAGGATGCTTTTGAAGGCGTTGCGGCGGAACAGGTTCTCGCCGCGGTCGAGCAGCTGCGGGTAGCGGCTGAACGGCCACACGCCACGCAGCCGGTCGCCCCAGCGGCGGCCGATCCAGTAACTGATGCCGTCACCGGCGAACGCGCCCAGGGCTGCCGCCGCCACCGCGTACGGCCCGGAGATCTGGCCCAGGCCGATGAACACGCCCACCGCGAACAGCAACGGAAGCGCCGGCACGATCGCGCCGAGAATGATGACCGCATCGCAGAAGGCGATCAGAAAAATGACCGCACCCGCCAACACGGGATGAGCGGCAATCCACGCGAGGGTGGCGTCGATCCATGAAGAGTCCATTGCCCGATTATAGGGGCGTGAAGGTGACTGGTTCCCAGCCGCTTCGTGACCGTTTGCAACCAGTGCCATCGCCTAGAATGGGCCCATGCCGCATACGCCTGACGCTCAACCGCATGCTTTGAAGGCCGACAGCTTCGGCCGGATCCTCCTTGTGAAAGGGCTCGATGGCCCCTTCGTGCGCCGTGATCTGGGCGCCACGCCGCTGTGGTTGCGGCTGCCTGCGTGGTGGCTGGCCCGCCGTGAAGCCTGCGCGCTGCAGCACATTCACGGCATGGCCGACGTACCGCAGCTGCTGGCCTGGAATGGCCATCACCTGGATCGCAGCTTCATGGCCGGCGACGCCATGTACCAGCGTCCGCCGCGCGGCGACCTGGCCTGGTTCCGCGCCGCGCGCCGGCTGCTGCAGCAGCTGCATCGCAACGGCGTGGCCCACAACGATCTGGCCAAGGAAGCCAACTGGCTGGTCACTGAAGATGGACGGCCGGCGCTGATCGACTTCCAGCTGGCGGTGATCGGCAACCCGCGCTCGCGCTGGATGCGCCTGCTGGCCCGCGAGGACCTGCGCCACCTGCTCAAGCACAAGCGCATGTACTGCCGTGAATTGCTTACGCCGGTGGAGAAGCGGTTGCTCAAGCGCACCTCGTGGGTGCGCGAACTGTGGTTTGCTACCGGCAAGCCGGTCTACCGCTTCGTCACCCGCCGCATCCTGCATTGGGAAGACAACGAAGGGCAGGGGCCCAAGCCGTGAAGGCTTCGCGGATAGTGACCGGCCCGCCGAGCGCGGGCAATGTGTTGCGTGCGCAGTTGCCTGGTGCCGACTTCGTGCACGCCTGTCAGGCCACCACCCGGCGCGACGGGCGTACCGCACTGCAGGCCTACCGCGACATGGCGGCGACCATTCCCGGCTGGTTCGATGGGCTGATGGCGCTGCGCAACCACGGCATGCGCCTGCTCGGCATGAAGCATCTGGGCTCGTTGCGGGCGGTGCAGGTTGTCGAAGATCCTCAACCGGGCCAGCGGCTGGGCATCTTCACCCTGCAGTCGATGGATGACGATGCCATCGTGCTGGAGGACAACGACCGCCACTTGCGTGTGCAGCTGGCCCTGCAGTGGCAGGGCGACGTGCTGGAAGTGGCGACCGTGGTGCATACGCACAACGCGTTCGGGCGCGTGTACATGCTGCCGGTTGCGCCGGTGCACCGGTTGATCGTGCCGCATCTGTTGAAAAAGCAGGTGCAGGTGTACCGCTAGATCCACGCCATGCGTGGATGTGGTTTGTGATCTGCGGGCTGCTCAACGGCTAAACGGCTCATTGCCCAGTGCCGCATGAATGTGGATTCCATCGGCAGCAGAAGGCTCGCGACATCCAGGGACAATCCGCAAGAGAATGATCGAGGTGATGCATGTGGTATTGCGCGCACGCAATTTTCTATTACGAGAGCCCAAGCCAGGGCTCGTTCCTGGTGCATGAGAACGTGTACCTGATCAGTGCCGACAACGATGAACACGCTCTTGAGAATGCAGAAGCGCTTGCTTCCGGGTATGAGGATCTGACCGGTCGCCTGGTGGGTGAAGACGGTAGGCCGTACCTTTATCGATTCGCCGGAATCCGCAAGCTGATATCTGTGGAGCCTGGTCAGGACACCGCCGAGGGGCGCCTGCACTCCGGCGTGGAGGTCACGTACTCCGTGATGGCGGTGGATACGTTGGATCAGGTGAAACGGCTTGCCCGTGGTGATGGCGTGGCAGTGCTGTACCAGGAATAGAAATGTAGAGCCGAGCATGGCTCGGCTCTACAGGGGGCGGTGGCCTTACGGCGTCGCCGGCACCACCTGCTGGCCAATGAAGTTGCGCTTGGCGTCGAAGTCGTAGGCGATCTGCAACTGCCCGACATCCGGGCAGGCGTGGCAGTCGCGCAGCGGCGTGCGGTACAGCAGGCGGATGCCACCATTCTCCAACGGCGAGGCGCCGGCCGACTGCGCCGGTGCGAACGGCGTGGCTTGCGGGTTGGCCTTCAGCAGTTCCTGCACAGTGGGGTCGGCACGCAGGGTGTCGTCCAACTGCACGGCATCCACATCGATGCGCTTGCCGCTGGCATCGACCAGGCGGGTACCTTCATTGGTGTTGGCGCGGAACGGATACTCGACCGTGGCAATGCCCAGTCCTTCGTTCTCGTGCCATGCGGTCACATAGGCCAACTCACCGCCGGTGGACAACTGCTCGGCGGCGGTGATGGCCTCGGCACTGGCGCCACCGGCGCGCATCGCGTCGCGAAGGCAATCCCGGGTGGCCGCATTCTCGCCCTGGCGGCAGGCGTTGAGGTCGCCATCCCAGACCACCGCCTCGCTCCAGCGCATCTTGCCGTCGGCGGCGGCCTTCTCCGCACTGGGCGCGTCACCGGCGGGCGGCTCCTTTCCGGGTTCCGGCGAACGGCCCTGGCAGGCGGTCAGCAGGGCAAGCCCCAGGGCAGGCAGCAACAGGCGGGAACGGCGCATGGCGTGGACCTCGTGCGTTGTCTGGAGGCCCGAGTATCGTCAAGGGCGGGTGAACTCCGCGTCGGCGCGGCATACTAGCGGCTCATTGCATACGCTGGAGTGTGGAACGTGGGCAGTCTGCAGGGCAAAACGCTTTTCATCACCGGTGCCTCGCGTGGCATCGGCCTGGCCATCGCACTGCGCGCTGCGCGCGACGGCGCCAATGTGGCCATTGCGGCCAAGTCGTCGGTGCCGAATCCGAAGCTGCCGGGCACCATCCACACCGCCGCCGAAGCGGTGACGGCTGCAGGCGGGCAGGGCCTGGCGCTGAAGTGCGACATCCGCGAGGAAGAGCAGGTGCAGGCGGCGGTGGCGGCCACGGTCGACACCTTCGGTGGCATCGACATCCTGATCAACAACGCCAGCGCGATCTGGCTGCGCGGCACGCTGGATACGCCGATGAAGCGTTTCGACCTGATGCAGCAGGTCAATGCGCGCGGCAGTTTCCTGTGTGCGCAGGCCTGCCTGCCGTACCTGCTGCAGGCGCCGAACCCGCACATCCTGACCCTGGCACCGCCGCCGAGCCTGGAGCCGAAGTGGTGGGGCGCACATACCGGCTACACGCTGGCGAAGATGGGCATGAGCTTCGTCACCCTGGGCCTGGCCGCGGAATTCGGCCCGCAGGGCGTGGCGGTGAATGCGCTGTGGCCGCGCACCGTCATCGCCACCGATGCGATCAACATGATTCCGGGCGTGGATGCGGCTGGCTGCCGCACGCCACAGATCATGGCCGATGCCGCACACGCGGTGCTGGTGCGCGAAGCGGCCGGCTTCCACGGCCGGTTCCTGATCGACGATGAAGTGCTGGCGCAGGCCGGTATTACCGATCTTTCGGGCTATGCGGTGGATCCGTCGCGCGCGCTGTTGCCGGATCTGTTCCTGGATTGATCGCGCATCGCCGGAAGAGGCCGAGGGCTGCGACCCTTGGCCTGCTGCGTTAGAATACGTGGCTGTAATCGTTTTCAACAGGGATGTGAACACATGTCACGCACTCTTTCCGTCGCGGCGCTGGCCGCTTCGTTGTCGTTGATCCTGACCGCCTGCGGTGGCAAGGCCCCCGCAGCTGCGGGCGGCGCCGCTGCCTCCGGCACGCCGGACGCCAGCGCGGCGCCGTCCGACACACAGCAGCAGTTGACCGCCAAGCTCAACGCCTACATCGGCTGCTTCAACGCGCTGGATTCGAAGACCCACGGCAGCATCCAGTCCTACACGCGCTGGATCAAGGATGTCGACGCTGGCCCGACCGGGCGCGAGACGCACGTGTACGGACCGTTCGAGATCAGCGATTACGACATGAAGCAGTGCGACGCTCCGGTGACCGGGGCGATCGCTGCCAAGCCGGCGCTGGCCGAACTCGATGCTGCTGCAGGCCATTACCAGCAGGCGCTGAAGGCGCTGGTGCCGGTCAGCAAGGACGCGCACGACTACTATGATCGGCAGGACTACGAGGACGATCAGTTTGCCAAGGGCAAGCAGATGCACGCGCCCTTGATGGCCGCCTTCAAGGATTTCGTGGCTGCAAGCGAAAGGTTCAATGCCGAGCTGGAGCGCCAGAACGACGCCGCCCAGCGCGAGCAGCTCAAGGCGCTGGAGCAGGCTGAGGGGCGCACGCGCGAGTACTACCGCCTGGCGATGATGCTGGAGGCCAAGGCCATCATGGATCTGATGAGCGAGGATGATTTCGATCAGGCCAAGGCCCGCGAACGCCTGGATGCCTTCAACCGCATTTCCGATGAAGCGCACGCCAAGGTTGCCGACCTGGAGCCGGGCAAGTCGGACTGGGAAGGCTTCGAACGTGGTGCCGAGAATTTCCGGCGCGAAGGCAAGGAGCGGCTGCAGCGCGTCAGTGAGAAAAAGCCTTACACCGATTTCGAACGACGCATGCTTGATTCGCCGTCGATGGCGCCGCGCGGTTCGGCCAGCAAGCTGATGCAGGAATACAACTCGCTCGTTTTCCAGAGCAACCGCCAGTAGCGCTCCCGCTCATGGCGTGATCGGCGAGCGCCGGTGTACATCGCCGGCGCTTGCATCAATGGTTGAACGCATCCGGCAGCTTGCCACCGCACTTGCGGCAGTGCAGTGCATCCGGCTCATGGCCTTCCAGCCCACAGTCCGGGCAGCCACGCGCATCGCGGCGCGCGGCCTGTTCGGCCTCGCGCATGGTGCTGGCCAGTTCGGCGGTGTAGATGCCGGTGGGCACGGCGATGATGCTGTAGCCGATCAGGATCAGCACCGAGGTGACGAAGCGGCCGAGCACGGTCTGCGGCACGATGTCACCGAAGCCGACCGTGGCCATGGTCACCACCGCCCAGTACATGCTGGCCGGGATATTGGTGAAGCCGTGTTCGGGGCCCTCGATCACGTACATCAGCGCACCGGCGATGATGGTGATGGTGATCACCGTGAACAGGAACACCAGCACCTTGCGCCGGCTGCGCCACAGCGACGTCATCAACACGCCGCTTTCTTCGATGTAGCGGGTCAGCTTGAGGATGCGGAACACGCGCAGGATGCGCAGTGCGCGCACCACCAGCAGGCTCTGCGCGCCGGGGATGAACATCGACAGGTAGGCGGGCAGGATCGACAGCAGGTCGATGATGCCCCAGACGCTCACCGCATACCGCAGCGGGCGCTTGACCACCGCCAGCCGCAGCAGGTACTCGGCGGTGAAGATGATCGTGAAGCCCCATTCCAGGATGTACAGGCCGGTGGACCATTCGGCGTGCAGGTGCTGCACGCTGTCGATCATCACCACCAGGATGCTGGCGACGATCGCCACCACCAGGATCAGGTCGAAATTGCGCGAAGGGCGGGTGTCGTGGCGGTAGATGATGTCGAACCACCGGCGGCGCCAGCCGGTCTCGGTGGCGGGGTTCAGCTGGGGGGCGGAAAACGGTCGCATGGGCGCATTGTGCCGCAGGGGTTCCGGCGCGAGAATGGGGATTCCTGAATCCTGCCGACTGCCATGACCGCCGCTACCGATCCGCTGATCTCCCTTTCGCACTATTACCTGCCGGTCTACAAGCCCCGCCAGGTGGTACTGGAGCGAGGCCAGGGCGCCCGCGTGTGGGACAGCCAGGGCCGTGAGTTCATCGACCTGGCCGCCGGCATCGCCGTGTGCGGCCTGGGCCACAACGACCCGGACCTGGTGGCCGCGCTGGTCGAACAGGCCGGCAAGCTCTGGCATACCAGCAACGTGTTCTACAGCGCGCCACCACTGCACCTGGCCGAGGAGCTGGTGAAGGCCAGCCGCTTCGCCGAGCGCGTGTTCCTGTGCAATTCCGGCGCCGAAGCCAATGAAGTGGCGATCAAGATGGTCCGCAAGTGGGCCTCCAGCCAGGGCCGCCCGGCCGACAAGCGGGTGATCATCACCTTCCGCGGCAGCTTCCACGGTCGCACCATGGGCGCAGTGACCGCGACTGCCCAGCCGAAGTACCAGGAAGGCTACGAGCCGCTGCCCGGTGGCTTCCGCTACATCGATTTCAACGATGAGGTGCAGCTGGAAACTGCGATGGCCGCCGGTGACGTGGCAGCGGTGATGCTGGAGCCGATCCAGGGCGAGGGCGGCGTGATGCCGGCCAAGTCCGGTTTCCTCAAGCGCGTGCGCGAGCTGTGCGACCAGCACAACGCGCTGCTGGTGCTGGATGAGATCCAGGCCGGCATGGGCCGCACCGGCACGCTGTTCGCGCACTGGCAGGACGACGTGGTGCCGGACATGGTCACCCTGGCCAAGGCGCTGGGTGGCGGCTTCCCGATCGGTGCGATGCTGGCCGGCCCGAAGGTGGCCGAAACCATGCAGTTCGGTGCGCACGGCACCACCTTCGGTGGCAACCCGTTGGCCGCTGCGGTCGCACGCGTTGCGCTGCGCAAGCTGGCCTCTGCGGAGATCGCCGCCAATGTCAGCCGCCAGTCGAAGGCGCTGCGCGATGGCTTTGCGCGCATCAACGAAGAATTCGGCGTGTTCAGCGACGTGCGTGGCCGTGGCCTGATGCTGGGCGCGGTGCTGAGCAAGGACTTTGCCGGCCAGGCCGGTGCGATCCTCGACCACGCCGCCGAGCAGGGCCTGCTGACCCTGCAGGCCGGCCCGGACGTGCTGCGCTTCGTGCCGTCGCTGAACATCACCGACGAAGAAGTGGCCGAAGGCCTCAAGCGCCTGCGCGCAGCGATTGCTGCGTTCATCGCCGCGCGCTGAAGCCTGCAGAGGCATCTGTAGAGCCGAGCCTACGCTCGGCTCATCGCGATGTCAGGCAACAGGAGCCGAGCATGGGCTCGGCTCTACAGCGCGTCATGCGATCCGATAGCGCTTCAACACCTTGCCCAATCCCCGGCCATCGCGCACGGTTTCCGCGTGCAGGCCGGCAGCGCGTGCGCCGCGCACATTGGCGAACAGGTCATCAATGAACAGCGTGTGCGAAGGCGCCACGCCGAGTACCTCAAGCGTGCGCAGGAAGACTTCCGGTGCGGGTTTGCGCAGGCCGAAACCGGCGCTGCAGAACACGCGCTCCCGCAGGGCCGGGAACAGTTCCGGCAGCAGGGCGGGCAAGGCCTGCTGCATCAGCGCGCCGTTGTTGGTCAGCACCGCCATCGGCAGCTGCAGGGCCTGCAGCCGCTGCAGCACGGCAGCCTGCGGATGGCTGGCGGCCCGCCGCGCCGCGGTCCATGCAGCCACATCGACCGTCGTGCCCAGACGCTCCCCCAGCTGCGCCAGATAGGCCGGGCCATCCAGCGTGCCATTGTCATGCGCCGCTTCCAGTCCGCTGTCATACAGCGCGGCCTGCACGGCCTGCGCCGGAACCTGCAGCGCCTGGGCCAGGTGCAGCACGCGTTGCGCGCGCTGGTACTGCACCAGCACGCCATCCACATCCAACAGCAACAGATCGATACGCATCGGCCGAGCATGCCATTGCAGTGAACACTCGGGAAACCCTGGAGCAGCCATGCGACAGACGGTCGCAGACGCGGCCACAGGGGCCTGCCTAGAATGGCGCTTGAATCCGCAGGAGATGCAACGATGAAGGCTTGGAGGGTGGCAGTGGGAGTGGGCGCGCTGATGCTGGCGCCGTCGGCGATGGCGCGGGTGTGTGCGGTGAGCATCGACAGCACCGACCAGATGAGCTTCAGCAGCCGCGAGATCAAGGTCGCCGCCGACTGCACCGCCGTGGACCTGACCCTGCGCCACACCGGCAAGCTGGCCACTACCGCGATGGGCCACAACTGGGTGCTGACCCGCACCGCCGACTATCAGCCGGTGGCGATGGCGGGCATGCGCATGACCCTGGCCGACAGCTACCTGCCGAAGGCCGACAAGCGCGTGCTGGCGCACACCAAGGTGATCGGCGGTGGTGAGACCACGCGTGTGCGTTTCTCTACCCAGGGCCTGCAGAAGGGCGGTGACTACACCTTCTTCTGCTCGTTCCCCGGCCACTTCGCGATGATGAAGGGCAAGTTCGTCTTCGGTTGAAAAAAGGGGACGGAGCGGATCAAGTCGTTTGTACACAAACGACTTGATCCGCTCCGTCCCCTTTTTGCGATCAGCCCTTGGCTGCCTTGAACGCCACGCGTGCCGCGGCCAGCGTTGCTTCGATCACGGCATCGTCGTGCGCGCTGGACAGGAAGCCGGCCTCGTACGCAGACGGTGCCAGGAACACGCCCTGGTCCAGCATTGCGTGGAAGAAGCGGTTGAACGCCGGAATGTCACAGGCGGTGGCCTGTGCATAGGTCTCCACCTTCTCGTTGGTGAAGAACAGCCCGAACATCGCGCCCACGCGGGTGGTGGTCACGGCCACGCCGGCTTCGGCGGCGGCGGCTTCCAGGCCGGCGCACAGGCGTGCCGTGCGCTCGGCCAGGTCGGCGTGGAAACCCGGCTGCTGGATCAGCTCCAGCATCGCCAGGCCAGCGGCCATCGCCACCGGGTTGCCGCTCAGCGTGCCGGCCTGGTAGATCGGGCCGGCCGGGGCGATCTGCTGCATCAGCTCGCGACGACCGCCGTAGGCGCCCACCGGCATGCCGCCGCCGATGATCTTGCCGAAGGTGGTCAGGTCCGGGGTGATGCCGTAGTGCGCCTGCGCACCGCCGAGGGCGACGCGGAAGCCGGTCATCACTTCGTCGAAGATCAGCAGCGCGCCATGCTTCGTGCACAGTTCGCGCAGGTGCTGCAGGTAGCCTGCGCGCGGCGGAATGCAGTTGGCATTTCCCACCACCGGTTCGATGATCAGGCCGGCGATCTCGCTGCCGCGGGCCTCGAACAGGGCGGTGGCGGCCTCGAAGTCGTTGTAGGGCAGGGTCAGGGTCAGTTCGCTCAGGCCGGCCGGCACGCCCGGCGAGGTCGGCACGCCCAGGGTCAGCATGCCGCTGCCGGCCTTGACCAGGAACGAGTCGCCGTGGCCGTGGTAGCAGCCTTCGAACTTGACGATGCAGTTGCGGCCAGTGGCCCCGCGCGCCAGGCGGATCGCCGACAGGGTGGCTTCGGTACCGGAGTTCACCATGCGCACCATCTCGCACGACGGCACCAGCCGGGTGATGGTCTCGGCCATGGTCACTTCCGCTGCGCACGGCGCACCGAAGGACAGGCCGTTGTCGATCGCCTTCTTCACTGCCTGGCGCACGGCGGTGTGGTTGTGGCCGACGATCATCGGGCCCCACGAGCCCACGTAGTCGATGTAGCGGTTGCCGTCGACGTCGTACAGGTAGGCGCCGTCGGCGCGCTCGACGAAGAAGGGTTCGCCGCCGACCGACTTGAACGCGCGCACCGGTGAGTTGACGCCGCCGGGCAGCAGTTCCTGGGCGCGGGAGAACAGGGCGTGGGACTGGTCGTGGTTCATGGGGTTTCCTGGGGATTACTGCTGCGTATCGAATCGGGCGAGGTAGGCGCGCTGGGTCGCGACCGGGTCCTGCGCGGCATAGATGCCGCTGACCACGGCCAGCAGATCGGCGCCGGCATCGATGATGGGACCGACATTGTCCGGCGTCAGCCCGCCGATCGCCACCCGCGGCACGCCCAGTGCGGCGCTTTGCCGCAGCAGGTCGGTATGG
This sequence comes from Stenotrophomonas sp. YJH_SMC_16, assembly GCF_059367875.1. Lineage (NCBI taxonomy): Bacteria > Pseudomonadati > Pseudomonadota > Gammaproteobacteria > Lysobacterales > Lysobacteraceae > Stenotrophomonas > Stenotrophomonas sp. YJH_SMC_16. Next base: position 230,449 of record NZ_JCAFRH010000001.1, on the reverse strand, counting down.
GCGCGGCTGGTGGTGATCTTGGTGGTGGTCGGGAAGAACGCGCCGAAGGCCACGTAGCTGGCGCCGGCAGCCACGGCCTTCTCGGCATTGGCCAACTGGTCGTAGCAGGAGGCGCCGATGATGGCGTCGGGGCCGAGCAGGGCGCGCGCGCTGGGGATGTCACCGTCGGTGCCGCCCAGGTGCACGCCGGCCGCGCCCACGGCCTTGGCCAGCGCAGGGTCGTCGTTGATGATCAGCGGCACGCCGCGCTCCGCGCACAGCGCCTGCAGGGCGGTGGCCTGTTCCTGCCGCAGCGCGTCGTTGGCGGTCTTGTTGCGGTACTGCAGCCAGGTGGCGCCAGCGGCCAGCAGCGGCGCGGTAAGGGCCAGCAGGCGCGCGGTATCGGGCTCGTCCGGGGTGATCAGGTAGACGCCGCGGGGCGCCGGGGAAGCAGAAGTCATCGATGGCTACCGGTGCGTGGGCCGCGATGGGACAATGGCGGCCCGTGAATCCAGCCCTGATTATCCGATGAGCGATGCCACCCCCACCACCTTGCGCACCTGGATGTGCGTGGTCTGCGGCTTCCTTTACAGCGAAGCGGAAGGCTTGCCGGAGGAGGGCATCGCGCCGGGGACGCGCTGGGAGGACATCCCCGAGACCTGGACCTGCCCCGATTGCGGGGTGACCAAGGCCGATTTCGAGATGGTTGAAGTCGATTGACCGGTAGGGCCTGCAGGCCCTTCTGTGGGTGCGGACCGTTGGGGTGGGTGTGGACCGTTGGTCCACACACCGACTCCCTCAATGCAGCCGCGGCACAGGCCCGCCCAGGTCGATCAGCTTCTCACGCAGCCACTGCGCATCGCTGGCCTCGGGATTGCGCTTCAGGTACTGCCCCAGGTCGTGGCGGGCACCGGCCAGATATTCCAGCTGCAGATAGGCCAGGCCGCGATCCCGCAGCGCGTCGTCCTGCTCCGGGGCCAGCTTCAGCAGGCGATCGGCACTGCGTGCAGCGCGGTCCCACTCGCCGGCCTCGGCGTACACGCCATGCAGGTTACGCAGCATGCGCATCAGGATCGCGCGCGCCGGCGCCGGGTCAAGGATCTGCGCCAGCACCTGGTCGTCCGGCATCTGCCCACCCAAGTGTGATTTGGCCCGCTCGCGCAGTTCGTCCACGTCCAACGGGCGGCCACCGTTGAACGGGTCCATCACCAGCACGCCGTCGTCCACCGGCAGGCGCACCAGGAAGTGGCCGGGGAAGGACACGCCATCGAGCGGAATGCCCAGCCGGCGCGCGACTTCCATCTGCACCAGCGCCAGTGAGATCGGGTTGCCCAGGCGCCGCTCGAATACCTGGTTGAGGTAGCTGTTGCGCGGGTCGTAGTACTCGTCGTGGTCGCCGCTGTAGCCCAGCTCGTCGAACAGGTGACGGTTGATCGCTGCCATCTTCAGCGGGCTGTTGTCGATGCTGTCCACTTCCGAGCGGAGGTGGTCGACATGGCTCTGGATCAACGCGTCGTAGGTGGACGGCTGCAGATCGGGGTATTCATCGCGCGCGATCAGCAGTGCGGTCGGCAACAGTGGCAGCGCCTCGTCTTCGAGGTCGGCCAGTGCATCCCAGTCGGGGAGAGAGATCCGGTCCTGCATGACCACAGACTGGCGACATTTGCAGGCGGTTTCAAGCGGTGCCGCGTGAAAAAGTCACGGCCTGGGGCGATGGGTTTCCGGTGGGTGTGGACCTTGGTCCACACCACAGCCAGCCAGCGCGCGGCAAGTCAGTGCCGACCAAGGTCGGCGCCTACCGCTCCTCCTCAACGCAGGGCGAGGATCTACTCGATGCCCGGGCCGAAGGTCAGCGCGGTGCCGTCCTTCAGCTTCAGCTTCTCGGCCTGGCCCGCATTGAGCTCCAGCACGTACCGGGCCGGGCCACCGCTGGGATACGGCGGGCACATGTCGCCGGCCGAGCACGGCGGAACGTCGCGCTGCTGGCTGACCAGCCTGCGCTCGCTGTCGAAGTACAGGATGTCCAGCGCGATCTTCGTGTTCTTCATCCAGTACGCCTGCATTTCCTCGCGGTCGTGGATGAACAGCATGCCGTGGTCGGCGGCCATCTGGTCGCGGAACATCAACCCGCGCGCGCGGGTTTCATCGTTGGTGGCCAGCTCGACCTGGTAGCGGGCGCCATCCAGCTCGACCCAATGGCGGGCCGCGTCGGTGGCACAGCCGGCCAGGGCCAGCAGCGGAAGCATCAGCAGCGAACGCAACAGCGACATCGTCAGGATCCTTCGAAAGGGTCAGAGCACGACCGGCGGCTCGCCGCCGACGATCACCACATCGGCGCGGCGGCGTGCGAACAGGCCGACGCAGACCACGCCCGGCAGCTGGTTGAGTTCGCGCTCCAGCTTTTCCGGATCGGTGATCTGCAGGTTGTGGATGTCCAGGATCTGGTTGCCGTTGTCGGTGACCACGCCTTCGCGCCAGGTCGGCTGGCCGCCGGTCATGTCGCGGATCTGGCGGGCGACCAGGCTGCGCGCCATCGGGATCACTTCCACCGGCAGCGGGAATTTGCCCAGCACCGGCACCTGCTTGCTCGGGTCGACGATGCAGATGAAGCGCTCGCTGGCCTCGGCGATGATTTTCTCGCGGGTCAGCGCGGCACCGCCGCCCTTGATCAGGCACTTGTTGGCGTCGCACTCATCGGCGCCGTCCACGTACAGCGACAGGTTGCCGCTGTGGTTCAGCTCGATCACCTCGATGCCGTGCTGCTTCAGGCGCGCGGTGCTCTGCTCGGAGCTGGATACGGCGCCCTTGATGCGGTGCTGGATGCGGGCCAGGGCATCGATGAAATAGGCCACGGTGGAACCGGTGCCGACACCGACGATCATGCCGTCTTCTACGTACTCGATGGCTTTCTCGGCGGCCAGGCGCTTGGCTTCGGACATGGGAGAACTCTCAGGCAGGGAATCAGGATTTCTTTTCCAGCGACAGCAGCAGCTTCCACTGCGCGGCCGTCACCGGGAACACCGACAGGCGGTTGCCCTTGGCAACCAGCGGGAAGCCTTCGCCGAGCTCATCAGCGTGCAGCTTGATCTCGTCCAGCGCGATCACCTGCTTGAGCTTGCGGTCGAAGGCCACGTCCACCAGCATCCAGCGCGGGTTCTCGCGCGTGCTCTTGGGGTCGTGGTAGTCGGATTTCGGATCGAACTGGGTGTCGTCCGGGTAGGCCGTGCTGGCCACCGTGGCCAGGCCGACGATGCCCGGCACCTTGGTATTGGAGTGGTAGAACAGGATGCCGTCGCCCACCTGCATGCCATCGCGCATGAAGTTGCGCGCCTGGTAGTTGCGCACCCCGTTCCAGGGTTCGACCTTGACCTTGGCCAGGTCATCGATGGAGAAGGCGTCCGGTTCGGACTTCATCAGCCAGTAGCGCTTGCGGGCGGTCATGCGTTCACGGGGGCAGCGGAGGGGAACAGGGTGCCGTCTTCGGTGCAGATCGCATCCACCGGCACGTCCCACGACGCCACCGGCAAGGACTCGACCTGCTGCACCGCAAACGCAGCACCGACCAGCCAGGGCGGCGCCGGCCGATCGTGGCGGAAGGCGAAGCTGCGATCATACCAGCCGCCCCCCATGCCCAGCCGCCGGCACTGCGCGTCGAAACCCACCAGCGGGGTCACTACCAGCGCCATCTGCGCCGGTTCCAGGGTGTCTTCCACCGCCACGTCCGGTTCGGGAATGCCGTAGCGGTTGCTGGTCAGCGGCTGCCCCGGCCGCCACGGTGCGAAGCGCAGCACCTCACCGGCCAGCACCGGCAGGCAGTAGGTGAGGCCTTCGGGCAGTTGTAGCTGCCAGCGGTGCAGGGCGATTTCGCCATCCAGCGCCCAGTAGCCGGCCACGGCGCCTTCGCGCGGGGCGAACGGCAGGGCGAGCAGGGCATCGGCAAGCGATTCGGCGGCGGCGATGCGCTCAGCGGCGGAAAGGTCGCGGCGGCGTTGCCGCAGGTCGTGGCGCAGGGCCTGGCGCGGGTCGGTCATGGCAGCGTGCGGCAAGGATCAGCCGTCATTGTGCCGGAAAGAACAAGGGCGACGCCCGAAGACGCCGCCCTTGCTGGAATATTGCATTCTCCGCAATGTCGATGCATGCGAAACGACCTTGAACCCGGGGGCTCAAGTGGGAACGCTGGAGAACCATCGGGCTTCCCGCTACAAGGCGGACCTGCACTCCCGGCGCTGTCGCGCTCCCGGTGTCGTTCTTAAGGGACAAGGCGAATGTTTGCACATGCCGTCGAGTACCGCAGAGAACGCGTGGCCATTATAGCCAGCACGCAGGATCTGGATAGGCCGTTCGTCGGCAACAGTCCGTGCCAATTCAGATATGAGAAGACGCGTTGTGCACGACCTTCAGGCGTTGCCGTCGATGGCGCGGTCCAGGCGCCGGTTCAGGTCGGCCAGCGTCTGCTGCAGGGCCACCGCCTGGCGGGCGTTTTCGTCGCGCAGCAGCTGCAGTTCGTGGGCCAGGTTCAACGCGGCCAGCACGGCGACGCGATCGACCGCGGCCATGCGGTTGCTGCCGCGGATCTCGCGCATGCGCGCATCCAGCAGGCGCGCGGCGGCCATCAGGCTGTCGCGTTCATCGCCGCCGACGCCCACGGTGTATTCACGATCGAGGATGCGGACACTGACCGGTTCGGCGCTCATGTGTGCTGCTCCAGGGATTTGAGCCGGCTGATCATTGCTTCCACCCGCGAACGTGCCTGCTCATTCTTGGCCAGCAGCGTCGAGCGCTCGGCCACCAGCTGTTCCTGCTGGTGGCGCAGGCTGCGGTTCTCCTCGGCCAGGCGCTGGTTGCGTTCAAGCAACGCTTCCACGCGGGCGGCGAAGTCCTGCAGCTGGGCAAGGGGATCAGCGGGTTCCATACGGGCACGATAGGCAAGCCGGGTAAGGGCGGTCAAGCGTTGTCGCAGCAAGGCTGGACGGCTGCGGAGAGGATGCCGTCGGGTTGCTACACTACGGGGTCTCACGGGCGCGCGCGTGCGCGTCCCGGGTTTCCTTTCCGAACGAGCCGCACGATGACCGAACTTCCCTCCGTCGACGACGTTACCCGCGCCAGCCAGGAACTGGGCCTGGGCGCCACCGCTGCCGAGCTGCACGGCGCGCTGTGTGGCTGGCTGGCCGCCGGCGGCGCCCCCGGCAACGACTGGCCGGCGCGCGTGCTGGCCGACGACAACCTGGCGCCGGTGGCTGCCGACAGCGTGCTGGCGCAGCTGCTGCAGGTCACCATCAAGCAGCTGGAAGACCGTGACTTCGCCTTCGAACTGCTGCTGACCGACAACGATGACGTGTCCGCGCAGGCCGATGCCATGTTCAGCTGGACCCGCTCGTTCCTGGGCGGCTTCGGTCTGGGTAGTGGTGGCAACCGGCCAGCCCTGTCCGAAGAGGGCGAGGAAGCGCTGACCGACATGGCCAGCCTGGCCCGCGCCTCCAGCGAGGATTTCGAGGCCGGCGGCGATGATGACGACGAAGCCCTGTCGGAGATCGAGGAATTCATCCGCGTGGCGGTGCTGCTGCTGCACGGTGACGTGGTGCTGGCCTCGCGCCATCGGCAGCGCCTGAACTGATGGACATCAAGCAGCGCACCGGCATCGCGGCCGGCGAATACAAGCGTCGCCGCCGCCAGCTGATGGACATGGCCGGCGAGGACGCGATCCTGGTACTGCCGGCCGCAGCCGAGAAGGTGCGCAGCCTCGACACCCATTACCCGTTCCGCCAGGATTCGGACTTCCAGTACCTGAGCGGTTTCCCGGAGCCGGAAGCGGTGCTGGTACTGATCCCGGGCCGCCGCCACGGCGAGGCCATCCTGTTCTGCCGCGAGCGCGATGCCGAGCGCGAAGCCTGGGACGGCAGCCGCGCCGGCCAGGAAGGCGCGGTATCGCAGTACGGTATGGACGATGCCTACCCGATCGACGATCTGGACGACATCCTGCCGGGCCTGCTGGAAGGCCGTTCGCGCGTCTACTACCACTTCGGCCGCGACGCGGATTTCGACCTGAAGCTGATCGGCTGGGTCAACCGCGTGCGTTCGCAGGTGCGCCACGGCGCGCAGCCCCCGCACGAGTTCCTGGAGTTGGGCCACCTGCTGCACGAGCAGCGCCTGTTCAAGTCCGGAGCCGAAGTGGCGTTGATGCACCACGCCGCGCAGATCAGCGTGCGTGCGCATCTGGCGGCGATGAAGGCTGCCAGGGCGGGTATCCACGAGTACGAACTGCAGGCCGAACTGGAACGCGTGTTCCGTGCCAGCGACGCTGTGCCGGCCTACTGCAGCATCGTCGGTGCCGGCCGCAACGGCTGCATCCTGCATTACCGCGACAACAACGCGCGTTCGCGCGATGGCGAGCTGGTGTTGATCGACGCCGGTGCCGAATACCGCGGCTATGCCAGCGACATCACCCGCACCTTCCCGGTGAATGGCCGCTTCAGTGCCGAGCAGCGTGCGCTGCACGACCTGGTCGGCGATGCGCAGGCCGCCGCGTTGGCCCAGGCCAAGCCGGGTGTACCGTACGAGGCCGGCCACCTGGCGGCGGTACAGACCCTGACCGAAGGCCTGCTGCGGCTGGGCCTGCTGAAGGGCACGCTGGAAAAGAACCTGTCCGAAGGCCTGTACCAGCGCTTCTACCGGCACAAGACCGGGCACTGGATCGGCATGGACGTGCACGACGTGGGCGACTACCGCTTGGCGGGCGATTCGCGCCTGCTGGAGCCGGGCATGGCGTTCACCATCGAGCCGGGGCTGTACATCGGCGTGGACGACACGACGGTGGAGCCGCGCTGGCGCGGCATCGGCATCCGTACCGAGGATGATGTGCTGATCACCGATGACGGCCATCGTGTGCTGACCGAAGGCCTGGCGCGCAGCGCCGACGAGATCGAAGCGGTGATGGCGGGGTAAGGGGTTATCGGCAGGGCTTGCAGCCCTGCACCTGCTTCAAGCCAGGGCAACATCCGAAGCAACAGCAACAGCGGGCATTCCGTGGGATGGCGGGGCACTGTGGGTTTGCGGGGACGCCGTAAACCCGTCCATGGGGGCTTGGTCGCGGCATCCATGCCGCTCACACCCCGCAAACCCACAGTACCCCGCCTCCGACAGGTTCACGGGGCTGTTGGTGGGTGCCGACCGTTGGTCGGCACATCTATCAGACATCGAATGAATCATCCACGCATGGCGTGGATCTACTGGCAATTGCGGTTGTTGGAACGAACGACGATTGGTAGGTGTCGACCCTGGTCGGCACAGAGCGAGCGCAGCGAGCGACCCGCTTTTGCTTTTCTTTATTTCTTTTCCGTGGTTGGACGCGGCAGGAAACTGTCAAGGGCTGGGCGGGGTGGGTTTGCAGGACCGTTGGCGCCATGGATGGCGCCATCGAGCCCCCATGGATGGGTTTACGGCGTGTCCTGCAAACCCACCCCGCCCGGCCAAGCGCGGCTTTTGATTCAACGGGCAACCACGAGGGGCTCAGCCGTTCGCCGCCGCAAACGCCGGCCGCGTCAGGTTGTCCGCTTCGCCCTCGGTGCACAGCACTTCGTCTTCGATGCGGATGCCGCCATACGGGCGGAAGAAGTCCACGCGGTCCCAGTTGATCGCATCGCCATGACCGGCGTCCTTCACTTCGTTCAACAGCATGTCGATGAAGTACAGGCCCGGTTCGATGGTCACCACCATGCCCGGTTCCAGCACGCGGGTCAGGCGCAGGTAAGGGTGGCCGGCCGGGCGCTCGATGCGGCCACCTTCGTCACTGGCCGCGAACCCCGCCACGTCGTGCACCTGCAGGCCGATCAGGTGGCCGATGCCGTGCGGGAAGAACGCGGCGCTGACGCCGGTCTCCAGCGCGGTCTGCGGCGATACCTTGATCACGCCGAAGTCCTTCAGCACGCCCATCAGCGAAAGATGCGCGTCCACGTGCAGCTGCTTGTAGTCAAAGCCCGGCCGCACCGCCGCGCACATCTGCTGCTGGGCAGCGTCGACGGCGGCGATCATCGCCGCGAACTCGTCGTGGCCCTGCGCGGCGTAGGTGCGGGTGATGTCGCTGGCGTAGCCGTAGGCGCTGGCACCGGCATCGATCAGGAAGCTGCGCAGCGGCTGCGGCGCCTTGCGGCCCAGCTCGGTGTAATGCAGCACGGCGGCGTGTTCGTTCAGGGCCACGATGTTGCCGTAGGGCAGTTCGTTGGCATCCTGGCCGACGGCCTGGCAATAGGCCATGTGGATGCTGAATTCGTCGGCGCCATTGCGGAACGCGGCTTCGGCGGCACGGTGGCCGCGCACGCCCAGCACCTGCGCCTGGCGCATCAGCGCGATCTCATACGGCGTCTTGCTGCCGCGGTGCCATTCCAGGTAATTCACCACCGGCGCCGGGTTGTTCGGCACGTAGTTGCCCAGCGCGCTCTGCGGCTCGCCGAGGATGGCGCAGCGCGCCGGGTCGGCCGGCAGCAGGGCCAGCGCCTCTTCGGGCTTGCGGATGATGTGGATGTCGAAGTGCTCCACCCACCAGCCGCTGGGCGCGTCCGGCACCACGTGCCAGTAGTCGAAGGGCTGGTGGAAGATCACGGCCGGGCGCTTGCCCGGGGTGAACACGATCCAGCTGTTGGGCACGCGGGTCAGCGGCAGCCAGGCCTTGAACTGCGGATTGACCGCATACGGGTAGTCGCGGTCGTCGAACACCTGGTAGTGCAGGGTGCCGCTGGGCACCACCAGGTGATCGAAGCCACCGCGGGCCAGCGCCTGTTCGGCACGTCGGCACAGCACGGCCAGGTGGTCGGAATACAGGGCGCCGGGGTCTTGCTGGATCATTGCGGTGGCTCGACACGGAAAACGGCCCTAGATTCTGCCGCATACCGCGAAAAACCGCTGTGCCGGAACCGGCACTCAGGCCGTCGAAACCGGTCCCTCGTCGCTGTCCTCGCCCACCCACTGCCGCAGCAGCTGCCGATGCTCGCGTGACAGGGTGAGGAAGCGGAAGCCGGTCCAGCTTTGCCCGGGTACGTGCGCGGGCTCGCTCCATAGCAGATGCACGCCCACGTCGATGGCCTGCTGGCGGCCATCACCCAGTGGCAACGGGAAGCGCAGCTGGTACAGCGCATCCTCGCGCAGCGGCACGCTGGCCAGCATCAGCATGCCGGTTTCGGAGACATTGCCGAGGCGCCCGACCACGCACTCGCGCATCTGGTCGGTGACCGGCACCAGGTCCGAGACCTGGCGGCGCGGCGCGCGGCGGGTGTCCTGCGGCGGTACGGCTTTCATGCGGGGGTCTCCTGTGCGCGGCCCGTGGCCAGTGCACGCAGCGCACCGAGGCTGGCTTCCCAGGCACGGTCGACCAGCCGGCCCTTGTCTTCGGTGACCAGCTGCGCGCGCCCGGCACTGATCTGCCGTGCCAGCGTATCCAGGTCGGTATCGGTGGTCTTCTGCCCGCGCGCATTGACGAACAACGCGTGGCCGGTCAGCAGGCTGTACCAGGACAGGCGCTGGCGGCGCAGCGTGCCATCGCCCGTGTCGATGTCGAACCAGCTGCCGAACGGCAGCGTGGACAGCTGCTGGTAGGCCGCTTCTTCGGCGCTGCTGCGTGGTGTGGCAGACGCGGTGCCACTGTTCGTGCCGGCGTGCTCGCCCAGGCGCGCACGTGCCTTCAGGCGTGCGCTGAGCTCGGTACGCGAGGTGCTTTCATCCTCGCCGCCGGGCGTTGCCAGCCTGCGCGCGACGGCGGCGGCTTCCTCGGCGTGGTAGCCGACCTGCAGCAGTGCGGCCTCCACGTCCGCTGCCAGCGCGGTATCGGTGCCGCCAGGGGCGTCGATGGCCTGTGCGGTGATGGCGGCGATGCGCTCGGTCTGCTGCAGGCGCTCCTGCCACTGTGGCGAATCGTCACCATGGCGCAGGCGGGTGAGGGTCAGTGCATCGGCCCAGGCCTGGCGCAACAGGGTCTGCACGAAGCGCGGCGGCGACTGCGTGTCGCAGCACTGGTCGATCTGTGCGGTGGCCTGGCGACGGGCCAGTTCCAATCGTTCCTTGCCGCGCGCGGCTTCCACATGGCGGCGCTCGGCCAGTTCGGCACGATGGGCCGCCGCGCGCTGGTGCTGCTGCACGTCTTCGTTGGCGGCGGCAAAGGCCTCCGGCGCACGTGCATCCTGCCCCAGCAGGCCCTGCACGCTTTGCGCCATGCGCTGCAGCAGCTGTGGGTCCACATCGTCATCGCCCAGCCAGTTGGCGCCGACTTCGGCGATCTGGTTGAGCAGCTCACGCGCGGGGTGTTCGTCGCGCACGAAGAAGCCCGGGTCGGCCATGGCCGCGCGTGCCAGGGGCACCTGCAGGCGCGCCAGCAGGGCGGCCGGCACCGGATCGGGACGCTGCTGCTGTTGCACCTGCTGCATCAGCATGCGCAGCAGGTCGAGGTTGTCACGGTCGTGACTGCCCAGCTGGGCCTGCGCACCATGCTCGCTGCGCAGCTGCGCGACCACGGCAGCCTGCAGGTCGGCCACTCCGGTTGCGGCACTGGACTGGGCCTGCAGGCGCGCGAGGACTGCGTCGACTGCCGCGCTGGGCACTGCGCCGCTGTCCGCAGGGGCAGGGCTGGCATGCCGTGCCTGCTGCAGCAGTTCATGCAATGCACCGCCGGTGGACGTGGTTACGCCCGGCGTGGCGGGGCCGGCTGCGCCGCCCCCGTGGAAGGCGTCCTGTACCAGGCTGGACCAGGAGCCGGCCGGTGCCGAACCGTTCCAGCCGGTCAGCGGGGCTGCGGCGCGCTTGGCCGGCTGCGTAGTGCGGCCGCCACCCACCGACTGGGTGATGATCCGCCGCGTGCTCGACGAGCGTGCCAGGTAGGGGGTGTAGACCAGCCCCGGCAGTACGCCGGACTGGGCCAGCAGGGCATTGGCACGGTCAAGGATATCGCCCAGCCGTTCCAGCACCTGCCGTTCGAAACTGCGATACAGCGCCAGCTGTACCTCGACGCTCAGCGCGTCCTGTTCGGCAATCCGGCGCACCATCGCGCACAGTGCCTGCGGTGCCAGTGGCAGGGTGTCGGCCTCGAAGGCCGGCGCCGCCGCCAGTACGCCCAAGCGTTGGCCCAGCAGGTTCAGTGTGTTGGTTGAACGCAGCGTCTCGCGCCGCACCATCTCGGTCAGCAGCAGGTCGCGATCCACTTCATGCTCATCGACCAGCGACAGCCCGAGCATGCCCGGCAGCGCTGGCGGCGTAGCACTGGTGCTGACACCGCTGGCCGGTTCGCGCAGCCGTGCGAGGGCATCGGCCACGGCGTCGAGCATACGGTCGGCGAAGTGGCCGGAGAACGCATGCAGCTGCCCGCGCTGGGCCATCAGCTCGGCCTGCTGCTGCGGATTGCGTGCGCGGTCGGCGTCGTGAAGCAGATTCTGCTCCAGCGCCTCCACCGTCAGGATCAGGGGCGCGGCCAGCGTCTGCCGGCACAGGCCGATCAGCGCGCCCAACAGCTCACGTACCCGCGGTGGCAGGTCGCTGGCGGCCAGTCGGTTCTTGTCGGCAGGAGTGATGGAAAAGACGGCTGACATCGGCAGGCGGTACCCGGATTCCCGCGGATCGATCTGGTGAATCTACCGTGTCGGCTGCTGTCGGCGCTACTTTAGGGTGGATGTGCATTTCGTTCGCCGGGCATGGCCCGACCGATGAACGGTAGTGCCGGCCGTTGGCCGGCACGACGCTCTGCCAGGCGAGCATCAATCTTCCAGGAACAGGCTCACCACATCGTTGGTGAAGCGGCGGCCCAGCTCGGTCGGCTGCACATGGCCATCCGTCACGTCCAGCCAGCCGCGCTGCACGGCCTCGGCCAGGGGGGCATCCAGTACGCTGCGCGGCAGGCCGGTGCGCGACTCGAAATCGCGCAGGCCGAAACCTTCGTGCAGGCGCAGCAGATTCAGCATGTACTCGAACGGCAGGCGCTCGGGCGCGATCACATCGTCACCACCGAACGAGGCCGGGGTACCCGCGCTGTCCAGGTAGGCCTGCGGATGCTTCAGCTTCCAGCGGCGCAGCACGTGTTCTTCGGCGCCTGAACTGATCTTGCCGTGCGCACCGGCACCGATGCCCAGGTAATCGCCGAAGCGCCAGTAGTTCAGGTTGTGTGCGCTCTGCCGGCCGGGGCGCGCATAGGCGCTGACTTCGTACTGGCCGAAACCGGCCTGCGCGAGCAGTGCCTGGCAGTGTTCCTGCATGTCCCAGGCGTTGTCTTCATCGGGAATGCCCTGCGGCGGCCGCGCGAAGAACACCGTGTTCGGTTCCAGGGTCAGCTGGTAGTGCGAGATGTGCGCCGGCTGCAGTGCGAAGGCGCGTTCCAGATCGGCCTCGGCGCCGGCCAGGGTCTGTTCCGGCAGCGCGTACATCAGGTCGATGTTGAAGTTGTCGTAGCCCGCGTCCTGCGCCATCTTCACCGCGCGCTCGGCTTCGCCACTGTCGTGGATGCGGCCCAGGCGCTTGAGCATGGCGTCGTCGAAACTCTGGATGCCGAAGCTGAGGCGGTTCACGCCGGCCGCGCGGTAGCGGTCGAAGCGGCCATGCTCGGCGGTGCCCGGGTTGGTCTCCAGGGTGATCTCGGCATTGGGCGCGAAACGCAGGCGCGCGCTGGCCTGCTGAAGGAAACGGTCGATCGCTTCCGGCGGGAACAGGCTGGGCGTACCACCACCGAAGAACACGCTGTGCACCACCCGGCCCCAGACCAGTGGCAGGTCCTGGTCCAGGTCACGCAGCAGCGCGTCGATGTAGGCATCGAACGGCAGTTCGCCCTTGGCCTGGTGCGAATTGAAATCGCAGTACGGGCACTTGCGCACGCACCACGGCAGGTGCACGTACAGCGACAGCGGTGGCGGCACCAGCCGCGGCGGGCTGTCGTGGTCAGCGGAGCAGGCTTCGCCGGGCAGGTGGTTGCAGTGGTCGTGGGCGTGCGGCATGGGCTTCTTCGGTAGTGCCGGCCGCTGGCCGGCTTCCCTGGTTTGATCGGGTGGCGTCAGTACAGCGTCGCCAGCTGTTGCTTGAGCTGCTGCAGGGCAATGGCGCGGTGGCTGATGGCGTTCTTCAGTGCCGGCTCCATTTCCGCGGCGGTCAGGCCGTGGGTGGTGTCCAGGAATACCGGGTTGTAGCCGAAACCATTGGTGCCACGCAGTTCGCGGATGATCTGTCCTTCCCAGCGGCCTTCGCAGATCAGCGGCTGCGGGTCGGTGGCGTGGCGCAGCAGCACGATCACCGCATAGAAGCGGGCGCTGCGCTGGCCGTCGGGAACATCGGCCATCGCGTCCAGCAGCTTGGCGTTGTTGGCCGCGGCGTTGGTCGGGTGACCGGCATAGCGCGCGCTGTACAGGCCCGGCGCACCGCCGAGGGCATCGACGATCAGGCCCGAATCATCGGCCAGCGCCGGCAGGCCGGTTGCTTCGCAGGCGGCGCGCGCCTTCAGCAGCGCGTTCTCGACGAAGGTCAGGCCGGTCTCTTCCACGTCACCCAGGCCCAGCTCAGCGGCCGAGGTGATCTGCAGCGGCAGGTCGGCGAGGATCTCCTGCATCTCCACCAGCTTGCCGGCGTTGTGGCTGGCCAGTACCAGTTTCTTCATTGACGGGGCTCCAGCAGGTCCCAGGTGTTGCCATACAGATCGCGGAACACCGCAACCGTTGCATAGGGTTCTTCGCGCGGCGCTTCCAGGAACTCGACGCCGGCGGCCAGCATCGCCGCGTGGTCGCGGTGGAAGTCATCGGTGTTGAGGAAGAAGGCGACCCGGCCACCGGTCTGGTTGCCGATGCGGCTGCGCTGCTCCTCATTGCTGGCACGGGCCAGCAGCAGCGCGGCGGCACTGCCATCGGTCGGGCCGACCACCACCCAGCGCTTGTGGCCCTGGTCGATGTCCTCCAACAGTGCGAAGCCGAGCTTGCCGGTGTACCAGGCGATGGCTTCGTCGTAATCGGCCACCACCAGGGTGGTCAGGGCAAGGCGCCGGTTCATGCCGACAGCGCCGCCTGCTGTGCGGCCAGCAGTTCGGTCACGCCCTTTTCGGCCAGGCCCAGCAGCGCGTCCAGCTCGTCGCGACGGAAGGCATGGCCTTCGGCGGTGCCCTGCAGCTCGATGAAGCCGCCACCGTCGTTCATCACCACGTTCATGTCGGTGTCGCAGTCGCTGTCTTCGGCGTAGTCCAGGTCCAGCACCGGGGTGCCGCGGTAGACGCCCACCGACACGGCGGCCACTGCGCCCAGGATCGGGTTGCGCTTGATGTCGCCGCGCTTCATCAGCACGTTCACTGCATCGACCAGGGCCACGTAGGCGCCGGTGATGGCGGCGGTGCGGGTGCCACCGTCGGCCTGCAGCACGTCGCAGTCGAGGGTGATGGTGCGTTCGCCCAGCGCGTTGCGGTCCACGCACGCGCGCAGGCTGCGGCCGATCAGGCGCTGGATCTCCAGCGTGCGGCCGCCCTGCTTGCCACGGGCCGCTTCACGGTCACTACGGGTGTGGGTGGCGCGCGGCAGCATGCCGTACTCGGCGGTGACCCAGCCTTCGCCCTTGCCGCGCAGGAAGCCCGGCACGCGGTTCTCGATGCTGGCGGTGCACAGCACGCGGGTTTCACCGAAGCACACCAGCACCGAACCTTCGGCGTGGCGGGTGAAGCCGCGTTGGATGACGACCGGGCGGAGCTGGTCGGGCTGGCGGCCGCTGGGGCGGGAATCGGACATGGTGCGGGTTCCGTAATGGCGAGGGAGTACGCCGCCACGCCCGCGGCCTTCACGGGGCGGGCAAGGGGGCTCTGGTGAGGGCGCTAGGGTACCATTCCCCCTTTGCACGCACCGGACACAATCCATGATTCGAAGCATGACCGCCTATGCCGGCGGCGAGCGGGTCACCCCGTGGGGCACGCTGGGCTGCGAGCTGCGCTCGGTCAACCACCGCTTCCTGGAGGTCGGCACCCGCCTGCCCGAGGAACTGCGGGCGCTCGAACCGCAGCTGCGCGAGCGCATCGCCGCACGCCTGAGCCGTGGCAAGCTGGATCTGGTGATGCGCCTGCGCGCGCCGGAAGCGGCGGCCAACCTGCAGGTGGACGAGGCCCTGCTGGGCCAGCTGGGCCGCCTGGCCCACCGCCTGACCTCCGATTTCCCCAACCTGCAGGTCAGCTTCACCGACCTGCTGCAGCTGCCGGGCGTGACCCGTGGCGAGGCCACCGATGCCGCCGCGCTGCAGGTCGAGGCACTGGCCCTGCTGGACCAGGTGCTGGACGGCTTCGTCGAGGCCCGTGAGCGCGAAGGCGGCAAGTTGTCGGCCGCCATCAGTGAACGCGTGGACGGCATCGAACGCATCGCTACTGAAGTCCGCACGCTGATTCCGGCCATTCGCGACGGCCAGCGCGCAAAGCTGGCCGCACGCCTGGCTGACCTGCCGCACCCGGTCGACCCCGGCCGCGCCGAGCAGGAACTGGTGCTGTGGCTGCAGAAGCTGGACGTGGATGAAGAGCTGGACCGTCTTGGCAGCCACATCGTCGAGATCCGCCGCGTGCTCAAGCAGCGTGAGCCGGTCGGCCGCCGCCTGGACTTCCTGCTGCAGGAGTTCAACCGCGAAGCCAACACGCTGGGCTCGAAGTCGGTGGACAGCCGCACGTCCAATGCCGCGGTGGAGCTGAAGGTGCTGATCGACCAGATCCGCGAACAGGTGCAGAACATCGAGTGATGCTGCACCCGGCGAAACGACAAGGGCGCCTTCGGGCGCCCTTGTCGTTTCCGCGCATCAGCGCACGCTGACGCCCGGTGTTCCAGCGCTCAAGCGGCCGATCACGGCTGCCTGGACGAACCCTGCGTCGTGGAAACAGGCCAGCACCGCATCCACCGCTTCCGGGGCACAGGACACCAACAGCCCGCCACTGGTCTGCGGATCTGTCAGCAGCGGCTGCCAATATGCTGGCAACCCCTCGGCGAAGTGCACCTCGGTGCCATAGGAGGCCCAGTTACGGTTGGAGGCGCCGGTCACGCAGCCACGCTGCAGCAGCTCCAGCGCCTGTGGCAGCAGTGGCACCTGTGCGCTGTCCACTTCGGCTGCGACACCACTGGCGCGGCACACTTCCAGCAGGTGGCCGAGCAGGCCGAAGCCGGTGACATCGGTCATGGCATGCACGCCGTCCAGCGCGGCCAGCGGCACGCCCACGGTGTTCAGGCGGGTGGTCGACTCGATCATCTGCCGGTAGCCGTCGGCATCCAGCACGTCCTTCTTCAGCGCCGACGAGTACACGCCCACGCCCAACGGCTTGCCCAGCACCAGCACGTCGCCGGTGCGGGCATCAGCATTGCGCTTGAGCCGCTGCGGGTCGAGCACGCCGATCGCGGCCAGGCCGTAGATGGGTTCTACCGAATCGATGCTGTGGCCACCGGCCACCACGATGCCGGCATCGGCGCAGGCGCGTTCGCCGCCCTGCAGGATGCCGCGGATGGTGTCCTGCGGCAGCGTATTGATCGGCATGCCGACGATGGCCAGTGCGAACAGCGGGCGCGCGCCCATCGCATACAGGTCCGACAGCGCGTTGGTGGCGGCGATGCGGCCGAAGTCGAATGGATCGTCGACGATCGGCATGAAGAAATCAGTGGTGGCGACAATCGCCTGGCGGTCATCAAGGCGGTACACCGCGGCGTCGTCGCTGGTCTCGCGACCAACCAGCAGCTCAGCCGGTGCCGGAAGCGCCGGCAGGCCGCGCAGCAGTTCGGTCAGCACGCCCGGCGCGATCTTGCAGCCGCAGCCGCCGCCATGCGCGAGAGACGTCAGTCGTTGTGGGGCATCGGCCGTCGAAGGGGCGGGGGACTGCGCGTGCGTGGCCATGCCGACATCTCCTGCGGAAACACGAATGGCGGAAGGCAGCAGGAGTCGAACCTACCAGGGAACGATCGACGCCCCCTACTGGGTTTGAAGCCCAGCCGCATGCCCGGATGCGCATGCCTTCCGAAAGTACGGCGGTAGCGGTGGGCTCAGTCGCGGGCTGCGTTCCACTGCAGGTCGCCACGCGGCCGATGCTGGTCACCGACGCGTCGAGTGTAGCCAACGCGATTGAAGAACTCCAAGATCTGGATGCTGCGCTTGCGGCCCAGGCCGATGGCATCGCGGAAAGCGGCCGCATCCACCGCGCCGCTGGCCTGCGACAGCTGCGCGACGATCGTGGCCAGCTCGGCAATGCGGGCCGGTGCATAGAACAGGTCCGGTACCACCTGGAACAGTTCGCCACGTGTGGTGGCGCGGCGCAGGACGGCGCGGACCTCGTCTTCGGCCAGGCCGATGTCGGCGGCCAGGGTGCGCACCCACGGCGGATCGAAGCCACCGGCGTGCAGTTGCGGCAGCACGCGTTCCAGCAGCAGACGCTCGCGTTCCGGTGGCGCATGGTCATGGCCGGGCAGGCGCCACCAGGCGCCCACGCGCTGCACGCTGCCGTCGTCCAGCAGGTCCTGGAGAAGCGCGTTCCACAGGCTCGTTGCCAGTGCAGGCAGGGTGCTGCGTTGCAGGCGCCCGCTGTCGACACCGGGTTCGTCAGGGCGTCGTTCATGCCAGCCACGCAGTGAGGCGATTACCTGTTCGCGTAGCACCTGCCAGTGCGCAGCGAGGATGACCACCGTGTCGTCGCGGGTGGCGATGCGCTGTGCGCCTGCAGGAAGATCGATCCGGTCGGCGGCGCGCCGGCAGTAGCGCTGCAGTGCGGCCAATGGAATTCCGGTGGCCGCCTGCTGAAGCAGCGGGCCAACATCTGCGCTGGTGGCCAGCTGTTCCAGCGCCACCAGCCACGCCAGGCGTGCAGGGCTGCGCCGCCGCCGCTGTGGCGGGTCCGGATCGAGTACCACACCGCCGCCCAGCGTACGGGTTGCCGCCGAGTCGCGGGCAATGAAGCGATCGCCGCACATCGCGCAGACCGGCGCGTCGAACACCAGCTGCACGAGCTGTCCATTGCCGTGGTCACGATCTTCCAGCAGCACCACATGGGCCTGCCGGTGCATCGTGCCCCAGTGGACATGCAGCGGCGCCCAGTCGCGCAACGGTGCGGCCAACGCGGACAGCCGCAGCCGCACATCAACGCGGGTGGTGGGCAGCAGTGCGCGCGGGTCGGCGATCCAGTCGCCACGGCGGATGTCGTCACGGGCGATGGCTGCCAGGTTCAACGCGCAGCGCTGCCCGGCCATCGCGTGGTCGCTGGCCTGGTTCTGCGCGTGGATGCTGCGTATGCGTATTTCAGTGGCGGCCGGCATCAGCTGCAGATGCTCACCCACCAAGGCGATGCCACCATGTACCGCGCCGGTCACCAGCGTGCCGTGGCCGGCCAGCGAGAACACGCGGTCCACCGGCATGCGGAACAGCTCGCTGCGCAGTTCGGCCTGGCGCGCGCTGGCGTCGTCCGCCGCCCACGCGTGCAGCTGGGTACGCAGTGCGCTGATGCCGGCATCGTCGGGTGCGGTGCTGTTGCAGGCGAACAGAGGAGAATCCTGCAACGGTGTCGCGGCCAGCAGCGCAGCGATCTCGATCTCGACCCGGGCGATGCGCGCTACATCCACACGGTCGATTTTGGTCAGCGCCACCGCACCACGGTCGACGCCCAGCAGTTGCAGGATGGCCAGATGCTCGCGGGTCTGTGGCATCACGCCGTCGTCGGCAGCGATCACCAGCAGGGCGACATCGATACCCGTGGCGCCGGCCACCATCGTGTGCACGAAGCGCTCATGGCCCGGAACGTCGACGAAGCCCAGCATCGCGGCCGGGCCTTCGACGTCCCTGCTTTCCACCGGAACATAGGCGTAGCCCAGTTCGATCGAAATGCCGCGCGTACGCTCTTCCTGCAGGCGATCGGTTTCGATGCCGGTCAGTGCGCGTACCAGGCTGGTCTTGCCATGGTCGATATGCCCGGCGGTGCCGACGATCATGCCTGCAGCGCGCTCCATTGGGCGAGGAAGGCCGCTTCGTCCCCGGGTTCCAGGCAGCGCAGGTCCAGCCACAACGCGTCATCGGCAATGCGGCCCAGCACCGGGCGCGGTAGCTGACGCAAGCGCTTGGCCAGGCGATCCAGTCCGCCACGGCGTGCGCTGGCAATGCGCAGTCCGGCGCTGGCAAGCTGCGCCTGTGGCTGCGCGCCGCTGCCGATCTGGCTGTGCATCGAAGCAGGCTCGAGGGTGTAGTCCGCCGCCAGCGAGGCACGCATCGGCTGCAGCAGGCGCTGGGCCTGCGCATCGATGTCGTCCTGCGTGCGCGACAGCGTGCGCAGGGTCGGTAGGCGCTGTGCCAGCAGCTCCGGTTCGCGGTACAGGGCCAGCACCCCTTCCAGCGCAGCCAGGCCCATCTTGTCCATGCGCAGCGCGCGCTTGAGCGGGTTGCGGTTGATCCGCGCGATCAGGTCGGCGCGGCCGGCGATGATGCCGGCCTGAGGCCCACCCAGCAGCTTGTCGCCACTGAACGAAACCAGATCGGCGCCGGCTGCCAGCGTTTCCTGCACAGTGGGCTCGTGCGGCAGGCCGAACGTGGCCAGATCGCACAGGCTGCCACTGCCCAGGTCCACCACCAGCGGCAGGCCATGTTCGTGCGCGATTGCCGCCATCGCCGCGGTGTCGACCTTGGCGGTGAAGCCGGTGATCGCGTAGTTGCTGGCGTGCACCTCCATCAGCAGTGCGGTGCGCGCGCCGATGGCGTTGGCGAAGTCAGCCGGATGGGTGCGGTTGGTGGTGCCCACTTCCAGCAGTCGCGCACCGGCGCTGCGCATCACGTCGGGAATGCGGAAGGCGCCACCGATCTCCACCAGTTCGCCGCGCGACACCACCACGTCGCGGCGGTTGGCCAGGCTGTTGAGCAGCAGCAGGACCGCCGCCGCATTGTTGTTGACCACGGTGGCGGCTTCAGCGCCGGTCAGTTCGCAGATCAATGCCTGCACCCGTGCATCGCGGTCGCCGCGACGACCACGGATGACGTCGAACTCCAGATCCACCGGCGCGGTCATCGCGCGGCTGACCGCGTGCACGGCGGCATCGGGGAGCAATGCGCGCCCGAGATTGGTGTGCAGTACGGTGCCGGTCAGATTGAACATCGGCTGCAGATCCAGCCGGGCATCGGCCGCCAGTGCGGACTCGATCGCCGCGACCAGCGCCGGACCGCCAACCGCTTCCTGCAGCTGCGCGGCCGAAAGCTGGCCGGCGCTGATACGGTCGCGCAGCACCTGCAGGTGCGAACGCAGCAGCTGGGTGATGCGGCTGCGGCCGTGGCCCTCGATCAGTGCTGCCAAGGCAGGCAGACGCAGCAACCGGTCCAGCGAGGGCAGCGCGGAAACCGATGCCGGGGTGGAGGGCGTGGCTGTCATCGCCTCACTCGCCGTCGGATTGCCACAGCAGCGGATTCTGGCTGGCGCGCGCATAACCTTCTTCGCCCAGCAGCAGGTCCAGCGCCAACGTGCCGAGGTCATCGGCGACCGGTTCCAGTGAGGGATCCTTTTCCAGGTACAGGATCTTGCGGTAGCTGTGGCAGTGGTCGCAGGTCTCGGCACGGACCGCGCTCTCGCGCACGGCCTCGCCGCTGTCGCCATCCACATCGGCCAGGGCGCGGTAGGCGATGTCCTTGCCGGCGGTGCCACACTGGCTGCACTGCACGCGCACGTAGTGCCACTGGCACGCGCACAGCGAGCACGACAGGTAACGGTAGGACGCATAGGGTGGGCGTGCCTGCACCACGCTGACCACTGGTAGCGAGCCGCACAACGGGCACAGGCCGGGTGCATCGGCCAGCGGTTTCAGGTCGGTGGAGCGGAAGCTGTCCGCCAGCACCGCCCAGTAGACCTGCAGTGCGTTCATCACCAGCAGCGCCGCGACCGCGTCCACCGATGGCGCATCATCACGCTCCAGCACGGCATGGGCCTGCGCCTCCAGCCAGGCATCGTCGGCAGCGGCGACGCGCTGCAGCTCCTGGCGGGTTTCCGCCGGCAGCCCGGCTTCGTCGGCACAGTGCTGGCACAGCGTGCGCAGCCAGTCGCGCCAGCGTCCATCAAGTTGAAGCGTGTTGGCCGGCCGCAACGGCATGCCGGCACCGGCCGCCGCACTCGACTGCTGCGCACGTGCCTGCGACTGCAGCGTCTCGCGTTGCTGTGGTGTCAGCTCGTTCAGCAGCGCCTGCTGTGCATCGGCCAACGCCGCCAGCAGCTGCAGGTAACCGCCGATGGCACTGTGCGCAGCCAGGCTGCGCAGGCGCGTCGCGCGCTCGGCGAACAGGGAAGCGACATCGGGCAGGATGATGCGCGGAACATCGCGCGAGGCCAGTGTCTCGATCTCACCGGGTTCAAGGATGCGTTGCGCCATGCAGGGCCAGCCAGAAGAACCAGCCTCCATCCTCGCCGTTGTCGTCGCTGGCGTCCAGCGTGTTCAAACAACGCAGTCGAGCAAAGCAGTCGAGCATGGCTCGACTCTACAAAAACCGGTTTCGGTCGTTGCCATGTTCATCGTGTCGACCAAGGTCGACACCCACCAAGAGCAGCTCATGCCATTCCGACAGCAGCGGGAAACTGTCGAAGGCGGGGTGGGTCCGGTTGCGGGGGTGTCCGCGGCATGGATGCCGCGGCCAAGCCCCCAAGGACGGGTTTACGGCGTCCCCCGCAACCGGACCCACCCGGCCACCCCTCAGGAAGCCAGCTTTTGACGTTGACGTTGACGTTGCCTCTGCGGGTGCAGGGCCGCAGGCCCTGCCGCTACCCCTCTTCCCGGCGCCCGCGCAGGATGTCCCGGAACCACTGCCGGTGATGCTTGTACGCCCACCCGTAGGTCACCTTGCCCTGGGTCATCGCCCGCACCGACCCTTTGATCCAGATCGCCGCATAGATGTGCACCACGATCGCGCAGATCAGCACCCAGCCGAACAGCGCATGGGCAAGTACCGAGAAGCGGATCACCCCGATCGGGAAGAAGTGGCTGAAGTACTGCCGCCAGATCACGAAGCCGGTCAGCAGCAGCGCCGACAGGCATCCGATGATGGCCCAGAACAACAGCTTCTGGCCGGCATTGAAACGGCCCACCGGTGGCAGCTTCTCATCCTCGTTGCGCAGTACATCGCGCATGCCGCGCATCCACGCGCGGTCGTCGGCGGTCGGCAGGTTGTCGCGCCACATGCGGAAGGCCAGAAAGGCAAAGCCCACCACCATGGCCAGGCCAACGAACGGGTGCAGGATGCGCGTCCACGGTCCACCACCGAACAGCTGGGTCAAAGGGAACAGAGCAGGGTGGAACAACGCCAACCCGGACAGCGCGGTCAGCACGAAGCAGATCGCCACGATCCAGTGATTGATGCGGGTCGGCGCACGGTAGCGGATGATCTGGCGCGGGTGCGGGGCGTACTTCATGGCCGCTGCTCCTCTTCGATCTGCTTCGCCTCGTGTTCGGCTTCCTCTTCTTCCTCGTCATTGACCGTGTTGCGGCCGATGCCGATGTAATGCAGGAAGCCGGCGAAGGCGGTGGCGGCGATCGCCAGCACGCCCAGCGGCTTGGCCACGCCCTTCCAGACCTCCACCATCGGGCTGATGCGTGGGTCCTTGGGCAGATCGGCGTACAGCTCGGGTTTGTCCACATGCTGCAGCACGTACATCACGTGGGTGCCACCCACGCCCTGTGGGTCGTACAGGCCGGCGTTCTCGTAGCCGCGCGATTTCAGGTCTTCCACACGGCCGGCCGCATGTTCGGTCATCGCCTGCTTGCTGCCGAAGGTGATCGCGCCGGTCGGGCAGGTCTTCACGCAGGCCGGTTCCTGGCCCACCGCCACCCGGTCCGAACACAGCGTGCATTTATAGGCCTTGTGGTCCTTCTTGGAAATGCGCGGCACGTCGAACGGGCAACCGGTCACGCAGTAACCGCAGCCGATGCAGTTTTCTTCCTGGAAGTCGACGATGCCGTTGGCGTACTGGATGATTGCGCCGGGCGATGGGCAGGCCTTCAGGCAGCCCGGATCGCTGCAGTGCATGCAGCCTTCCTTGCGGATCAGCCACTCCAGCTTGCCCTTCTCGTCCTCGTACTCGCGGAACTTCATCACCGTCCACGACTGGTCGCTGAGGTCCGGCGGATTGTCATAGCTGCCAACGCAGCTGCCCACTTCGTCGCGCAGGTCGTTCCACTCCATGCACGCGACCTGGCAGGCCTTGCAGCCGATGCATTTGCTCACGTCGATCAGCTTGGCGACCTGGCCGGTGTGCGCACCGCGCGCTTCCGGCGAGGGCGTGGTGGTGGCCGAGCGGCGGATGATGTCCAGCGATTGCAGTGACATGGCGTGTCTCCTACACCTTCTCGACCTTGACCAGGATGCACTTCGATTCGGGCGTCTGCGAGTTGCCGTCACCGATGGCGTTGGTCAGCGTATTGGCGATGTAGCCGGGTTTGGCCGCACCGAGGAAACCCCAGTGGATCGGAATGCCCACCTGGTGCACGGTCTTTCCATCGATCTGCAGGGCCTTGATGCGCTTGGTCACCATCGCAACGGCTTCGATATGGCCGCGCTTGGAACTCACGCGCACGCGGCTGCCGTTGTTGATGCCCAGCTCGTCGGCCAGTGCAGCACCGATTTCGACGAACTGTTCGGGCTGGATGATGGCGTTGAGCTTGCCGTGCTTGGTCCAGAAGTGGAAATGCTCGGTCAGGCGGTAGGTAGTGGCCACGTGCGGGAACTCGTCCGGCGAACCGATCTGGGCACGGTCGCTGGCGAACACGCGCGCGGCCGGGTTGTTGAGCGTCTGCGCCTGGCCCGGGCTGAGCGGGTTGCTGCGCAGCGGGGTATCGAACGGTTCGTAGTGCTCCGGGAACGGGCCTTCGGCCATGCCGGCCTTGGCGAAGAAGCGCGCGATGCCTTCCGGGTTCATGATGAACGGGCCCATGCCACCGGCCGGGTCTTCGTCGGCCTTGAAGTCCGGCACGTCCACGCTGCCCCAGTTCTTCCCGTTCCAGGCCAGCAGGGTGCGCCGCGGATCGAACGGCTGCCCGGCCACGTCGCACGAAGCGCGGTTGTACATGACGCGCCGGTTGGCTGGCCACGCCCAGGCCCAGCCCAGCGTGTTGCCGATGCCGGTGGGGTCGCTGTTGTCACGCCGCGCCATCATGTTGCCGGTCGGGCCCCAGGCACCGATGTAGATCCAGCAGCCAGAGGAGGTGCTGCCGTCGTCGCGCAGGTCGCCGAACGCAGCCAGCTGCTCGCCGGCCTTGCGCACCAGTTTGGTCGGGTCCTTCGGATCGAACACATCGGCCAGCGCCTTGCCGTTGTATTCCATCGCCAGTTCTTCCGGCGTCGGCAGTTCCGGGTTGGAATACTTCCAAGCCAGGTCGCGCACCGGCTCCCACCACGCGCCGCCGTCCTTCTCGTACATCGCTTTGATGCGATGGAACAGCTCGGACATGATCTCGATGTCGCTGCGCGCTTCGCCCGGCGGATTGGCACCCTTCCAGTGCCACTGCAGCCAGCGCGAGGAGTTCACCACCGCGCCGTTCTCCTCGGCGAAGGAGGTGGTCGGCAGCCGGAACACTTCGGTCTGGATCGTGCTCGGGTCGACGTCGTTCAGCGCACCGTGGTTCTGCCAGAAGGCGATGGTCTCGGTTTCCAGCGGGTCCATGCTGACCATGAACTTCAGCTTGGAGAACGCACTGATCAGCTTGCCCTTGTTCGGCGCCGAGGCCAGCGGATTGAAGCCCTGGCAGATGTAGCCGTGGATCTTGCCTTCGTTCATCAGCTCGTACGCCTGCAGCATGTCGTACGGCTTGTCCAGCTTGGGCAGATGGTCGAAGCACCAGTTGTTGTCGGCGGTGGCAGCATCGCCCCACCACGACTTCATCAGGCTGACGTGGAACTTCGGGTAGTTCTGCCAGAACGACATCTGGTTGGCGCGCAGCGGCTTCTGCGTGCGCGTGGCGATGTAGGCGTCGTAGTCCTGCTCGTCCTGCTTCGGCAGCGTCAGGTAGCCGGGCAGCAGGTCGGACATCAGGCCGATGTCGGTCAGGCCCTGGATGTTGGAATGCCCGCGCAGCGCGTTCATGCCACCACCGGCCACGCCGATGTTGCCCAGCAGCAACTGCACCATGGTGCCGGCGCGCACGTTCTGCGCACCCACCGAGTGCTGCGTCCAGCCCAGCGCGTACAGGATGGTCATCGCCTTGTCCTTGCCGGCGGTGGACGCGATCATCTCCCAGACCTGCCGGATGCTGTCGGCCGGCGTGCCGCAGATGCGTTCGACCATCTCCACGGTATAGCGCGCGTAGTGCTGCTTGAGCAGGGTGTAGACGCAGCGCGGGTCCTTCAGCGTCGGGTCGCTGCGCACGAAGCCATCGTCACCGTAGGCGTAGTCCCAGCTGGAACGGTCGTAGCTGCGCTTTTCTTCGTTGTAGCCCGAATACAGGCCGTCCTTGAAGGCGAACTCGTCCTTCACCAGGAACGACATGTCGGTGTAGTTCAGCACGTACTCGTGCTGGATGCGGTCCTCGGTCAACAGGTAGTTGATCAGGCCGCCCAGGAACACGATGTCGGTACCGGTGCGGATCGGCGCGTACACGTCGGCCACCGCGGCCGAGCGGTTGAAGCGCGGATCGACCACGATCAGCCGGGCCTTGTTGTGTGCCTTGGCCTCGGTCACCCATTTGAACCCGCACGGGTGCGCCTCGGCGGCATTGCCACCCATGATCAGGATCAGGTCGGCATTCTTGATGTCGACCCAGTG
Organism: Stenotrophomonas sp. YJH_SMC_16; assembly: GCF_059367875.1. Classification (NCBI taxonomy): domain Bacteria; kingdom Pseudomonadati; phylum Pseudomonadota; class Gammaproteobacteria; order Lysobacterales; family Lysobacteraceae; genus Stenotrophomonas; species Stenotrophomonas sp. YJH_SMC_16. The sequence continues at coordinate 204,765 of NZ_JCAFRH010000001.1, read as the reverse complement.
ATTCGTCATCGCACCACGGCCTAGCGTCGGGGCAAGACCTGCCACCGTCGGGCCGTGTCAGACACGTGCCTGGTTGTCGAATGCCAACATGCCAAGGGAGCGCACGACCTTGTGGGTCAGCACCGCGGTTTCATTGCTGGTGGCCGAGGCCGCCAGCATGCCGGTGGTCAGCCAGCGGTTGACCGTCTGCCCGGCTTCGTTCTTCTGCACGAAGTTGGCATCGCGGTCGTCCTTCATCAGCCGTGCGATGCGGTCCAGCGCATCGTCCCAGCTCAGCCGCTTCCACTCGTTCGAGCCCGGCGCGCGGTACTCGGGGTAGAGCAGGCGCGACTTGCTGTGGATGATGTCGGCCAGGCCGGCACCCTTCGGGCACAGCGTGCCGCGGTTGACCGGATGGTCCGGGTCGCCTTCGATATGGAAGATGCTCGGCTCGGCGTTCTTGGCGCCATCGCCGAGGCTGTACATCAGGATGCCGCAGGCCACCGAACAGTAGGTACAGGTGTTGCGGGTCTCGGTCGCGCGGGTCAGCTTGTACTGCCTGACCTCCGCGAGCGCGATGCCGGGCGCGAAGCCCATCAGTGCCAGACTGGAGCCGACCAGGGTTGTCCCGGTCACTTTCAGGAACTGGCGGCGGCTCATCGATGGCATGCCGTTCTCCTGGGATGGCGGGGAGGCGCAGGCCTCCGGGCTGTCGTTGGGTACGGCCCGGTTATAGCACAGGCCCCCGCACGCCCATGTGGCACAAGGCCCGGCGCCTGCCGGGCGGGCGCGCAACGGGGCGGCTCTGGTAAAGTTGCGTGCCCGCACCCCGGGGAAAGCGTCTGCCGGGCCTGGTTCCAGGATGTTCCGCGCAGCCCCCGCCGTCCTGGCGCGATCCTCCGCGCCGGATCTGGAACATCGAGGAAAAATTTTGCGAAATCAACCCGTTGGATCCCCCGCATGAGCGCACCGTCGAAGCCGTCGGAGGCCGTTGCGCGCGGCACGCTGTACATCGTTGCCGCCCCGTCCGGTGCCGGCAAGAGCAGCATCGTCAATGCCACCCTGGCGCGTGACCCGCAGATCGCCCTGTCGATCTCCTTCACCTCGCGTGCGATGCGCCCGGGTGAAGTGAACGGCCAGCACTACCATTTCGTCTCTGCGGAAAAGTTCGAGGAAATGATCGCCGCCGGCGACTTCTTCGAGCATGCCTGGGTGCATGGCGACTGGAAGGGCACCGCCCGCCAATCAGTTGAACCGCAGCTGGCCGCCGGCCAGGACGTGCTGCTGGAGATCGACTGGCAGGGCGCACAGCAGGTGCGCCAGCTGGTGCCGGGCACGGTCACCGTGTTCATCCTGCCGCCGTCCAAGCAGGCCCTGCAGGACCGCATGCGCAAGCGCGGCCAGGACAGCGAGGCGGTCATCGCCCAGCGCCTGGGCGCGGCCCGTGACGAGATGCTGCACTTCAACGAGTTCGACTACGTCATCGTCAACGAGGTGTTCGACACCGCCGTCGACGAGCTGTGCGCCATCTTCACCGCCAGCCGCCTGCGCCGGGAGGCCCAGAAGGTCCGCCACGCCGGCCTGATCCAGGCCCTGTTGACCCCTGATTCGGGCGCAACTGACTGATTCCAAAAGAATCGGGTGAGGGTTGGCTTGATTTTGTCCAGCCCCTGCCAGTACACTCCGTCCCCTTTCCCTCATTCGACTGAGCGGCCGACCGGTCGCCGGGAGCCCGTATGGCCCGCATCACCGTAGAAGATTGCCTGGAAGTCGTTAACAACCGTTTCGAACTGGTCATGATGGCTTCCAAGCGTGCCCGCCAGCTCGCCAACGGCGTGCAGGCCACGCTGGACAACAGCGAGACCGAGGACAAGCCGACCGTGCTGGCGCTGCGCGAAATCGCCGCCCGCAAGATCGACAACGCGCTGATCGACGAAGTCGAGAAGGCCGAGCGTGAGCGCGCCGAGCGCGAAGCGCTGGAGTGGGCCGCCGCCGAAGTGGTCGCCGACGAAGACATGTCCAAGAACGACGATTGATCGCATCGATCAACGTCATTGCTGGATCGCCGAACAGCCCGCCCCGTGCGGGCTGTTTCGCATTCAGGATTTGCCGTAAACGTCGCGCTGGAATAGGCTTCGGGCATGAACCCAGGCCCCACTGCCAAGGTCGCCGCAGCCCCCGCTGCCGCCGTACCCGACTACGTCCTCCAGCTTGAACGCGCCGCCCATTACCTGCCGCCGGAACAGCTGCCGCTGTTGCGCCGCGCCTGGGAAGTCGGAGCCGCCGCGCACGCTGGGCAGACGCGCAAGTCGGGCGAGCCCTATATCACCCATCCGGTGGCCGTGGCCCAGGTGCTGGCCGAGCTCGGCCTGGACGTGGAAGCGCTGATCGCCGCGATCCTGCACGACACCATCGAAGACACCCCGCTGACCCGTGAGGCGCTGGCTGCCGAGTTCGGCGAAGCCGTGGCCGAACTGGTCGACGGCGTGACCAAGCTGGACAAGCTGAAGTTCCGCGACCGCCAGGAAGCGGCCGCCGAGAGCTTCCGCAAGATGCTGCTGGCAATGTCGCGCGACCTGCGCGTGATCATGATCAAGCTGGCCGATCGCCTGCACAACATGCGCACGCTGGGCGCGCAGAGCCGCGAAGCGCGCGGCCGCATCGCCCGCGAGACGCTGGAGATCTACGCGCCCATCGCCCAGCGCCTGGGCATGAGCCTGGTCAAGAGCGAGCTGCAGAACCTCGGCTTCAAGGCGCTGTATCCGTGGCGCCACGCGATCCTGGAAAAGCACATCCGCAGCCAGCCGGTGGTACGCCGTGAAGCGCTGGCGCAGGTGGAAGTACAGCTGTCGCAGCGGCTGGCGAAGGAAGGCATCGAGCACCGCCTGGTCAGTCGCATCAAGACGCCGTGGAGCATCTACAACAAGATGCGCGACGAGAACAAATCCTTCGACCAGGTGATGGACGTGTTCGGCTTCCGCCTGGTCGTGCGCAGCGTGCCCAGCTGCTACCACGCGCTGGGGTCGGTGCATGCCACCTTCAAACCGCTGGATGGCCGCTTCCGCGACTTCATCGCCATCCCCAAGGCCAACGGTTACCAGTCGCTGCACACGGTGCTGTTCGGGCCGTATGGCTCGCCGATCGAAGTGCAGATCCGTACCGAGGAAATGGACCTGATCGCCGAACGCGGCGTGGCCGCGCACTGGACCTACAAGTTCGGCGGCGATTCACCCAACAGCGCGCAGAGCCGTGCGCACGCCTGGATCGTCGAGCTGATCGACTCGCAGCGTGCTGCCGGTTCCTCGCTGGAGTTCCTCGACAACGTCAAGGTCGACCTGTTCCCGGACGAGGTCTACCTGTTCACCCCGAAGGGCAAGATCCTGGCGCTGCCGCGCAACTCCACCGCGCTCGATTTCGCCTACGCCGTGCATACCGACGTCGGCAACATGGCCGTGGCCTCGCGCGTGGACAAGAAACTGGTGCCGCTGCGTACCAAGCTGGTGTCGGGGCAGTCGGTGGAGATCATCACCGCACGCTCGGCCACGCCGAAACCGCAGTGGCTGGAATTCGTGGTCACCAGCAAGGCACGCACCGCCATCCGCCACCAGCTCAAGCAGCTGGAGCACGAGGACGCCGTGCAGCTGGGCCACCGCATGCTCGACCGCGCGCTGGAAGCGATGGATTCGTCGCTGGAACGGCTGCCGAAGGGGCGCCTGGATGCGTTCCTGGCCGAGCATCGTTTCCCACGCCTGGAGGCGCTGCTGGCCGAGGTCGCACTGGGCAACTGGATGCCGACCCAGGCCGCGCAGGCGCTGATGGCCTACGCCGAACTGCGTGGCGGCCCGCATTCGCGCCACCACTCGCAGGAAAAGATCCTGATCAACGGCAGCGAGCGCGGCGTGGTCACCTTCGCCGGCTGCTGCCAGCCGATTCCCGGCGACGAGATCATGGGCTACCACACCGCCGGCAAGGGCATCGTGGTGCACCGCATGGACTGCCCGAACCTGGCCGAACTGCGCAAGTCGCCCGAGCGCTGGGTGCCGATCGGCTGGGACACCACCGTTTCCGGCGACTACGACACCTCGCTGGTGGTGGAAGTGGAGAACGGCACCGGCGTGCTGGCGCAGCTGGCCGCCGCCATCGCGCAGAGCCATTCCAACATCGAGCGCGTGGATTACCTGGACCGCGACTTCAACGCCGCCGTGCTGGCGTTCAACATCCAGGTACGCGACCGCAACCACCTGGCCGAAGTGATGCGCCGCCTGCGCCGCCTGTCGGTCGTGCAGTCGGTACGCCGCCAGTAGGTCCACGCCATGCGTGGATGATGTTCCGCGCACACGACGCACGGGGTCGGATCCGTTTCCCGGCGGGAAACGGATCCGACCCCAGCCGATGCCGCGCCCAGCCGGTACAATCACCGCTCTGTTTTCCCCCAAGCACCGGAGCGACCCATGTCCCGCCAGATCATCAACACCGAAAAGGCTCCCGCCGCCATCGGCCCGTACTCGCAGGCCGTGCGCGCCGGCAACACCGTGTACTTCTCCGGCCAGATCCCGCTCGACCCGGCCACCGGCGACATCGTCGGCGCCGGTGACGTCGAAGCACAGGCCCGCCGCGCCTTCGACAACCTCAAGGCCGTGGCCGAAGCCGCCGGCGGCTCGCTGGACAAGGTCGTGCGCCTGGGCCTGTACCTGACCGACCTGGGCGAGTTCGCCAAGGTCAACGCGGTCATGCAGGACTACTTCCAGGCCCCGTACCCGGCCCGTTCCACCATCGAAGTCTCCGGCCTGCCGAAGGGCGCCAACTTCGAGGTCGACGCGGTGATGGTCATCGACTGACCGCCACGTGGCACGCAAGGCGGCGGTCACCCCGGTCCTGTCACCGTCCGGCGAAGCATCCCTGGCGATGCTCGCGGGCGTCGGTCCGGCCGTGGCCGCCAAACTGCAGGCGCGTGGCCTGGCCACCCTGCAGGATCTCTGGCTTCATCTGCCGCTGCGCTATGAAGACCGGACCCGGCTGACCCGCATCGAAGACCTGCGTAACGGCGTGCCGGCGCAGGTGGAAGGGCGCGTGGTCGCGGTCGAGCGCGGCATGCGCTACCGGCCGATGCTGAAAGTGGCAGTGGAAGACGAAGGGCGGGGCACCCTGGTGCTGCGCTTCTTCCACTTCCGCCAGCAGCAGGTCGGCCAGTTCGCGGTCGGCAACCGGCTGCGCTGCTTCGGCACGCCCAAACCGGGCCAGCTCGGCCTGGAAATCGTCCACCCCAGCTACCAGGTCCTGGGCCGCAACGACGATCCCGAACTCGGTGACCGCCTCGACCCGGTGTATCCCACCGTCGAAGGCGTCGGCCCGATGACCATGCGCAAGCTGATCGGCCAGGCGCTGGACCGCCTGCCCGAGGAAGGCACGCTGGAACTGCTGCCCAGCGGCTGGCTCGATGGCCTCGGCCTGCCGTCGCTGCGCAGCGCGCTGCTGACCGTGCACCGGCCGCCGCCGGATGCCGATCTGGCCGCGCTGGCCGCAGGCACGCACCCGGCGCAGCGCCGCCTGGCGATGGAAGAACTGCTGGCCCATCACCTCAGCCTGCGTCGCCAGCGCATCGCGCTGCAGGCGCACCATGCGCCGCCGCTGGCCGGCCCCGGCAAGCTGGCCAAGGCGCTGCTGAAGCAGCTGCCGTTCGCCCTGACCGGCGCACAGGCGCGCGTGTTCAAGCAGATCCGCGAGGACCTCGCGCGCCCCAGCCCGATGCTGCGGCTGGTGCAGGGCGATGTCGGCTCCGGCAAGACCGTGGTCGCCGCGCTGGCGGCGATGCTGGCGGTGGAGCAGGGCAAACAGGTTGCGCTGGCAGCACCGACTGAGCTGCTGGCCGAACAACATCTCAACAATCTGCGCGGCTGGCTGGAACCGCTCGGCGTGCGCATCGCCTGGCTGGCCGGCAAGGTCACCGGCAAGGCGCGCGCCAAGGTGATGGAGCAGGTCGCCAGCGGCGAAGCGCAGGTGGTGGTGGGTACCCACGCGCTGATGCAGGAGGCGGTGGTGTTCCAGGACCTGGCCCTGGCCATCGTCGACGAGCAGCATCGCTTCGGCGTGCACCAGCGGCTGGCGCTGCGTGACAAGGGCGCAGGCGGCAACAGCGTGCCGCACCAGCTGGTGATGACCGCAACACCGATTCCGCGCACGCTGGCGATGTCCGAATACGCCGACCTGGATGTCTCGGCCATCGACGAACTGCCGCCGGGCCGCACCCCGGTGCAGACCGTCGCATTGAACAACGATCGTCGCCCGGAGCTGATCGAGCGCATCGCCCTGGCCTGCCAGGAAGGGCGGCAGGTGTACTGGGTGTGCACGCTCATCGAGGAAAGCGAAGAGCTGGATGCCACGCCCGCGCAGGCCACCTACGAATCGCTGCAGGCGCTGTTGCCCGGCGTACGCGTGGGGCTGGTGCATGGCCGCCTGAAAGCCGCCGAGAAGCTGGCGACGATGGTCGCGTTCAAGGCCGGCGACATCGATCTGCTGGTGGCGACCACGGTGATTGAAGTGGGCGTGGATGTGCCGAACGCCTCGCTGATGGTGATCGAGAACGCCGAGCGCCTCGGCCTGGCCCAGCTGCACCAGCTGCGCGGCCGCGTCGGTCGTGGTTCGGCGGTATCGCGCTGCGTGCTGCTGTACCAGGCGCCGCTTTCGCAGATGGCACGCGAGCGCCTGCAGACCATGCGCGAAACCAACGATGGTTTCGTCATTGCCGAAAAGGATCTGGAGCTGCGCGGCCCCGGCGAACTGCTCGGCACCCGCCAGACCGGCCTGGCCGGTTTCCGCATCGCCGACCTGGCCCGCGATGCCGGCCTGCTGCCCGGCGTGCACGACCTGGCCGAGCGCCTGCTGGCCCAGCAACCCACGCTGGCCGACCGCGTGGTGCAGCGCTGGATCGGCACCGCCGTGCGTTACGCCTCGGCGTAAGGCACGGGCTCTGACCCCATTCCCGGCATGCCCATCCACGCATGGCGTGGATCTACTGTAGAGCCGAGCCTACGCTCGGCTGCCGTTCGCGCTGCGCGCGTGAGTCGAGCATGGCTCGACTCTACAGAGAGCCTTTCGATCATTTCCATCTTCATCCACGCATCGCGTGGATGTGTCGACCAAGGTCGACACCCACTAACAGCTGCGGAGAACTGTCGAAGGCGGGGTGGGTCCGGTTGCGGGGGCGTGAGCCGCATGGATGCGGCGACCGAGCTTACATGGACGTACTTGCAGCGTCCCCCGCCACCGGACCCACCCCGCCATACCCCAGGAAACCAGCTTTCGACGTTGCTGTTGCCGTTGCCGTTGCTCCTGCCTCTGCAGGTGCAGGGCGCAGCCCTGCCAGAACCCCAACACCCCGTACTTGCAACGGTCATCAACCCGGTCCACACTTCGTTGCCGATCTGAAGACGGCAACGATGACCCACAAGATCCCGCTGTTGATCGACACCGACCCCGGTGTGGACGACGCCCTGGCCCTGCTGATGGCCTTCGCCGATGAACGGCACGACGTGGTCGCCCTGACCATCGCCGCCGGCAATGTCGGCCTCGAGTACACCGTCCGCAACGCCCTCAAGCTCTGCGACATCGTCGGCCGCGCCGACGTGCCGGTGTTTGCCGGCAGCCCGGATCCGCTGCTGCATCCCTCCGTTGACGCTGCCCACGTGCATGGCCGTGACGGCTACGGCGACGTGGACCTGCCGCCGCCGAGCCGCCAGGCCGAAGCCGAGCACGCCGCGCTGGCCATCCTGCGCCTGTCGCACCAGTACGCCGGCGAACTGATGCTGGTGATGCTCGGCCCGCTGACCAACCTGGCCCTGGCACTGAAGCTGGACCCGACCCTGCCACAGCGCATCAAGCGCATCGTGGTGATGGGCGGCGCGGTCACCTGCCACGGCAACATCACCCCGGCGGCCGAATTCAACATCGCCTTCGACCCGGAAGCGGCGCACGTGGTGTTCACTTCGTTCAAGCACCTGCTGGTGTCGGACTGGGAGGCTACCGTCGCCCACGGCCTGCCGCTGCAGGACGCCGAGAAGTGGCTGCAGGCCGATTCCGATCGCGCCCGTTTCTACGAGCTGATCTCGCGCAAGACCCGTGGCCTGTCCGAAGACAGCAAGGGCGGCCGCTGGTACACCGCCGATGCGGTGGCCATGGCCTGGGCGCTGAACCCGGAAGGGCAGTTGCAGGTGGAATCGCGTCCGCTGAACGTGGAACTGAACGGTACGTTCAGCCGCGGTGCCACCATCGTCGACTGGAACCGCCAGACCGGCCAGCCGGACAACTGCGATCTGCTGATGGCCTACGACCAGCAGCGTTTCGAGGCCCTGGTGCGCCAGGCCCTGGGCGCGGACTGAAGCCGATTGACCCGCACCGGTTGCCCCGAGCGGCAACCGGTGCTTATAATGCCGCTCTTGACCACCAGCCCATTTACGGTGTGAGCCCATGAAGGCCGATATCCATCCGAACTACCGCGACGTCGTCTTCCATGACGTCACCTCCGATTTCAAGATCCTGACCCGCTCGACCATGGCGACGAAGGAAACCATCAAGTGGGAAGACGGCAACGACTACCCGCTGGTGAAGGTTGAAATTTCCTCGGCTTCGCACCCGTTCTACACGGGCAAGCACAAGGTCATCGACACCTCGGGCCGTATCGACAAGTTCCAGAAGCGCTACGCGCGCTGATCTGTCGATCCAGCTTCGAACCGACGGCCGCGCTCTGCGCGGCCGTTTGTTTTTCCCCAACGCCAACCCAACGGGCGTTTGGATGGACGGAACACTGCGTTCGTGTGACAACGCTTTTGCCGATCCGGGCCGCTCAACGGCCGGCGTCTGGCCGCCTGTCGTATACGACTTCTGTCTAGCGCCGGGCAAATGCTGCTGTGCGATAATGACCTGATCCCCGGCACAGGCCGAGGACGTCATTCACGTGCCTGACCAATGCGCTTGGGCAGGCGCCTTCCCATGAAGGAGCGCACACAGTGTCCGATCTTGATCAGGTCACGCTCAACGCCGGCGATAAGTCGGTCGTTCTGCCCGTCATCAAACCCACCCTTGGCAACGACTGCGTCGACATCGCGAAGCTGACCAAGGAAACGGGGTATTTCACCTACGATTCCGGCTTCACCGCGACGGCCAGCTGCAAGTCCGCCATCACCTACATCGATGGCGACAAGGGCGTGCTGCTGTACCGCGGCTACCCGATCGAACAGCTGTCGGAAAAGTCGAGCTACGTCGAAGTGGCCTACCTGCTGATCAACGGCGAGCGCCCGAGCGCCGAGCAGCTGAAGGCCTTCACCGATGAGCTGGCTGCCGAAGCCAACGTCGACGATTCGATCAACACCCTGATCGGCAGCTTCGCCAAGGATGCCCATCCGATGGCGATCCTGACCGCTGCAATCGCGCAGCTGTCGGGCATCTATCACGCCTCGCTGGACCTGTCCGACGCCGAACAGCGCCGCCAGGCCGCCGTGCGCCTGATCGCCAAGGTGCCGACCCTGTCGGCGCTGATCTACCGCCACGGCAAGGGCCTGCCGGCCAACAAGCCGGACACCTCGCTGGACTATGTCAGCCGCTTCCTGAAGCAGACCTTCGAGTCGGCTGACGGCCAGTACGATCTGAACCCGGACGTGGTCAAGGCGCTGGACCTGCTGTTCATCCTGCACGCCGACCACGAGCAGAACGCCTCGACCTCGACCGTGCGCCTGGTCGGTTCGACCGGTGCCAACCCGTACGCGTCGGTCGCCGCTGGCGTCACCGCGCTGTGGGGTCCGGCCCACGGCGGTGCCAACGAAGCCGTGCTGAAGATGCTGGAAGAGATCGGCACTGCCGACAACGTCGAGTCCGCCGTGGTCAAGGCCAAGGACAAGACCTCCGGCTTCCGCCTGATGGGCTTCGGCCACCGCGTCTACAAGAACTTCGACCCGCGCGCCAAGGTCATCGGCGAGATGACCAGCAAGGTGCTCAAGCAGCTGGGCGTGCAGGATCCGCTGCTGGACGTGGCCGTGAAGCTGGAACAGGCCGCGCTGCAGGACGAGTACTTCGTCGCCCGCAAGCTGTACCCGAACGTCGATTTCTACAGCGGCATCATCTACAAGGCGCTGCAGATCCCGACCGAGATGTTCACCGTCATGTTCGCCCTGGGCCGTACCTCCGGCTGGGTGTCGCATTGGCTGGAACAGCAGGTTGATCCGGAAATGAAGATCGGCCGTCCGCGCCAGGTCTACACCGGCAGCGACGTGCGCGACTACCAGGGCTGATCGCCCGCGTAGGTTGTGCTGAGAACGCCCCGCATCCGCGGGGCGTTTTTTTTTTGCGCGGACCTGGTAGGTGCGGACCGTTGGTCCGCACGATTTCGGCGCCCGCGAAAAACCATCCACGCATGGCGTGGATCTACCACCGCATCCGCCTTCGGTAGGTGCCAACCTTGGTTGGCACGCGCTTCACCGCGCCAAGACCGCGTGATTCAAGGGTCTCGCCAGCTTCACGACCGCTCGCGCAGCCTCAGGACGCCAGCTGCATCCGCAGCACCTGAAATGGAGCGTCCATCCCGATGAGTACCCGATTCGACCCACCCGAGCGCGGCCCGCTTGGTCCCGACGTCGCCACTGTCGTCACCGCCCCCATCGTCGCCCCTCCCAGAGAAAGCGCCGTTTCCTGGGGCGCGATCTTCGCAGGTGCCGCCGCTGCCGCCGCACTCTCCCTCATCCTGCTCATCCTCGGTGTCGGCCTTGGCCTCTCCTCGGTGTCGCCGTGGTCGTTCGAAGGCGTCAGCAAGGAAACCTTCGGCTGGTCCAGCATCGCCTGGCTCACCTTCACCGCACTGGCCGCATCGGGTCTGGGCGGCTATTTGGCCGGCCGCCTGCGCACCAAATGGACGCAGATCCATGGCGATGAAACCTATTTCCGCGATACCGCGCACGGCTTCGTGTCGTGGGCCGTGGCCACGCTGCTGACTGCGGGCCTGCTGACCTCGGCCATCGGCGGCGTGCTCGGCACGGGCGCGAAGGTGGCGGGTGCCACTGCAGGCGCTGCCGCATCCACGGCCGGCGTTGCGGCCGCAGGTGCCGGTAGCGCCGTCGCGGCCGCACCGGAAGGCGACCTCAACTATTGGGTGGATTCCCTGTTCCGCAATGCCACCAACGCCGGTGCTGCCGATCCCACGGCACCGCCACCGCCGGGCGCGCCGTCGGATCCGAACGCGGCTCCGCCGCCGGCACCGAATGCGGGCCCGCGCGAGGCCGGCATGGCGCCGCCGCGCCCGATGCCGGGCCGTGCACCGGCCGGCGACCGTCGCGAACTGCGCGCCGAAGTGAACCGCATCATCGTCAACAGCCTGCAGGGCGATGGCCTCGACCCGGCCGACACCCAGTACCTGTCGCAGCTCATCGCGCGCGAAACCGGCATGAGCCAGGCCGAAGCGCAGGCCCGTGTGACCGATGTGCAGACGCGCATGCGTGCCGCGCTGGAGAAAGCCAAGACCACCGCCAAGCAGGCGGCCGACGATGCCCGCAAGGCCGCAGCGTATGCCGCGCTGTGGCTGTTCATCACCCTGCTGATTGGCGCGTTCTTCGCCAGCCTCAGCGCCACCTGGGGCGGCCGCCGCCGCGACCTGTAACCCGCATTCCATGCAAGGAGACCTGCCATGAAAATGATTCTGCTCTGGCTGTTGGGCGTGCCGATTCCGCTGCTGATCCTGTACGCAATCTTCTTCTGAGATTGCATCGTTGAGTGGGACCCGTCAGGCCGCCGTAAGGCGGCCTGATGCCATCCCGTCGTGCGTGAGCATGTGTGCAGCGTCGAGCCCTGCTCGACTCTACAAAAGCAAGCCTCGGTAGCTGAACTACGACTCCGCGCACCGGCTCGGCGAACACCCCAGCGCACGCCGGAACGCCGCAGAAAATGCGCTCGGAATTGATCCTGAAAGACGCGTCGGGTCCACGATGAATGGTTTCTGACATGGGATGTCGTTTTCACATCTTTTCGGAGTTATTGCATGGGCGTCACAGTCGAGGCGAAGGAAGCTGAGGGCACTTATCCCTGCATGGAGAACACCATGAACCGACGACTCACCCTTGCGCTCATCGCCACCACGTTGAGCCTGCTCAGCGCTGGGGCCTTTGCCCAGTACACCGGCCCGGGCGCCACCCATGCCGTCACCACGGTTGCCGAGGCGCGCGCCCAGCGTGACGACCAGCCGGTGGTGCTGCGGGGCACGCTGGTGGCCAGGATCGGCCACGAGCGCTACCGCTTCAAGGACGCCACCGGCGAGATCGATGTGGAAATCGACGACAAGGATCTGCCCAGCCACCAGGCCGTCAGCGCGACCACCGTGGTGGAGCTGCACGGTGAGGTGGATACGCACCGCTTCAAGCCCACCGACATCGACGTGGAGCACGTCGCCGTGGTGCCCGCGCGTTGAAGGTCGTTCGCGATTTCTACACGTAGCGTCGAGCCGTGCTCGACTCATGCGCACACGGTGCGCCTCAAGCGATAGTCGAGTATCACTCGACGCTACAAATGCAACGCAATGAGGTTTCTTGCATTCAAGTCGTGAGGAAATTTGCATAATCCTCAAACATTGAAAGCCCTCAAGAATTCTTCTTAACGTCCAGCTATTTAGGAATTGTTGCATGGCCTGCGTGCGGTAGGCCTACCTACCATTCTCTCGTCGCCCGTGACCACCTCCACGGGCGGCGCCTCCCTCCCTTTCTCCTTGGGGAGGGGGGCTTTCAAATTCCCCCTGTCCGAGAGAGACACACATGCACGCCATTCTGAAGAAGGCCACGCTCGCTGCAGCGCTGGCCACCGTTTCGCTGTCCGCCAACGCGTTCGACGCCGACATCAAGGTCTGGGCCAACGTCGACCCGACCCTGGCCCTGCTGAAGGCCGATGGCACCGCGCTGGACTCCGTCGTGAACCTGGTCCACAACCCGGTCAGCGGCCTGGTGCCCTGGACCCAGCAGGTGCGCATCTACTCCAACGACGAAGACAAGGACATCGAAGTGCGCGTCGGCAGCGCCCCGCAGCTGCTCAATACCGATGGCAGCGGCGCCCCGGTACCACTGACCGTCAGCCTCAACGGCAAGGCGCTGACCGTGGCCGCACAGGACTTCACCGCCTCCGACCTGTTCGACGGCGCGCTGCCGGGCGCATCGATCCCGATGCCGCTGCGCATTGCGCAGACCAACCAGGCGCCGATCACCAAGGGCGGTACCTACGAAGGCATCGTCACCATCGCCATGCAGCAGAAGACCACCAGCCCGTAAGGCGCCCGCGCCGGCCCGCATGCCGGGCCGGCCGCTTCCGGTAACACCCCCATGAAATCTCCCGCACCCGCCGTCACCCGGCTGGCGGTCGCGCTCGCCCTGTCGTTGGCCACGCCCCTGGTCGCGGCGCGAGGCGTTCCCGCCGGTTTCGAGGATCTGGTCGAAGGCCAGACCGAACAACTCGAGGTACGCCTGTTCGGCCGTTCAACCGGGCTGGTGCCGGTGCGCGTGACCCTGGAACACGTGCAGCTGGAAGCCCCGGCCGAGGCGCTGCAGGCATTGCAGCTGCCGGCCGAGGCACAGGTCGCGTTGTTGCCGGCGCTGTCGCAGCCGCTGCCGCGCAACAGCCATCTGGCCTGCCGTTATGGCGGCGCCAGCGCCGGTTGCGGTTACATCGATCCCCCCGAGGAGCCCACCGCCGTGCGCGCGCTGTATGACGAAGGCGAGGGCGCCGTGCGCCTGTTCGTCGCCCGCCAATGGATTCCCGGCGAACCGGCCGCCGAGCGCTACCACCAGGTCAGCGCCAATGCCGAAAATGCCTTCCTGCACCAGCACACGCTCAACGTCAGCGGCGGCCGCGGCTACCAGTCGCTGGCCGCGCAGGGCATGGGCGCGCTGGGCGTGTTGCAGCGCGGGCACCTGTCTGCCGATTGGACCTTCAGCCAGCAGCACTATCGCGGCGGCCACGCCAACCGCGACTTCCAGCTGGACAACGCCTATTACCGCCATGACCTGGGGCAGCAGCACTACCTGCAGGCCGGGCGCATGGACCGCCGCAACCTGAGCAGCCCGCAGGGCGGCACCTTCAGCTTCAGCATGCTGCCGATGGACCGCTTCCAGGGCCTGCGCCTGGGCACCACGCAGGCCTACGTGGATTCGGCGGCCGCCGTACAAGCCACGCCGCTCACCGTGCTGCTGGCACGCGATGCACGGGTGGATGCGTTCGATGGCGAGCGCCTGCTGCAGACCTTCTACCTGCAGGCCGGTATCAACCAGCTCGATACGCGCCGGTTTCCGCTGGGCAACTACACCGTCACCCTGCGCATCTACGAAGACGGCGTGCTGGTGCGCAGCGAGGACGCGCCGTTCGACAAGGGCGGCGACTGGACCGACAGCAGCGTGCAGTGGTTCATGCAGGGCGGCCGCCGTAACGAGCGCCGCAGCGACCGTTTCAACGACGAGCTGGCAGCGATGGCCGGCCTGCGCGTGCCGGTGTCGCGCAACGTGGCAGTGACGGCTGGTGTCGCCGACCTCGGCGGCTTCAGCTATGGCGAACTGCGGCTGGACCTGCGCCATGTGTTCGCCACCCAGGAGATCCGCGGCACTTTCAGCGGCATGCACGGCAGCGATGGCAGCCGTGGCCAGCAGCATCAGCTGTCCTATCGTCGCCGCGCCTCGTGGAATGTGTACCACCAGCGCATGCGCGGCCGTGCCTGCCAGTTCGAGGACGACGCACGCGACCGGCTCGGTTGTGCTGATTCGCTCAGCGCCTCGATGGCGCTGCCGGTGGCGGGCGGCAACGCCTACGTGGCCTATACCCGCCGCCAGACCTGGCGCGCAGGCACGCTGCAGCCGGGGTTGGGGGATGATCCGCTGGCCGGGCTCGACCCGCTGTTGCCGCCGTGGATGCCACAGCCCACGCGCGTGCCGCAGCTCAGCCGTACCTGGCAGGCCAGCTACAGCCGCAGCCAGCGCTGGGGCGAGTTCAGTGTCTCCAGCCGCATCGGCGTGTGGCAGCAGACCAGTGGCGGCGGCCTGCGCGATGGCCGCGACCGCGGCATCTATTTCAACTTCAGCCTTAACCGCCTGCAGCGCGGCGACCACGGCAGTTCGCAGCGTCGCTACGGCCTGGATGTGCGCCAGCCGCAGCACGCACGACCGGACGTCAACTACAGCGCCGGCCAGACCCTGCGCCAGGAATACGAAGACCAGTACCGCGAAGTGTCGGGCGAACTGCGCGGCAACAACAACGAACGCTACAGCGCCACGCTCAGCGGGCAGCTGCAGAACCGCATCGGCCAGACCGGCGCCACGGTATCGCGCTACCAGCACCAGGGTGGCAATGAAGTGGCGTACAGCGCTACGCACAGTTCCGGCCTGGCCATCGGCTCGCGCGGGCTGTACTGGGGCGCAGGCGTGGGCGCCGATGCCGGGCTGGCGGTGCAGGTGGACGGCACCGACGACCTGGACCTGACCGGCGTGGCCGCCGAACTGCAGGTAGGCGGCCTGCGCCGGCAGCGGCTGAAGCTGGGCGAGCGCCGCCTGCTGCCGGTGTCGGCCTACCAATCGCACCGCGCCGAAGTGCAGGACGCCAGCGCACTGGACAGCATCGCCGCTGTGCGTGTGAGCGGCGTCGGTGGCGCGCGCCCGCTGTTCCTGTCGCCCGGGCGGCTGGTGCGCATGCCGGTGCCGATTGAAGTGACCTACACCTTCATCGGCAACGCCCACGACATCGCCGGCGCACCGCTGCGCGGCGCCCGCATTCTCAACGCGCCGGTGCCCGGCACCGGCAGCAACGGAGGCTTCGTGGCCGACTTCCCACGACGCGAAAAGACCCTGTACCTGCTGCAGGACGACCGCCTGCTGCACTGCCCGCTGCAGGTGCGCGAGCGCCGCAGCGTGGTGATGCTGGTGGGCGCCGTGCAGTGCGAACCGCTGGCCGTGGCGCAGCTGCCCGCCGACATCCGCCATCAGGCACGGGTGACGCGACTGCTGCAGGAGCAGGCATTGATTGCCGCCACGCCGCAGACCGCGGCCGCAGGAGGTGCGCAGTGAGCCGCCGGGTGTGGTGGGTGATGGCGGTGCTGTGTGCGCTGGTGGTATTGGCGCCGAGGGCGATGGCGCAGCAGCCGCCGGAGACGCATCCGACGAGTGAGCATCGCGACATCGTGATGGGCTGGGATCGCTCTGCGATTCCGGGGGATATCGAGTTGTGGGCGCCGAGGACTGTGTTGGGCTATGAGCTGCCTGGGACGCTTGACTACGGGAGTCTCTATCTGACGTGCAACTCGAGCAGTGACGCCGCGACCGGAAGATGCCCGGTCAATGACACGCTGGAGAATGCGACAAACCTCAAGAGCGTTATCCCCCTTCGTTTCACCGAACAGCGAAGTGGAATGACCGAGGAGCTTGAAGTAACAGCCGATCTGCGTCGAGGTGACGCCACAGTTGACTGCAGCCTGGACTATTGGGACAGCTCGACTCGCTACATATGGTCTTCGACTTTCACGCCATGCTTCGGAAAGCCTGTAGGCACTGCTGTATCGATGGAGATACAGAGGCAGCAGCTTGAGAGATTGGTTGCAGGAAAATGGAAGGCCCAACTGGCTCTCTCGCTGCACACGCCCTCTCATTCGGGCATCGCAACGTACAAGTTCGATTTCGAACTTGCCATCACCGACTACAACGCGGTCTCCATCTACTTCCCGCTCTTCGATCAGGTCACTCCGCACGTTGGCCTGAACCTGCAGTACGACCCGATCGCACAGACCGTCGGCGGCCGAACTCAACTCGACATGTGCCTGTACGACGGACTGGGTTCGCAAAGCCAGTACCTGGGCGTCACCGTGCGCGATAGCGGGCCACGTCCTCCGGGGCCTTCCGGCTATTCGGTCTGGCATACCGACGGCGGCAGTGATGCCACGCAGCGCGTGGACTACACCGTCACCCTCGATCACAACGGCAGCGCCATACCCCTGCGCAACGGCGTGGAGCAGCTGCTGCATGGCATCGATACCGCAAAGCTGCGCCTGGTGCTGTTACCCGGCATGACACAGCCGGTGTTCTGCGTGCCCACGCCTTTGACGCTGGACACCCCACGTGTGCCGGTCAGCAGCAAACGCCCCGGCTATTACGACGGCGATCTCAAGGTGGAACTGCGCGTTCCCACTGTCACGCCCTGATTCCCATGGAGCCCCCGATGAAGCCTCTCATTCGCTGCCTGCTTCCCTTGTCGCTGCTGATGGCGATGCCTGCCCACGCCAATCTCACCGTGCACCCCATGCGCACATCGGTAGACGTGAAGAAGGGCGCGCAGATCCGCATCTATTCGCAGTCCACCCAGCCGCAGTACGTGCAGGCCTCGATCAAGCGCATCGTCAATCCCGCCGGCGCAGAGGAACACGAGGTCGAGGTCGAGCCCGGCGAAGCCGCCATCGCCATCACCCCCGGCAAGTTCGCGCTGGCCGGTGGCGGCAATCGCCTGATCCGGGTGATTCCGCTGCAGCCAGTCGAGAAGGAAACCGCCTACCGCGTGTACTTCGAAGGTGTGCGTGGCCCTGAAGGGATTGAACGCGCAGGCGAGGGTGAGCGTGCACAGGCCAACATCGGCGTCAGCCTGGTCTGGGGCGCGCTGGTCAATGTGCTGCCTGCGCAGGCAGCCATGGCGGTGCAGGTGGAAGGCAATCGCCTGCGCAACACCGGCACGGTGCGCGTGGGCATCACCAGCATCGCGGACTGCGATGGTGCGCGCTGCACCGCGCACGACGTGTCGCGAAGCCTGTATCCGGGCAGTGCACTGGAACTGCCTTTCCCCGTGCAGCCGGGACACACGCTGCAACTGCGCTACCGGCTGACCCGCGATGGTTATCGCGAGCACGTGCAGACCCTGGCGCCCAGCGCCGGTTGACTTCCCAGCCCCGCCAGCGGTGCTGGCGGGGTTCTTTCTGACACCTTTGTTAAGGAGATCCAATGAATCGTATCTATCGCCGTCTATGGAGTCGCGCCCGTCAGTGCTGGGTGGTGGCCAGCGAACTGGCGCCATCGCGCGGGAAAGCGTCTTCCACCGTTCGTGCAGGGGGTCTTGTGCTTCTTTCGTTGCTGGTGGTGCCGACTGCTGGCGCGCGCGAGGATGACGAAGATGACACAGCCTGGTGGGCACGACAGACAATGAGTGCCTTCGTCGCAACGGCTGGCGACAGTGGGCGCGCATTCGAGACCCGGGCAGTCAATCGTGGCGATGTGTACAGCAACACGTCGCGGGCCAACTGGAGTGTCATCGACGGCAAGGAGTCCATGGCACTTGGGTCGGAAGCACGTGCCAGCGGTGAACATAGTCTCGCGGCAGGTATCAGCAGCCGTGCCGCGGGTGCGAGAAGCGTGACACTTGGGAGTCTCTCGGAGGCATGGGGAGATAACAGCATTGCGCTCGGTCACTATGCGGTCACCGAGAACGGTGGATATGGCACTGCTGTAGGCACCTACAGTAGGGCCAACGGGATTGGAGCAACGGCGCTTGGGCAGAATGCCAAGGCTCAAACCGAAAACTCCATTGCCGTGGGAAGTGGTTCCATGACGAATCCCGGCGCAGGCATCTCCAAGATTGCCATCGGTGGTGATGCGTACGCGGGCAGTAGTGGCTGGACGGGTGCAATCGCACTGGGCGGGGAATCGCTCGCAGAGTACGACGGTGTGGCTGTTGGTTATGGTGCAAAGACATCGGCAAATGGCACTGTGGCACTTGGTCGTGGATCGCTTGCCACAGAGGCCAACACCGTTTCGGTCGGTAGCGCCAGCGTGAAAAGGCGGGTAGTCAATGTGGCCGATGCGCGGCTGAACTCGACCAGCAGTGATGCG
Source organism: Stenotrophomonas sp. YJH_SMC_16 (assembly GCF_059367875.1). NCBI lineage: Bacteria > Pseudomonadati > Pseudomonadota > Gammaproteobacteria > Lysobacterales > Lysobacteraceae > Stenotrophomonas > Stenotrophomonas sp. YJH_SMC_16. The sequence continues at coordinate 185,923 of NZ_JCAFRH010000001.1, read as the reverse complement.
GTCACTGGTAAGCAGCTGTATGCCACCAACTCCAACGTCACCAAGGCCCAGACGGCGGCCGATGGAGCGAAGACGACAGCCACGGCAGCACAATCCACCGCCAACACGGCCAACACCAACGCCAGCACAGCGCTGGCGAAGGCCAATGCGGTCAGCGGCCTGGTCAGCCAGGTATCAGCAAGTGGCAACGTAAGGCTGGGTGGTGAGAACACCGGCACCGTGCTGGATGTCCGTAACAAGTCCAATGCTGTTCGCAGCATCACCGGCTTGAAGGATGGGGCGCTTTCTACATCCAGCACTGAAGCCGTGACGGGTAAGCAGCTCAGTGCAACCAACGCCAATGTGGCGACTGCTCAGACGGCGGCCGACGCGGCGAAGACGACGGCCACGGCAGCGCAGTCCATGGCCACTACGGCCAATACCAATGCCAACACAGCGTTGGCCAAGGCCAATGCGGTCAGCAGCCTGGTCAGCCAAGTCTCGGCCAGTGGCAACGTGCGCCTTGGCGGCGAGAACACCGGCACCGTGCTGGATGTCCGCAACAAGTCCAATGCTGTTCGCACTATCACTGGCCTGAAGGATGGGGCGCTGAGCACGACCAGCACCGAGGCGGTGACGGGCAAGCAGCTCAATGCAACCAACGCCAATGTCAGCAAGGCGCAGGCAGCAGCCGACGCGACGGCTACACGGCTGAACGCCAGCGCAGTGGCCCTTGGCGCGGGAGCTGTCGCGGAGCAGGCCAGCTACGGCATCAGTACCGCGCTGGGCAACAACGCCAAAGCCTACAACGGCAAGAGCGTCGCCATGGGCGCAGACGCTCGCGCGACGGTGGATGACGCGGGTAACAAGATCAGTGGCAACGCGGGTGTGTCCATCGGTGCTGGAACCCGCAGTGGCAACGGTGCGGTGGCGCTTGGATTGGATGCCGTCGCAACGGGTGATCGAGGCGTTGCCGTCGGCCATGAGGCGTCTGGCAAAGGCACGCACGCCACCGCTCTGGGCTTCCAGAGCAACGCGTCGGCCAACCAGGCCACGGCGGTCGGGCGCGGGGCGGTTGCCAGCAGCCTGTATGCCTCGGCACTGGGTAATCAGGCGAGTGCTAAGGCACAGAGCGCGCTGGCGCTAGGTGATCGCGCCAATGCGGCACATGCAGGCGCGGTTGCGCTGGGTAATGGCTCAGCAACGACTGGGACCAATCAGGTCTCGGTGGGCAATGACTCGTTGAAGCGCAAAGTGGTCAACGTGGCGGATGCCGCCTTGAGTACGTCCAGCAGTGAAGCGGTGACCGGCAAGCAGCTGCATGCCACCAACACCAGCGTGGCTGCTGTGAAGGCGACCGCGGACGGTGCGCAGGCGCGCGTGGCGGTACTGGATGGCCTGGTGGGGCAGGTGTCGGCAAGTGGCAACGTGCGCTTGGGTGCAGACAACACCGGCACCGTCGTCGACGTGGCCAACAAGAGTGGCGCCAAGCGCAAACTGCAGAATCTGGCCAATGGCGTGCTCAGTGCGTCCAGCACGGATGCAGTGACCGGGCAGCAGCTCAATGCCACCAACAGCGAAGTGACCAGCGTGCGCACGGCGGCAACCGCGGCGAAGACGGCGGCCGACGCCGCCCGTGGCGTGGCCGATGGCGCTGTGCAGAAGGCTGATGCCTTGGGCGGACTGGTGGGGCAGGTATCTGCGAGCGGCAACGTTCGCTTGGGTGCAGAGAACACTGGGACCATCGTGGATGTCGCAAACAAGAGCGGTGGCAAGCGGCGTATCTACAACATCGCCAACGGCACGCTGAGCGTGGGCAGCACGGATGCGGTGACTGGGCAGCAGCTGTTTGCAACCAACGCCTTGGTGGAGACGCAGCGACAGGCCCTGGCCGGGCATGCGCAGCAGCTGACGGATCAAGACGGGCGTATCGCTGACAACCGGGTCGAGCTGGATGCGCTGCGTGCGGACTTCGATAACTTCGATCCGGATCTGGATGGCGTGGTTAAGTTCAGTGCTGATCGTCGCTTGGTGGATATGGAAGGTGCGCGCGTATCGGGCGTGGCGGCGGGTGATATCAGTTCTGCGACCAGTACGGATGCCGTGAATGGAGGGCAGTTGTTTGCGACCAACGCAAGGTTGGAGGAGCTCGCTGAAGCTGGAGAGCTTGTTTCAGTCGGCAGTGGTGGACCGGGCGTTGAGGCGGTCACAGGCTTGGTTGCAGTAGCAGTCGGTGATTCGACAAGGGCCGAAGGCGAGGGGGCAGTGGCACTCGGTAGTTTCGCCGTAGCAGAGGGTAAGAACTCCGTCGCGCTCGGGAGGGCTGCCAGTGTCGCGGCTAACGCTGAAGATGGTTTCGCCCTGGGAGTAAGGGCATCGGTTGAGTCGGCAAAGGGTGTTGCAATCGGCGCCGGAAGTTCGGTTGCGGAAGGTGCATTCAACAGTGTCGCGATTGGTGCTGGCTCTATCGCGAATGACGTGTTAACGGTCTCCTTTGGAGAGGGCGCATTGAAGCGCCGGCTTGTAAATGTTGCCCGGGGTATGAGTGAGAGTGACGCATCGACAATTGGTCAGTTGAGTGACGCCCTAGCTGCGCTTGGAGGCGGCGCTGGCATTGGCCCAGGAGGCGATATTGTTGCTCCTGTCTATGGTGTGCAAGGCGGAGTGCAGAACAATGTCGGAGATGCCTTGGCTACGCTTGATGGTGCAGTCGTCAGGTCAGACAGTCGCGTAGATGGCCTCGAAGGTCAGCTGCGTGCGACGTTCCAACAATCACCCTCGACCCGGGTGGATGGAGTTGGTCAGCTGAATCTGGCAGGTGCGCAAGGCATGGTTCTGTCGAATCTGGCCGATGGGCGTATTGCTGCAGGTAGCCGTGATGCAGTTACGGGTAGTCAGCTGTACGCAGCCAAGCAGGAAATCGCTAGGAATGGGGATGAAATCGAGCGTATGAAGAGCATTTCAGAAGGAGGTGTGAAGCATGCCCTCCAGGAAGTACTTGATCTGCGCGGTGGACCGATCGATTTCGCTGGATCGCGATTGACTGGGATTGATTCGGGTGACATCTCATCTGCCTTCAGTACTGATGCAGTTAACGGTGGTCAGCTTTATGCGACCAATGATCGAATCGCGAGCGTGGAATCGACTCATCGATTCTTTAAGATCGGTCGGGATGATCTGAGTGAGGACGCCAAGGCTGGATCGTTTGGTGTTGCGATTGGTGAATCCGCGCAGGCGACACCGCAGGATGGAAACGAGGGTGGAACAGCCCTTGGCGCTTATGCGATTGCTTGGGGCAAGAATTCGGTTGCGCTGGGTAGAGGTGCCTTGGTTGAGGAGGGGGCAGAAGGTGCATTCGCTCTCGGTGCTGGGTCACGTGCAGCAGGGGCTGATAGCGTGGCGCTAGGCTTAGTTAGCAGAACAGAAGTCGGTGCGGTCAGGTCTGTCGCTATTGGCATGGGTGCGATCGCCACGGAAGCTGACACGGCGTCCTTCGGAAACAGCCGATACCAGCGCCGCCTCGTCAACGTAGCCAACGGCCGCAACGCCAACGACGCAGCCACCATCGGCCAGCTCCGCGGCGCCCTGTCCACCCTTGGTGGCAACATCGACGCCAACGGCAATGTCACCACCCCCGGCTTCACCGTTCAGGGGCAGCACCAGAGCACCGTCAACGACGCACTCACCACCTTGGACTCCGCCGTAGTCAGCACAGGCTCCCGCATGGACCGCGTTGAAACCCAGCTCCGCTCGGTCTTCCAGGAAGCGCCGTCCACCCGCAGCGACGGCTCCGCCCAGCTCACCTTGGCCGGCGCCAACGGCATGGTCATCTCCAACGTGGCCAACGGCCTGATTGCCGCCGGCAGCCGCGAAGCGGTCAACGGTGGCCAGCTGCATGCCGTGCAGCAGCAGCTCAATGGCCGCATGGATGGCCTGGAGCAGCGCGTCGACGGCCAGCCGCAGTCGCGTGCGTTGGCTACGGCTTCGGCCGCACCCACCGAACAGGTCACGCCAACGCCGGAAGCCGGCGATTCGCCGCAGGTGGCTTCGGCAGGCGAGGGCACGTCGCCCACGCCGCAGCCGAAGTCGAAGAAGGACGACACGCCGTCGCCCACGCCACAGGTCGATACCGCTGAACTGGAGAAGATGCTGGCCCGCGCCAACGAGTACACCGATGGCGCCATCAGCAACTTCGAACGCCGCCTGGACAAGATGGACAAGCGCTTCAACCGCATGGCCGCGATGAGCAGTGCGCAGACGGCCATGGCCATGAACACCGCCGGCCTGGCCACCTACAACCGTCTCGGCGCGGGCGTGGGCTATGCCGAAGGCGAATCGGCCATGGCGGTGGGCTACCAGCGCGTGCTCAACGAAAAGGGCTCAGCCACCTTCAGCCTCAATGGTGCGTTCACCAACAGCGGTGAACGCAGCATGGGCGTGGGTGTGGGCATCGGCTGGTAAGCGATGGAGCCCCGGCGTGACGCGCGTAATCCACCCCGTCGCGCCGGGGTCCTGGCCAAGGAGATGGCAATGTACAGATGGGTAAGCGGCTTCATCAGCTATCGCACGTTCTATATCTGGCGGGCGCGCTATCGGTACTACACACGGAACCTGGATCTGTGGACGCTGATGAGCGGTCTGTGCATCGTCGGTCTACTGCTGGTCCTGTGGTACATGTGGCAGATGCTGGGCGTGCCGCCGCCGCGCATACATCCGGATACAGCGGCGCTGCGCATCGAGGGCGTCACCCACGAGGCGATCCATCGCATCGTGCTGGTGCGCCACGCTGGCAGCACGCGGGGGGCCGAGTTCACCACGCCGGAGGACGTGCGGGCGAGTACGCTTCGCACGATGCGGGTACGGCAGGTGATGGACAGCGAAGTGGTGTGGCGGCTGAAGGCCGACATGCTGGCGGACATCGCTGACTACATCAACGTCACAGGCGGGTGCTTTCCCTACGACTGCCGGCAGATTCGGGATCGGTTGGATCCCGTGCGCAAGGCCGCTGTGGAGAATGCGCAGATCAACGCCTCACTGGCGACGATCCTGGACGTGCCGCTGGACCAGATGCCGCTCTTGAAGGGCGGCGAGCGTGAGCGGGTGAAGAGTGGGTGGTCGGATACGTTCAACGACGTCTACTTTCAGGCCGGCTTGCTGCGGGACCTGCAGGCCATGCATGCGCATATGATGCGGGAGTATCCACAGCGGGCCCCCGCGCCCTGGTTGCCGCGGTTGCTCAGCGACCCGCTGCGCGATACCCGTTTCGTCTGGTAGCGGGAGCATGATGGGCGGCATCTGCCAGAGCAGGTAGCGCAGCTTTTGTAGAGTCGAGCCGCGCTCGACTGCTCTACGGTCGGCAATCGGTTGCCTGAAGCACGGTGCGGACCAACGGTCCGCACCTACCACTGGCAGGTACCGCTGCGCTCGCCGGCCATGGGCCGGCGCTACCGTCATCCGCCGATGTACGCGGTGATCTCCGCCTCGGCCAGCACCTGCCGCAACTGCGCGACAGACGCGCGCCGCATCGGCTTCTCATCCACCGGCGACAGCGGTGCTTGGCGCAGGGCGTCGTACGGCAGTACGGCCAGGTCGAAGGTCAGTTCCTCGGCACTGAACACCCACACCGGTACATCCAGGCAGCGTTCGCGGTCCATGCGCAGGCGGCGCGTCCGTGATTCGGCGGGGATGCCGTGCTCGTCCAGGAAGCGATGCACGGCCTCCGGGTCGTCGCTGTGCAGGTGCAGCTGCACGGGGCTGTTGGCGTCGGCGGTGCCGTCCAGCACCGGGCCAGCCAGACGTGGGGAGAAGCCGTGCAGGAACTCCAGCGCACGCATCGCGGCCTCGCGGCGGCGTTGCAGTTCGTTGCCGTGCTGGGGCCCGGAGAACAGCCGCTGGTACTCGCGCAGGGCGTCTTCGATCTCGGTATTGCGGGGCAGGGAGGCATCGTCGTGGATGCCGAGCCGGCTGGCGGCCTTCAGCTTGGCCTGGTGGTAGTCGCGGATGCCGCCTTCGGCCATCAGGCGGGCGGCTTCGTGGGCGAGGCGGTGGCGCCGCTCGCGGGTCTGGCTGGCAGCATGCTGACGGGCGCGGTGCATGCGATGACTCCCTGTTGCGACCTGGGTACAGAGTAGCGCAGGGATGTGACATCTGCGTGGGTATGGCGCGGCGATGCCAACCAACGGTTGGCAGCTACCACGGCAAACGGGTGCCGTTGATCCTGTAGAGCCGAGCCCATGCTCGGCTGCTCTACCGCGGGCCCCCGAAGCCGAGCATGGGCTCGGCTCTACAAAGGGCAGCGCCAACCAAGGTTGGCACCCACCTGTCCCTTCCTCAGAAGATATCGAACGCGGCGGCGTCGGCCTGCGGCGTATTGAGGTTCAGGTCGTAGTCGGTCAGGCGGTCCATGTCTTCCACCTTCACCCACTCGGTCGCGCCATTGAGGGTGGCCTGGACCATGCCGCTGGGCGGATCGTTCTGCGCGATCGGGGTGTCCTTCAGCGCGGTGCGCATGTAGTCGATCCAGATCGGCAGGGCGGCTTTGCCACCGTATTCGCGGTAGCCCAGTGAGCGGAAGTCGTCGCGGCCCACCCACACAGTGGTCACGTACGGGCCGCCGAAGCCGGAGAACCAGGCGTCACGGTGGTCGTTGGTGGAGCCGGTTTTGCCGCCCACGTCCTCGCGGCCGAGTACCTTGGCCTGGGCACCGGTACCGCGCTGGACCACGTCGCGCATCATCGACACCAGCTGGTAGGCGGTGCGGGCGTCGATCGCGCGCGGGGCGGTGCGGGCATCGGGGTTGACCGGCGCGGCCGGGGTCTCGGCCTTGGCTTCGGCCTTGGCCGCAGCGGCCGGGTCCACCTTCGGGGCCGGGGCGCCGAAGTTGAAGCCGTCCACCACCTGGTTCACCGGCTGGTCGCTGCTGCCGGCGCAGTCGCGGCAGGCCAGGGCAGGATTTTCCTTGAACACCAGGTTGCCGTCGCGGTCATTGACCTGATCAATCAGCCAGGTGTCCACGCGCGAGCCGCCGTTGGCGAACACAGCGTAGCCACGGGCCACCGACAGCGGGGTGAGCGACGCCGTACCCAGCGACATCGACAGGTTCGGCGGCAGTTCCGATTCGGCGAAACCAAATTCGCTGATGTACTTGCGCGCGTAGTCCACGCCCATGCCATCAAGCAGGCGCACCGAGACCAGGTTGCGCGACTGCACCAGTGCTTCACGCAGGCGCATCGGGCCGCGGAAGCCGCCGCCGTCGTTCTGCGGCGCCCAGGTCTTGCCGCGGCGGTCGCGGAACACGACCGGTGCGTCGAGCACGATCGAGGCCGGGTTGTAGCCCTTGTCGAAGGCCGCGGCGTAGATGAAGGGCTTGAAGCTCGAACCCGGCTGGCGGCGGGCCTGGGTGGCACGGTTGAACTTGTTGCCGGAGAAGCTGAAACCGCCAACCAGCGCCTTCAGCGCGCCGCTGTGGGCATCCAGCGAGACCAGCGCGGACTGGCCGCGCGGGAGCTGATCCAGCAGCCACTCACCTTCCTTGGCACCGGCACGCACGCGCACGATGTCACCGCGCTGCACCAGCTTGCCCGGGGTCTTGTTGGTCCACTTGGCGGCACCGGCCGGCAGCACGATCTCGCTGCGGTTGGCCAGCACCACGGTGGCGCTGCCATCGGCACCGGTGCTGGCAACGATGGCCGGCAGCAGGCCGGCCTGGCCGTACAGGCCACGCAGGTGCTCGGCCAGGGCGGCGGCGTCTTCGCCGGCACCCACCTGGACCTGCTTCTCCACGCCGTGCCAGCCGTGGCGGTGGTCGTACAGCAGCAGGCCGTCGCGCACCGACTGGTTGGCGGCGGTCTGCAGGGTCGAATCGATAGTGGTAGTGACGTGGTAGCCCTTGTTGACCACGTCACCGCCGAAGCGGGCGATCATTTCCTGGCGCACCAGCTCGGCCACGTACGGGGCATCGACCTGCACCGGCGGCTCATGCGCGGTGGCGTGCATCGGCACGGCCTTGGCCGCGTCGGCCTCGGCCTGGCTGACGAACTTCAGGTCGGCCATGCGCTGCAGCACATAGTTGTCACGACGCTGGCGGGCGCGCTCCGGGTTGGAGATCGGGTTGCCCGACGAGGGGAACTTGGGGATGCCGGCCAGCGAGGCCATCTCGTCCAGGTCCAGCTCGTTCAGCTTCTTGCCGTAATAGAACTCGGCGGCGGCGGCCACGCCGTAGGCGCGGTTGCCGAAGAAACTCTTGTTCAGGTACAACTCGAAGATCTCGTCCTTGCTCAGCTCGGACTCGATCTTCCGCGCCAGCAGGATCTCGGCCAGCTTGCGGGTGTAGCTGTACTCGGAGCTGAGGAAGAACTGGCGGGCCACCTGCTGGGTGATGGTGGAGCCACCCGGCACGCGCTTGTCGTTGGTGGTGGCCAGCAGCCACACCGCACGGCCGATGCCCATGTAGTCCACGCCGCCGTGCTCGTAGAAGCGGGCGTCCTCGGTGGCCAGGAAGGCCTGCTTCAGGCGCTCGGGCACGTCCTTCATGGTGATCGGGGTACGCCGGGTCTCGCCGAACACCGCCATCAGCTTGCCGTCGGCAGCGTAGACGTACATCGGCTCCTGCATTTCCACGTCGCGCAGGGTCTGCACGTCGGGAAGCTTGGAGGACACGGCGTAGTACAGACCGCCTACGGCGGCCGCGCCGATCAGCGCCAGGACCAGGACAATCAGGAAGATCCAGCGCAGCCAGCGGCGGAGTCGAGTCATCGGGTTCAGATTCCGATTGCGAATTTCGTGGTCGCAGAGTATAGATTACGCAAGGTGGCGGCTGGGGTCGTCGCCGGGGAGCGCAAGGGGAACAGTCAGGGGCTGCATGGTGAATCCGTGAGGGACTTCACAGCAGGGCCGTTGCCATTTGCTAAGAATACGTTATTAATGCTCGGGCGCAGGTCTTGCGTCCAAGTGCCCGTCGGCAGGGGAGAAACCGTGGGGCTCATCCCAAAAAGTCAGTCGCCGCTTGTAGGCGTCGACATCAGTTCGACTGCGGTAAAGCTTTTGCAGCTGTCCCGCAGTGGCAACCGTTTTCGTGTGGAACATTACGCCGTGGAACCTCTTCCGCCGAACGCGGTGGTGGAGAAGAACATCGTGGAAGTGGAGGCCGTGGGTGAGGCCATCCGCCGTGCGATGAACCGCTCGGGGAGCAAGGCCAAGCTGGCCGCTGCCGCCGTCGCCGGTTCGGCGGTGATCACCAAGGTGATCCCGATGCCGGCCGAGCTCGACGAAAACGACATGGAAGCCCAGATCGAGCTGGAAGCGGTCAACTACATTCCGTACCCGATCGAGGAAGTGAACCTGGACTTCGAGGTGATCGGGGCGATCCCGAACAACCCGGAGATGGTCCAGGTGCTGCTGGCCGCGTCGCGTTCGGAGAACGTGGAACTGCGCCAGTCGGCCCTGGAACTGGGGGGCCTGCAGGCCAAGGTGATGGACGTGGAGGCCTTCGCGGTCGAGAACGCCTACGCCCTGGTCGCCAGCGAGCTGCCGGTGTCCATCGAGGGCGTGGTCGCGCTGGTCGATATCGGCGCCACCATGACCACCCTCAACGTCCTGCGCGGCGGCCGCAGCCTGTACAGCCGCGAACAGGTGTTCGGTGGCAAGCAGCTGACCGACGAGATCATGCGCCGTTACGGCCTGAGCTACGAGGAAGCCGGCCTGGCCAAGCGCCAGGGTGGGCTGCCGGAAAGCTACGAGATGGAAGTGCTGGAGCCGTTCAAGGAAGCCACGGTCCAGCAGATCAGCCGCCTGCTGCAGTTCTTCTACGCAGGCAGCGAGTTCAACCGCGTTGACCACATCGTGCTGGCCGGCGGCTGCGCCGTGCTCGGCGGCCTGCCGGAAATGGTCGAGGAACAGCTGGGCGTGCCGACCGTGGTCGCCAACCCGCTGGCGCAGATGACCCTGGGGCCGAAGGTGAACGCACATGCGCTGGCCCAGGATGCCCCCGCGCTGATGATCGCCACCGGTCTGGCGCTGAGGAGCTTCGACTGATGGCACGCATCAATTTATTGCCCTGGCGCGCCGAGCGGCGCAAGCAACGCCAGCGCGAGTTCTACGCAATGCTGGGCATGGCCGCTGTCGGTGGCCTGCTGCTGTCGCTGCTGATCTGGTTCTATTACGACCGCCAGGTGAGCGGCCAGATGGACCGCAACGCCTATCTGGAAGCCGAGATCGAAAAGGTCAAGGAACAGAACAAGGAGATCGACCGCCTCGACGCGCAGAAGGAACGCCTGCTGGCCCGCAAGAAGGTCATTGAGGAACTGCAGGCCAAGCGCTCGCAGATGGTGCACCTGTTCGATGCGCTGGTGCGCACGATTCCCGATGGCCTGGTGCTGACCGCGCTGAAGCAGGAAGGCGACGTGCTGACCCTGGAAGGGCGCACCCAGTCCAACGCCCGTGTTTCGGCGTACATGCGCAACCTGGAGACCTCCGGCTGGATGACCAACCCGGAACTGTCGATCATCGAAGCGCGTGATCCCGAGAAGGACAAGGACGGCAAGGTTGGCCCGCTGGCCGACATCAAGGCGCTGCCCTATGTGTTCGTGGTCAAGGTGAAGCTGCCGGCACAGAGTGAGGAAGTGGCCGGTACGCCAGGCCTCAACGCAGACGGTTCGGTGGCAACGCCGGCTCCGCCTGCAGTAGCCCCGCTTGCCGCCGGCCCGGATGCAGCAGCGCCCGCCGCACCGGCCGCAGGCCAGCCCGCTGCTGCCCCGGCTGCACCTGCACCTGCACCCGCACCCGCTCCGGTCAACGCACCTGCTGCCACCCCGGCCGCGCCGAACCAGCCGGCAGCCCCGGCTGCCAAGCCTGCGCCGAAGCCCGAGGGCAGCCGCCTGGCGCAGCCGCCGCAGGCCTTCAACGCCCCGCTGCAGGGGGATCGCGCATGAGCCAGAAAATCGATCTGAAGAACCTGGATTTCAACGACATCGGCAACTGGCCGCAGAAGGCCAAGATCGTCTTCTGCTCGCTGTTGGCGCTGGTGATCATGTTCGTTGCGTGGATGCTGCTGATCAGTGGCAAGCGCGAGGAACTGGCCGGCCTGGAATCGAAGGAAGTCGACCTGCGTGCCGAGTTCACCAAGCAGCAGGAGCGCGCGGTGAACCTGGCACCGCTGAAGCAGCAGCTGGCACAGATGGAACAGGTGCTGCAGCAGATGTTGCGGCAGCTGCCCAGCAAGACCGAAATGCCGGACCTGATCATCGACATCTCGCAGACGGCGTTGTCCAGCGGCCTGACCAACGAGCTGTTCGAGCCGGAGCAGGAGCAGGTCAAGGAGTTCTACGCCGAAAAGCCGATCAAGCTGCGCATGGTGGGCAGTTACCACCAGTTCGGTGCTTTCGTCAGTGGCGTGGCGTCGCTGCCGCGCGTGGTCATCCTGACCATGCACGACATCAACCTCAAGCCCAAGGACAAGGCCAGCGGCAACGCCCGCAGCGGTGCGCTGGAGCTGTCCGGCACGGTCAAGACCTATCGCTATCTGGACGAGACCGAGGTGCAGGCACAGCAGGCGGCTGACGCCGGCAAGGAGGAGAAGAAGTGATCCGTTCCCTCTTTGCGCGTTGTGGGATGGCTGCCGTCGTGCTGATGCTGGCTGCGTGCGGCCGCGATGTGACCAGCACGCCGGGTGATGCACCGAACCTTGAAAAGTGGGTGGAAGGCGAGCGTGCCCGACCGGCGCAGCCGCTGGAGCCGCTGCCGGTGATGCAGCAGTTCGAAACCTTCGAATACTCCGCACAGGGTCTGCGCGACCCGTTCACCGATGCCTGGACCAATCCGCAGCAGGGGAATGGCGGATTGCGTCCGGATCCGAACCGGCGCAAGGAGCCGCTGGAAGGCTTCCCGCTGGATGCACTGGACATGGTCGGTACCATCGGCACCGGCGCCGCTACCGTGGCGCTGGTGATGGGGCCGGACAAGGTGACCTACCGGGTACGCCCGGGTGGGTACCTTGGGCAGAGCGACGGGCGGGTCACGGCGGTCTTCGAGGACCACGTGGAGCTGATCGAACTGGTGCCGGATGGCGCGGGCGGCTGGCTGGAACGGCCGGCAACGCTCTCGCTTGAAGATCAATGATCGTTTACTGGGGATAGCACGATGACCTTTCACCAAGCCAAGGGGCTGCGTCCCATCCGGCGCTCTACCTTGAACCGTGTCAGCGCGTTGGGAGTCGCGCTGATGCTGGCCTGCGCTCCGGCGCTGGCCGCCGCACCGGCCGAGAAGCCGGTGGGCGCCACTGTGGCACCGGCGGCAGCGCCGGCGGGCCTGTCGGTGGCCAAGATCGATTTCAAGCGCGGCGATGATGGCGCCGGGCGCCTGATCGTCCAGTTCGACGGCCAGGGCGCGGTGCCGGACCTGCGGACGCAGGGCAGCAGCGTGGTGGTCGATGTCGGTAACGCCCGACTGCCGGCCAACCTGCAGAAGCCGATGAACGTCACCGACTTCGCCACGCCGGTGCAGCGCATCGACGCCAAGCCGTCCGGTGCCGGTACCCAGCTGGTGCTCAGTACCGGTGGCGCGGTGGAGTCGCTGGCCTACCAGAGCGGCAACGAGTACGTGGTGGAGATCAGCCCGCGGCAGGCGCCCGCCGCGGTGGGCGCGGTCACCGCCGGCAGCGTCACCCAGGCCGCCAAGGCCGTGGGGCAGCGTGGCTTCACCGGCAAGCCGGTGACCTTCAACTTCCAGGACGTGCCGGTGCGCACCGTGCTGCAGTTGATCGCCGAAGAATCCAATCTCAACGTGGTGGCGTCCGATTCGGTACAGGGCAATGTGACCCTGCGCCTGGTCAACGTGCCGTGGGACCAGGCGCTGGACATCGTGCTGCGTGCCAAGGGCCTGGACAAGCGTCGCGATGGCAGCGTGATCTGGGTCGCTCCGCAGGCTGAGCTGGCCAAGTTCGAGCAGGAGAAGGAAGACGCGCGCATCGCCATCGAGAACCGCGAAGACCTGGTCACCGATTACGTCCAGATCAACTACCACAGCGCCACGCAGATCTTCAAAGCGCTGACCGAGGCCAAGGGCATCGGTGGCGGGAGTGGTGGCGGCAATGGCGGTGGTGGCGGTTCGTCGCAGGAAGACAGTGGTTTCCTGTCCTCGCGCGGCCGTATCGTGGCCGACGAGCGCACCAACACGCTGATGATCAGCGACATCCCGAAGAAGATCGCGCGCATGCGTGAGCTGATCGGCGTGATCGACCGCCCGGTCGACCAGGTGCTGATCGAAAGCCGCATTGTCATCGCCACCGATACCTTCGCCCGCGAGCTGGGTGCGAAGTTCGGCATCAGCGGCAGCCGCGACAACGTGTACTTCAGCGGCAGCCTCGCTGCCAACGAGGAAACCCGCAAGTCGCAGGTCGATACGGCACTGGCCAACGCCAAGGCGGTCCGTGAGTGGCAGGCGGGTGGCAGCGTCGGCCCGGCCCCGGTTCCCAGCGGCCCGACCATCAAGCGCGGCCTGAACTGGAACCTGCCGGTGGCTACGGCCAGCAACCCGGGTTCGTTGGCGCTGTCGATCCTCAACGCTGGCTACCTGCTGGACGTGGAGCTGTCGGCCATGCAGGAAGAGTCGCGAGGTGAGGTGATCTCCAACCCGCGCGTGGTTACCACCAACCAGCGCGAGGCGATGATCAAGCAGGGCAAGGAAATCGGCTACGTCACCATCAGCGGCACCGGTGCTGCCGGTGGTGCTGGCTCCACCCCGAACGTGCAGTTCAAGGAAGTGGTGCTGGAACTGCGGGTGACCCCGACCATCACCAACGACAACCGCGTGTTCCTCAACATGCAGGTGAAGAAGGATGAAGTCGACCGCCTGATCGAGCTGCAGGGCTACGGCACGGTGCCGTCGATCAACCGCCGCGAGGTCAACACTGCGGTGCTGGTCGAGGATGGGCAGACCGTGGTCATCGGTGGTGTGTACGAGTTCACCGACCGCAGCAGCATCAGCAAGGTGCCGTTCCTGGGCGACGTGCCGTTCCTGGGCAACCTGTTCAAGAAGCGTGGCCGCAACAAGGACAAGGCCGAGCTGCTGGTGTTCGTGACGCCGAAGGTGTTGCGCGTGGCCAAGCAGAACTAAGCCCGCGCCACCCGCGAAACGAAGAAGGGCCGCCATGCGCGGCCCTTCTTCGTTTCCACCCGGAGATCCACGCCATGCGTGGATGGGCCGTTCAGCCGTTCTTGATGCCAATCGCAAGGCACCCTGCGATGATGTCGGGAACCCGTGCCGTCCCGCGCCGGTCAAAGGCCCCCATGAACCTGCCACCGCCGATGCCCGAAACCGTCTCGCCGCCGCCCGCGCCGGCCACCTCCCGCCTGCATGGCGCCTTCACCCAGCTGCGCGATGCCCTGTCGGCCGAGATCGTCGGCCAGGCGGCACTGGTCGAACGCCTGCTGATCGCGCTGCTGGCCGATGGCCACCTGCTGGTGGAGGGCGCTCCGGGCCTGGCCAAGACCACGGCGATCCGTGCGCTGGCCTCGCGCCTGGAGGCTGACTTCGCCCGCGTGCAGTTCACCCCGGACCTGCTGCCGGCCGACCTGACCGGCACCGAGATCTGGCGCCCGCAGGAAGGCCGCTTCGAATTCGTACCCGGACCGATCTTCCACCCGATCCTGCTGGCCGATGAAATCAACCGCGCGCCAGCCAAGGTGCAGTCCGCATTGCTGGAAGCGATGGGCGAGCGCCAGGTTACCGTTGGCCGCCACACCTACGCGCTGCCGCCGCTGTTCCTGGTGATGGCCACGCAGAACCCGATCGAACAGGAAGGTACCTTCCCGCTGCCGGAAGCACAGCTGGACCGCTTCCTGATGCATGTGCGCATCGGCTACCCGGACCAGGCCGCCGAATCGGAGATCCTGCGCCTGGCCCGCGAGCGTGCCCGCGGCGCGTTGGGCGAAGCCGCACCGGCGCCGGAAAAGCTGCCGATGCAGGATGTGTTCGATGCCCGCCGCGAAGTGCTGGACCTGCACATGGCGCCGGCGCTGGAACGCTACCTGATCGAGCTGGTGCTGGCTTCGCGTGATCCGGCGCGCTATGACGCTGGCCTTGGCCGCCGCATTGCCTGGGGCGCCAGCCCGCGCGGTTCCATCGCACTGGAACGCTGCGCGCGTGCGCGCGCCTGGCTGGCCGGCCGCGATTTTGTCACCCCTGATGATGTGCGTGCGGTTGCCGCCGACGTGCTGCGCCATCGCGTGCTGCCCAGCTACGAAGCTACTGCCGAAGGCTGGGATGGCGAACGCCTGGTGCAGGAGCTGCTGGCCCGGGTGCCGGCACCCTGAGCCTGCGCATGACCGATCCATCCCTGCACCACGCCTCTTCCGTCAGCGACGGTGACGGGCTGCGCCCGCAGCTGTCCGAACTGGTGGCCTTGCGCCGCCTTGCACAGCGTCCGCCGCCGCCACGCCGTGGCCGTGCCGGCAACGCCGGGCAGGCGCCGTCACCGCTGCGTGGGCGTGGCATGGAATATGCCGAGTCACGCGAGTACGTGGCCGGTGATGATGCGCGGCATATCGACTGGCGGGTGACCGCACGGACCGGTCGTGCCCATACCAAACTGTTCCAGGCCGAACGCGAGCGGGTCAGCCTGATCGTGGCCGATACCTCGCCGGCCCTGTACTTCGGCACCCGCGTGCGCTTCAAATCGGTGCAGGCCGCACGTGCAGGCGCCGTCGCCGCGTGGTCGGCGCAACGTCGTGGCGATCGCATCGGTGCCCTGCGTGGCAGCGACCGTGAACCACCGATCGCACCGGCAGGAGGCCCGCGCGGCGTGCTGCGCGTGCTGGATGCGCTCACCCGCTGGTATGCGCAGCCCCCGGCCGATGACCTTGGCCTGGAACGCGCGCTGGACCATGCCGGTCGCGTCCTGCGCCCGGGTGCACGTGTGCTGGTGCTGGCCGATCCGCAGCAGGCCATCCGTATTCCGCCTGCGCGCTGGAGTGCGCTGGCCCAGCACCATGACCTCAGCCTGGTGCTGCTGGTCGATCCATTGGAACTGCAGCCTCCGTCGGCCGCGCTGCAGTTCCAGACCCTGCACCAGCGCATCGGCCTCGACCTGCGGCGCAGCGAGGTGCAGGCTCATTGGCAGGCCCACTTCGTCGAACCGCTGCAGGAACTGCGGCGCCAGCTGGGAGCGCGTCGCGTCGATGTGCAGGTGCTGTCCACCGATGCGCCCAGCGATGCCTGGCTGGCACCATCCCCCACCGAGGTGCCGGCATGAGCGCGAACCTGCCGCTGCGCGATGTGCAGCTGCCGCCGGCCCCATCGTGGTGGCCACCGGCACCGGGCTATCTGATGATCGGCGGCGTGGTGCTGCTGTTGCTGGTGGCGATGGCCTTCCTGTGGTGGCAGCGCCGCCGACGCTGCCAGCGCTGGTTGCAGCTGTTTGATCAGGAGCTGGCAACCACCGCCGATGCGGCTGCCGAACTGGCGGCGATCGCAGGGCTGCTGCGTCGCGCTGCACGCCAGGCACAGCCCGGCAGTGAATCCCTGCGCGATGACGCCTGGTGGCGGCGCGTGGATCCGGAAGGCACGCTGCCCGCGGCACGTCGCAGTCTGCTGGCCGAAGGTGCCTATCGCCCGCGGGTGGACGCCAACGATGTGGCGGCGCTGCGCAGCTGGGCGCGCGAGCGCTACCTGGCCATGCTGCTGGAGCGCCGCCGATGAACCTGCTGGCAAGTTACTGGCCATGGCCGGACCTGCAGCTGGCGTGGCCGCTGGCCCTGCTGGCGTTGCCGTTGCCGTTGCTGATGCGCTGGTGGAAGCGTCGTGCCGACCCCGGCGCTGCGCTGCGCGTGCCCTATGCAGCGACGGAACTGGAAGCGCTGGCCGGTGGCGGCCGCGTCGATGTGTCGTGGCTGCGCACGCTGCTGTTGTGGCTGGGCTGGTGCGCGCTGTGCATCGCACTCACGCGCCCGCAGCAGTTGGGCGAGGCCATCACCCCGCCGCAGCAGGGCCGGCAGATGATGCTGGCGATGGACGTGTCCGGCAGCATGGGCGAGGGCGACATGGTGCTGGGCGGGCAGGCGGTGGATCGCCTGACCGCGGCCAAGGCCGTGCTCGCCGATTTCCTTGATCGTCGTGCCGGTGATCGCATCGGCCTGCTGATCTTCGGCGACCGCGCCTACACGCTTACGCCGCTTACTGCCGATCTGGCCAGCGTGCGCGACCAGCTGCGCGACAGCGTGGTCGGCCTGGCCGGGCGCGAGACGGCCATCGGTGATGCCATCGGCCTGGCAGTGAAACGCCTGCGCAGCCAACCGGAGGGGCAGCGCGTGCTGATCCTGCTGACCGACGGCGTCAGCAACGCCGGGGTGCTGGAGCCGCTGCGTGCGGCGGAAGTGGCCCGCGCCGAAGGTGTACGCATCCACACCGTCGCGTTTGGTGGCGATGGCAGCATGCGCCTGTTCGGCATTCCCATTTCCGCCGACCAGGATCCGGTCGACGAGGCCACGTTGAAAAAGATTGCCAGCATGACCGGTGGCCAGTTCTTCCGCGCCCGCGATACCGCGCAGCTGGCCGGCATCTACGCCGAACTGGACCGGCTGGAGCCGATCGCGGCGAAGGGGCCAAGCCTGCGACCGCGCGAGGAGCGCTATGCCTGGCCGTTGGGCCTGGCGTTGTTGCTGGGTGCGTTGGCATGGGTGTGGCCGGAGCGCCGCCGATGATCGCGTTGGCATCCCATCTTCCCGACTGGAATGCGCTGCACTTCCTGCGCCCGGAATGGCTGTGGGCCTTGCTGGCATTGCCGCTGATCCTCGCGCTGGCGTTGTACCGGCAGCGGCGCAGCGATGTGTGGCGAACAGCAGTCGATGCCCACCTGTTGCCGCATCTGCTGGCTGCGGGCACGCGCCGCCGTGCACGCCTGCCCTGGGCCGTGCTGCTGGGCTGGACGCTGGCCTCGCTGGCCATGGCCGGGCCGAGCTGGCGCCAGCAGGCACAGCCGATGTTCCAGGCCAGCGCACCGCTGCTGGTCGTGCTGGATCTGTCCAGCCGGATCAATGCCACCGACCTGCCGCCGTCGCGCCTGCTGCAGGCCCGGGCGAAAGTGGGTGAGCTGCTGCGTGCCCGCCAGGGCGGACAGGTGGGCCTGGTGGTCTACGCCGAGGATGCCTACACCGTGGCGCCGCTGACCGACGACGGCAGCAACGTTGCGCTGTATCTGGACGCGTTGTCGCCGGATGTGATGCCACGCGACGGCCACCGTGCCGACCGCGGTATCGACTGGGCGACGCGGTTGATGCGCCAGATCGGGGCATTGCGGGGGCAGATCCTGCTGGTGAGCGATCAGGCGGATGATGAAGCGGCACTGGCCGCCGCGCAGGCGCGCAGCCTCGGCCTGCAGGTGTCGGTACTGGGCCTGGGCACAGCTGCCGGTGCGGCGTACCGGGATGGCAGTGGGCAGATCCGCCAGGCTGCGCTGGATGAAGGCAGCCTGCGTGCGGTGGCTACCGCCGGTGGTGGCCGTTATGCACGCATCGCCGCCGATGACAGTGATCTGCGCGCACTGGGTGTACTGGATGCACGCGAAGGTACTGCGGCGCAGCGGCCCGGCGAGGGCAAGCAATGGCGTGATGAAGGGTTCTGGCTGCTGCCACCGGTGATGCTGCTGGCGCTGCTGGCCTTCCGCCGCCGCGCGCTGCTGGCGGCGGTGCTGGCGGTGGGCCTGCTGCCGTGGATGAGTGATGTGCAGGCGCAGGCACCCGCCGTGCCGGCTTCACCGCCGGTGCAGGGCACACTGTGGAAGCGCGCCGACCAGGTGCAGCACCAGCGTCTGGCCGAAGGTGCGCAGGCGTACCGCAATGGCGATTTCGCCAGTGCCCGCAAGCAGTTCGAGGGCATCGACAGCGATGCGGGCTGGTACAACCTGGCCAATGCACTGGCCCGCCAAGGCAACTACGACGAAGCCATTGCCGCCTACGACCGCGCGCTGGCACTGCATCCCGGCATGGCCGACGCGGTCGCCAACCGCGCCGTGGTCGATGCCGCGCGCAAGCGCAAGCAGTCGGGTGGCAAAGGCCAGGATCAGCAGAAGCCACCGCAGAACGGGCAGCAGAAGCCACCGCAGAACGGCCAGGGGCAGCAGAATCCGCAGGGCCAGCAGCCGCAGCAGGGCCAGCAGAATCCCGGCCAGGGCCAGCCGCAACCGGGCCAGCAGGGGCAGCCCAAGCCCGGTGACGACAAGAACCCGTCGAGCCCGCAGCCCGGCGAGCGCGGGCGCGATGGACAGCAGGCGCCACCACAGGTGGAGGATGCCAAGGCACAGGCCCAGGCGGATGAGCAGCAGCGCCAGCGCATGCAGCAGGCAATGCAGCAGGCACGTGAGGGCAAGGGCGAACAGGATGGCAAGCCCGTGCCAGGCAGCGACGGCACCACCCCGCGCCAACGCGAGGAGCAACAGGCGGTGGAGGCGTGGATGCGGCGCGTACCGGATGATCCGGGCGCATTGCTGCGGGCCAAGTTCCAGCTGGAAAACGAACGCAGGAAGAGGGAAGGGCGATGACGCGGGCGACGAACATGCACGGGCGCTGGCCGCTGCAGGTGTTGGCGGCACTACTGCTGTGGCTGCCGCTGCTGGCGTGGGCGCAGCCGCGCGCGTGGCTGGACCGCGACCGCATCGCGATGGGCGACACGGTCACCCTCAATGTCGAGAGCGATCAGGGCGCGCCAGACTTCACGCCGTTGCGTACCGACTTCGATCTCAGCGGCCAGACCAGCAGCCGTCAGGTGGAGTGGAGCAATGGCAGCATGCAGCAGCGCAATCTGTATGGCGTGGCACTCACGCCGCGGCGTAGCGGTGCACTGGTGGTGCCGGGCCTGCAGGTGGGCAGCGTACGTACTGCGCCGTTGACCCTGCAGGTGGATGCCGCTGCCGTGGCCGGCCCCGACAGCAACGCGGTGGCCTTCATCGAAACCGTCGTCGATGACGAGACGCCGTATGTGCAGCAGAGCGTAGGCGTGGTGGTGCGGTTGTATTTCGCTTCGCAGCTGGCCTCCGGCGAACTGGTGCTGGATACCCCGGCCGGTGCGTCGTTGCAGCGGGTGGGCGATGACCGCACCGATGTGCGGCAGGTCAATGGCCGCCGCTACAACGTGGTCGAGCGGCGCTTCCTGCTGATTCCTGAGCGCAGCGGTGCACTTCGGCTGGCCGGTGCGCGTTTCAGTGGGCGCAGTGCCGGTGGCTTCTTCGACGACTTCTTTGGCGGCGGCGACGGGCGGATGAATGCCACCGGCGCCGACCGCACGTTGCAGGTACAGGCACAGCCGGCACAGGCGCCGCAGCCGTGGCTGCCGCTGCAGGGCCTGCAGCTGCGCTACACCAGTGCACCGACCAGCGCACGTACCGGTGAGGCGGCCAACGTGGTGGTCGAGGCGATTGCCGACGGTGCCACCCGCGCGCAGTTCACCGACCTGCCGGTGCCCGACGTCGGCAGCGCCGCACAGGTGTTCGCCGAACCGGCGCAGTACGAAGAGACCTTCAACGGCAGCACGCCGCGCCTGAAGATCACCCGCCGTTATTCGATCGTGCCGCGCCAGCCGGGTTCGCTGGTGGTGCCGGGGCCGCGCCTGCCGTGGTGGGATGTTCGTGCGGGCAAGCCACAGGAAGCGAAGCTGCCGGACCTGACACTCGCCGTCGCAGCCGGTAATGGCGGTGGCAGTGCTTCACCTGCGCCGCTGCCGCCGATCGACACCGATGCTGCGCTGCCGGGGGGCGATGGCCAGGACAGTCGTATCGCGGCCACCGATCCGCGCGCCAGCGGCCTGGCCGAGCGTCCGTGGCCATGGATGGGCGCCGCCATCGGCCTGGCGCTGCTGTGGCTGCTGACCCTGTTGTGGGGCTGGCAGCGTGGCCGTCGCCCGCGCGTGGCGTCGCCTGAGGCGGGCAGGGGGGCTGTGCCGGCTGTGGCGACTGGACGTGCCGGCCTGGCCGAACTGCGCCGCGCGCTGGATGGTGAAGGCTTCGATCAGGTAGCAGCTCAGCTGTGCGCGATGGCCGGCGTTGAACGCATCGAGCAGGTCATCGCGCGGTTGGATGACCCGGCCCAGCGCCAGGTGCTGCAGGACCTGCAACAGGCCCGCTGGGGCGGGCAGGGTGATCTGGCGCCGCTGCGCACGCGCCTGCGCGGGGTCTTCCGTGACGGACCGCACTGGTCGGCGGCGGCGATCACCGCTGACACTGGCCTGGCGCCGCTGTATCCGCCGCGGCGAACCTGAACCGGCGCCGCTTGCGCGCTTTGTTAGAGTGCATTCATTTTTCGAGGAAACCCGCGCATGACAGCAGCTGCTGCCGACAAGAAGAAGTTGCCCCTGCATTGGAAGATGGGCATCGGCTTTGCGATCGGCCTGATCCTGGGACTGATCGTGCACGCCCTGGGTGGCAGCGTCGATGGTCTGCAGGCCGGTGCCAAGTGGGTAATGGACTACATCACCACCCCGGCGTCGGGCCTGTTCCTCAACCTGATCTTCATGCTGATCGTGCCGCTGATCTTCTCGGCGCTGATCATGGGCGTGTCGGAGATGGGCGACATCCGCGCCCTCGGCCGCATCGGCTGGAAGACCCTGGCGTATACCGTGCTGCTGTCCGGCATTGCCGTGGGCATCGGCCTGGTGCTGGTCAACCTGCTCAAGCCGGGCGCGGGCGTCGATCCGCAGGTCGCCGCGATGATGCTGTCGGAGAACGCCGAGCGCAGCAAGGAAATCGTTGCTGGCATCCATGGCACGCCGAAGGGCATGGACATGCTGCTGTCGATCGTGCCGAGCAACGTGCTGCAGGCGGCGTCTGACAACGGCGCGATCCTGTCGCTGATGTTCTTCGCGCTGATGTTCGGCATCGGCATGGTGCTGACCGACAACGAGAAGGTCGCCCCGCTGCGTCGCGCCATCGAAGGCGTGTTCGAAATCTCGATGACCCTGATCAACCTGGTCATCCGCCTGGCCCCGTATGCGGTGGCCTGCTTCATGTTCAACTTGGCCGCGCTGTTCGGCTTCGAACTGATCATCCGCCTGGGCGCCTACGTGGGCGTGGTGGTGCTGGCGCTGGGCCTGCACATGATCGTGACCTACGGTACCGCCGTGTGGCTGTCTGGCCGTTCGCCGCTGTCGTTCTTCCGCGATACCCAGGAAGCGACGGTGATGGCGTTCTCCACCGCCTCCAGCAACGCCACCCTGCCGACCGCGCTGCGCGTGGCCGACCAGATGGGCCTGCCGCAGCGCGTGTCGCGCTTCGTGCTGACCGTGGGCGCCACCGCCAACCAGAACGGCACTGCGCTGTTTGAGGGCGTGACGGTGATCTTCCTGGCCCAGTTCTTTGGCGTGGACCTGAGCATCGGCCAGCAGATCATGGTGATGGCGGTCTGCATCCTCGGTGGCATCGGCACGGCCGGCGTGCCGTCGGGCTCGCTGCCGGTGGTGGCGATGATCTGTGCGATGGTGGGCGTGAACCCGCTGGGCATCGGCCTGATCCTGGGCGTGAATCACTTCCTGGACATGTGCCGTACCGCCCTGAACGTGACCGGCGACCTGGCCCTGACCACCCTGGTGGCCAAGGGCGAGTCCCACGATGGCCCGGTGCTGGGCCCGCAGCAGGACTGAGTCCGGAGCCACTGCCGGTGACCTGATCGGGGGCGGATCCCTTTCCGCAAGGAAAGGGATCCGGCCCCTTTTCACATGCGGAATCCGGCAGAGATCACGACGCTGCCGGCCAGCGGCCGGCACGACCGGACAAGGTGAACCGACCCCCCGCCCGGCGACTATGGGACAATAGGCCGCCCGCACGTCCGCGGCCGCCTCCCGATTCCGACAGAACCATGACGCAGCCTACCCGTCGCCAGTTGGCCAACGCCATCCGCTTCCTTGCCGCCGATGCGGTTGAAACCGCAAAGTCCGGCCACCCCGGCATGCCCATGGGCATGGCCGACATCGCCGAAGTCCTCTGGAACGACTACCTCCGCCATAATCCGAGCAATCCGCACTGGTTCAACCGCGACCGTTTCGTGCTGTCCAACGGCCACGGTTCGATGCTGCAGTACGCGCTGCTGCACCTGAGCGGTTACGACCTGCCGATCGAGCAGCTGAAGCTGTTCCGCCAGCTGGGGAGCCACACCGCCGGCCACCCGGAACGCCATGAGACCCCGGGCGTGGAAACCACCACCGGCCCGCTGGGCCAGGGTTTCGCCAACGCCGTGGGCTTCGCCCTGGCCGAGAAGCTGCTGGCACAGCGCTTCAACCGCCCGGAGCTGGAAGTGGTCGACCACCGCACCTGGGTGTTCATGGGCGATGGCTGCCTGATGGAAGGCGTGTCGCATGAAGCGGCGTCGCTGGCCGGTACCTGGGGCCTGCACAAGCTGGTCTGCTTCTGGGACAACAACCACATCTCCATCGACGGCAACGTCGAGGGCTGGTTCACCGACAACACCCCGGAGCGTTTCGAAGCCTATGGCTGGAACGTGGTCCGTGACGTCGATGGCCACGACCCGGAAAGCATCAAGGCCGGCATCGAGGCCGCGCTGTCGCAGAGCGACAAGCCGACCCTGATCTGCTGCCGCACCACCATTGGTTTTGGTTCGCCGAACAAGGCGGGCAAGGAATCCAGCCACGGCGCACCGCTGGGCAAGGACGAACTGGAAGCCACCCGCAAGCAGCTGGGCTGGGAATACGGTCCGTTCGAGATCCCGCAGGCGATCTACGACGGCTGGCGCGCCAATGGCGCCGGCACCCTGCGCCAGGCCGAGTGGGAACAGCTGTTCGACAAGTACGCCAGCCAGTACCCGGGCGAGGCCGCCGAACTGACCCGTCGTTCGCACGGCGAACTGCCGGCCGACTTCGTTGCCAAGGCCGATGCCTACATTGCCCAGGTGGCGGCTGAAGGCCCGACGATTGCCTCGCGCAAGGCCTCGCAGCTGGCCATTGAAGCCTATGCCCCGCTGTTGCCGGAAATCGTCGGCGGCTCGGCCGACCTGGCGCACTCCAACCTGACCCTGTGGAAGGGCAGCAAGTCGGTCGCCAGCGACGACGCCAACGCCAACTACGTGTACTACGGCGTGCGCGAGTTCGGCATGACCGCCATTGCCAATGGCCTGGCCCTGCACGGTGGCTTCATTCCGTTCGACGCCACCTTCCTGGTGTTCAGCGACTACGCCCGCAACGGCGTGCGCATGAGCGCGCTGATCCCGGCCCACGCCATCCACGTCTACACCCACGATTCGATCGGCCTGGGCGAAGACGGCCCGACCCACCAGCCGGTGGAGCACCTGGCCTCGCTGCGCTACATCCCGAACAACGACGTGTGGCGCCCGTGCGATGCGGTCGAGTCGGCAGTGAGCTGGAAGGCCGCGATCACCCGCCAGGACGGCCCGAGCTGCCTGGTGTTCAGCCGCCAGAACCTGCCGCACCAGCCGCGCAACGCCGAGCAGATCGCCCAGATCGAGCGCGGTGGCTACGTGCTGGCCGATGCCGCCGGTACCCCGGACGTGATCCTGATCGCCACCGGTTCGGAAGTCTCGCTGGCCACCGAAGCCAAGGCCCAGCTGGACGCGGCCGGCCTCAAGACCCGCGTGGTCTCGATGCCGTCCACGGACGTGTTCCTGCGCCAGGATGCGGCCTACCGTGAATCGGTGCTGCCGAACGCCGTGCGCAAGCGCGTGGCCGTGGAAGCTGGCGTCACCGGTTTCTGGCGCCAGTTCGTCGGCCTGGACGGTGCCGTGATCGGTATCGACACCTTCGGTGCCTCGGCCCCGGCCGACCAGCTGTACAAGCACTTCGGCATCACCACCGCCCACGTGGTGGAAGCTGCCAAGGCGCTGTAAGCAGCATCGCAGCGTGATGAAGGAAAGGCCGGCGCACGCCGGCCTTTCTCGTTTTCCTGGGTAGATCCACGCCATGCGTGGACGAGAAAAGGGGACGGCGTGTTCCGCCCGACGGCGCCGCTGTCGCGTTGGCCTCTTCATCTGGCCTGCGTTCCTTGCGAAAAGGAGAGTCTGCCGAGACAACCTCAATAGTAAAAATGGTCAACAAGCGCGGCGCAGAAACCTATACTGGATTTGCGGAGTGTAAGGTGTGGCCTTACACTGGTGCTGCATGATCGTCAGCTTCAGGCATAAGGGCCTGAAGGCGCTCTATGAGCGGGGCGACATTTCCGGAGTCCGTGCCGATCATGTGGCTCGGTTGCGGCGTTTGCTTCTGCAGTTGGATCAAGCCCGGCTGCCTGGAGACATGGGGCTGCCCGGAAATCGCCTGCATCCCCTGCACGGAAGCTATAGCGGCTACTGGGCTGTGAATGTCTCGGCGAGTTGGCGATTGGTGTTCCGCTTTCGTGGGCTCGACGTCGAACTGGTCGATTACCTTGATTACCACTAGGAGTCTGCTCGATGCCGTTGCATGATCCGCCGCATCCAGGAGAATCGCTGCGCGAAGACATCCTGCCGGCGATCAGCATGTCCATCAGTGCGCTGGCGCAGCACCTTGGTTATTCCCGTGGACAGCTGTCGACCATCATCAACGGGCACGCCGGCATCTCTGCTGAACTCGCGTACCGTCTTGAACTTGCGGGCCTCGGCAGTGCTCGTATGTGGCTGGCGATGCAGGCGGCCTATGACCTGTGGCAGGTCGAGCATCGAGAGCATCCGCCCATTGCCCGCCTGTATCTTGAGGATGCAGTGAGGATCGGACAGTAGATCCGCGCCATGCATGAATAAAGAAGGGGACGGAGGGGATCAAGTCGTCTGTGCATGAACGACTTGATCCCCTCCGTCCCCCTTTCTCAGGCAGTGCGTGCCAGCGCCAGGCGCAGCAGTCGCGCGTCCAGGCGCTCTGCGAAATCCGTCGGGGCCTGTAGACCCATGCGCTGCAGGTACACCGCATCGCCGTCGCCGGCCGGTTGCCGCAACGCTGCCCAGACGGTACGCAGCTTGTCGCCGCGGGTCTGCGTGTTGGCCTTCAGCCAACCCAGCGCTTTCACCAGCACCTGCTCGATCTCGTTGAAGTCGCTGCCCAGCGGATAGTCCGGCAGGCTGCCATCGGCGCGGAACGGTGCCAGCGCTGCCGCCAATGCCTGCGGCGTATTGCGCTGCAGACGCGCCGGGTCCGGTTGCGCGGTCGCCAGCAGCTTGCACGCGGCATGTGCCTGCTGCAGCAGATCGCCCTGGAACGGGGCTTCGGTGATCGCGGTCATCGCATGCACGCAGTCCTCGTCGGTCAGACCACGCAGGTCGGCGATGCCGTACTCGTTCAGGTAGATGTCGCGCAGGTGGCGCGGGATGGTGGTGTGGCCGTAGTTCCAGCGCACGTTGGATTCACGCCGGCCCTTGTCATCGCGCGCGGCGCGGAACATCAGCACGCTGCGCGCTTCCGGCAGGGCATGTGCCATCGCCACGAAGTTGTACTGGCCGCCCACGCCGGACACCACGCGTCCATCGTCCAGCGCGTCCGACACCGCTGCACCCAGCGCGGTGGCCATCATGCAGGAATTGAAGAAGCGCGCGTGCCGGCGCTGCAGGCGTTCCAGCGTTTCGTTGCTACCGTACAGCTGGTTGATCTCGCTGATGCGGCGCATGCCGATCGCACGACACTCATCTTCCGGCAGCGTGCGCAACCACTCGTAGAACTCCGGCGAGCCCAGGTAGAACGCGCCGTGCAGGTACTCGCCCTCGGCGGCCAGGGTGGCGTGGTCGATGGACAGCGTGCTGCCATTTTCGATGCGCTGCATCAGCGCCAGGTCGTCGTGCACCTTGCGCTTGATCACCCCGGTCTGCACCAGCCGGCGGAAGCCCTCGTTGAGCATCTCGCTGCAGCCGTACAGGCCCACTTCGAACGGATCCAGCCCGCCGATCTCCTGCACCAGCGGGTGGCTGGCCAGCTGCGGATCCAGCGCATGCAGCACGCGGCGGTAGCGCGCGTTGTCGGTGTGGCGCAGCACCAGTGCATGGCTGAGCGCGTCGGCCAGCGTGCCGATGCCGATCTGCAGGGTGCCGCCGTCGCGCACCAGCGTGCTGGCATACAGGCCGATGGCGTAGTCGGCATCGCCGACCGGCTGCCGCGGCAGCCCGAACAGCGCCGGGTACGGCGGCGGCGGGGTGATCACCAGATCGAAGAACGACACATCGACCGTCGCCGAGCCGCCCAGATAGGGCAGCTGCGGATCGATCTCGGCGATCATCAATGGGCGCGGCAGGCCGCGCGCGGTCATCGCATCCAGGGTGTCCTGGGTGATGTCGTTGTTGCACGACAACGACAGCCGGCGGTCATCCGGCCGCATCGCCACCTTCTGCACGATCACCTGCGGCGCGCGCTGGGCGACCGCATCGGCGGCGTGGGTGTAGTTCAGGCTGGTGTAGCTGGACTGCGCCTGCCGCGAACCGAGCAGGGCGCCGGACTGCATGTAGAACTCTTCCACCTGCACATGTGCCGGCAACGCGTCGCGCGCGATCGCATCGGCATAGGCCAGGCGCGGGAAATCGTCGCCGAAATGGCGCTGCGCGAACGGTGCCATGAAGCGCGCTTCCAGGCCGTTTCCGCGGGCCTTCGGCGGGTTCAGCGACAGCGCGGTATACAGCTGCAGCGGCCGCGAAGGGTCGTGCTCGACGCGTGCGTAGAGGGCATTGAGCAGCCGGTGCGGCTTGCCCAGCGCCAGCGGTGCTCCGATCCGCAACGGCCCGTCCACGCGCGCAAACAACCAGTCGACGGCGGCGTCCAGGTCGGTGACGTGTTCGGTCATGCGGGGCGGTCCTGCGTGTGGGGGAGTGCTGGCATTACAGCATGTCGGGCTTGAACCGCCGTCGACGCGAGACTTCCGCGCCGGACACCATGAACTGCCCATCGCCGCGGTAATGCACCGTGCGCGGCAGCTTCGGCCGGGGCGCGACGTGGGCGCGCACGATTTCCCAGATGAACAGGTTGCTCGATTGCGCCTGGCTGTCGTCGTAAAGACGGCATTCGAAGCACGAATGGCATTGTCCGACCAGCGGCGCGCCAACCTCGCGCGCAGGTACTGCATCCAGCCCGAAACGCGCGAACTTGTCGACCTCGCGGCCGCTGCAGTTGCCGATGTCGACCACGGTATCGAGCAGCTCCACGCCGGGTACGTTGATCACGCACTCGCCACTACTGACGGCCAGTGCATGGCTGTGGTTTTCATTCCACAGGTAGGTGGCGACCAACGACGGCGAAAAGCCCATCACCATGTGCCAGCCCATCGTCATCAGGTTGCGCTGGCCCTGCCACGCGGTACTGACCAGCACGATTGGGCCGGGTTCGAGGAAGCGGCGCGCCTGCTCGACCGGGAAATCCTTCTTGGACAGCGCTTTCATCCGGGGCCTGGGGCGGGAGGAATCGATGCTGGCGCAGCCGGGATGAACCCGGAGTCGAGGGGCTTGACAGATGATTCGATTACGCGCGTAATCGGGCTGTCGATTACGGATGTAAACCATGACCCCGATCAGCGAAGCCGAAGCCGTTGTGATGGAGGTGCTGTGGCAGCAGGCACCGCGTAGCGCCGACGAAGTGGTGGCCGCGCTGGCCCACCGCGACTGGGCCGAGCCGACCATCAAGACCCTGCTCAACCGCCTGCTGACCAAGGGCGCGATCGCTGCCGAGCGCGATGGCCGGCGCTACCTGTACCGGCCGCTGCTGCAGCGCCAGGCATGGGTGGAGGCGCAGAGCCAGGACTTCATCGGGCGTGTCTTCGAGGGGCGCGTGGCGCCGCTGGTCGCGCACTTCAGCGAGCGCGGCCAGTTGAGCGCGCAGGACATCGCCGAACTGAAGAAGCTGATCCAGGAGCTGGACCATGACTGAGCTGCTCGACGGATTGTGGCAGGCCAGCCTGTGGCTGGCGGTGGGCGCGGTCCTGCTGGCAGTAATGCGACCGCTGCTGGTGCGGATGGGCGGCGCGGGGCTGGCCTACCGCAGTTGGTGGCTGCTGCCGATGCTGCTGGTGGCACTGATGCTGCCGTTGCCGCAGGTTGCGTTGTTGCAGCAGGTGCCCACGCTGCCGCTGAAAGTGATGCCCGGTGCCATCGATGCCCTGAACGGGCCGTCGTTGCCATGGGCCGGGCTGTTGCTGGTGCTGTGGGCATTGGGCACGGGCCTGTGCCTGCTGCGCGACCTGCGCGCACAGCGTCGTTTTGAACGGCGGATGGGCCCACTGAAGCCGCGCGCCGATGGCAGCTGGCAGGCCAGCGGCGACCCCGGCCTGCCGGCCCTGGTGGGCCTGTGGCGGCCGCGCATCGTGGTCGGTCCGGCATTCGACCAGCAGTTCAGCGCACAGGAACAGGGGCTGATCCTGCAGCACGAGCGCAGCCATCGCCGCCATGGCGATCACTGGGCCAACGGCGCGCTGCTGCTGGCGCGCGCGGTGTTCTGGTTCCACCCGCTGCTGCCATGGGCGGCACGCCGCTTCCTGCGCGATCAGGAATTGGCCTGCGATGCCCGCACCATCGGTCCGCAGCCTGCGCTGCGCGGCCTCTATGCCAGCACGCTGCTGAAGGCGCAGCTGGTCCACCCGGTTGCGCCCGCGGTCTGCCATTGGCGCAGCCAACCCGTGTTGAAGGAGCGTATCGCCATGTTGAAGCAGTCCAAGCGGAAGGCATTGCCGTGGGTGTCCGGGCAGGTGCTGGTGGTCGGGTTGTGTGTGGGCATGGGGGCGGTGGCATGGGCCAGCCAGGGCGGTGCGGCCGGTGGCACCCGGATCGGTGTCGAGCCGTTCGAACATGCGCAGGACGATGCGGCCAATGCGGGGTTGGACCGGCCGATCCAGGTGGACAAGATGCCGCCGCCGTCCTATCCGAAGTCCGCCTTCGAGCAACGCCAGGTAGGCGTGGTCAATCTGCGCATCGAGGTGGATGCCCAGGGCCATCTGACCGATGTGCAGGTGCTCAGTGCGACCAACCCGGGTGTGTTCGACGCCGTCTCCGTCGCCGCCGCGCGCAGCTGGACCTATCGTCCCGCGGTGAAGAACGGCAAGCCGGTGGCCGGTGCCGTACGCATTCCGATCACCTACGCCATGGATGACACCGAGGACGCGAAGTGAAGTCCGCGCCGCTGTTGATGATGGCGGCGCTGCTGGTGGGGTGTGCAACCCAGGATCGCCTGACCACCGTCGATACCCGCAGCGAGAATGTCGGTCACCAGCGCCTGCAGCCGCAGACGGGCGGCGGCAGTGGGCAGCTGCAGGTGTATTCGCTGGGTGCGACCGAGGGCTACCGGATGCCGCAACTGTACGCGGCACCGGACCCGGAGGTCGGTGATCGCGACCCGCGCGCGGAACTGGCGCCGACCACCATCTGCCTGCAGGTGGTGGTTGATGCCAACGGCGACGTCGAGCGCAGCCTGCCATTGACCGATCGCCCGGAGTGCGTGGCAGGTGCTGCGGGCGAGAATGCGCCCCTGCTGCAGGCAGCGCAGGAAGCCGTGGCGATGTGGAAGTACTCGTCCGCAGCGGTCTGCCACTTCGCGGCCGGCAAGGTGCCTGCCAATCGCGGTGACTGCCGGGGCGCCGAGCGTGTCGAGCCGGTGGCCGTCACCCTGCAATATGCCTTTACCTTCGAGATCGTGAAGGGCCAGCACGTGGTGCGCACGCAGGGAAAATGATCGCTCGCGATGACCGGGGTAGCGCCGGGCCATGCCCGGCGGGCGCAGCGGCGTGGATCAGGCCCCGCCCTGGATGTTGGCCTTCACTGCGGGCTGCATCAGCTTCGGTTCTTCCAGCGTCGCATCGCGGGCCTGGCGCACGCTGACGAACTCTGCCTCGGCCACGCCGTCGTGCACGTGGATGTTGTGCGCGCGCTGTTGGCCGATGGTGGTTTCGTTGGCGAACCCGCGGCCACCGGGGCCGTAGTCGTGGCAGACAAACACGCGCGTCGCATCGGGCAGGGCCAGCAGGCGCTGGATCGAGCGGTACAACTGCGCGGCATCGCCGCCCGGGAAGTCGCAGCGGGCAGTGCCGCCGTCGGGCATGAACAGCGAGTCGCCGGTGAACAGCGCATTGTCGATCAGATAGGCGATGCTGTCGCTGGTGTGGCCGGGCACGGCGATCACCTGGCAGCGCAGTTCACCCAAAGCAAAGGTCTCGCCATCGCTGAACAGGTGGTCGAAGATCTCATCGGCCGCGGGAAGCTGCAGGCCATAGCGCGGTGCGAACGTGGCCTGCACCGCGCGGATGCCTTCACCGATGGCCAGCGTGGCCTGCGGGAACCGTTGCTTGAGCCGGCGCCCGGCCGACACATGGTCGGCGTGGGCATGGGTTTCCAGCAGCCAGCGCAGCTGCAGGCCCTGTTGTTCGATGGCCTGCAACGCGGCATGCAACGGCGCTTCACTGCTGGCGTCGGTATCCGGGTCGTAGTCCAGGACCGGGTCGATCAGCGCCGCCTCGCCGCTGGCCACGTCGCTGACCAGGTAGCTGAAGGTGTTGCTGTCACGGTGGAAGAACGACTGCACCTGGACCGACATCGGAACTCTCCTCAGCGCGTGCCGAGCACGCGGTTCAGCAACTGCGCCAGGTTCTCACCGGCCAGTCGCAGCTGCGCTTCGGCCAGCGGCCGGTAGCGCTCGGTGTATTCGTCACCGATTTTACGCGTGGCCGGATAAACGCCAGCTTGCATGGAGATGCGGCAGCTGGCTTCGGCCCACGTCTGCGGGTCGCGCTGCGGGTTGGACTGGCGCGCGAGCTTCGGTGCGCGCTGGCTCTGCAGCACCGGCAGGTAGCCGGCGTCGTCCAGCTTGCGGGTGTTGAGCATGCCACTGTCCCACAGCGAGTGCAGGTTGGTACCGCGGTTGCCGAACTGCAGCTGGAAATCGTTGCCGCCCTTGTCGTGGGCGTAACCGGCGTGCATCGGCTGGTGGATGTCGCCGACCAGATGCACCACGAACTTCAGCGCCTGCAGGCGCTCGCCGTCGGTCAGGCTGCGATCGCCGAGGATGGCGCTCTGTGCCTTCAGGGCCTCGACGATGCAGTTGCCGTTTTTGCAGTGCTTCGGTGCTTCGTAGTGGCAGTTGTCTTCGGCGATGTTGACGTAGTGCCAGCCGGCCGAGCGGCGGCCCAGGCCCGGGTCCTTGGCGCGCAGCTGGTCGGCCCACGGCGCGATGCTGGCCAGCGTGGCGTCCGGTTCGGTGGCCAGCAGGCGGTCCACTTCGGCGCGGGCGGTGGGGTTGAGGCGGGCGTCGGCGACTTCGGCGACAAGGCGGTGGCCTTGCGCGCCCCAGGCCTGTGCGGGGGCGGAGACGGACAGCAGGGCCGGCGCCAGGGCGGCGGCGAGGAACAGGGAGTGCAGGGCTTTCATGCGCACATTCTAGCGGGGTAGGTGGATTGAAGAGCGGCGCGTTCCTGTTCCGAAGTGGGAGCGCAGAGGAATGGGTTTACGGCGTGTCCCGGCTCCGCTCCCCGCCTTGCCCCAGCTCCGGAACCGCTTCAGTCCCAGGCACAAAAAAGCCCCGGCAATCACCGGGGCAACATGCTGCGAGGGTTTTGCGTGCGGCGGGGGAGCGGGGGCGAAGCCCCCGCGCTCAACACACCGCTTTAGAACTTGAAGACGTACGAAGCGCCATAGACCAGCGGATCGATGTTGACCGTGCCGATCTTCTCGCCGTTCAACTTCACCTTGCTGTCGATGTCGATCCAGCGCATGTCCACGCGCAGCGCGCCCTTCTCGCCGATCGCGAAGTCCACGCCCGCATGCGCGGCCAGGCCCCACGAATCCTGCAGCTTCAGGCGGCTGTCCTTCAGCGCACCGGTGGTGTCTTCGCTGAAGAAGGTCGTGTAGTTCACGCCCGCACCGATGAACGGCGACACCTTGCCCTTGCTGTTGAAGTGGTACTGCACGGTCACCACCGGCGGCAGCTGCTTGGTGCTGCCCACGCGGCCCAGGCCATTGATGTTGATGTCGTGCTTGAACGGCAGCGCGGCCAGCACTTCGATGCCCAGGTTGTCGGCGATGAAGTACTCACCGGTGATGGTCGGCTTGACGTCGTTGTCGACGTCGACCTTCAGGGTGTGGTTGGCCAGCCAGCCATTGTTCGACTTCGGCGCCACCTGGTGCACGCCGGCGGAAAGGGTCCAGTCGCCCTTGGACTGGGCCATGGCCGGGGCGGCGGCGAGCGACAGGGCGGCGGCCAGGCTGGCCACGATCAGGGGGGAGGTCTTGCGCATGGGGGTGATCTCGTTGCTGGGTGGATGTGACCAGTTTCGGCCTCACATCGCGCTAACGCTTTGATCCGGATCAAATCCTGTCTGCCGGCCCGCTGCCCGCCGGGGCTGGCCCGCGGTGGCCAGCCCCGGTTTGCTAGACTTGTGGGCCCTATCCATCCCGCCGCACCCGTCGCGGCCGCAGGAGCTTGAGAACATGGCAATCAAGGTTGGTATCAACGGTTTCGGTCGCATCGGGCGTAACGTCCTGCGCTCGGCGGTGCTGAACTTCGGCGACGACATCGAAATCGTGGCCATCAACGATCTGCTGGAGCCGGACTATCTGGCGTACATGCTCAAGTACGACTCCGTGCACGGTCGTTTCAAGGCCGACGTGGCGGTGCAGGGCAACGACCTGCTGGTCAACGGCAAGAAGATCCGCCTGACCCAGGAACGCGACCCGGCCAACCTGAAGTGGAACGAAGTGGACGTGGACGTGGTGATCGAGTCCACCGGCCTGTTCCTGACCAAGGAAACCGCGCAGAAGCACATCGATGCCGGCGCCAGGAAGGTCATCATGTCGGCCCCGTCGAAGGACGATACGCCGATGTTCGTCTACGGCGTGAACGACAAGACCTACGCCGGCCAGGCGATCGTCTCCAATGCTTCGTGCACCACCAACTGCCTGGCCCCGCTGGCCAAGGTCATCAATGACAAGTGGGGCATCAAGCGTGGCCTGATGACCACCGTGCATGCGGCTACTGCCACCCAGAAGACCGTCGATGGCCCGTCCAACAAGGACTGGCGCGGTGGCCGTGGCATCCTGGAAAACATCATTCCGTCGTCCACCGGTGCGGCCAAGGCTGTCGGCGTGGTCATTCCGGAACTGAACAAGAAGCTGACCGGCATGAGCTTCCGTGTCCCGACCTCGGACGTGTCGGTGGTCGACCTGACCGTCGAGCTGGAAAAGGAAGCCACCTACGCCGAGATCTGCGCCGAAGTGAAGGCACAGAGCGAAGGCCCGCTGAAGGGCATCCTCGGCTACACCGAAGACAAGGTGGTGGCCACCGATTTCCGCGGCGAGACCTGCACCTCGGTGTTCGACGCCGAGGCCGGCATCGCCCTGGACGGCACCTTCGTCAAGCTGGTCACCTGGTACGACAACGAGTGGGGCTACTCGAACAAGTGCCTGGAAATGGCCAAGGTCGTCGCCGCCAAGTAAGGCCGGCGAAGATCGCACGCGGACCCCGGCCTGGCCGGGGTTCGTCGTTTATGGGGCCAGCCCTGTCGTAGCATGGGCCGGTCGACCGCTGCCGCTGGGGCGCGGGATTGCAATGGAAGCATGCAATGGAAGCATTGATCGCCCTGGTGGTACTGGTCCTGCTGGCCATCCCGCTGCTGCTGGTGGTGGCGCTGGTGATGATTGCCGGCCTGCGCCGCCGTGTGGCCGCGCTGGAAGGTGCCTTGGCCGCCGCGCCGGCCGTCCGGCCGGTTGCAGCCGAGCCTGCGCCAGAACGGGCTGCGCCCATGCCTGCGGCCGGCGCCGATCCGCCGTTCCTGCGGCCGGTGGCGGCTGCCGCACCGCCTCCGTCCCAGCCAACGCCGCCGCCGGTGCGCGAAGTGGTGCCTGCAGCAACGGAGGTGCCGCGCCCGGTCGCACCACCGCCGGTGCCACACGCGCCGTTGCAGCCGCCGTTGCCTTCCGAACCGGCGCTGCCCAACTTCATCGAGCGCGGCATCGGAGCGGTCAAGCGCTGGTTCACCGAGGGCAACGTGCCGGTCAAGATTGGCATGCTGGTGCTGCTGGCCGGTGTTGCCGCGCTGTTGAAGTACGTCAGCGACCAGGGCTGGCTGGTGCTGCCGATCGAGCTGCGCCTGGCCGGTGTCACCGTGGGGGCGCTGGGCCTGTTGGCGTTCGGCTGGCACCAGCGCGAGCGCCGGCGCCTGTTCGCACTGGCGCTGCAGGGCGGTGCCATTGGCGTGTTGCTGCTGACCATCTTCGCCGCATTCAAACGGTTCGAGATGCTCAACCCCGGGTTTGCCTTCGCCAGTTCGATCGCGCTGGTGGCCGGCCTGTGCGTGCTGGCGGTGGTGCAGAACTCGCGCACGTTGGCGGTGCTGGGCATCCTCGCCGGCTTCATGGCACCGCTGTGGCTGTCCACCGGCAGTGGCAACCACGTGGGGCTGTTCAGCTACTACGCGGTGCTCAACGCTGGCATCTTCGCCATCGCCTGGTTCCGTCCGTGGCGTGCGCTGAACCTGCTTGGCTTCGCTTTTACCTTCGGCATCGGTACGTTCTGGGGCGTGTTGCAGTACGCGCCGGACAAGTTCAGCAGCACCGAGCCGTTCCTGCTGCTGTTCTTCGCCTTCTACCTGTTGATCCCGCTGCTGTACGCGCGCCGGCAGCCCGCCGGGCGACGTGACCTGGTCGACGGCAGCCTGGTGTTCGGCACGCCCTTGGTCGCCTTCTCGATGCAGGCGGGCATGCTGCACGAGCAGCCGATGACGCTGGCGCTGTGCGCGCTGGGCCTGGCGGCGATCTACGCCGTACTGGCGCGGGCACTGATCGCGCGCGCGTCTTACACCGTGCTGGCGCAGTCGCATGCGGTGCTGGCGGTGGGCTTCGCCACGCTGGCGGTGCCGCTGGCATTGTCTGCGCGTGCCACCGGCGCGGTGTTCGCGCTGGAAGGTGCGGGCCTGGCCTGGCTGGGCCTGCGCCAGAAACGCTGGCTGCCGCA
This sequence comes from Stenotrophomonas sp. YJH_SMC_16, assembly GCF_059367875.1. Lineage (NCBI taxonomy): Bacteria > Pseudomonadati > Pseudomonadota > Gammaproteobacteria > Lysobacterales > Lysobacteraceae > Stenotrophomonas > Stenotrophomonas sp. YJH_SMC_16. The sequence continues at coordinate 150,070 of NZ_JCAFRH010000001.1, read as the reverse complement.
GGTGTCCGGCGCGTTGCTGCAGATCGGTGCTGCGTTCGCCTTTGTGGCCGGCGCCGACCACTGGCTCGAAGACGCACGCTTCCTGCTCAACCCGACCGCCATCGGCGCGTTGCTGCTGGCCATTGCCGGCTTCGCGTCGGCGTGGAGTTACCAGCGCAGGGAGCGCCATGAGATCGCACTGGTCTACTACCTGTGGGGCCTGCTGTGGTGGCTGGGCGGTCTGGTGCACGAGATCTTCCGCTTCTTCCCGCAGCGCACGCAGGCCGATGCGTTGCTGGTGCTGGTCGCGGCCACGGCCTGGCTGGCGGCTGAAATGCAGCGCCGCCAGCCGGCACGCGCGCTGGGCGTAACCGCCCTGGCGATGCTGGCCCTGGGCTTCCCGCTGGCGCTGATGCAGAGCGATGCGCACCAGCAGCCGTTCGCCGGCTATGGCGCACTGGCCTGGGCGGTGTTCGCGGCGCTGGGCGTACGTACGTTGCTGTGCCTGCGTCAGGGCGGCAACACCGTGGCACGCATCGCGCAGTTCCTGTGGTGGCTGCTGTGGCCGTCGCTGCTTTCGTTGCTGGCCCTGTGGGGCGGCGGCGAGGCCGGGCTGGCACAGGGCTGGACGCTGCTGTTGTTCACGCTGCCGTGGCTGCTGATGGCGGCGCTGTCGTTGTGGCGCTGGAATGCACTGCGCTGGCCGTTGGGGGCTGCCTTCGACAGCGTGCGCCTGCCGTTGCAGTGCGTGCTGTTCGGCCTGCTGTCCGCAGGCTGGCTGTTCGGCCAGTTGCTGCCGGGGGACGCAGCGCCGCTGCTGTGGCTGCCGGTGTTGAACCCGGCCGAGCTGGGGCAGTGGTTGAGCCTGGCGCTGCTGGCGCGCTGGCTGTACAGCGGGCAGGCGCCGCAGGCACTGGTGAAGATCCGGCTGCCGCTGTTGGCATTGGCCACCTTCGTTGCGCTGACCAGCCTGGTGCTGCACGGCGTGCATCAGTGGGGCGGCCTGTCGTGGAGTTCGTCGATGATGCGTTCCAGCCTGGCGCAGACCAGCCTGACCGTGCTGTGGAGCGTGCTCGGCGTGATCGCCTGGGTATGGGGTTCGCGCCGCGGCCAGCGCGTGTTGTGGATGGTCGGTGCCGTGCTGATGGGTGTGGTACTGGCCAAACTGGTCATTGTTGATCGCCAGCACCTGGGCAACCTGCTGGGCATTGCATCGTTCATCGCCTACGGCCTGCTGTGCACGGTCGTGGGTTATCTGGCACCTGCACCGCCGAGCGCGGCGCCGACCGTGGAGGAAAAACAATGAAGACGTGGAGCAGGGCGCTGCTGCCGGCGATGTTCGGCATGCTGGCCGCCGTCACCGCACAGGCCGCCGATTACCGTACCCAGTACGCCGAACAGTGGCCGCTTACGTTGTCCAGCGCACAATCGGGTGCCTACCGTGTTGTGCTGGAACCGGCGATCTACCGTCGCGCCGGCAGTGCGGACCTGGGCGATGTGCAGGTGTTCAATGCCGCCGGCCAATCGTTGCCGTCGGCCTTGCTGGCGCCGGATCAGCCGCTGGCACAGCCGCCGGTGCAGCGTGAGCTGCCGTGGTTCGCGTTGCCGCCACTGGCCGAAGCCCAGCGCAACGACCTGCAGTTGCTGACCGAGCGCGATACCGATGGCCGTGTGCGTCGCGTGGAAGCCCGCGTGAGTGGTGGTGCGGCGGCGAGCGGGCAGGGTGGCTGGCTGATCGACGCCAGTGTGCTGGGCCAGCAGCCGCTGGCGGCGCTGGTGCTGGATTGGGCTGACAGTGGCCAGCCGTTGCAGGCTCAGGTGCAGCTGGACGTCAGCGACGACCTGCAGCACTGGCGTGCGATTGGCCGCGACATTCCGCTGGTGGATCTGCAGCGCGCCGGCAAGCGCCTGCTGCAGCGCCGCCTGCAGGTGGATGGTGAAGCGCGCTATCTGCGCGTGCTGGCGCAAGGCGATGCGCGTCTGCCGACGCTGCGCAGCGTGCTGGCCGAGCTGCCGCCGGCACCGGCGACGCTGCCGTGGGAATGGTTGTCGCTGGAACCGACCTCGAAGGGCAAGGGCGAATACACCTTCGAGATGGATGGCCGCTTCCCGGCGGCACGTGCCGACGTGGCCAGCACCGACAACAGCCTGGTGCAGTGGACATTGTTCAGCCGCGATGACCAGAGCGCGGAATGGCAGCGCCGCAGTGCGCCGTGGATTGCCTATCAGCTGCAGCAGGGCGCGCAGGGCCAACGGCAGCAATCGGCCGCGCAGCCGCTGGGCGGCGTGCATCGGGATCGTTATTGGAAGCTGGTGGCGAACCCCGCCGAAACGGCCACCGCACCGACTCTGCGCCTGGGTTACCAGCCCGAAGTACTGGTATTCCTGAGCCAGGGCGCGGCGCCCTACGCATTGGCGGTGGGCAGCTCGACCGCGCGCCGCACGGAGGCGCCGATTGGCGTGCTGATCGAGGAACTGCGCTTGCGCAACGACCCGTCGTGGCAGCCGACGCTGGCACGACTGGAAGGCAGCCCGGAGCCGCTGGCCGGCGACGCGGCGCTGAAACCGCAGCACGATTGGAAGTCGTGGTTGCTGTGGGCGTTGCTGGGTCTGGGTGTGCTGGTAGTGGGCGGCCTGGCGGTCAGTCTGCTTCGGCAGAAGCCGGCGCCTTCGGCGTAGGTTCCGGCGAACGGCGCAGCCCCTCGTGGGTGGGGGGGCGTGCAAAGCAAAAGCAAAAGCCGCGCTTGGCCGGGCGGGGTGGGTTCGCGGGGGACGCCGCAAGTACGTCCTTGTAGGCTTGGCAGCCGCATCCATGCGGCTGACACCCCCGCGAACCCACCCCGCCCGACCTCTGACAATTTCCGGTTGCTTCCACCCACGGAAGAGAAAGAAGAAGAGCAAGAGCAAAGCAGCTTCGCTGGAAGCTTCTTGTAGAGCCGAGCCCACGCTCGGCTGCTCTCCGCGAAATCTCCAGCCGAGCATGGGCTCGGCTCTACGTTCCTTCTCCGTCCGACATCAGAAACCGCTCTTGCCTTTTGCCATCCGCTCCACCTCGTGAACCTGTCGAGGCCGGGGCGGTGTGGGCTGGCAGGGGTGTCCGCGGCATGGATGCCGCGGCCAAGCCCCCAAGGACGGGTTTACGGCGTCCCCTGCCAGCCCACACCACCCCGGCCCACTCACAGCACCACGAAGCGCCAGCGCTTTGGCTGTTGCTGTGCGCCTCTGCCTGCCGCAGGCATCGACCCTCCCACCACCCGCACCCGATACAATGGCCGTCTGCCGTACCCGGCATCCCGTCCCTGAGCCAAAGAGTTGCCCATGTCCATCGTCCGCATGACCGACCTCGACCTCTCCGGCAAGCGCGTGCTGATCCGCCAGGATCTGAACGTGCCGATCGAGAATGGCCGCATCACTTCCGAACAGCGCATCACCGCTTCGCTGCCGACGCTCAAGCGCGCGCTGGAGCAGGGCGCGGCGGTGATGGTCACCTCGCACCTGGGGCGCCCGAAGGAAGGCGTGTGGAGCGAAGCCGAGTCGCTGGCGCCGGTCGCCCAGCGCCTGTCCGAGCTGCTCGGCCGCGAGGTTCCGCTGGTGCGCGACTGGGTCGACGGCGTCGACGTGCAGCCGGGCCAGCTGGTGCTGCTGGAAAACTGCCGCATGAACGTCGGCGAGGGCAAGGACGATGAAGCCCTGTCGAAGAAGTACGCGGCGCTGTGCGATGTGTTCGTGATGGATGCCTTCGGCACCGCGCACCGTGCGCAGGCCTCCACCCACGGTGTCATCCGCTTCGCCCCGGTGGCTGCCGGTGGCCCGCTGCTGATGGCCGAACTGGACGCGCTGGCGCAGGCGCTGGATGCACCGGCCAAGCCGCTGCTGGCCATCGTCGCCGGCAGCAAGGTCAGCACCAAGCTGGAACTGCTGGCCAACCTGGTCGGCAAGGTCGATCAGCTGATCGTCGGTGGTGGCATCGCCAATACCTTCATTGCTGCCGCCGGCTACAACGTCGGCAAGTCGCTGTACGAGCCGGACCTGCTGGATACCGCCAAGAAGATCGTGGCCGATGCCAAGGCGCGTGGCGCCGACATTCCGCTGCCGGTGGACGTGGTCACCGCCAAGCAGTTCATGCCGGACGCGGTTGCCGAAGTGAAGGCGGTCGACGCGGTTGCCGAAGACGATCTGATCCTGGACATCGGCCCGCAGACCGCTGCGCAGTACGCGCAGCTGATCGAAAAGGCCGGCACCGTGGTCTGGAACGGCCCGGTCGGCGTGTTCGAGTTCGAAGCCTTCAGCAAGGGCACCGAAGCGCTGGCCCGCGCCATCGCCAGCTCGCCGGCATTCTCCATCGCCGGTGGCGGCGACACCCTGGCCGCGGTCGACAAGTTCGATATCGCCCAGCAGGTCAGCTACATCTCCACCGGCGGCGGTGCGTTCCTGGAGTTCCTGGAAGGCAAGACCCTGCCGGCGGTGGCCGCACTCGACGCGCGCGGCGCATGAGTACCGAGCGCGGCAAGGATGTGCTGTTCTTCGACCTGGACGGCACGCTGATCGATTCGCAGGTGGGCATCACCGCCTGTATCGCTTACGCGCTGCAGAAGATGGACCATCCGGTGCCGCCGCAGGAGACGCTGCTGGGCTGGATCGGTCCGTCGCTGCGGACCACCTTCGCGCCGCTGTTCGTTGAACCGGCGCGGGTGGAACAGGCGGTGGGCTACTACCGTGAGCGCTTCGATGCCGAGGGCTGGCGCGAGCATACGGTGTACCCGCAGGTGGAAGACACCCTGCGCACGCTGCACGGTCGTGGCCACCGCCTGGCGGTGGTCACGGCCAAGAACGAGCCACATGCACGCCGCATCCTCGCCCACCTGCCGTTCGGCGGGCTGTTCGAGGAGATCGTCGGTTCGACCCTGGACGGTTCGCGCAGCCACAAGCCGGAACTGGTGGGTGAGGCATTGCGCCGCCTGCAGGTGCAGCCCGCGCGGTGCTGGATGATCGGCGACCGCCGCATGGACATCGAAGGCGCACACCACCACGGCCTGCGCAGTGTCGGCGTGCTGTGGGGTTTCGGCGGTGAGGCCGAACTCACCGAAGCCGGTGCCGGCCAGCTGGCACGCGAGCCAGCACAGCTGACGACGCTGTTGGCCTAGGCTCCTGTAGAGCCGAGCCCATGCTCGGCTGCTTCGGCCTATGCCCAGCCGAGCATGGGCTCGGCTCTACAGAACTGCCTGCGCCAGCGTATGTCCGGCCGATGTCCGTTCCATGACCCGCGAAGTCAGGCAGCACAAGGCTGTAACCGTATACATGCGGCGTGAAGGATGTGCTAATTTCCGTTCTTTATCGGGAGAGGCCCATTCACCATGTTCGAGCGTCAGCGTCGCACCAAGATCCTTGCCACCCTCGGTCCGGCCACTGATCCGCCGGGCGTGCTGGAGGATCTGTTCCGCGCCGGCGTCAACGTGGTGCGCCTCAACTTCAGCCACGGCGATCCCTCCGGCCAGGCCAAGCGTGCCGCCGAAGTGCGTGCTGCTGCGGCCCGCGTGGGCGTGGAAGTGGGCATCCTGGCTGACCTGCCGGGCCCGAAGATCCGCATCGAACGCTTCGCCGAAGGCAAGGTGCAGCTCAAGGCGGGTGACCGCTTCGACCTGATCGCCAGCGCCAACGCCGGCCCCGGCGATGCGACCCAGGTGGGCGTCAGCTACCTCGGCCTGCCGCAGGACGTCGGCCCGGGCGATGTCCTGCTGCTCGATGATGGCCTGATGCAGCTGCAGGTGGTCGAAGTGCAGGGCGAGCGCATCATCAACACCGTGCTCAATGACGGCGCGCTGTCTGATCGCAAGGGCCTGAACAAGCAGGGCGGTGGCCTCTCGCTGGGCGCACTGACCGAGCGCGACAAGGAGCTGATCGGCATCGTCGCCAGGATCGGTGTCGACTTCATCGCCGTGTCGTTCTGCCGCAACGCGCAGGACATGAACGACGCCCGTGACATCGCCCGCTCGCATGGCTGCGATGCTGCGCTGGTGTCGAAGATCGAGCGCACCGAAGCGATCGAGAACCTGGAAGAGATCGTCGAGGCCAGCGACGTGGTGATGGTGGCCCGCGGCGACCTCGGCGTGGAAATCGGCGATGCCGAGCTGCCGGGCCTGCAGAAGAAGATCATCAAGGCCTCGCTGGCGCAGAACAAGGTGGTGATCACCGCCACGCAGATGCTGCAGTCGATGGTCGAAAGCCCGATCCCGACCCGTGCCGAAGTGCTGGACGTGGCCAACTCGGTCATCGACGGTACCGACGCGGTGATGCTGTCGGCTGAAACCGCTGCCGGTGCGTACCCGGTCAAGGCGGTGGAAGCGATGGCGCGTATCTGCCTGGGTGCCGAGCGCCAGTTCCAGACCGAGACCGACTTCAACGCCTCGCCGCGTAATCTGGAACGTGCCGACCAGGCGATTGCCATGGCCACCATGTTCCTGTCGCAGCACGTGGGCGTGCGTGCGATCGTGGCGATGACCGAATCCGGTGGCACCGCCCGCTACCTGTCGCGCTTCCGCGCCAAGGCGCCGGTGTTCGCAGTCACCCGCCACGACGGCGCGCGCCGCCAGATGGCCCTGATGCGCGATGTGTTCCCGATCAACTTCGACAGCCGTGGCCTGACCCCGCGCGAAGCCGCGCGCGGCAGCATCCGCCTGCTGGTGGAAGCCGAACTGCTGCAGGCCGGTGACCGCGTCGTGTTCACCAGCGGTGAGCACATGGAAACCCTGGGCGCGACCAACACCCTGCGCCTGCTGGAAGTGGGTGAAGACGGCCGCGCCAGCGGCCTGGGCGATCTGTAAACCCCGTCGGCCCCGGGTCGGAGCCGCCGTGCGGATCCGACCCAGGGTCAGATCCGCAAAGGGGCTCTGACCCGGCGCAACAGGACATCGCCTGTCCGGTGCGGACATTGGAATCGTTTCCAGACTGGCCTGCACGTCGGCGCAACGGGCGGCGGGGCTATACTTACGTTTTTCCCGCACCCGCCACAGGAAGTACATGAGCATCGAACAGCTGGCTGAAACCGCCCAGGCCATGGTTGCCCCGGGCAAGGGCATCATCGCGATCGACGAATCCACCGCTACCATCGCCAAGCGTTTCGCTGGCGTCGGTATCGAGAACACCGAGGAGAACCGTCGTGCCTACCGCGAACTGCTGCTGACCACGCCGAAGCTCAACGAGCACATTTCCGGCGCCATCCTGTTTGACGAAACCATCCGTCAGTCGACCAAGGACGGCGTGCCGTTCGCCAAGTACATGGCCGACCACGGCATGATTCCGGGCATCAAGGTGGACAAGGGTGCGCACCCGCTGGCCGGCTGCCCGGGCGAGCTGGTGACCGAAGGCCTGGACGGCCTGCGCGAGCGCCTGCAGGAGTACTACAAGCTGGGTGCGCGCTTCGCCAAGTGGCGGGCGGTGATCAACATCGGCGAAAGCATTCCGTCGGGCACCTGCATCGAGTCCAACGCCCACGCGCTGGCCCGCTATGCCGCGCTGTGCCAGGAATGTGGCCTGGTGCCGATGGTCGAGCCGGAAGTGATCATGGACGGCGACCACGACATCGAGACCTGCTACGAAGTCACCGAAGCCACCCTGCGTTCGCTGTTCGACGCCCTGTACCAGCAGAACGTGCTGCTGGAAGGCACCATCCTGAAGGCCTCGATGGTCATCTCCGGCAAGGGCTGCGATGAGCAGGCCGACGTCGAGGAAGTGGCCGAGTCGACCGTGATGTGCCTGAAGAGCACCGTGCCGGCCATCCTGCCGGGCGTGGTGTTCCTGTCCGGTGGCCAGAGCGACGAGCAGTCCACCGAGCACCTGAACGCGATGAACCAGCTGGGCAACCTGCCGTGGCCGCTGAGCTTCTCCTACGGCCGCGCCATGCAGCAGGCCGCGCTGAAGCTGTGGGCCAAGGACATGAAGGGCAACTACGCTGCTGCCCAGAAGACCGTGTACGAGCGCGCCAAGGACAACGGCCTGGCCGCGCTGGGCAAGTGGAACGGTTGATCCGTCCCATCGCTGGATGAACAGGGCAACGCCGGCATCACGCCGGCGTTTGCTTTTGCGGGTATCGTTTCCGCCCCCACGCGCCCGGCCGGTGCGTGGGAACCACATGGAAGGCCAAGGAGAAACAACATGCGTTTGGCAGCAATCACACTGGCCGTCGCCACGGTCCTGGTCGCCGGCGGTTGCAACCGTCTCGGCGGCGGTGGTGACGCAGGCAAGGCCGCGTCGCTCGATTTCGACAAGCCGGTGTCCGGCGAGATCACCTCGCGCAGCGGCATCAACTACAACGACGGCAGCCATCACCAGCTCTACCAGATCAAGCTGGAAGACAAGCAGCTGGTTGGGCTGAAGCTGACCGGCTCGCTGAGCGGCTCGATCGCCGTGTTCAACAACGGCAGCCTGGTGGCCAGCAGCAACACCGGCTACGAGCGCGAGGGCGACGTCTCGCTGGCCTTCCGTGCCAACGGTGGCGGCACCTACCAGGTAGCGGTCAACGCCAACGGCTCGACCGATTACGGTCCGTACCGCCTGCGCGCCGAGAAGCTGGTGCCGTACGACGGCAAGCCGCTGGCGGGCAGCGGCGAGATCGTCGACATGCTGGCCGGTGGTTCCCAGGACTACACCCTGCAGGTGGACAAGGCCGGCCTGTACGAGATCCGCCTGGTGTCGGATGTCTTCGATCCGGTGCTGAAGCTGTCGGGCCAGGGCGTGGACGCCGAAAATGACGATGGCGGGGACAGCACCAACTCGCGCCTGACCCTGTCACTGAAGCCGGGCAAGTACACCCTGACTGCACGCGGTCTGGGCGACGGCGTCAGCGGCATGTTCACCCTGTCGGCCAACCGCATCGAACTGCCCGGCAATCTGGTGGAACGCGATGGCACAGCGCTGCCGAAGTCGGGCAGCGTGTACACGATGCTCGACAACGACGGCCGCCGCCGCTTCCTGCTGACCCTGGATCGCCCGGCCGACGTGCGCCTGGATGCGGTTTCCAGCCAGGTCGATACCGTGCTGCGCGTGGTCGGCGGCGACGTCGAGCTGACCGATGATGACGGTGGCAGCGGTACCAATTCGCGCCTGGAAGAGACCCTGCCGGCCGGTCACTACACCGTGGACGTGTCCAGCCTGAACAACGGTGCGGGCATGGTGGAAGTGCGCGTGCAGGTCGAGGGTGCCAGCGCCGACGGTGCTGCGGCCTCGGCGGCACGTGCCGCGGCCGATGCTGCCGCTGCTGTGGCCGATGACGCCGCTGCTGCGGTGGAAGCTGCCAGCCGTTGAGCGTGATCCACGCCGCGCGTGGATGACGACAACGATGCAACGGAAAAGGCCGGGCAATGCCCGGCCTTTTCTTTTACCAGCAGCGCTGCGGTTCAGTGCGCAGCGGCGAAGCCTGCATCGCCCAGCGGCGGCAGCACCGACCCGCGCGGTTCGTTGTCCGTGCTTTGTCCCGCAGCGCTCAATGCCTGCTGGTAGGCCTTTGCCGTGGCAGTGTTGAACGCCACCAGCACGATGCGCATCGGCTGTGCATGGCTGCGCTGCCACGCCAGTGTTTCCGTCACTGCGATCTGCGCGGCCTGGTACAGCGGATAGCCATACACACCGCAGCTGATCGCCGGGAACGCGATCGACTGCACGCCCAGCGACTCGGCCAGCTGCAGCGATTTCCAGTAGCAGTTGGCCAGCAATGCCGGTTCGTCGCGCTGGCCGTCGTGCCAGACCGGGCCCACCGTGTGCAGTACATGCTGCGCCGGCAATGCATAAGCGTCGGTGGCGCGCACTTCGCCGGTCGGGCAACGCACGCCCGGGCGCAGCTCCGGCAGTTGCTCGCACTCGGCCAGCAGCGCAGGGCCCGCGGCACGATGGATCGCACCGTCGACACCGCCGCCACCGAGCAGTGTTTCATTGGCCGCGTTGACGATCGCATCCACCGCCAGGGTCGTGATGTCGCCCTGCCAAACTTCGATCTTCATGCGTCCGTCTCCTGCCTGTGATGTGTTCCGCGCAGCATCTGCGCCGGCTGTTCCCACGGTAGGGGACAGGGCATCGATACTGCGTCATGACCGTCTCACGCGCTGCGATCCGACGGCCTTCACGCACGATGGCGGGCGACGCCTTCACGCAGGCTGAAGCAGGGCGCACGCCGGGCACGGCCCGGCGCTACCTGCAGTCGGACGTCGGTAGCGCCGGGCCATGCCCGGCGGATCGCATTACGGCAGGCCGGCCAGCCAGTCGTCGTCGGAACCCTCATTCACATCGGCGAACAGCGGCGTGGAGAAATAGCGTTCACCGGTGTCCGGCAGCATCGCCAGGATCACCGCGCCCGGTTCAGCACGGGCCGCCACGTCCAGCGCGCTGGCCACGGTAGCGCCGGCGGAGATGCCGACGAAGATGCCTTCTTCTGCAGCCAGTCGGCGTGCGGTGGCGATCGCGCGGTCATCCTCCACCGTTACCAGTTCATCCACCACATCGCGGTTGAGCACGTCCGGCACGAAATCCGGCGTCCAGCCCTGGATCTTGTGTGGCTTCCAGTCATCGCCCTTCAACAGTGCGGCGCCGGCCGGTTCGGTGGCGATGATGCGGGTCTGCGGGCGCGCGACCTTCAGCACTTCGCCAACACCGGTGAGCGTGCCGCCGGTGCCCCAGCCGCTGACGAAGTAGTCCAGCCGCTTGCCGGCGAAGTCGCGCAGGATTTCGGCGGCGGTGGTGTTGCGGTGGTACGCCGGGTTGGCCGGGTTGGCGAACTGGCTGGCCAGGAACCAACCGTGCTGTTCGGCCAGTTCGGCGGCCTTGCGCACCATGCCGCTGCCGCGTTCGGCGGCCGGGGTCAGGATCACCTTGGCGCCATAGGCGCGCATCAGCTTGCGGCGCTCCACCGAGAAGGTTTCGACCATGGTCGCCACGAACTTGTAGCCGCGCGCGGCGGCGACCATCGCCAGTGCCACGCCGGTGTTGCCTGACGTGGCTTCGACGATGGTGTCGCCCGGCTTGAGCACGCCACGCGCTTCGGCGTCGAGGATGATCGCCAGCGCCAGGCGGTCCTTCACCGAGCCGCCCGGGTTGAACGACTCGACCTTGGCGTAGACGCTGACCTGCGGGGGCGCCAGGCGCTGCAGCCTGACGATGGGGGTGTTGCCGACGGTATCGAGGATGGAGTCGTACAGGGCCATGGAAGCGCTCCGGAAACGGGGCCGCGCCGGGCTTCGGCGGGCGAAGGGGGAGGGCTGGCTGTTCAGGCCAGCGGCTGCCGGCTGACCGTAGCGCCGGCATATGACGCCCGGAAATGACCAGATACCTTTCTTAAACAACCTTTGGTTATAAGCTGGTGACGGCAAATGACCCTAGAGTGGACTTCCGCCCCACGCCGCCTGCCTCCCATGACGCTGACCCAGCTGCGCTACCTGGTTGCCATCGCCGACGCCGAGCTGAACATCACGCTCGCCGCCTCGCGCGTGCATGCCACCCAGCCTGGCCTGTCCAAGCAGCTCAAGCAGCTGGAAGACGAGCTCGGCTTCCTGTTGTTCGTGCGCAAGGGCCGCAGCCTGGAGTCGGTCACTCCGGCCGGCACCGAAGTGATCGCCCGCGCCCGCGCGGTGCTGGCCGAGGCCAACAACATCCGCACCTACGCGGCCAACCAGCGCCGCGAGAGCCAGGGCCAGCTGATCCTGACCACCACCCACACCCAGGCGCGCTTCGTGCTGCCGCCGGCGGTGGCAGCGATCAAGCAGGCCTACCCGCAGGTCAGCGTGCACCTGCAGCAGGCCGGCGAAGCCGACGCGCTGGACCGCTTGAACCAGGGTGACGCGGATATCGCCATCATCAGCACCGCCGGCGGTGAGCCCACCGATGGCATCGCGGTGCCGCTGTTCCGCTGGCGGCGCCTGGTGGTGGTGCCGAAGGGCCACCCGCTGGACCGCGCCGGCCGCGCCCCGGACCTGGCCGCGCTGGCCCGCCAGCCATTGATCAGCTACGAATCCTCGACCCGTCCGAACTCGTCGCTGCAACGCGCCTTCGCCGCCAATGGGCTGGTGCCCGACCTGGCACTGACCGCGCTCGATGCGGACCTGATCAAGACCTACGTGCGTACGGGTCTGGGCGTAGGCCTGCTGGCCGAGATGGCGGTCAGTTCCAACGATGAAGACCTGCGCTCGTGGCCGGCCCCGGAGCCGATCACTGAGTGCATTGCCTGGGCGGTGCTGCCGCGCGACCGTGTGCTGCGTGATTACGCGCTGGAGCTGGTGCATGTGCTGGCACCGCAGATTGATCCGCGCGATCTGCGGCGGGTGCTGGATGGCAACCAGGCGGCGGCGTGGCCGGTGCCACCGACGTGGGAGTCATTGACCCAGACCATCACGGTGTGAGGGGTTGGTCGAGCAGGGCTTGCAGCCCTGCACCTGCTGCGGCATTCAAGCAACAGCAACAGCAACAGCAACAGCAGAAGCGGCATTCCGTGGGTTGGCGGGGCGGTGTCGGAGTGCGGGGACGCTGCAAGTACGTCCCTGTAGGCTTGGCAGCCGCATCCATGCGGCTGACACCCCGCACTCCGACACCGCCCCACCTCTGACAGATTCCGGCGGCTGTTGGTAGGTGTCGACCTTGGTCGACACGGTAGATCCACGCCATGCGTGGATTCTTTTCGATTCCAATTCGAAATATTCGATTCCGATGGAGATTCATCCACGCATGGCGTGGATCTACTGCAGATCGCGGAGATCTGTCGAAGGCGGGGTGGGTCCGGTTGCGGGAGTGTCCGCGGCATGGATGCCGCGGCCAAGCCCCCAGGGACGGGTTTACGGCGTCTCCCGCAACCGGACCCACCCCGCCATCCCACGGATTGCCCGCTTTTGACGTTGACGTTGACGTTGATTCAGCGGGTGCAGGGCTGCAAGCCCTGCCGATAAACCCTCTCCTGCGACCGTTCGTCGCACGAGCAACCCTGGACCCGCATCTACACTAGCGGGGTGACCCGCCTGTCCCGCCCGCAGCGCCTTCTGCTCCAGTTCGCCGTCCTGGCGACGCTGCTGATGGTGCTTGCGCCCCTGGTCAGCCGCGCGCTGCAGGCGCAGCCGATGGAGCACGCCGCGATGGCAGGCATGGACCACGCCGCCATGGGCCATGACATGCATGACATGGCCATGGCCGGGCACGATCGGCACGGTGCTGCGCCGGCAGCGCCCAACCGCCCCGCCGACCCCCACGCCATGCACGGCGAAGCCTGCGAATACTGCGTGCTGGCCATGCGCCTGCTGCCGTGGCTGGCAGTGCTGGTGCTGCTGTTGCCGCTGCTGTGGCGGCCGCGCCTGGTGTTCCCGTGGTCGCAACAGGTGCTGCCGGCACTGCGTTGGCCGGCGCACGCCGCACGTGGGCCACCGCGCGTCTCCATCGTCCGCTGATGTCCCTGTCGAATCTGCCGCACGACGCCTGACCGGGCGCCGTGCGCGCGTGCGTACTTTGGAGCTGTTCCGATGAAAATGACTTCCCGCCCTGCGGGCGCCTGCGCGCGCCTGCCGGTTGCCCTTGGCCTGGCCGTGGCCGCGTCACTGGCCCATGCTGCGCCTGCCGAGCAGGCGCGCACCCTCGACACGATGGTGGTCACCGCCGCCGCACCGTCCTCGCCGCTGCACTGGGTGACCGATCCGCGCCTGCCGCGGCAGCCTGTGCCGGCCAGCGACGGTGCCGATTACCTGAAGACCGTCCCCGGCTTCTCCGCCATCCGCAATGGCGGCACCAACGGCGACCCGGTGCTGCGCGGCATGTCCGGTTCGCGGCTGAACATCCTCAGCAACGATGGCAACCTGATCGGTGCCTGCCCGTCGCGCATGGACAATCCGCTGTCCTACATCGCGCCGGAGAGCTTCGACCGGCTGACCATCATCAAGGGGCCGCAGAGCGTGCGCTGGGGCGCAGGTGCGTCGGCTGGCACCGTGCGTTTCGAGCGCGATACGCCGCGCTTCGACGAACCGGGGCTGCGTGCCGATGCCAGTGCGCTGGTTGGTTCGCGCAACCGCAATGACCAGGTGCTGGACCTGACCCTGGGCAATCCGACCGGCTACGTGCGCGCCAGCGGCAACCGTTCCGAGGCCGATGACTACAAGGACGGCCACGGTGATGTGGTGCCGTCGAAGTGGCGCAAGTGGAACGGTGACGTGGCCATCGGCTGGACGCCGGATGCCGACACGCTGCTGGAAATCTCCGCCGGTGCCGGCGATGCCATTGCGCGCTACGCCGGGCGCGGCATGGACGGTGCTGCGTTCGAACGCACCAGTTATGCCGCGCGCTTCGAGAAGCGCAACCTGCCCGGTGCGTGGGATACGTTGCAGGCCAACGTGTACTACAACGAAGCCGACCACGTGATGGACAACTACACGCTGCGCACGCCGAACCCGCACAGCATGATGCCGATGCCGATGGCCTCGAACGTGGACCGCCGTACCCAGGGCGGCCGGGTCAGTTCCGAGTGGCGCTGGCAGGACGTGCAGCTGGTGGCCGGTGTGGATGGCGAAGACAGCCGCCATCGTGGCCGCATGGGCATGGGCCGCGACACCTACCGCCAGGCCGCCTGGGAGACCGATGCCAACTTCCGCCGCTACGGCGTGTTCACCGAGTTGACCCTGGGCGCCGGCACCGACCAGCGCTGGATCAGTGGCCTGCGCATCGACCGTGCCAGCGCCCGCGATGAGCGGCAATCGATCCGCGGCATGATGGGCAACCGGCCCAATCCAAGCGCAGGGCAGACGCGCAAGGAATGGCTCGGCAGCGGTTTTCTGCGTTACGAGCAGGACCTGGCCGATGGCCTGACCTGGTACGCCGGCCTCGGTCACAGTGAGCGCATGCCCGACTACTGGGAGCTGTTCTCGCCCAACCATGGCCCGGCCGGTGCAGTGAACGCGTTCACCGGCGTGCAGCCCGAGCGCACCACCCAGCTCGACGTCGGCCTGCAGTACAAGGGGCCGCGCGTGCAGGCGTGGGTTTCGGCGTACGCCGGGCAGATCCAGGACTACATCCTGTTCACCTACCACGGCAGCGGCATGATGGGCATGAGCCAGGCCCGCAACGTCGATGCGCGCATTGCCGGTGCCGAAGCCGGGCTGGAAGTGAGCCTGGCCGAGCAGTGGAAGCTGGGTGGCACGCTGGCCTATGCCTGGGGCGAGAACCGCGACCAGCAGCGTCCGTTGCCGCAGATGCCACCGCTGGAAGCACGCCTGAGCGCGAACTGGGAAGGCGAGCGCTGGAGTGCCGGTGCGCTGCTGCGCGCGGTGACCCACCAGCATCGCGTCGCCGATGGCCAGGGCAATGTGGTCGCGCAGGACCTGGGGCCGAGTGCCGGCTTCGCCACCTTCGGGCTCAACGCAGCCTACCGCTTCAGTTCGCAGCTGCAGCTCAGTGCGGGCGTCGACAACCTGTTCGACCGCGCCTACAGCGAGCACCTGAACCTGGCCGGCAGCGCCGACTTCGGTTTCCCGGCCGATCCGGTGCGCATCAACGAGCCGGGCCGCAGCCTGTGGATGAAGGTGAACTACCGGTACTGATCCGCCGGGTGAAAAAAACCGGGGCCGGATCCCCGCCAGGATCCGTCCCCGCCCGACGCCCTCTGTCGGGCAGCTTCGACTCTACGATGGCAACGCCCGCGGTGCACGGCTGGATACACCTCGACACATGCCGACACCGCTGCTGCCAGCCTTGCACGGAACGGGTTCAGGGCGCTATCGCGACGCCGGTTCCACGCTGGTAAACGCTTGGCACATATCGCTTCTGTGGGCGCTTGCCTACACTCGGCGGCCGTGGATCACTCAGGACCGTTCATGTTGGCTCGCATCGCTTCGACCCTGGCCCTTGGCCTCTGCCTGGCCGTGCTGGCCGGGTGCGCGGGCAAACAGGAGGCCGCCGCCCGTCGGCAGGGAGAAGCGGTGCCGGTCACCGCGCAGGTCGTGCAGTCCACGCAGTGGAACGACACGCTGCAGGCACTGGGTACGGCCAAGGCGCGCGAATCCATCAGCGTCACCGCCAAGGTCAGCGAGATCGTCGAGAAGGTGCACTTCGAAAGCGGCCAGCATGTTGCTGCCGGTGCGCCGATCGTAACCCTGCGCGGGCAGGCCCAGGAGGCCGCGCTGGTGCAGGCGCAGGCCACCTTCCATGAGGCCGACCAGCTGTACAAGCGCCAGCGCGAGCTGGCCGCGCAGCGGCTGGTGTCCAGCGCCACGCTGGATACGCAGAAGTCGATCCGCGATGCCGCCGAGGCGCGTGTGGCGCAGATGCAGTCGGACATCGGTGACCGTCGCGTGCGTGCGCCGTTCGCCGGTGTGCTCGGCATCCGCCAGGTCAGCCCGGGCACACTGCTGACGCCGACCACGGTGATCGCCACGCTCGATGACATCGAACACATGCACATCGATTTCCAGGTGCCGGAAGTGGAACTGGCCGCGCTGGGCGTCGGTGACAAGGTCAGTGCCACCAGCGTGGCGTGGCCGGGCCGTACCTTCGAGGGCGTGGTCAGCACCATCGATGCGCGCATCGATCCGGCCACCCGTGCGGTGACTGTGCGCGCCGACTTCGCCAACGGTGACCATGCCCTGCGCCCGGGCATGCTGCTGGACGTGCGCCTGTTCCACCCCGAGCGCCCGGCGCTGGTGATTCCGGAAATCGCCGTGGTGCAGGTCGGTCGCGATACCTTCGTGTACCGCATCACCGCCGACGACAGCGTCGAGCGCGTGGACGTGATCACCGGCGCACGCCGTGCCGGCGTGGTCGAGATCAAGCAGGGCCTGGAAGCGGGCCAGCGCATCGTGGTCGATGGCACCGGCAAGCTGCGCCCGGGCCTGAAGGTCGCGGCCAAGGATGCGGCACCGGCCAGCGGTGCGAAGCCGGCTGACGCGCCGGCGCCGGTCGCGGCCGAGGGCCACGGCGGATGAAGCTGTCCGACATCTCCATCCAGCGGCCGGTGTTCGCCGTGGTGATGAGCCTGCTGTTGCTGGTGCTGGGCGTGATGTCCTTCACCCGCCTGACCCTGCGCGAACTGCCCGCCATCGATCCGCCGATCGTGTCGGTGTCGGTGGACTACACCGGCGCCTCGGCGGCGGTCATCGAAAGCCGCATCACCCAGGTTCTGGAAGATGCACTGGCTGGCATCGAAGGCATCGATACGATCAATGCGCGCAGCACCAACGGCCGCTCGCAGGTCAGCATCGAGTTCACTTCCAACCGCGATATCGAAGCGGCGGCCAATGACGTGCGCGATGCGGTCAGCCGTGTCGCCGACCGCATGCCGGAAGAAGCGCGGCCACCGGAAATCGCCAAGGTCGAAAGCGATGCCGACCCGATCATCTGGTTCAACATGGTCTCCTCGACCATGGACACGCTGGAGCTGAGCGATTACGCCGACCGCTACGTGGTCGATCGCTTCTCCAGCCTCGACGGCGTGGCCCAGGTCCGCATCGGTGGCCGCCAGCGCTACGCGATGCGCATCTGGCTGGACCGTGACCAGCTGGCCGCGCGCGGGCTGACCACCGGCGATGTGGAAACCGCGCTGCGCAACGAGAACGTGGAACTGCCGGCCGGCCGCATCGAGTCGACCGACCGCGATTTCACCCTGCGCGTGGAGCGCAACTACATCAAGCCGGAAGACTTCGCGACCATCCCGCTGGGCAAGGGCCGCGATGGCTACGTGGTGCGCATGGGCGACGTGGCGAAGATCGAACTGGCCTCGGCCGAGCGCCGCGCCTACTACCGCAGCAACGGCGAGCCGGGCATCGGCCTGGGTATCGTCAAGACCTCCACCGCCAACTCGCTGGACGTGGCGCGCACCGCGCGCGCTGAAGCCGAGCGGGTGGCGCTGTCGCTGCCCAAGGGCACGCAGATCTTTGTTGCGTTCGACAACACCACCTTCATCGAAGCCGCCGTGGACCGCGTCTACGCCACGCTGGTGGAGGCGATGATCCTGGTGCTGGCGGTGATCTGGCTGTTCCTCGGCAGCTTCCGTGCCGCACTGATTCCGGCGGTGACCGTGCCGGTCTGCCTGGTGGCCGCGTTCATCGCACTGTATGCGTTCGACTTCTCGATCAACCTGCTGACCCTGTTGGCACTGGTGCTGTGCATCGGCCTGGTGGTGGACGATGCGATCGTGGTGGTGGAAAACGTGCAGCGCCGCATCGACCTGGGCGAGCCCCCACTGGTGGCCTCCAAACGCGGTACCACGCAGGTTGCCTTCGCGGTGATTGCCACCACTGCGGTGCTGGTGGCGGTGTTCCTGCCGGTCGGTTTCCTGGAAGGCAATACCGGACGCCTGTTCCGCGAACTGGCGGTGGCGCTGGCGGCAGCGGTCGCGCTGTCCGCATTCGTAGCGCTGACGCTGACGCCGATGATGGCGTCCAAGCTGCTCAAGCCGCACACCGGGCAGGCACCACGTGGCCTGCATGGCTTCATCAACCGCAATCTGGAGCGCCTGGCCTCGGGCTATGGCCGCGTGCTCGATCACCATGTCGACCGCACCTGGATCTACCTGCTGGTGATGGTGGCCGCACTGGCTGCCAGCTGGGGCCTGCTCAAGCTGCTGCCGTCGGAGCTGGCGCCAGCCGAAGACCGCGGTTCGTTCCAGATCATGATCGACGGCCCGGAGGGCGCCGGCTACGACTACACCGTGCAGCAGGTACAGCAGGTGGAAGCGATGCTGGCACCGCATGTCGGCCCGGACAAACCCATCGTGCGTGCCAACCCGCGCGTGCCGGGCGGCTGGGGCGCCAGCGAGGAAATGCACACCGGCCGCGTCAGCATCTTCCTGCAGCCGTGGCGCAAGCGCAGCGAGGCCACGCCGGATGTGGCCAATGAGCTGCAGAAGGAACTGGACACCATCCGTGGCGTGCGCGTGCGTACCCAGGTCGGTGGTGGCCTGGTGCGCAGCGGCGGGCAGCCATTCCAGATCGTGCTGGGCGGGCCGGAGTACGCCGAGATCGCGCAGTGGCGCGACCGCATCCTGCTGCGCATGGCCGACAATCCCGGCCTGGTCGGCCCGGACTCGGACTACAAGGAAACCCGGCCGCAGATGCGGGTCAACATCGATCGCCAGCGTGCGGCGGATCTCGGCGTGCCGGTCACCGCGATCGGTTCGGCGCTGGAAACCATGATGGGTTCGCGCCGCGTCACCACCTTCGTCGACAACGGCGAGGAGTACGACGTGCTCGTGCAGGCCGGTCGCGATGGACGCGCCAGCCCGGCCGACCTGGCCGCGATCCGCGTGCGTGCCACCTCCGGCGAACTGGTGCCGCTGTCCAACCTGGTCACGCTGAGCGAAGTGGCCGAGGCCGGCACCCTGAACCGCTTCAACCGCCTGCGCTCGATCACCATCAACGCTGGCCTGGCGCCGGGCTATCCACTGGGTGAGGCCATCGCCTGGGCGCAGCAGGTCACGCGCGAAGAGCTGCCGCAGTATGCGCAGGTGAACTGGAAGGGCGAATCGCGCGAGTACCAGAGTGCGGGCGGCGCAGTGCTGCTGACCTTCGCGATGGCCCTGCTGGTGGTCTACCTGGTGCTGGCCGCGCAGTTCGAAAGCTTCATCCACCCGCTCACCATCATGCTGACCGTGCCGCTGGGCGTGCTCGGTGCGCTGGTCGGCCTGTGGGTGAGTGGTGGCACGGTGAACCTGTTCAGTCAGATCGGCATCGTCATGCTGGTCGGCCTGGCAGCGAAGAACGGCATCCTCATCGTCGAATTCGCCAACCAGCTGCGCGACGACGGAAGAACCGTGCGCGAGGCGATCATCGAGTCGGCGATGGTGCGCCTGCGCCCGATCCTGATGACCTCGATCGCCACCGTGGTCGGCGCGATCCCGCTGGTGGTGGCCGGTGGCCCCGGTTCGGCCAGCCGTGGCACGATCGGCATCGTGATCATCTTCGGCGTGACCCTCTCCACCTTCCTGTCGCTGTTCGTGGTGCCGGCGTTCTACGCGCGGCTGGCCCCGTACACCCGTTCGCCTGAAGCGGTGAAACGCGAGCTGGAGAAGCAGGAAGCGGAATCGCCCTCGGTGGGTGGCCATGCCTGATCCGACCACGTTGCTGCGGGGCGATGGCTTCCAGCTGCGCCCCTGGCGCGCGGATGATCTGGAATCGCTGCTGCGCCATGCCAACGACGCCGAGGTGTCGCGGGGCCTGCGTGATCGCTTCCCGTACCCGTACACGCGCGAGGATGGCGAGGCCTTCCTCGCCGGTCGCGTGCTGGCTCCCGGCACCCTGAACCTGGCCATCGAAATCGACGGCCAGGCCTGCGGCAGCGTCGGTGCCCAGCCAGGCGTGGCCGAGCGCGGGAATACCGCCGAACTGGGTTACTGGCTGGGCCAGGCCTACTGGGGCCAGGGCCTGATGACCCGGGCGGTCGGTCTGTTCGCACCGTGGGTGATGGACGAGCTGCGCCTGTTCAGGCTGCAGGCCACCGTGGTCGACTTCAACCTCGGCTCGGCCAGGGTGCTGGAGAAGAACGGTTTCCAGGAAGAGGGCGTGGAGCGCTGTGCGGTCTACAAGCGCGGGGTGCTGCACGACCTGCGCCGCTTCGCCCGGGTGCGCACGCAGCTGCCCTGAACGCGCGGGCGGGCCGCTGTAGAGCCGAGCCCATGCTCGGCTGCCCTCGGGGGCCCAAGCCGAGCATGGGCTCGGCCCTGCAAAACAGCGCTACCGCAGCGGCCTTCGATCAGGGAGAATCGACCGGTCCCCTCCAGCCGACGGGACGTCCTTACAACCCGCCGACTGGAGAGAGCGCGCGTGGAAGCTACCGTACATTTCATCAACAGCATCATCTGGAGCAAGGCGCTGATCTTCATGTGCCTGGCCGCCGGCCTGTTCTTCAGCCTGCGCACGCGCTTCATGCAGATCCGTGGTTTCGTCGAGATGTGCCGCCTCACCGTCAAGGGTGAGAAATCCGACGCCGGCGTGTCCTCGTTCCAGGCCCTGGCCATGTCGATGGCCGGCCGCATGGGCATCGGCAACATCGCCGGCGTGGCCACCGCCATCGCCTTCGGCGGCCCCGGTGCCATCTTCTGGATGTGGGTGATGGGCTTCCTTGGCGCGTCCACCTCGTACGTGGAATGCACCCTGGCGCAGATCTACAAGACCAAGGACGCCGAAGGCCGCTACCGCGGTGGCCCGGCGTACTACATCGAAAAGGCCATGGGCCTGAAGTGGTACGCGCTGGCCTTTGCCATCGCCACGATCATCGCCGCCGGCTTCCTGATGCCGGGCGTGCAGGCCAATGCCATCGCCGACAGCATCATCAACGCCTGCCGTGGCACCGCATTGTGCGGCCCGCTCGATGGCCAGGCCTTCGGCATGGAGTCGGTGCAGGCGCTGAAGCTGGGCATCGGCATCGTGGTCGCGCTGCTGCTGGGCGTGGTGATCTTCGGTGGCGTCAAGCGCATCGCCAACTTCGCCGAAGTGGTGGTGCCGTTCATGGCCGCCGGCTTCATCCTGATGGCCATCGTCATCATGATCATCAACTACGACCGCGTGCCGGAAATGTTCGGCATCATCTTCAAGAGCGCCTTCGGCACCCACGCCGCGTTCGGCGCGATGATGGGCCTGGCAGTGGAGTGGGGCATCAAGCGCGGCATCTACGCCAACGAAGCCGGCCAGGGCTCGGGCCCGCATGCTGCAGCCGCCTCGGAAGTCTCGCACCCGGCCAAGCAGGGCTACGTGCAGGCCTTCGCCATCTACTTCGACACCATGATGGTGTGCACCGCCACCGCGTTCCTGATCCTGGCCAGCGGCACCTACAATGTGTACTCGCCGGTACCCGGCGCCGCGCCGATCTTCCAGGGCCTGGCCGGCATCCCGGAAGGCGCAGGCTACGCGCAGGCCGGCGTTGAAGCCGTGCTGCCGGGCTGGGGCTCGGCGTTCGTGTCCATCGCCATCTTCTTCTTCGCCTTCACCACCATCATGGCGTACTACTACATGGCCGAGACCAACCTCAGCTATGTGAACCACAACAAGAAGCGCCCGCTGACCGTGCTGCTGCTGCGCCTGGGCATCATCGGCATGGTGGTGTTCGGCGCGTTCCATAACGCCACCCTGGCCTGGGCGCTGGGTGACATCGGCGTGGGCCTGATGGCCTGGCTGAACATCATTGCCATCCTCATCATCCAGAAGCCGGCCATGCTGGCCCTGCGTGATTACGAACGACAGAAGAAGCTCGGCCTCGATCCGATCTTCGACCCCGATGCCCTGGGCATCAAGAACGCCGATTTCTGGCGTCAACGCAAGCTGGAGTTGTCCCGTAGTGAATGATCCCTGGAAGAACGCCCGCCGCCCGTCGTCGCGACCGCCGCGGGCCACCCCGCTGCCACCGCGTGAGGGCGGCACCCCGCCACCGCCGGGGCGTGGCAACGACGAACTGCGCCTGTATGGCTGGAACGCCGTGCAGGCCCTGTTCGCCAAGCGCCCGCAGGCGCTGCGCAAGCTGTACCTGGTGGACGCGCTGATTCCGCGCATGCAGCCGGTGCTGAAGTGGTGCGTGGCCAACCGCGTCGGCTATCGCGTGGTGGAAGAGGGTGACCTCAACAAGCTGGCCGCCACCACCCATCACGAAGGCCTGGTGGCCGACGTGCTGCGCGCGCCGGTGGTGCCGCTGGCGCAGTGGCTGGCCGAACTGGGCGAAGGCCCGGCGCTGGCACTGTGGCTGGATGGCGTCGGCAATCCGCACAACTTCGGTGCGATCCTGCGCTCGGCCGCGCACTTCGGCGTCAAGGCGCTGCTGCTGCCGGCTGGCAGCACACTGGCGCTGTCCGGTGCCGCCGCACGCGTGGCCGAGGGTGGTGCGGAGTCGGTGCCGCTGGTGCAGCTGCCGGAGACCGCAGAAGCGATGGCACAGCTGCGCAGCGCCGGTTTTGGCTTGGCCGCAACCCTGGTCGAGGGCGGTGATGACGTGTTCCGCGCGTCCCTGCCAGACCGGCTGGTGTACGTGATGGGCGCCGAAGGCGAGGGCATGGACCGCAACCTGGCAGGGCAGTGCGATCTGCAGGTCTCCATTCCCGGCAGCGGTGCGGTGGAGAGCCTCAACGTGGCCTCGGCCACGGCGGTATTGCTGGCGCAGTGGGCCAGCCGCCGCAGCTGAGTGGCGCCCGGTGGGTGCGAACCTTGGTTCGCACCGCTCCTGCTGCTGCGCTCGCCGGGCATGGCCCGGCGCTACCGCATCATTCGTTCGGCGGCGTGGTCGCCTTGGCTTCGCTGCCGAAGTTGCCATCAGCCTCCGCCGCCAGGTACGCGAACACGGTATACGCGGCCACGTTCTGCGCCAGTGCCTTCGGGTCGATCTTGTCCAGCGTGTCGTCGGCGGTGTGGTGCAGGTGGAAGTAGTCCGAGCCGTCCTGCGCCAGCCACGCCCATGCACCGCCCTTGGCGGCCAACGGGCCGACGTCCGGGCCCGGGCCACCCTTGTCGGCCTGGTACTCGATGCCCAGTGGCTTCATCACCTCGGCAATCTGCTTCGTCGCTTCGCGCGAGCCTTCCGGGTTGGGCGAACCGGTATTGAAGGCGTAGATGCGGCCGGCGCCGAAGTCGCTCTCGGCAGCCAGCTGGTGCAGGGCCACGTCCTTTGCATGCGCTTCGGCGTAGGCCTTGCCGCCATACAGGCCCTGTTCTTCGTTGGCGAAGGCGACCACACGGATGGTGCGCTTCGGCGCCTGCTTGAGCAGGCCGATCAGGTGGCCTGCGGCCATGGTGATGCCCACGCCCGCGCCGTCATCCACCGCGCCGGTGCCCAGGTCCCATGAATCCAGGTGACCACCAATCACCACCACTTCCTTCGGCAGGCTGCGGCCGGTGATCTCGCCGATCACGTTGTACGAGGTGGCGGTACCATCCCAACCGCAATCCAGCGCGACCTTCACCGTGGTGCTGCCACGCGCCAGCAGGCGCGCCAGCTGGTCGGCATCGGGCACCGACAACGCGGCCGACGGCACCGGGGTCAGGCCGTCATCGAAACGGGTGATGCCGGTGTGCGGCACGCGGTGCGAGTCGGTACCGGCCGAGCGCATCAGGAATCCGACCGCGCCCTTGCGGATCGCTTCGGACGGGCCCTTGCTGCGGATCGCACCGCCGCGGCCGTAATCGCGGCCATCGCGGAAGGGCAGCATCTGGTAATCGACAAAGGCGATCTTGCCCTTCAGCGAGCCCGCCGGTGCGGCCTGCAGCGCGGCCAGGTCGGCGAAGCGCACCACTTCGGCTTCCACCGTGCCGCCCGGGCTGCCGCCCAGTGCGGTGATCTGCAGCGGCTGCGGGTTCTTGCCGGTCACGGCGGCGTGTTCACTGCGGCGCTCCCACTTCGGGAACGTCACTGGTTCCTTCCACACCTTGTCGAAGCCCAGGGCCTTGAACTTGGCTTCAGCCCAGGCCACGGCGCGGGCGTCGGCTTCGCCGCCTGCGATGCGGGGGCCGATCTCGGTGGTGAGCGATTCGACCACCTTCCAGCCGGTGTCGTCGGCCAGCGCCTGGTCGCGCAGCTGTGCGGCGGTGGCCAGCGACGCCGGGGGCAGGGTGGTGGTGTGCGGCGCCGCGAAGGCCGGGGTGGCCAGCAGGGCGAGGGAGGATGCGATGGCAAGGACGCGGCGACGCATGGACAGCTCCGGGAAGGGACCAAGCCTTGGAGCTTAACAGTCGTTCAGCCCGGCGCATGGGCGGGAGGTCATGGCTGGCGCGGATGCTGTTTTCCGCCAGATGCAGCAAAGCGAAAGCCCCGCCGGGGCGGGGCTTTCGCCTGCTTCTGCGGTAGCGCCGGGCCATGCCCGGCGAGCGCAGCGGCAAGATGGCGTCCCGCCGGGCATGGCCCGGCGCTACTACCTTATTTCTTCAGGCTGTCGCGGATCTCGCGCAGCAGCACCACTTCCTCGGCCGGCGCAGCGGGAGCGGCTTCCTTCTTGCGCGACAGGCGGTTGATCACCTTGATCACCAGGAAGATGGCGAAGGCCACGATCACGAACTGGATCAGCGTATTGATGAAGTCGCCGTAGCCGATCACCACCGCCGGAATCTCCTTGCCGTCCGGCCCGATGCGGGCCGGCGACAGCGTCCACGCCAGCTGCGAGAAATCCACCTTGCCGATCAGCATGCCCAGCGGCGGCATGATGATCTTCTCGACCAGCGCCGTCACGATCTTGCCGAAGGCCGCGCCGATCACCACGCCGACGGCGAGGTCGATGACGTTGCCGCGCATCGCGAATTCCTTGAACTCGGTGAGCATTCCCATTGTTGTTTTTCTCCGGTGGGGGAAGTGGACAGCGCGCAGGGTAGCGCAGGTGATGTCAGCCGGCGATCACACCGTGGCGCTCGGCCACGTTTTCCAGGCGGGCACTGAAGCGGTCGCCGGGCTTCAGTGCGGCCACACCGGACGGGGTGCCCATGAACACCAGGTCGCCGGCACGCAGCTGCCACAGCTTGGACAGCTCGTGCAGGATCTCCGGCACGTTCCAGATCATCTGGTCCAGCAGCGCCTGCTGGCGCACCTCGCCGTTGACCTCCAGCGACAGGTTCAGCGCGGCCAGGTCGCCCACTTCCTCGGCGTGGACGATTTCGCTGATCGGCGCGGAGGCATCGAAGCCCTTGGCCGCGTCCCACGGGTGGCCCTTGTCCTTGGCGGCGGCCTGCAGGTCGCGGCGGGTCAGGTCCAGGCCCACGGCGTAGCCGTAGACCAGTGCATCGGCATCGGCCACGGCCAGCTCACCGGCAGGCGCATCGCGGCCGATCGCCACCACCAGTTCCACTTCGTGGTGCAGGTTGGCAGTCGCCGGCGGGTAGGGGATGACATCGTCGTGGCCGACCACGATCGCATCGGCCGGCTTGCTGAAGAACATCGGGCGGCCGCGGTCATCGGCCGCCGGCACCGCTGCGCCCATTTCGCGGGCGTGGTCGGCGAAGTTGCGGCCGACGCAGTAGATGCGGTGCACGGGGAAACTGCCGCCACCGGCTACCGGCACACGCGGCAGGGCTACGGCAGGGATCACATCGGAGACATCGGACATGCGGGCATCCAGGAAGGGCGTGCCCGCAGTCTAGAACGCATGGCGCCCGCCGTCAGCGGGCGCGGATGGCGTAAGTCAGCGCGAGACCGGCAACACCGGCTTGCGCACCACGCGGTACTCGCCCTCGACCACGGTCGGGTCGACCGGACGCGCGGCACCCGGCTTGCGCGAGGCCAGCAGCTTCCACGCCAGGCCGACCATGATCATCGCCGCACCAACAAACACGCCGATGAACACCATCGCGGCCAGGATCGCCAGGCCAAGCAGGCCCACGGCAACGCGCACCAGCGGGTGACGCGGCTTGCGCGGCGCGAACAGGGTGCGGAACTGGTTGAAGGCGGATGCGCGATTGAACATGGCGGCTCGATAGGCTGGGATCAGCGAAAACAGAGTATCGGGACGCGCCACTGTCATTGAGTGAAAAACTCGTTAAATATAGCCTGTGCTTATTACGGATCAATGACTTGTGTTCATGTCGCAGCCAGTCACCTGAGTGGGCATGCGACAATGCGGGTTTACTGTCCGAGCCTTCGCCATGACTGCCGCTGCTTCCCTGATCGCCCTTGATGCCATTGCCGATGGCGCGTTTGCCGAGGTCGAAGCGGTGGTGGATGGCGATGCCGAATCGCTGGTGCTGTACCGCGACGGCGCGCAGGTGCGTGCCTTCCTGAACATCTGCCCGCACGCCGGCCGACGCCTGGACTGGGCCCCGGGCCAGTTCCTGAAGAGCCGCGAAGGCCACCTGGTCTGCGCCGCACATGGCGCCTCGTTCGCGCTGGACAGCGGCGACTGCATCGCCGGTCCCTGCAAGGGCGACCGCCTGCGCGCAGTGCCGGTGGATGTGCGCGACGGGCAGGTTTACCTGGCCTGATGTAACCGGTGCGCGAACCAAGGTTCGCACTCATAGGATCAATGGGGATCCAGAGATTCATCCACGCATGGCTTGGATCCACCGTGTCGACCAAGGTCGACACCCACCAGAGCAGAACGCCGACAGCTCGCGGAAAACTGTCGAAGGCGGGGTGGGTCCGGTTGCGGGGGCGTGAGCCGCATGGATGCGGCGACCGAGCTTACAGGGACGTACTTGCAGCGTCCCCCGCAACCGGACCCACCCCGCCATCCCACGGAATGCACGCTGTTGCTGTTGCTGTTGCTTCGGCTTCGGCGGGTGCAGGGCGCAGCCCTGCCAACAAACCCAACCCTCAGAACATCAGGTTGATCATCAACACCACCACACAGGTGTAGATCAGCGACAACGGTCCGCCGACCCGCCACATCTCGCGCGGGGTGTAGTTGGCCGGACCGGTGATCATCGAAATCACCGGGTTGGACGCCGTCATCAGGTTGTTGGATGCCGACAGCGCCACGATCAGCGCGAACGCGGTCGGGTTGCCGCCGGCCGCCAGTGCCAGGTTCACCGCAATGGGCACCATCACGATGGTTGCGCCCACATGGCTGATCACCAGCGAGAACGCCGTGGTCAGCAGCGCCAGCGCCACCTCCAGCACCCACACCGGGATGCCGGTCGGCAGCTTGTCGATGGTATGGCCGGCCACCCATGCCGCCGCACCACTGGAATCCATCGCCCAGCCGAGCGGAATCAGCCCGGCCATCATGAACACCGTCTTCCAGTTGATCGAGGCATAGGCCTCGTCCATGCGCAGCACGCCGGTCAGCAGCATGCCGGCCACGCCGGTCATCAGCGTCAGCGCCACCGGCAGCTTGCTGGTCAGCGCGATCAGGATGGTCAGCGCGAAGATCGCCATCGCGATCTTGAACTTGTGCGGGCGCTGCTCGCCGGTCGGGTAGTCGGTCACCACCACGAAGTCACGGCTGCGCGCGGCCTGCGCCAGATCGGTCCAGATGCTGTGGAAGACCAGCATGTCGCCGGCGCGCAGCTGCACGTCGCGCACGTCCTCGCGGATCACCTGCTTGTCGCGGTTGATCGCCAGCAGGCTGATGCCGCGCTCCTTGCGCAGGCGCAGGTCGGCGGCGCTCTTGCCGATCACGTTGGAGGTCGGCGGCACCACCGCCTCGGAAATACCGGCACGGCTCGGGTTGAACAGGTCGCCCAGGTGCTTCAGGCGCGAAGACATGCGCAGGAACTGGTTCTGCGCGAAATCGTTGATCTGCTCGCGCGGGCCCATCGCACCGAGCACGCTGCCGACCCAGATGCGCATTTCCGCTGGCGGCGCCAGGCGGGTGTCGTTGCCGGTTTTCAGGGCCAGCAGCAGCGGGGCATCGTGCAGGTTCTCGGCCTCGCCCAGGGTCATGCCCACCAGCGGGCTTTCGGCACTGACCACCAGCTCGAACACATCGCCTTCGATGCCGTAGGTCTTGGCGAAGTAGCTCTCGGTGCGCGCGGGCGTGACCCCGTCGTTGACCAGGTTCTCTTCCTCGATCAGCTTGCGGTCGCCGTAGTAGCGGAAGTACAGCAGCGAGGCGATCAGCAGGGCCACGCCGATCGGCAGCGGCGCGAACATGCGCAGCGGTTCGATGGTGGCCAGGCCCGAGGGCAGGTTGTTGTTGGCCGAGGCCAGCAGATCGTTCAGCAGGATCAGCGGCGAGTTGCCGACCATGGTCAGCGCGCCGCCCATCACGATCGCCGCCGAGATCGGCAGCAGCAGGCGCTGCAGGGTCAGGCCGGTGCGCGCTGCCAGTCGCGAGGCGACCGGCAGGTACAGCGCCATCACCGACGGGTTCTGCATGAAGGACGAGTTCAGGCCGGCGATGGCCGTGGTCATCATCAGCAAGCGCTGCTCGACGCCATGGCCGCGACGCAGCAGCCAGGCCGCCAGCCGGTTCAGCGCCCCGGTGCGGTCCAGGCCGGCACCGAGGATGGTGGTGGCGATGATGCTCATCACCGCGTTACCGGAGAAGCCGCCGAAGATCTCTTCCGGCGCGATCAGGCCGGTGACACCCAGCACCACCAGCACCACCAGCGCGACCACGTCGGCGCGGATGCGCTCGAACAGGAACATCGCCATCGTGAAGCCGACCAGCCCGAGCACGAGCTTCATGTCGTTGGTCAGCGTCAGCGCGGTATCCATGTGGGGCGCGGCGTCCTCAGGCGATCGTCAGGTGCGGTCGTACAGCAGGTCCCAGACGCCGTGGCCGAGCTTCTGGCCGCGGGTCTCGAAGTGCGTCTGCGGGCGCCAGTCCGGGCGCGGCACGCTGCCACGCGGGCCGGCGCGGTTGACCAGGCCGGCGGTGGCATCGAGCACGTCCCACATCTGCTCGGCGTAGTCTTCCCAGTCGGTGGCGCAGTGCAGGCGGCCACCCGGGCGCAGCTTGCGCACCAGCAGCTCGGCGAACGCCGGCTGCAGCAGGCGGCGTTTGTTGTGGCGCTTCTTGTGCCACGGGTCCGGGAAGTAGATGCGCACTTCATCCAGCGCGCCATCGGCGATCTCGTTCTGCAGCACTTCCACCGCATCGTGGTGGTACAGGCGCACGTGGTCGGCGTTGTCGTCGGCCAGCGCGTTCAGCAGGCGACCCACGCCGGGCGCGTGCACTTCGATGCCGATGTAGTCGCGCGACGGGTCGTGCTGGGCGGCGAAGCGCAGCGCGGCACCGTTGCCGAAGCCGATTTCCAGCACCTTGTGCGCCGGGCGCCCGAAGGTGGCGTCCAGGTCACGCGGCTGGCCGTTGTAATCGATGCCGAAGCGCGGCCAGCGTTCGTCGAACGCGCGCTGCTGGGCGGGGGTGAAGCGGCCCTGGCGCAACACGAAGCTGCGCACCTCGCGGCGGCCTTCGCTGACGGTGAAGGGCTTGGGCGGAGCCTTGGAACCGGCGCTGTCGAAAGGATTGGTCATCAGCCGATCAGCCCATCCACCGGAGAGGAGGCGCTGGCGTAGCGCTTGCGCGGGATGCGCCCGGCCAGGAACGCCTCGCGGCCGGCCTCGACCGCCTTGCGCATGGCACTGGCCATCAGCACCGGGCTGCGTGCACCGGCAATGGCGGTGTTCATCAGTACGCCGTCGCAGCCCAGCTCCATCGCGATTGCCGCGTCCGAGGCGGTGCCCACGCCGGCGTCGACGATGATCGGCACCTTGGCGTCTTCGATGATCTGCAGCAGGTTGTACTTGTTCTGGATGCCCAGGCCCGAACCGATCGGTGCGGCCAGCGGCATCACCGCAGCGCAGCCGATCTCTTCCAGGCGCTTGGCCAGGATCGGATCGTCGGAGGTATAGACCATCACCTCGAAGCCGTCCTTGACCAGCTGTTCGGCGGCCTTGAGGGTCTGCACCACGTCCGGGTACAGCGACTTCTGGTCGCCCAGCACTTCCAGCTTGGTCAGGTTGTGGCCGTCCAGCAGCTCACGTGCCAGCCGGCAGGTACGCACCGCGTCTTCGGCGGTGTAGCAGCCGGCGGTGTTGGGCAGGATGGTGTAGCGCTCCGGCGGCAGCACGTCGAGCAGGTTGGGCTCGCCCGGGTTCTGCCCGATGTTGGTGCGGCGGATGGCCACGGTGACGATCTGGGCGCCTGCAGCCTCGGTGGCCAGGCGGGTTTCTTCCAGATCCTTGAACTTGCCGGTGCCGGTGAGCAGCCGCGAGCCATAGGTCTTGCCGGCGATCACCAGCGAATCGGGGGAGACATGAACGTTCATGGCGCGATTATCGCCTATCCGCCTGAAGATGGGATCACGCAATGGCGTGCCGGCCGCTGGCCGGCAAACCCGCGCAGGTCTCAGCCCCCGCCCAGCGCGTGCACGATCTCCACGATGTCGCCTTCGGCCAGGACGTGCTCGCCATGGCGGCTGCGGCTGATGATCTCGCCGTTGACCTCCACCGCCACCCGGCGCTGCAGCAGCTGCTCGGCCTCGAGCAGGTCGTGGAGGGTCGCCGAGGCGGGCAGGGTGCGGGGTTCGCCGTTGAGCTGGATGTTCATCCCTGCATTGTCGCTGATAGCCCGTCGGGATCGGAACGTTTGCAATTTGAACCGGGCGCCAGCTCCAGCACAGCGGGTTCCGGCGTGATCAGGCGACAATCCATGCGGCGGCGCAGCGTGAGCAAACGGCGGCGCGGTGAAACCATTGACCGTGCGCCGGCGTACGTGCGCCGGATTCCAACCTATTTACCCCACAGGAGTTCCTAGATGCAGCTCAGCAAACACCCGATCCGCTCCCTGATGGCGGCTGCGATCGCACTCGCCGCGCTGCCGGCCATGGCAGGCGAAAGTCCGTATTCCAAGGCGGTGTTCTTCGGCGACAGCCTCACCGACGCCGGCTATTTCCGCCCGCTGCTGCCTGAGGCCACCCAGGGGCTCTCCGGCCAGTTCACCACCAACCCGGGCTGGGTGTGGTCGCAGCAGGTCGCCAACTACTACGGCCTCAACAAGGACCCCAACGGCAACGGCCAGAACGGCGACAACTACGCTGTCGGCGGTGCCCGCGTGTCGGTCGAAGGCGGTGGTGCCCTTGGCGCGATCCCGTCGCTGAAGTCGCAGGCGGCCCGTTACCTGGCCGCAAACGGCGGCAAGGCTGATCGTAATGCCCTGTACACCGTCTGGGGCGGCGCCAACGACCTGTTCGCCGCGGCCGGTGCTGCCGGCGCGGGCGCGTCGCCGGCCCAGGTGCAGGGCATCATCGGCGCGGCGGCCACCGACCAGATCGCGCTGGTCGGCGCCCTGAAGCAGGCCGGCGCCCAGTACGTGCTGGTGCCGAACCTGCCGGACGTGGGCATCACCCCGCAGTTCCGCGGCCCCAACGCGGCAGCCGCCACCGCCATGTCGGTGGGCTACAACAAGGCGCTGTACGGCGGCCTGAAGCAGGCAGGCATCGAGTTCATTCCGCTCGATACCTTCAGCATCCTGCGTGAAGTGACCGCCAACCCGGGCATGTACGGCTTCACCAACGTCACCGGCACCGCCTGCAAGATCAACCCGGCCAACACCACGGGCAGCATCATCGGCTGCAACCCGACGACCTACGTCAGCCCCGATGCGTACCAGACCTATCTGTTCGCCGATGGCGTGCATCCCACCGTGACCGGTCACCAGCTGCTGGGCCAGTACGCCGTCTCGGTGCTGGAGGCTCCGCGCCTGCAGCAGGTGCTGAGCCACTCGGCACAGACGGTCGGCCGTTCGCGTGCCGATCAGGTCAGCAACCACCTGGGCGCCCGTCCGGCCGATGGCCTGTCGTGGTGGGGTGGCGTGCGCGGTGACATGCAGCGCTATGACCACGCCGACCTGTACGACGGCGTGGCGCCGGCCGGACTGTTCGGTGTCGACTGGGCACGTAACGGCGTGGTGGTCGGCGGCTTCGCCGGCTTCGGACGCATGAGTGCCGACTTCGGCAACAGCCGTGGCGACTTCACCCAGAAGGACACCACCGCCGGCCTGTTCGCTGCCTGGTATGGCGACCGCGTCTGGGTCAACGGCCAGGTCAGCTACACCTGGTTGTCGTATGACGTGAACCGCAAGGTCCAGCTGGGCCCGGCCACCCGTGAGCATGGTGGTTCGCCGGATGGCAGCAACCTGACCGCTGCACTGAATGCCGGTTACGAGTTCGGCACCGAAGGTGGCTTCCGCCACGGCCCGATCGCTTCGGTGATCTGGCAGAAGGTGAAGATCGACGGCTACACCGAAAGCGCCACCGCCGGCACCATGGCCACTGCGCTGGGTTACGACCGCCAGAACGTCGACTCGACCGTCGGACGCGTCGGCTGGCAGGCCCGCTTCGATGGCGGTACCGTCAAGCCCTACGTGCAGGTGACCTACGACCACGAGTTCGAGGACACCAAGCAGGCCAGCGCCTGGCTGCAGACCCTGCCGGAACTGGGCAGCTACCGCGTGCCGGGCCTGGACTTCGACAAGAACTACGCCACAGCCGTACTGGGTGCGCGCATGGACCTGTTCGGCCTGCAGGGCAACGTTGGCCTGAGCACCACGGCCGCCCAGAAGCGCGCCCGTGACGCGACGATCTTCGCCACCGTGGGTGGCAGCTTCTGATGAATGCAACATCCCGGGCACCGCAAGGTGCCTGGGATGCCTGCACGGCAGCGCCGGGCGATGCCTGGCGGGTGCGGCGGCCACCATTGCGCAACACCGGCCGCTCCGCATAGACTTTCACCCGTAATGCGGGCGTAGCTCAATGGTAGAGCTGTAGCTTCCCAAGCTACTGACGTGGGTTCGATTCCCATCGCCCGCTCCATGTCTCCCAAGGGTTTGCGGTATATGTAAGCGCTCCGCAATATCTTGGCCGCTCCGCAATTCGCGCGGGCGAGGGCGTCATCGATAAGACGCCTTGGACTTCACCACATCTACTCCAGGCAGTCCAAGCGTCTCCAGCATGACAGAAATTGAAGTGGTCAGGCTTTGATTCTTGGGGCCGACTATGACGCTGCGGATGGGGTTCTCGCCATCCGGTCCAATGAAGTCTAAGTCGATGTATGCCACTGGCGATCCTTGTTTCATGAAGAATTTGATCGGCTGCGGAGCGTATTCCTCGCCGAATGCTGTTCCTTGGAAATCGATCAATTTTCGGCCGTTTGCCGATTCTTCATATCGGGCCAAGTGGACCAGACGCACCTCGCTCTCCTCGGCGAAAGCGGGGTTTTTGTAGGAGCTCAGATCCATTGCCAGCCGGAACGCAAGCTCGAACAGCTTTATATCGTTCTCTGGTTCTTTCTGCATCACCAAGTGAGCGACTTTGACGTACTGAGCGATCTCGAAGACCTGTTGCTCTTCGCTGTAGCTGACCGCGAGAGGATTTGCAGGTAGCCCAAGAATCCGCCTTGCATCAAAGCCAATAGAGAAGCCGAGGCCATCGCTTGCGTATGCTCTCCATTGGCTGAGCGTGTCGCCATTGGTTGAAAAGCAGGAGGCAAGTGGAAGGGCGGCAAATCCTGAGCCACTTATGACGGCGTCCACTCGATCTAGAAATTCCTGTCCTAAGCTGTCTGCGAGCTGAGTAGCGGCTTCCTGCCACATGCTGTAACCCCAATGCATCTCGAGATAGTCGTTCATCGAGAATATGTCGCAAAAACGAATCTTCTTGCCACTGCAGATCGCCAAGAATGTTTCCGGCGAACAATAGTGGTAGAGAAGTTCGTCGGTCCTCGGGCGGTACTCCCTCGGTAGCGTCATTGCTCATTCCGTTCAGTCGATGTGGCGGCCGTATTCTGTAAAAGCGCCGGCGATTCTGCAATGTGTCAGGCGCCGGGTACAGCCGTAATCTAAAGGGCTATCGAGTCGGGGTTGCCTTCGATCCTCTCTTTTCCCGCACGTAGATCTCGGTTGTAATGACCGACGAATGCCCCAACTGCGCCTGCGCTTCGCGAATGTCCTTTGCCGAATCGGCCTTGTCCGTACCAGCCTTGGCGCGGAGGTCTCGGAACTGGAATTCCCTCTTTGCAATACCGGCCGCCTCTCTGACCTTGTCGAACCTGTAGCGGAGCGCTGCCCGGGCGATACGTCACGCGTGACTTCCAGGCCAAAAGCCCCGAGGTAGCGGTCACCGGTCCGAACAACAACTTCGGACTCAGCGTTATTCTGACCAATCTCGGCGGCAACAACTGGCGGGTGTCAGCCTACACGGGCTCGTCGCCTGTCTTCGGTACGGTGTGGGTATACGACTCGGTTGTGACTGGAACGCCGGGCAAGACCGGAATCGAGATCTACCGAGAGCACACCGGCGAGCTGGCATTCGCCTCCTGGGCGAAGCCCCTACGCATCATGGGCGTAACGACTGCCCCGTTCGGGGCGGCAGAGGGCGCCTATATGCAGGTGCCGGCCGGTCGGCGCTACGCGGTTATCTCGTCTCGTTCGTGCCAGTGGATTGAGCGTGGTGTGGACACCCGCTTGACCGGGCCGCAGGGGGATGGGACGGGTGCAGCGGGTTTGGGGCGCTTCTACTATGCCGGCGCTGCCGCTTTGATCCCCCAGTCCGACAATGCGACGCAGTTCAGCGCATCTGGCCATTTCGTGCTGATCGACGTGACCGGCCACTAGGCTGCGGCGTCACGGCGAATGAACGGCGGGGCGTGTCAGATCGCGCCATGTGCTATTCCGCCCAGATCACCGCCGCCTATGAGAAGCTGGGACGCCAAGAGCGACAGGCAAGAAAATGCCCCCTTGAACCAAGGGGGCAAAACTGCTGTCGGTGGGAGCTATGGATCAGCCGAATCCGCAGTCCACCATCGTGTCGTCGAAGGTCTCGCATCTGCGGATGCCGTTAGCCTCAGTACATGCAGTCCCGGTACGGGGCCTGACAGAGCAATCAGGCCCACCAAACCCACCACCCGGCCCGCCGTCCTCCATGCCGCCACCACCACCGCCGCCACTCGGCGGTTTCTGAGTTCCCGGCAGAGGCTGGACGCAAGGAATTCCACTGAGGCAAGTAACAGCGGCTTCTTCGACCGACCCATCACCCCAAGTCACCTTGATCCTGCTGCCGACAGGCAAAGAAGCAATGCCATGCGTGACTCGGTACATGCCCGCCAAACCGGCAAGACCGGCGATTCGCAGCTCCGCCATTTCGTAGGCCGACATGTTTTGCGCTGCCACAACTTGGTTGTACGGATACGAGCTGGCATTGATCGATACTGTTGCAGCGATGGCGGCAAACGCCAAGAAAACCAGCCCGGCGGTGCTCCACTTCATCTTTCTGGAAATTCGATTCACGAAGTTGTCCTTTTTAAGATGGCTTCTTCCCAACTGCTCTCTGTACTTCTACTATCGCTCTGTCCAGCGATTCTTGCTGTCCAGCAGGAACCACATTGTTCCTAATGGCGTCTTCAAAATCTCCTGCTCCACATATGCCTGTATTGATGCAGAGCGAATCCAATCGATAGGATCCGGGGCCGCAATCTGCGCCCAATCGGCATGCCACTATGCTCCATGCGTAATTGGCATATGGTCCTGTTGTGGCGCGCTTGAACTCTGCGAAATCTCCAGAATCTGGAGCGAGCGCAAGAAGATCACCGAGGGAGAAGATGGCTTCCGGGTCACCCGAGTGGATCACGTCGCGCGCTAGCGATAGATAGTCATCTGCTTTTAGCGCTGCCCAGTTCTTGGACGCCACCGCAACCTTGGAGTACGCGTCACCTTGGTTCGCAGCTCGCTCGAACCAGTTGGTGTATGTATCTTGCGGTATTACTTGGCCACGATCTACTGCGGAACAAATGGTCGAGAAGCGCTTCTTGATTCCGTCGTAGGTGCTTTGAGGGACGCCACGAACAGCCGCATATGCATCCAAGGTCGAATACATATTCGCTGGAGACAGACTGAATACCGAGCACTGTTGGTACAGCTTTGCCAGTTCTCGTTGCGCCACCATATCGCCGACTTCTGCACGTGAGCGCAGGGTGTTGAAATGTGCCGCCACCGATTGAGAGTCGGCATTGCTCCAAAGCTGCGAGTCAAGTGCGCCGGGTGTACTTTCTCTCGCTACTGGCGAGATCGGTAGGTGCTGTGGGCCAAGGGGCTCTGCATTTGAGCTGTTGGACACTGTGTCATTTCGGACAGAGGTGATCCCATACCAAGCCGTTATTCCGGCGATTGCGGCTATAGAAAGCCACGCTACGATTCTTCCTTGAGACATCGCCTTCCCCAGCTGTGCCTGATTCCAAAGATGCTATCACGGGATACCTAGGCGAAATCAGCAGCTGGCTAAGAGCCGAGTAGCGCCGCGCCGGCTCAGGGTCGACTATGACTCGACTCGGGGCGATTAAGCCTGTCGGGACGGCCCTGATGACGCCTGCCTGCTGTGTCTCAGTGGGTGCGATAGGATCGCGGCACGATCCATCCTCATCTCCAGCACTGGCGGTCGCATGAGAATCCCTGTTATTAGCACCTCGCGTTCAACGTCCTTGATTGCTGAGGACGTAATGGCTCATGGGATTGTCGTCGTTGACACTGTCAGGTCGCATGCCAAGCGGCTAGCCCAGGAGTTGCGGGAAGAGCTCGGGATCGAGCCTGTTGATGATGAGCAGGAGGATGCAAAGTTCCTGCTACACCTGTCCTGTGATGTGGAACCCGTGGACGAATACGGATGGGTGGACTACTACGTTCACAGCGACACCTCCCCGGTGGATGCCATGGACGCAAAAGAGTTCGTTTGCAAGGCGGTCCGTCAATGGGCGGCGGCGGGGAGGCCTGATTACTTCGTGGCCCAGCTGCCCTCCCGTCGGTAGCATTGGGGCACGGCCGGAAGTAGGCTTGCCGACGCAATGTGTTGGTACGCGGCGCCTGAAATAGTTGGTATTGGTGTTGGTACGGAAGGCACTAATCCCATTAGACCTCCTTTAAGAACAATAGGTTGCTGTGACTTTTCGCATCATCGAAGTGCATGCTCCATTGCCTTGAGGTAACCGCGGTGCATTTCGAGGCCGGCCTCGCATGCTTGTAGGCGGTCCAGGATTTCATTGATCTCGGCGCTCATTGTGGTCTCGACAGGTGGGGCGGGGGCGGCGATAGTTCGCGGACGCCTAGACGAGCCCGCTATAAGCATCCTCAACGTTCTGCTGCGCCCTGACCAGCTCCTTGTTGCGGTTGATACCCTCGCAGAAGACGCGCTAACCGGGGCCCATTCGTCCGGCGCAAAGGTGCTCTTGATCCCGCAGCACAACTTGGTGTTGGCGGCACGCGGGTCCACTCAGTTCTTTCTTCGCATCTACGAACTCGCCATCCAAGCGAGCTTCCGGGCAGATTTCACAATGGAGCAGCTGACGAAAGAGCTAGGGCTTGTGATCGACAAGCTGTGGCCGAGTTATGAGCGCGCTGCCATAGATGCGGGCCTCCCGAAGCAGAGCTTGGGTACGGAGCTTGTGCTTGGCGATTGGTCGCCGAAGAGTGGACGGATGCTGGCGACGGCCTAGGCCAAGAACGACAGCGCGATTGTCGCGGTCGTGCAGCAGCTCGATGGGGGCCTCGCTTCGCCAGGTGAACTTCTAAGAGGCCGTCCAGACAGTTTTGCGTGGGAGGACGTCTTGGCTGCGGCAAGGCTTCAGGCGAACTACCTCAACGAGCAGATGGGCGGCAGGTCGCCGGCGGCCGTCTGCTGATTGGGCTCCTCCAGCAGGGGCAAGCGGTCGTGAAGGATCTCGGGGTTCTCTGACACGGGACTTATGGGGTCCATGCCATGCCAAAGGTCGCAGCGGCAGACGCCGCTGCGCCAAGGGCCTTACTGCAGGACCAATGCTTCGCGTACGGGCTGCGTCCAGGTGTCGGTGACCCAGCATTGCCCTTCATGGCAGAAGGTCTGAGTGCACTGGGCGACGCCGCCGCCGATCGGGACACAAGACGTGTGGAACGATGCGGCATTGGCAGTGGGAATGACACCTACAGCACTGGCTGCTCCGGCAGCCGCAACGATCAAACCAAGCAAGACACTTTGGATCTTCATGATCACTCCATTGTCAAGTTGATAAATGCCCGGTGGGCAGCAGGAAAGTCTCAACGGACTTGGATGCTCGCAATAGGAAAACCGCTCGCTGGCATGTAGGGATTTACCTATGGAGCGGCGTATAGGGGAGTGGCAGGGGGAATCTGAGCGGTTAAGACCGACCATTGAGCGAATCGCAGCGATTGGGGCGTCCAGCCGTATGCTCTCCGCCATGCTTCCCTCGCACGGCTACCAAGGCTTCCGCGCAGCACCGCCACCCTCTGGCTGGGTCCAGATGGGGGAGAGCTGGGTACTGTGGTGGAGTGGACGACAGATTGCCCAGGTCATGCCGGCCAAGGACCGTGACGTGCGTGTTCACCTCGATGCCCGGAAGATGTGGCAGACCAAGGACGAGCGCGCCGCCAGCATCGCCCAAGGCAAGCGCTACGCCGAACGCTGGTGCGCGGCTGAGGCCTGGCTTTGGGACGCCAAGCCGAGCGAACCGCTCGAACCGCTGCCCGGCCTACCGCCTACCCGAGAGCAGCAGCAACAGGTCCGGCGTCTGGCCGAGGCCGGGGCTGTGGAATTGGCGCGAATCAAGGAAGCGCTGGAACCGCGCCGACCGCCGAAGGAGACCAAGCCCCGCCTGAAGGACACCCGCAAGGCGTGGGTGAGGGCAGGGCTGCAGCAGCTACGGCGCGTTTGATGGCTCAGGGGTAGCATTCTGCGAGGATGTTGGGCAGCGCGAAGGGAGGGGGATACCGTGGCGGATGATGCGAAAGCGAGATATGCCGATGTAGTCGTCATGGCCCTGCTCGCCAGCGGCGCGGACCGCGGCTTTAGGTCGCTGGATGTCTTTGTTACATGGTTCGTGACTGGTACAGCGGCTGCCCTGGGCTTGGCTGCTGCCAACCTAGACCGATTGCAGGGATTGGTCACATTGCCTGGCATCAAGGCGGCGCTTCCATTGCTCCTAGCGGTGTTGGGATTCGTGCTCGCCTCGAAGTTCCTCGGAGGGTTGATCTGCACCTATGCGGGCGCGATTGAGTCGTCAATGACTACCTTGGATCGGCTGGTGAAGCTGGATCAATTGCCAGATCCACTGGCCTTCGATGCGGCACTAGCTAGGGCCACCCCATGGCCAGTGCGGGCCTGGCAATGGTTGGGATGCCGGCTCGGCGTCAATAATAGGGGGCGGCAGGTTATGTGGCTCATGGTGGTAAGTGGGTTTTGCGCGAGCGCTGCGGCGATCCTGACGGTCCTATTCTGGATGGTATTGCTCGGTTACCTCCCACGCATTCTGTAGCCAAAAGCGCTCCGCAATTGCTGAAACAAGGCGAAAAATCCTGCGAAAATCGATGCGGATGGTTCGCCGATTGCGGAGCGGAAATCCGTATAATGCTGTTGATTTGAAAGGATTTCTTTGTGAGCTTCCCAAGCTACTGACGTGGGTTCGATTCCCATCGCCCGCTCCATGTCTCCAGGGTATTCACCCCAGGCAGGCGCGGCGCACTCGTTGAACCACACCCAGGTCCAGCGTGTGGCAGCAGCGCCGGAATCTCTTTCCTCAGTGTTGGGCTGTGGCTCTTCCGAACCACAGCCCGAAGCGGCTTATGCGCCCGCTTGCGCAGCCGCGTCCTTGGCCGCGGCAGTGACGGAACTCCCGAAACCGGTATAGGTCGATCCGTTGCAGTGCAGGTATGCGCGGAAGACGACGCCATTCAACTCGGCGTTGTCAAAATAGCAGTGCGTACCGGTCTTGGAAGATTTCTTCACAAGCCGCATTGCCATCGCGTTTGAATCGTCGACGCTGGAGCCAAGGCCGGCAACGCTCCAGTACTGGCCCGGGCGAGTGCAGGTGTAGGGATACTTATAGCCATGTGCCGACCCATAGTAGTAGTCGACATTGCACCGCGCCTGCGTCGCCGCCAGGGTGATGGCCAGCTCAAGCAGGTTCTGTCCCGCAGTGGTGGTCGTCATGCCATAGGCGGAAATCGGAGTGGAACTGCACTCTCCTTTGATGCCCACACCCGGTGCCGGGATGCTGACATAGGGATCGCGTGCGAAAACACTGCATACCGGGCCTTCCTCGGCGACGGCAAGGAAGCCATTGGTGTTGGCCGTCGCAGCATCGATATTGCTGCCAACGCCCGCGACCGTTCCATTCTTGCCGCAGCGCCGGATCACCACGCCTCCGCCGTTCGGCAGCATGTCCATACCGGGGTCGCAGATGCCCGGCCCGATCGAGGATGCCCCTGCCGGTCCGGTGTAATCACGTTCTGCGTTTGCGGCCATCGGGGCCTGGGTGGAAAGCAGTGCAAGCATCAGCGGAAAAGAAATCGCAGCCATTCAAAACCTCGAATCCATGAGTGAGCAGTGACGCTAGCAGAGGCGCCATTCTGGAAAACTGGAATTCGACCCATCCGCCACTGCTGCAAGCCAGTGATTCGATTCAGGATGCCTACGTCTGTGAAAATGTGCGGTAGTTCGCGCTGCGTCTCCGGCTGCGCGGTTGCTGCCGCGGGCTCCTGTAACCTCCGCTGTCTGCCGGGCCCGTCGGGCCGCAGGGTTCAGTTGGTGCTGGGCTTGGGGATGCTAAAAGATCGTTAACCGTCGACCTATCGTCCGCTGCCCGGAGCGCGAATGATCCCCGCACTTTTGCCCCTCAGGCGTTGCTTTGATTTTTCAGGGCGATCCAACCGGAAAGAGTTCTGGTCGTACTCCCTGTCTGCTGCGCTTGTGGTGGCAGCGAGCTACACCTTGATGGACGGCGGATACTGGCTGACGGGCACCGTGCTGCTCGATGGGGAGGCCTTCGAGCCGTTCCGGATGCTGGGGTGGGGCATGACGGTCTGCGCGGTCATCGTCCTCCTTCCGCCGATGCTGGCCCTGGCCGTTCGACGACTGCATGACATCGACGAGTCTGGCTGGTACGTCGTGATCGCCTTCATCCCGTTGGGCGTATTCGTCCTCTTCCCGGTCATGCTGCTGCCGGGCAACGAGGAGGAGAATCGATTCGGCGGCATATCCGGTCTGCCGGGCGCCTGACTCAGCGCCGGGCGAAGTCCACCAGGTCG
Source organism: Stenotrophomonas sp. YJH_SMC_16 (assembly GCF_059367875.1). NCBI lineage: Bacteria > Pseudomonadati > Pseudomonadota > Gammaproteobacteria > Lysobacterales > Lysobacteraceae > Stenotrophomonas > Stenotrophomonas sp. YJH_SMC_16. Next base: position 108,684 of record NZ_JCAFRH010000001.1, on the reverse strand, counting down.
GAAGGGTAGTGCGGGCAGGTGCGCAGCGCGGCATCGTCGCCGCCATACAGCACCACCAGCGCTGCTACTTCAAGCGCCCAGTAGCCCCAGGCATTCGGTCCGGTCAGGCGTCGGGTCCGCTTCTGGGCTTTGGGCGACAGCAGGAAGAAGTCGCGGTACTGCACCTGCAGGTAGCCGGCCAGCAGTGAAGGGTCGAACGCTTCACCGTCGCGCAATGGCGCGAACAGCTCGGCGAACGGGCGCGGATGGAATATCGCATCGCTGGCTTCGGCAAGGCCGAGTGCCGGCGCGCTGAGGTAGTCCAGCACGCGGTCGGTTTCGAAGCAGAGCACCTGCTCCACCAGCGCCGGAAGACGATCCTGCGCATCCAGCAGCACGCCCAGTGACAACAACTGTAGTGCGTATTCGTAGTGCTGCGTTGTGCGCGATTGCAACGACGCGGCCAGCGCGATGTCGTGGCCTTGCTGTTGCAGGCTGTCCCGGGCTAACGCCAGCAAACGTGCGTGTTCCAGCCACAGCTCTGTCACGTCGGCCTGCATCTGCTGCAACGCCGTGGGGGCGAAGCCGCGGTCGATGCCTTTCAGCAGCAGGTTGCTGCCGGTCTGGGCAACCGCTTCCCAGCCGTAGGCATGTTCCAGCGCCGCATACCCCTGCAGCGGCTCCTCCGCAGGTTCACCGCCATTGCGCGCATGACGCGCAAGCAGGGCCATGCCCGCGTTCCAGTCTGCCTGCCAGTCCGGCAGGCGAAGCATGCGGCGCGGTACTCCCGGATTCTTGGACAGTGCTCTCCATCGCGGTAGTACGTCCAGCAGCAGATTCCGGCGGTTCACGGCAGTCATCGGTTCCATCATCAGGGAAAGTCTAGCGGCAATGCCGGTTCGGCCCCCATTGCCTGGCACCGCGTTGAAGGTTTGAATGGTGCGCAATCGCAGTCACCATGCCCGCATGACCGTTGATCGAATCGCCCTCCGCCGTTTCACCCAGTGGCTGCCGTTCCTGGTCCTGGTCGCCATCTGCGTGGCCTGGTGGTCGCCGCTGGGCGTGGTCGTCGCCCTGGCCGCGTGCCTTGCAGTGGGTGGCGTGCTGCAGCGCTTCGATCTGGTCGGCGATGCCGTAGGCGGCGCACTGCTGCGCTCGCGGGCGACGCTGCCCTTTGCCACACGGCCGCCCACGCATGATGTTCTGTTGGATTGGGGCGAGCTGGGCATGGGAGGGCCGGCCTACAGCACCCAGATGCTGCGCGATGGCGCCATTGTCGAGGGCGTATCCACCGGAGGCAGCCGCGATGCCAGTGGCGAGTGGCAGACGCTGGCGGGAAGCGCGCTGCGCGTGGCCAGTGGCTACATTGATCGCAGCGAAGCGGTGATCGTCTACGACGAAGCGGACAAGAGGGTGATGCACCTGCTGGCGATTGTTCCCAGCCTGTTCTGGCAGGAACTGCACGAGCGCCGGCAGCTTGGCGGGGATGCCGAAGCCGCGATGTGGTTGCGGGATCTTCCCTGCCGATCGACCACGCTGCGCCCCTGCCGGGGTCTATGGCTGGAACCGGAGCACCCGGCGCTGGCCGCCAGGTTGCCGCAGGCATTGCGGCATGTCCTGCCGGATGCCCGGGTGTTGCAGGCCATCCCGCTGCTGCCCGACGATCTGCGCCTGACCGCGCATCCGACCCTGTTCGCGCGCATCTGCCCGTACGCGCTCTGTCTCGATGGCGAGCCCAGTGACCGTCACGCCTGCGATCTGGAGACGGTGATCACCAGCCCGTCCGGACGATGCGTGGTGGTGGCGGGCAGCGTGCTTGATGGGGATCTGCGTCCCATCGAGGGCGTATGGCTCGTCCACTGGCAGGGGCGTTGGCAGGCCATCGGCCGCCGTGCGACGGGCGGCAGCGGCAAGACCCGCAGTGGGGCCTGGATCGATGTGATCGAGGCTGGCGATGACGGTACGCTTCGCTGCGACGCCTATGAGGAACACTGGACGTTCGACGCGATCACACGCATCCCCACGCCACACACGGCACTCGCCTTGCCTGTGGAATGGCGGGAAACCGCACTGGCCGTGCGTGTCCGCGAAGGACGCTTCTCGCTGCGCCTGCCCCGCGCGGTTCGGCGGCGCCACGCATCCCTTGGATGAGCCATGAGGATGTCCCCGGCGACGGTGCGGCCATCGCCGGAGACGGTGCGGCGGCTACCGGCCGTCAGTCAGAGTAGAAGCCGTTGCCGAGGGTGCCGGGCAGACCGGGTTCCGGCCATGGCATCAGTGACGTGCAGGCGTCATACAGCGTGCAGAAGTCCTGCCGAAGTTGCGCAGGCACCCAGCTGCCGTAGGAAACGTCGGTCGAGTCGCCCTGGCAGGCGTAGGAAACATCGATCCAGCGGGTATTGGCGTGTGAGGCAACGCCCTGGTGCTGTGTCTTGCCTGTGCAGTAGCGCAGGCCCTGGCCGATCAGCGTGTTGTTGGCATCGAAGTAGAGCCGGGAGACTGCATGGGTCGGCGCAGCCTGTACGTCTGCGGCGCCTCCCACCAGGCCAAACAGCAACAACAGCGGAATTCCCATTCGCATCTGTGGTTCTCCTTGGGGTGTGTAAGCCGGTCGTGTCCTGTCCATCAGCCGGCGAAAGGCATCTTCGCACAGCCCCGTCAGGCACGCAGATGCGGCGGCCTGCTGGGCATCATCCACCCGCCACACGCCCGCGCTATGCTGCGCGCCTGCCGTCCGATCCTGCCGCGATGAAGCTCGCCATCCTGTCCCGCAACAGCTCCCTGTACTCCACCCGCCGGCTGGTCGAGGCGGCCCGCGCGCGCGGCCACACCGTACGCATCCTCGACCCGCTGCGCTGCTACATGCGCATTGCCGCCGATGGTTTCTCGATGCACTACAAGGGCCGGCCGATGACCGGCGTGGACATGGTCATCCCGCGCATCGGTGCCTCGATCACCCGCTATGGCACCGCCGTGCTGCGCCAGTTCGAGCTGATGGGGGCGCGTACGCCCAACCCCTCCGACGCGATCCTGCGTTCGCGCGACAAGCTGCGCGCGCACCAACTGCTGGCCGCCAAGGGCATCGACATGCCAGTCACCGTGTTCGGCGACAACCCGGATGACACCGTCGACCTGCTGTCCATGCTCGGCCCGCCGCCACACGTGGTGAAGCTCAACGAAGGTACCCAGGGACGGGGGGTGATCCTCACCGAGAAGGCCAGTGCTTCGCGTGGCATCGTCGAGGCCCTGCGGGGCCTGTACGCCAACTTCCTGATGCAGGAGTTTATCGGCGAAGCCAAGGGCGCCGACCTGCGCTGCTTCGTGGTCGGTGACCAGGTGGTGGCGTCGATGCAGCGGCAGGCGCCGGAAGGGGACTTCCGCTCCAACCTGCATGCCGGCGGCACCGCGGTGGCGGCCAAGGCCAGCCGCGCCGAACAGCAGGTGGCGGTGCGCTCGGCCAAGGCGCTGGGCCTGTCGGTCTGTGGCGTGGACCTGATCCGCTCCGCGCGCGGCCCGCTGGTGCTGGAGGTCAACTCCACGCCAGGGCTGGAGGGCATCGAAGCCGCCTGCGGGGTAGATGTGGCCACGCGCATCATCGAGCACGTCGAGAAGCTCAAAAAGCCATGATCAATCAATGGCTTGAAATTCTCATGGGCAAATGAGGCCGGCTTTAACATGCCTTTAATCGGCGCCGGCGTAGCCTTCAGCGAACCGCAGCTCTGCCTCTCAGCAGGATCGGTATCGGGATACGACTTCAGACCCAGGCGGGGCACCGCCTGGGTCTTTTTTATGCCAGCCGCAGGTCCCTTGTGGAGGCAACGTGACGGCCGTAGAGTGGCGCCCATCGTTCCTGGATGGATCCGGAGGCTGGCGATGTACCGCATCACGATGATCGCGTTGTTGCTGGGGCTGTCTGGTGCTGTCTCCGCCAAGCCGGAGAAGACCGCCATACAGATGGACGGGCAGGCACCGGTGGCCGAGCAGGTCCGGCGGGTTGAAAAGGCCCTCGATGACGGCGAATACAGCGAGATTTCCGCTGACGACCGTGCCCAGGTGCAGCAGGCACTGGCGCGCATCACCCAGCGCATGGGTGACCACCGCACGCTTCAGGAGCTCCCGCCGCAGGTCCAGGCGGAGGTCTTCAACGACCAGGAGCGGATCAACACGGTTCTTGTCCGCGCCCATGAAGACAGCCGCCAGATCTGCCAGCACACCCGCACCACCGGCAGCAACATGCCTAAAAGCCGCTGCCTGACCGTGGCTGAGCGCCGCCGGATCGAGGAGAAGGGCAAGGCCCTGCTCAACGACCAGCGCACCTTCAACAACTTCAACCCCGCCACCAACCACTAGGCCGTCCGATGCCCCTGCGCATGGCACTTGCTGGCGTGAAGGTGGTGCGAATACAGTCAGCACTCAACTCAAACAAGGATTCGTTTGTCATGAAGTCCCTCCTGATGTCGGCGGTCCTGATCTCGGGCCTGACCCTGGCCACCGCCGCCTCTGCATCGAACCAGGCCGGTGAGGTCTTTATCCCCGGTAAGCCGCTGCAACAGCAGATCGAGCGCATCGAAATCGAACTCAACGATGGCGAGACCTACAGCGAACTGAAGCAGACCGACCGCAGCCGCGTGCGCGAGGCGCTGGTGCGCATGCGTACGGCCGTCGAGCAGCACCCTGACCGCGATTCCATGCCTGAACAGGTACGAACCGATGTCTTCAACGACCAGCAGATCGTGAACACGGTTTTGACACAGGCACGTGAAGATAGTCGTCTAATATGCCAACGTGAAAAGGCCACGGGTTCGAACCGGGCCACGACGCAGTGCACTACCGTTGCCGAGCGCGCCCGGCGGAAGGACAAGGCACAGCGTGATATGGGCCAGGCCCAGCGCGTCGGCAAATTCGTCAATTAGAGGTGACAGTGAGAATCCTGGTAATCGAAGACAACAGCGACATTGCGGCCAACCTGGGCGACTACCTGGAGGACCGGGGCCACACCGTGGACTTCGCGGCTGACGGGGTTACCGGTCTGCACCTGGCCGTGGTGCACGAGTTCGACGCGATCGTGCTGGATCTCAATCTGCCAGGCATGGACGGCATCGAGGTCTGCCGCAAGTTGCGCAATGAAGCGCGCAAGCAGACCCCGGTACTGATGCTCACCGCCCGCGACTCGCTGGACAACAAGCTGGCGGGCTTCGATTCCGGCGCGGACGACTACCTGATCAAGCCGTTCGCGCTGCAGGAAGTGGAAGTGCGTCTGAACGCCCTGTCGCGTCGCGGCAAGGGCGTGCAGACCCGCGTGCTGGAAACCGGCGATCTGGAATACAACCTGGATACGCTGGAAGTGCGCCGCCAGGGCAAGCTGCTGCAGCTCAACCCGACCGCACTGAAGATCCTGCAGGCGCTGATGGAAGCGGCCCCGGCCGTGGTGACCCGGCAGGAACTGGAAACCCGTGTGTGGGGCGAAGAACTGCCCGATTCCGATTCCCTGCGCGTGCACATCCATGGCCTGCGCGCGGTGGTCGACAAGCCGTTTGAAGTGCCGCTGATCCAGACCCGCCATGGCATCGGATACCGCATCGCCACCCCGGAAGCCTGATTCGGTGGCAACCAAGGGGGAGCGCCGGCGCACGCCTTATCGGCGGCGCCTGCGCAGCCGCATCATCGTTTCGTTCGTGTTGTTGGGCTTCTGCCTGACGACACTGTTCGCGTTCGCCACCAACTGGGCCCGCCTGCGCGTGGAAAACCAGCTGGTGGAAGAGCTGATGAACCGCAACATCGACGAGTATGCGCGCCGCTATTACGAGCACCCCGGGCATAACCCGGACGCGCCGGTGCTGCAGATCAGGGCCTATGCCTATTCGAAGGACAAGTTCGACCGGGTGCGCGAAGAACGCGCGCAGTGGGCGGGCTTCTCCGATGGCATCCACAGCGTCAGCGGTGACGAGCACGGCGAGCCGTACTCCTACAAGCTGGCCGTGCGCAAGACGCCCGACGCCTGGTTCTTCCTTGCCTATGACATGACCGACAGCGTGCGCGGCGGCAAGCAGCTCAACCGCGCGCTGGTGCTGTCGGTGCTGGTGTTCAGCGTGCTGTCGCTGGTGCTGGGCTGGTGGTCGGCGTCGAAGGTGATGAAGCCGGTGTCGGATCTGGCTGCGCGGCTGCGTGCCTATCGCGGCGGCACCAGCGATCCCGAACCGCTGGCGCCACGCTTCCCCGACGACGAAGTGGGGCAGTTGGCACAGGCGCTGGACGACTATTCCTCGCGACTGACCGAAGTGGTGCAGCGCGACCGTGAATTCAATGCAGACGTCAGCCATGAGCTGCGCACGCCGCTGGCGGTGATCCGTGGCGCCACCGAGCTGCTGCTGACCCGGCCCGGCCTGGACGAGAAGGTGCTGCAGCGCCTGCAGCGCATCCAGCGTGCCGAACAGCAGTGCAGCGACCTGATCGGCGCACTGCTGCTGCTGTCGCGCAACGAGCGCGGGCAGGGCACCAGCAACGTCGCCCGCGTGGCCGAGCAACTGCTGGACGCGCATCGTGCGCAGCTGGGTGGCAAGCCGCTGGAACTGCTGCTGGAAGGTGAGCGCAACCTGGTGATCGATGCGCCCGAGGCGGCGCTGTCGGTGGCACTGGGCAACCTGATCGGCAATGCCGTGAAGTACTCGCAGGACGGCGAGGTACGCGTGTTCGTCGGCACCAATTCGGTGTCGGTGACCGACAGCGGCCCGGGCCTGAGCGAGGAAGACGCAGCCAAGCTGTTCCAGCGTGGCTACCGTGGCACCCACGCCGGCCATTCGCAGGGCGGCGGCATCGGCCTGTCGATCGTCAGCCGCCTGTGCGATCTGTACGGCTGGCAGGTGAGCGTGCGCCCCGGCGGCCAGCGTGGCGTGATCGCCACCCTGACGTTCTCGCCGAAGCCGTTGTAAGGGCCCCTGCTCTGGTGGGTGCCGACCTTGGTCGGCACGAACCCTGCCGACCTTGCATCGCGCTCTGTGTCGCTTGTGCCACCGAATCATCCTCGCGCGATGATCGGGCCTCAGGCCCAACACGACACCGCCGTGATCGCTGCCGCGCCCTGCGCGTGTTCCAGCGCACGCATTGGCAAGCCCGCGCCGCACTTGGGAATTTCCTTACAGATCGCCGCGTGCGGCGATGGCCTGATGACCTGGCCGGGGCAGGTGCCTTGGCCGGGATTGGCGTCCTGAAATCAACTGTTAGATGGAAAGCTTCCGATGCCTCGCGCGGCATCGCGGACAATGCACTGTGCTCGCTTCATGGCGGGCGGTGCGTGGGGATTCCCGGGAATCCGCCGGAGTTTCCATCCATCTGGGAGTTGTCCGGTACGCCAACCCGCACCGTCCGCCACCTTGCATCTGCAGGTGGCCTGCCGACTGCGAGGAGCTCCACCATGTCCACCCGCCCGCTGTTCCCCCAGCTGCACGCCCTGATCGGCGATGCGGCGAACCTGCTGCCTGCCGACGTCGCCGAGCGTGTCGAAGTTCTGCTGGATGACCCCAAGGACCTGCTGCCCGCGCTGCTGGCGCGCATGGATGGCCGCGACGCCGCCGACGGCCAGCCGCTGGACGTGCAGGGGGCCAGCCCGGCGCAGGCAGCCACGATGGCCGGCCTCAGCCGCACGCTTGCCGGTCTGAATACCCTGATCCAGCTGCTGCACGCCGCCGAACTCGCGCGAGAGCAGGGCGGTGCCCGCCAGCAGCTCAATCCCGATGTGGTCGACGGTCTGCTGCTCGGCGCGCGCGAACTCGCCCGCTACGCCCGCCTGCAGCTGGAGTAGATCCACGCCACGCGTGGATGCGCTTTGGTAGTGCCGGCCGCTGGCCGGCAACCCGGCCTCAACCCCCGGCCAACCCCAGATACCGCGCATGCAGCTGTTCCACCTGCACCTGCAGGTCCTCCGGCTGCCCATCATTGACCACCACGTCATCGGCCAACGCCAACCGCTGCGCGCGGCTGGCCTGGGCAGCAATCATCCGGTCGGCCAGCGCCGCGTCGATACCATCGCGCTGCATCAGCCGGGCGTGCTGCACGGCTTCGGGCGCATCCACCAGCAACACCCGGTCCAGCCATGGGTAGGCCTTCCGCCCGCCCACCTCGGTCAGCAGCGGAATGGCCGCAATCGCATAGGCGCTGGTGGCTTGCTCGCACTGCTGTTGCATCAGCAGACGGATGGCCGGGTGGGTGATCGCTTCCAGCGCCGTCCGCTCGGCCGGGTCGGCGAACACGTGGGCGCGCAGGCGCCCCCGGTCCAGGCTGCCGTCGGCCAGCAGCATGTCGGCGCCGAAGCGCTCGGCAATGCGGGCCAGGGCGGGGCTGCCGGCGGCTACTACGGCGCGTGCGGCCAGATCGGCGTCGGCCACCACGATCCCCAGCGCCTCGAAGCGCCGGGTCACCTCACTCTTGCCCGAGGCGATGCCCCCGGTCAGGCCAACCACATAGCGGCTCATGGGGACTCCCCTCAGCGCAGCCCGCTCATCACCAGGTACTGCTCCACCAGTGGCGCACCCCACATGAAGTAGAGCCAGCCGGCGATGGCCAGGTACGGCCCGAACGGGATGGGCGTGGCCCGGTCACGACCGCGGCTGTACAGCCAGATCGAGCCGATGATGGCGCCCAGCACCGACGACAACAGGATGATCGGCAGGATGCCCTTCAGCCCGCACCAGGCGCCCAGCGCCGCTAGCAGCTTGAAGTCGCCGTGGCCCATGCCTTCCTTGCCGGTCAGCTGCTTGAACAGCCACCAGACCGTCCACAGCGACAGGTAACCCACCGCCGCACCCACCAGGGCGGGCTTGGCCGGCATGTACAGGTTGTCGATGCTGCCTATCAGCCCCAGCCACATCAGCGGCAGGGTGAGCTGGTCGGGCAGCAGCTGCGTGCGCAGGTCGATACCGGACAAAGCGATCAGGAAGCAGGTCAGCACGATGGCACCGAAGCCCTGCCAGCCGAAGCCGAACTGCCAGACGCAGGCGAGCACCAGCACCGAGGTCAACGCCTCCACCAGCGGGTACTGCAGCGAGATCGGCGCCTTGCAGTGGCGGCATTTGCCACCCTGGATGATCCAGCTGAACAGCGGGATGTTCTCGTACCAGCTCAGCTTGTGCTTGCAGTGCGGGCAGTGCGACGGCTCCACCACGATCCCCGGTGGCGGGGGCTCATAGAAGTCCGGTTCCTCCAGGACTTCGCGCGCATCGCGCTTCCACTGCCACTCCAGCCGCTTGGGCAGCCGCAGGATGACAACGTTCAGGAAACTGCCCAGCAGCAGTCCCAGGGCGGCCGCGGCGGGGTAGCCGAGGCCGGGGTGCTGGTCGAGAAATGCCATTGATACCTTTAGCCGACGACGGCGCCGAGTTTGAAGATGGGCAGGTACATCGCAATCACCATGCCGCCCACAATGGTACCAATGAACACCATGATCATCGGCTCCAGCAGGCTGCTCAGGGCATCCACCGAGTTGTTGACCTCCTGCTCATAGTACTCGGCCACCTTGAATAGCATGGCGTCCAGGGCGCCTGCCTCTTCGCCAATGCCGGTCATCTGGATGACCATGTGCGGGAACAGGTTCAGCTGTTTCATGGCCATGTTGACCGGATAGCCGACCGAGACGTCGTCCCTCATTCGCAGTACGGCTTCCTCATACACCTTGTTACCGGTGGCGCCGGCCACGATGCCCAGGGCCTCCACCAGCGGCACGCCAGCCTTGAATGTCACTGCCGTGGTGCGGGCGAAACGGGCGATCGAGCTGTTGTGCATGATCTGGCCAAGCACTGGCACCTTCAGGATTAGCCGGTCGACCGTATGCTGCATCTTGGGCGAGCGCTTGTAGAACATGATGGTGCCAACGATCGCGCCAATGAGGGCAATGAGCATCAGCCACCACCAGCTCACCATGAACCTGGACAGGTTCACCACCATTTGGGTGAACGCCGGCAGATCTGCGCCAAAGCTCTTGAAGACTTCCTCGAACTGAGGCACCACCCAGATGAGAAGGATTGAGCTGACCAAGAGCGCCACCACCAGCACCATGGCTGGGTAGAACATTGCCTTCTTGATTTTGCCCTTAAGAGTTTCAATGTTCTCTTTATAGGACGCGATGGTATCGAGTACGGTCTCCAGCACGCCCGCCCCTTCACCAGCACGCACCAGGTTGCGGTACAGCTCGTCGAACTGCACAGGATGCTTGCTGATGGCTTCATGCAATGAAGACCCGCCCTCGATATCGGTGCGAACGCCATTCACCATCTTCTTCATGCGCGGGTTTTTGTGTCCGCTGCCGATGATCTCCAGCGCCGAGACGATCGGCACACCGGATTTCATCATCGTCGCCATCTGACGGCTGAAGAAGGCGATATCCTTTGAATTCACGGCCTTACCGGCCGCACCGAAGAGCGGCTTCGGTTTCGGCTTGACCTGGCCTGGGTTGATTCCCTGCCTACGTAGCTCGGCGCGTAGCATGTTGGCGTTTTTGGCCAACTGCTCGCCCTTCATCTTGATACCCCGCTTATCGGTCCCCTCCCAGACAAACGGCTGCAGCTCCATGGTGCTACGCGCCACGGGCTCTTTCTTGATCGCACTGCGACTGACAGACATGTTGGCTCCCCAAGGCCCGCCATCCCCAGGCGGGCATCCTGACCGGCGATGGTAGCCGGTTCAGGGCCGTCCGGGGAGCCTGCTGGCGTGACGCCGCGCAGGGTTTTCGACCTGGCGAGACGAAAGGTGACGCACCGCGTCACATTGCCGCGTCCATCGCAGATTCGCTTCTGGGGGGTTCCCATCCGCGAAATTGCTGCCATCATTGGCTCGGGGAAATCCAGGGGGAGGCATGTCTGTGTTGGCATGCAACCTGCGTTGAACCACCCGCAGGGCGCAGGGCCCGCTCAGTCGGCCTGAAGGTCGGTCTGGTCTTGTGCACTGAAATCACCAACCACCTATCTTGGGGACGTACCGTTATGAAGAACCAGAAGGGCTTCACCCTTATCGAACTGATGATCGTTGTTGCGATCATCGCCATCCTCGCCGCGATCGCGCTGCCGGCCTACCGTGACTACACCGTCCGTGCGAAGGTCAGTGAATCTGTCATGGCGCTGAGCGCATGCAAGACTTCTGCGACGGAGTTCTTCTCGTCCCAGAACAAGCTGCCGACTACTTTGGCCGAGGCGGGCTGCAACGAGGCGACCACTGGCATCAGTCAGTATGTCGATAAGCTGGCCCTGTCAGCCACCACTGGGGCAATTACTGTAACCACGAAGGGCACTGGCGCGAAGACTGCGGAATGCGACTTGACTCTGACTCCGACCGTGAGCGGCGGCGAAATTACCGCTTGGGCTGGCACCCACGCCAAGTGCGATGCCAAGTACGTGCCGGCTAACTTCCGCTAAGTACAATTCGTCACCGTGATTGAATGAATCAGGCAGCTCATTGAGCTGCCTGATTTAGTTATTTTGCGGGTTGTGGAGGTTAGCTGGGGCGCTACTCCATGGTGCCATCTAGCAAATTCATCTGCGGACAGCTGTCCACACTTCCAAGGTATTCCATATTGCCAGCTGGCTATGGCGCCAGCTGAATGAGTCTCTGCCATTTGGGGCCATATGGAAGGCCTGTAATCACTTGTGTTCTAGCGCCGGCGCGTGAGGTACTCTTCAGCAGGGGAGTAGGAGTTTTACCTCAAATGAATACCGTAACCACCGCCAATCTCGTCGGCATCACAGGCCTGGCCCGCCGCTTGGTCCAGGACGGTGCCCTGGATGAGGCCTCTGCCCGCGACGCCATGGCCAAGGCCACGGCGGCCCGTCAGCCGCTGCCCACGTGGTTCGCGCAGAACAAGCTGGTCAGCGCCTCGCAGCTCGCTGCCGCCAATGCGGTCGAGTTCGGCATGCCCCTGTTCGACGTGTCCACCTTCGATGCCAGCCAGAACGCGATGAGCCTGGTCAGCGAAGAGCTGCTGCGCAAACACAACGTGCTGCCGCTGTTCAAACGCGGCGGCAAGCTGTTCGTGGGCACTAGCAACCCGACCCATGCGCTGGATGAGATCAAGTTCCACACCAATCTGGTGGTGGAGCCGATCCTGGTCGATGAAGACCAGATCCGCCGCACGTTGGAGCAATGGCACGCCAGCCATGACACCATCGGCGACGCGCTGAGCGGCGACGACGAGGGCATGGCCAACCTCGACGTTGGCCTGGGCGACGAAGACAACGCGGGTGGCGACTCCGGCATCGACGCCAAGGGCGACGACACTCCGGTGGTGAAGTTCGTCAACAAGGTGCTGGTCGACGCGATCCGCAAGGGCGCATCGGACATCCACTTCGAGCCCTACGAAGACGATTACCGCGTGCGCCTGCGCATCGACGGCCTGCTGAAGATGGTGGCGCGTGCGCCGGTGAAGTTGAACCAGCGCATCGCTGCGCGCCTGAAGGTGATGGCGCAGCTGGATATCGCCGAGAAGCGCGTGCCGCAGGACGGGCGCATCAAGCTGAACCTGTCCAAGACCAAGCAGATCGACTTCCGCGTGAGCACGCTGCCGACCCTGTTCGGTGAAAAGGTGGTGCTGCGTATCCTGGATGGCAGTGCGGCCAAGCTGGGTATCGACAAGCTTGGCTACGAACCGGACCAGCAGAAGCTGTTCCACGACGCCATCCACAAGCCGTACGGCATGGTGCTGGTGACCGGCCCGACTGGTTCGGGCAAGACCGTGTCGCTGTATACCGCGCTGGGCATCCTCAACGACGAGACGCGCAACATTTCCACCGCCGAAGATCCGGTGGAAATCCGCTTGCCCGGCGTCAACCAGGTGCAGCAGAACAACAAGCGCGGCATGACCTTCGCCGCGGCACTGCGCTCGTTCCTGCGACAGGATCCGGACATCATCATGGTCGGCGAAATCCGCGACCTGGAGACGGCCGAGATTGCGATCAAGGCGGCGCAGACCGGCCACATGGTGCTGTCCACGCTGCATACCAACGATGCGCCGCAGACCATCGCGCGCCTGATGAACATGGGTATCGCCCCGTACAACATCACCAGCTCGGTGACGCTGGTGATCGCGCAGCGCCTGGCACGCCGGTTGTGCGGCAACTGCAAGCGCCCGGCCAACCTGCCGGAGCATGCGCTGCTGGCCGAGGGCTTCACCCAGGCGCAGCTGGATGCGGGCATCCAGCTGTACGAGGCGGTGGGCTGCGATGAGTGCACCGAGGGCTACAAGGGCCGAACCGGCATCTACCAGGTGATGCCGATGACCGACGAGATCGCCACGATCGTGCTGGCCGGTGGTAATGCGCTGCAGATTGCCGAGGCGGCGCAGCAGATCGGAGTGAATGACCTGCGGCAGTCGGCGTTGAAGAAGGCGGCCGCGGGCGTGACCAGCCTGGCCGAGATCAATCGCGTGACCAAGGATTGAGGTAGAGCCGAGCCTATGCTCGGCTGATGGCCCGAAGAGCAGCCGAGCGTGGGCTCGGCTCTACAGTAGATCCACGCCATGCGTGGATGATCGGCCACGGATCCCATAATAGATCCACGCCATGCGTGGATGATCGGCCACGGATCCCATGATAGATCCACGCCATGCGCGGATGGCGCGGCGGCGCAACGCCAACCAAGGTTGGCGCCTGCCAGGGCCGTTCGGCCCTTACTCCATCCCCAGCTTCTTCAGCTTGTAGCGCAGCGCGCGGAAGGTGATGCCCAGCTGCGCGGCGGTCCGGGTCTTGTTCCAGCGGTTCTCTTCCAGCGCGCGCTGGATGGCGCTGCGTTCCAGCTGCTCGATGTACGAGGGCAGGGCGGCGCTGCCGGGTTGCAGGTCGGCCACGGCTTCGGCGGGAGCTGCGCCACCGGGCGCACGTGGGGCGTGCTGCGGCAGGCGCAGGTCGTCGGCGCCGATGCGGTCTTCTTCGGCCAGTGCCAGTGCGCGTTCCAGGATGTTCTCCAGCTCGCGCACATTGCCCGGGAATGCATAGTGGGCCAGCGCTTCCAGCGCCGACGGCGCCAGCAGCGGGGTGGCACGGCCGTGGCTGCGGGCCAGCCGCGCCAGCACGGCGGCCGCCAGCTCCGGCAGGTCCTGGCGGCGCTCGCGCAGCGGCGGCACCTTCAGCTCGATCACGTTGATGCGGTAGTACAGGTCGTGGCGGAAGCGCCCATCTTCGACCAGCTCGGCCAGGTCCTTGTGGGTGGCAGAGAGGATGCGTACGTCCACCGGCTCTTCGTTGGCCGCACCGACCGCGCGCACCGACTTCTCCTGGATCGCGCGCAGCAGCTTCACCTGCATCTGCAGCGGCAGCTCGGCCACTTCGTCCAGGAACAGGGTGCCGCCGTGCGCCGCCTGGAACAGGCCGGGCTTGTCGGCATGGGCGCCGCTGAAGCTGCCTTTGCGGTGGCCGAAGAATTCGCTCTCCATCAGCTCGCCGGGAATGGCGCCGCAGTTGACCGGAACGAACGGGCCGGCCGCACGCGCGCCCTGGGCGTGGATGGTGCGGGCGACCAGTTCCTTGCCAACCCCGGATTCACCGAGGATGTAGACCGGCGCCTGGCTGCGCGCGACCTTGCCGATGGTGGTGCGCAACACGTCCATGGCCGGCGAAGCGCCCAGCAGGCGTGCAGCCTGTTCGGTGGCGGGGCCGGGCGCAGGGCGTTCGGTGTTGTTGAGTTCCAGCGCGTGCTTGACCAGGCCACGCAGCACCGAGATGTCCACCGGCTTGCTGACGAAGTCGAAGGCGCCGGCTTTCAGCGCTTCCACGGCCAGGTCCATGCTGCCGAACGCAGTGATCATCGCCACCGGCGTGCGCGGGTAGTGCTGGGCGATCTCGCTGACCAGCTCAATGCCGTTGCCATCCGGTAGGCGCATGTCGGTGATGCACAGGTCGTACGGATTGCTGGCCAGCAGCTCGCGTGCTTCGGCCAGGTTGGCGGCGGTACTGATGCGCAGCCCCATGCGGCCGAGGGTCAGTACCAGCAGTTCGCGGATGTCGCGTTCATCGTCGACGACGAGGGCGCTGCGGGTTTCGTTCATGGGCGTGAAAGATAAACGAGGGGGCTGGAAGCGACAAATGTTTGACGCACAGATTTGGGATCAGGTGGGCAACAGCGTGTGCGGGCCGGGCAGCACCAGGCGGAAGCAGGAGCCGCCTGCCGGCACCGGGATGTAGTCGAGCCGTGCCTGGTTGGCCCGGCACAACTCGCGGGCGATATACAGGCCCAGCCCGGTGCCGTGCTCGGAGGTGGTGAAGAACGGACGGAACAGCTGTGCGGCCACGCTCTCGGGAATGCCCGGGCCACGGTCCATCACGTCGATCACCGCGCTGCGCTCGTGCTGGGCCACGCGCAGGCGCACCCGTGCCGGCTGCTGGCCGATACGGCCGTACTTCAATGCGTTGTGCACCAGTACGGTGAGCACCTGGTACAGGTGCTTGGTATCGACCTGCGCCATCACCGCCGTATCGCTGATGATCGGTTCGATGCTGTCGGTTTCCAGCGTCTGGCCCTGCTTGTACTCCAGCACGAAGCGGCGCACGAAGGCGACCAGGTCGACGTTCTCGGGCGTGGCGCGTTCGCGCCGTGCCAGCCCCAGCACGCTTTCGACGATGCCATTGGTGCGCTGGCATTGCTGGCGGATGATCTGCAGCAGGCGGCGGTCGCTTTCGTTGAAGCCGGTGCCTTCTTCCAGCAGCTGCACGGCATAGTTGATCGCCGCCAGCGGGTTGCGGATTTCATGGGCGAGGCTGGCGGAGAAGCGGCCCATGGCCGACAGAGTGAGCGATTCGGCGCGCCGCGAGACCACGCTGGAATCGTCCAGGAACACCAGGGCCAGCTCGCTGCCCGCCAGCAGGCGGGCGAAGCGCGGTTGCACTTCGGGCTGGTCGGGGTTGAGCTGCAGCGGCAGTTCGTCCTGCGCCCAGCCGTTGCGCCAGCGCTGCAGGCGGCGCGCCAGCTCCGGCGCGGCACTGGCCAGATCCAGGCGTCCTGTCTCACCGATGCCGTCATTGTCACCGAGCAGCATCGAGGCCGCTTCATTGGCCAGGGTGATGCGGTTGTCGGCGTCTACCACCAGCACGCCAGTGCGCATGCGGCGGATGATCAGTTCGTTGATCTGGAACAGGTTGGCTACTTCGTCGCCGCGCTGGTTGGCCAGCTGCTGGTTGCGGCGTGCGCGGCTGCCCACTTGGTAGCTGATGAAGGCCAGCGCCAGGTAGCTGGTGGCGAACATGGCCAGCTCGGCCAGCGTGCGGGTGGGATCGCCGCCTTCCAGCACTTTCCACAGGTATTCGGTACCGGTGGCCAGGCTGGCCGCGACTGCCAGGCCCAGCCCCCAGCTCAGCGGCAGCAGGGTGGCGGCCGCGGCGATGTTGAACAGCAGCGACATCGAGATGCCGGCGCTGGCGCCGGGCAGGGCGTGCGCCAGCAGGGTGGCGGCGATGATATCCACCAGCACGCTGGTGACCACGATGGGGCGGAGCCAGCGTTCGTTGCGGCCGATCGCCAGGGCCAGCAGCGACAGCACCAGATAGATGGCCGCAACGGTATCGGCCAGGCGCGGGTGATGGGCCTCGCCGACCATGCCGGACAGGGGGCTGTAGAGCAGGCCGGCGATGACCGCGGCGATCAGCACCCGGTACAGCGCGAAGAAGTACAGCTCACGCCGCGGAATCGATTCGATGCGGTCGATCAATGAAGCACTGGGTGACACGCCGGAACTCCCCTTCTGGCTGCCTGGGTCTGGAATCTGCGGCGGCCCTGCCTGGCATCCCCTGAAGCCGGGCGGGTACGTCGCTTCTCTGTGGCCTGCGGTGGAAGCAGCCGGGCAGGCCCGGCACTACACACTTTGGTTGACCAGTATAGGGCTCCCGGCAGGACGCCGCCGGAGCCGCCCGGATCGCGCATTTGGCCCGCCGTGGATACCGGTGGCCAACGGCGGCCCGGGCGCAACTGCCTGAATGACGGTGGAAATCTGGCCGGGTCTGGCGTTTTGTACAGACTTCTTTGCGCCCCGGCGCTGGCTCGGCCACAATAGTGGGCCCGCCGCGGTCCATGCCGGCGCCCCGCCGGGGCCCTGAGGAATTGCGTGCGGTCGTTCCTATTCCCACGGTGACGCATGAATTTCCACGAATACCAGTCAAAACAACTGCTTGCCGAGTACGGCATCCCGGTCCCGGCCGGCAAGGTCGCTGCGACCCCGGACGAAGCGGTTGCCGCTGCCAACTCCCTGGGCCAGGGCCCCTGGATGGTCAAGGCGCAGATCCACGCTGGCGGCCGCGGCAAGGCTGGCGGCGTCAAGTTCTGCAAGACCACCGACGACGTGAAGGCCGCTGCGGCCAAGATGCTCGGCACCAAGATGGCCACCTACCAGACCGCAGGCGTTGAACTGCCGGTCAACCTGGTGCTGGTGACCACCGCCGGCGAGATCGTCAAGGAACTGTACCTGTCGGTGCTGGTCGACCGTGGCACCAAGACCATCACCTACATCGCCTCTTCGGAAGGCGGCGTGGAAATCGAGCAGGTCGCTGCTGAAACCCCGGAGCTGATCCACTCGCTGAACGTCGACTTCGTCGAAGGCGTGCAGGGTTACCACGGCCGTGATTTCGGCTTCAAGCTGGGCCTGACCGCCAAGCAGGCCGGCCAGTTCGCCAGCATCATGGAGAACCTGTACCGCCTGTTCAACGAAAAGGACCTGGCCCTGGTTGAAATCAACCCGCTGGCCATCCTGGACGACGGCAACCTGTACGCGCTGGACGGCAAGTTCGACAGCGACGACAACGCCGCGTTCCGCCAGAAGGCCCTGGTCGCCATGCGCGACAAGACCCAGGAAGATCCGACCGAAGTGATCGCTTCGGAGCTGGACATCAACTACGTCACCATGGACGGCAACATCGGCTGCATGGTGAACGGCGCCGGCCTGGCCATGGCCACCATGGACGTCATCAAGCTCAACGGCGGCGAGCCGGCGAACTTCCTGGACGTGGGCGGCGGTGCCAACAAGCAGCGCGTCATCGAAGCGTTCAAGCTGATCCTGTCCTCGGACAAGGTTGAAGGCATCTTCGTCAACATCTTCGGCGGCATCGTCCGCTGCGACATGATTGCCGAAGGCATCATCGCCGCCGTGAAGGAAGTGGGCGTCAAGGTTCCGGTCGTGGTGCGCCTGGAAGGCACCAACGTGGAAGAAGGCAAGCAGCTGCTGCGCGACAGCGGCATGGCCATCATCCCGGCTGACAACATCAACGATGGCGCCAAGAAGATCGTTGAAGCTGTCAAGAACGCTGCCTGATTCGACACCAAGGAATTCCCATGTCTGTTTTGATTAACAAGAACACCAAGGTGATCGTGCAGGGCTTCACCGGCCAGCAGGGCACCTTCCACGCCACTCAGATGATCGAGTACGGCACCCAGGTTGTTGGCGGCGTGACCCCGGGCAAGGGTGGCACCACCCACATCGACCTGCCGGTCTTCAACACCGTTGCCGACGCCGTGCAGAGCACCGGCGCCAACGCTTCGGTCATCTACGTGCCGCCGCCGTACGCGGCCGACGCGATCCTGGAAGCCGCTGCTGCCGGCATCAAGGTCATCGTCTGCATCACCGAAGGCATCCCGGTGCTGGACATGCTGCGCGTCAAGAACGTGCTGACCCGTTCGCATCCGGACACCGTGCTGATCGGGCCGAACTGCCCGGGCGTCATCACCCCGGGTGAGTGCAAGATCGGCATCATGCCGGGCCACATCCATCAGCCGGGCAAGATCGGCATCGTGTCGCGTTCGGGCACCCTGACCTATGAAGCGGTCAAGCAGACCACCGAAGTCGGCCTGGGCCAGTCCACCTGCATCGGCATCGGTGGTGACCCGATCAACGGCCTGAACTTCGTCGACTGCCTGAAGCTGTTCAACGAAGACCCGCAGACCGAAGGCATCATCATGGTTGGCGAAATCGGCGGTGACGCCGAAGAAGCCGGCGCCGAGTACATCAAGAACCACGTGAAGAAGCCGGTCGTCGGTTTCATCGCCGGTGCGTCGGCTCCGGCCGGCAAGCGCATGGGCCACGCCGGTGCGATCGCCTCGGGCGGCAAGGGCACGGCCGAAGGCAAGTTCGCCGCCATGGAAGCTGCCGGTGTTGTCACCGTCCGTTCGCCGGGCGACCTGGGCGCTGCCATCGCCAAGCTGGTGAAATAAGAACGACTGCCTCTGGCAGCCGATTCTGTAGAGCCGAGCCCACGCTCGGCTTGCTTTGGAAAAGCCGCCCTCGGGCGGCTTTTCTGCGTCTGGCGGCCGCCTGGTCGGCCCATCCACGCATGGCGTGGATCTACTGAGCCAGGGCTGTCCACGCAGTGAGCGCGCCCGGCGCGCGCATGGCGCAGCGCTACAATGGCGGCATTGCAACCACAGGCTGGATTCCCAATGGCTTCGATCCGCATCGCGATGGCGCAGTTCGACTTCCCGGTCGGCGATGTCGCCGGCAACACCGAGCGCATCATCGAGATGATCGGCCAGGCGCGCGACGAGTACGGCGCCGAGCTGGTGATGTTCCCCGAGCTGGCGGTGAGCGGTTACCCGCCGGAAGACCTGCTGCTGCGCCCGGGCTTCCTGTACGAGTGCGAGCAGGCGATGACCCGCATCGCTGCCGCCTGCCGTGGCATCACCGCCGTGGTTGGCTGGCCACAGGCGGCCGGCGCGGTGGTCTACAACGCCGCCAGCGTGCTGCGCGACGGGCTGGTCGAACAGACCTACCGCAAGCGCGAGCTGCCCAACTACGCGGTGTTCGACGAGCGCCGCTACTTCGATGTCGATCCGGATGGCGGCAGCTGCGTGTTCGAGGTCAACGGTGTGCCGGTCGGCCTGCTGATCTGCGAGGACCTGTGGTTCGCCGAGCCGTTGGCCGACACCGTGCGCGCCGGCGCGCAGCTGGTGATGGTGCCGAATGCGTCGCCGTACGAGCGGGGCAAGCATGCCCAGCGCGATGCGGTGCTGGCCGCGCGCACCCGTGAGAGCGGGGCGGCGATCGCCTACCTCAATGTGGTCGGTGGCCAGGACGCGCTGGTGTTCGATGGCGCCTCGGTGGTGGCCGATGGCGACGGTACCGTGCACCCGGCCGCCGCCGCCTTCGTCGACCAGTGGCTGGTGGTGGAGTACGACGGTGAAACCCGCCGCTTCATGCCGCACGTGTGGATGGACGATGGCGACGAGAGCATGGACGCGCTGGCCTGGCGTGCCGTGACCCGTGGCATCCAGGACTACTGCCGCAAGAACGGCTTCAGGAAGGTGTGGCTGGGCCTGTCCGGTGGCATCGATTCGGCACTGGTGCTGGCCATGGCCGTGGACGCGATGGGCGCCGAGAACGTCACCGCCGTGCGGTTGCCGTCGCGCTATACCGCAGGCCTGTCCAATGACCTGGCGGCCGAGCAGTGCCAGGCACTGGGCGTGAAGCTGGAGGCGGTGTCGATCGAGCCGGCGTTCAAGGGCCTGATGGAATCGCTGGCGCCGATGTTCGAGGGCACCACGCCGGACGTGACCGAAGAGAATCTGCAGTCGCGCAGCCGTGGCGTGATCCTGATGGCGCTGGCCAACAAGTTCGGCGGCCTGCTGCTGACCACCGGCAACAAGAGCGAGTACGCGGTCGGTTACGCCACCATCTACGGCGACATGTGCGGTGGCTATGCGCCGTTGAAGGACCTCTACAAGACCGAGGTGTTCGGGCTGTCCAAGTGGCGCAACACCGTGGGCGGCGCACCGGTGATCCCGCCGGCGGTGATCAGCCGCCCGCCGTCGGCCGAGCTGCGCGAGAACCAGCTGGACCAGGATTCGCTGCCGGCCTATGACGTGCTGGATGGCATCCTGTACCGCTACATCGATCAGGAGCAGTCGCGCACGGAGATCGTGGCGGCCGGTTACGACGCGACCGTGGTCGACCGCGTGCTGCGCCTGGTGCGCATCAGCGAGTGGAAGCGGCATCAGGCCGCGCCCGGGCCGAAGGTCTCGCGCCGGGCGTTCGGCCGTGAGCGTCGTTACCCGATCAGCAACGGCTACAAGGGCTGAGGCCCGGTCCAGCAGACGACAGGGAGTGCCGGCCGATGGCCGGCAACCCGTTGGCCCTCTCCGATGGGTGCGGACCTTGGTCCGCACGATGGTCGAAGATCATCCACGCATGGCGTGGATCTACCGGGCTTCGCCGAGCAGCTGTTCGAGGCCGGCGGTTTCCGCAGCGTCGCTGAAGTGGCCGCCCTCAAGCCGTGCACGCACAAATGCCAGGCCATCCGCCGCCGCCGCATCCAGCGTGCCGCGGTGGTCGACCGGGTAGCGTCGGAACGCGACCGGCTCGCCTCGCAGGGCCAGGCCTGCGGCGTACAGCAGCGTGGTCAGATAGGGCACATCGCGGTCCGCGCTGCCATGGCCCAGCATCAGTGGTTGGCTGAAGCCGCGGCGCGGTACGCCGAGATAGTCGTACAGCACCGCCCAGATGCCCGGCACGCTGGTCAGCGGTGCAGTGAACATGCTGCCGGTATCCGCACCGTCCAGGGTGGCGGCCAGTTCGCCCAGGCACTGCTCACGTGCCACTGCCACGCGGGCGCGGCCGGTGTCGCTGAGGACGCGGTCGATCTGCGGCGCGACCTGCAGCAGGCCATCGAGCAGATACGCGTGATACGCGTTGACTGCACCTGGATTGGCGGTGCGGTTGTCCGGTTTCATCACCAGCGCGGTCAACTCCACTGCCGTGGGCGTACCGGTGGTGAAGCTGCCGCGGTAGTGCAACGCCGGCCCTCCATAGGTGGGGGCGATGTGGCCTGCGGTGAGCGCGGCGGCGCCACCCTGCGAATGGCCGACCGAGACCCAGCGCGGCGACAGCGCTGCGTTGCCCAGGTACTGGCGGCTGGCTTTGACGAGGTCGATGGCGTTGCGCGCGGCAGTGCGCACATGCAGATAGGCATGGTCACCTGGACTGCCGAGGCCCTGGTAGTCCGCGGCGACCACCGCATAGCCCTGTGCCAGGAACTGATCGAGGAAGCGCCCGTCGCGTTGGGGTTGGTAGGGGCCGGACACCGAGGGCGCACAGCGATCTGCGATGCCCTGGGTGCCATGTGCCCAGGACACCACCGGCCAGCCGCCTGCAGGCGCCGCGCCGGCGGGCAGATACAGCAGGCCGGTGCCTTCGGCCAGCTGGCCGCGATGATCCGGGGTGCGGTAGTGCAGCTTGTAGGCCTGCGCGGCCTTGGACGGCACCCATGACGCGCGATAGGGGGCAGCAGACAGCAGGTCGCCCGGTGCAACCGGCGCGGCGGCCAGGGGGCCCGGGGACAGCGCCAGCAGGGCAGTGGCGAGGAGGCCGGCGAGAGGGCGGAAACGGCGGGGTAGTGGGGTCATGAGGCGCTCCTTCACGGCCGGGATGGCCGTTGCGCCGCAGTGTGGAGGGGCTCGCCCGCGCCGAGTGGGACCGGCGTCGCATCCGCCGGGGATTCGTAGAATTCCTAGTGTCGTGGTCCATGGGCGCACGAACCCTCCACGCATGGCGTGGATAACCGACAAAGAAAAGGCCCCTTGCGGGGCCTTTTTCTTATTTCTTTTCCAGTCGCGCGTTGCGCTGGCCGGTGCTGGCGGACTTCTCGCCAGCGAACGGGTTCAGCTTGCGGATCATCCACGGGTACTTCGGCCACTTGCCTTCCAGCCACGGGTGGTCCGGCTGGTTCAGCTGCAGGACGCGGCGGGCGTCGTCGGCCAGGGTCTTGTTGCCCAGGTGGGTGTAGGAATCGGCCAGGACGGCGACGGCGTCGTACTGGAACGCGCTCTGCGGGTAGGTTTCCAGCAGGTAGTTGGCGCGGCCGGCGGCCGAGACCCAGGCGCCGCGGCGCATGTAGTACAGGGCGTTGTCGAGCTCGTGCTGGGCGAACACGTCACGCAGCTCCAGCATGCGCTGGCGCGCATCTGCGGCGTACCGGCTGTTCGGGTAGCGGTCCACCACGATGTTGAAGTCCGAATACGCCTGGTGCGGCGTGGACAGATCGCGCCGGCTGGCATCCAGCGACCATACGCGACGAAGGAAAACCGTACTGCGATTGGAGTTGGCCAGGCCGCGCAGGTAGTACAGGTACGCGATGTTGCGATGGGTCGGGTAGGTACGGATGAAGCGGTCGATGCTGGACACCGCGTCATCGTGCTTGCCGGCCTTGTACTGGGCGTAGGCGGTCTCGATCATCGCCTGCTCGGTATACGGACCGTACGGATACTGGGCCACCAGGCGGCGGAAGCTGGCTTCGGCGCCGCTCCAGTTGCCACCCTGCATCAGCTTGTGGCTCTTCTCGTACAACTGTTCGACCGGCGTCCCTTCATCGGGGCGATCGCCCTTCTTGGCACCACGGTGGCAGCCGGTGGCGGCGATGACCAGCACCAGCAGCAGGGCGGTGAGGCGGACGGGCGCGGAGAGCATGGCGGAGCGTCGGATCATGGGGTCGAGGCGGGACGCGGCTGGAATACGAAGGGTCGATGATAGCCTAGTGTCCTGTCCAGCGACTGAAACCGGCCGCCGGGACCCCAAAATTTCAAAGAATGCCCCCCTGCCATGTCTGAACAACCCTCTGAATCGGCCCGCCAGGCCATCGTCCCCGACACCGCTGCCGGCCGCCGTTTCGACGCCGTCGTGGCCGAACTGTTCCCCGAATACTCGCGGTCGCGCCTGACCGAGTGGATCAAAGCCGGTGAGGTCCTGCTGGACGGCGCCCAGGTGCGTCCGCGCGATCCGCTGCGCGGCGGCGAGGTGGTGACCCTCAACGTGGTGCTGGAAACGCAGACCGACGCCCAGCCGGAGGACATCCCGCTGGACGTGCTGTTCGAGGACGAGCACCTGCTGGTGATCAACAAGCCGGTGGGCCTGGTGGTTCACCCGGGCGCCGGCAACCACAGCGGCACCCTGGTCAATGCCCTGCTGTTCCGCGACCCGTCGGTGGCGGTACTGCCGCGCGCGGGCATCGTGCACCGCCTGGACAAGGACACCAGCGGCGTGATGGTGGTGGCCAAGACCCTGGAAGCGCAGACCGCGCTGGTCGAGCAGTTGGCCGCACGCGACGTGCACCGCCAGTACCTGGCCATCGTGATGGGCGCGCTGGTGGCCGGCGGTACCGCTGATGCCCCGATCGACCGCCACCCGCGCGACCGCCTGAAGATGGCCGTGCGCGAGGACGGCAAGGAGGCGATCACCCATTACCGCCTGCGCGAGCGCTTCCGTGCGCACACCGCGCTGGAGTGCCGCCTGGAAACCGGCCGTACCCACCAGATCCGCGTGCATATGGCGCACGTGCGCCATCCGATCATCGGCGACCCGCTGTACGGCGGTGCATTGAAGCTGCCCAAGGGCGCCAGCGACGAGCTGGTGGCCGCGCTGCGCGGCTTCAAGCGCCAGGCCCTGCACGCCGAGACGCTGGAGTTCACGCACCCGATCACCGGTGAGCCGGTGCGCAACACCGCGCCGGTGCCGGACGACATGCTGCACCTGATGAAGGTGCTGCGCGAAGACAGCGAAGCCTTCGCCGCGCGCGAGCGGGACCGCTGGTGATGGCTGCCGCGCTGCCCTTGTTGCAGGCGGACTGGCCGGCGCCTCCGGGCGTCCATGCGCTGACCACGCGCCGGCACGGTGCGGGCATTTCGCCGGCGCCGTTCGCGCAGTTCAACCTGGGCAACCGGCACGCGGCCGATGGTGATACCCCCGCCAATGTGGAGCACAACCGCCAGCTGCTGCAGCAGGGGTTGGCGCTGCCGTCGGCCCCGCACTGGCTGCGCCAGGTGCACAGCAGCACCGTGCTGCGCTTCAGCGCGCCGCCGGTGCCCGGCGCCAGCGAACCGGTGGCCGATGCCGCGGTGACCTCGGTGCCGGGCGTGGTGCTGGCGATCCTGACCGCCGACTGCCTGCCGGTGGTGTTCGCCGCCGCCGATGGCAGTGAGGTGGGCGCGGCCCACGCAGGCTGGCGTGGCCTGGCCGACGGCATGCTGGAGGCCACGGTGGCCGCCATGCAGACGCCGCCGGCGCAGCTGCGGGCCTGGCTGGGCCCGGCCGCAGGACCGGCCGACTACGAGATCGGCGAGGAGGTCTACCACGCCTTCGTCGGCCACGATCCGGCGGCCGAAGCAGCGTTCGTGGCGACGCGCCCCGGTCACTGGAAGGTGGACCTGTTCGCGCTGGCCCGACAGCGCCTGCAGGCGGCGGGCATGGACCCGGCGCAGGTGCATGGCGGCACGGTGTCGACCATGGCCGATCCGGACCTGTATTCGCACCGGCGCGATCGTCGCACCGGGCGCATGGCAACACTGGCCTGGATCGCGCCCTGACCACTCCGCTGTTCGCGCGCGTGCTGGGGCCGGCCTTCGCCACCTTGGCCGCGCCAGTGCAGGCGCTGCATGCAGCGCCGTTGCCGTGCCGCTACGTGGGGCAGGCGCGCATCGTGAGGGGGTGGCACTGGCTGGTGCCGCTGCTGGCTGCGTTGGCACGGTTGCCAAAGGACGGAGACGCGCTGCCGACCGAAGTGGCGTTCAGGGCACACGGGCAGGGCGAGCAGTGGGCGCGGCGTTTTGGGCGCTGGCCGATGGTGTCGCGGCTGTGGGCGCATGAGGGATACCTGCGCGAGCAGTTGGGCGCGGTGCGCTTCGAATTTGATCTGCAGGCCCGCGAAGGTGGCATCGACTGGTCGGTGCGGCGGGTCTGGGCCTTCGGGCTGCTGCCGCTGCCGAGGCGCTGGTTTGGTGGCGTGCGTTGCCGCGAAGCCTGGCAGGGTGAGCGTTACACTTTCCTGGTCGATGTGACGCTGCCCTGGGTGGGAGCTCTGATCCGCTATGAAGGCTGGCTCGAACCGCAGTGAGGCCGCCGCCGAGGCTGGCAGCGCGGTGATCGTATTCGATGGCGTATGCGCGCTGTGCAACCGCTGGGTGCGCTTGCTGCTGCGCTTCGACCGCAGGGGGCGCTATCGCTTTGCGGCGATGCAGGGCGCACAGGGCAGCGCGATGCTGCGCGCGCACGGGCTGGACCCGCAGGACCCGATGTCGTTCCTGCTGCTGGACGCGCAGGGCGCCTGGACCGATACCGATGCGATCCTGCGCGTGCTGGCGGGGCTGGGCGGCGCCTGGCGTTTGAGCGGCGTGCTGCGGGCAGTGCCGCGCGGCTGGCGTGATGCCGCGTATCGCGCGCTGGCACGCAACCGTTACCGCTGGTTCGGGCGGCATGACGCCTGTTACCTGCCCGCACCGGAGCAGGCCGCGCGGTTCCTGGATTGATCGCCTGTCTTCTGTAGAGTCGAGCCATGCTCGACTTGCTTTTTCTCCTGCCAGTAGCAGTCGAGCATGGCTCGACTCTACAAAACGCAGCCGAGCATGGCTCGGCTCTACAGGAACGCGTGCTTCAGCCTTCCAGCGCGTCCAGATAGCTGCGGCGCCAGTGGTTGATGTCGTAGGTACGCAGATGTTCCATCATCGCGTGCCAGCGCTCCTTGCGCCTGCTCAGCGACATCGTCGCTGCCGTGGCGATGGCGTCGGCCACGCCGTCCAGATCATGTGGGTTCACCAGCAGTGCCTGCTTCAGTTCGTCGGCAGCGCCAGCCAGCAGAGACAGCACCAGCACGCCGGGATCCTCCGGGTCCTGCGAGGCCACGTACTCCTTGGCCACCAGGTTCATGCCATCGCGCAGCGGCGTGACCAGGCCGACCGCCGCCGCCCGGTAGAAGCCGGTGAGCGTGGCATGGGTGAAGTTCTGGTTGACGTAGCGCAGCGGCGTCCAGTCGGGCTCGGCGTGGCCACCGTTGATGTGGCCGGCGATCTGTTCCAGCTGGCTGCGTAGCTGCCGGTACTCGGTGACGTCGCCGCGCGAGACCGGCGCGATCTGCAGGTAGGTCAGCGAGCCGCGCTGGTCGGGGTGGCGCTCAAGATAGCGCTCGAAGCCGAGGAAGCGCTCGGGCAGGCCCTTGGAGTAGTCCAGGCGATCTACGCCGATCGCCAGCTGGCGGTCACGCAGGCTGTTGCGCAGATTCTTCACCGCGGCCTTGGTGGCGGCGGTGCCGGCCTGGCGTGCGATCAGCTCGGTGTCGATGCCGATCGGGAAAGCCGCCGCACGGAAGCGGCGCCCGCCCGGTGCTTCCAGCTCGCCGTTGTCGAGTACGCGGCCACCACCGAACAGGCGCAGGTAGGTCTGGAAACGATCGGCGTCGCGCTGGGTCTGGAAGCCGACCAGATCGTAGGCGTACAGCGCGGAGAACAGTCGCAGGTGGTCGGGCATCGCCTGCAGCAGGTCGGCCGACGGCATCGGGATGTGCAGGAAAAAGCCGATGCGGCAGCCGATGCCGCGCTCGCGCAGCAGTGCGCCGAGCGGGATCAGGTGGTAGTCGTGGATCCAGACGATGTCATCCTCTCGCAGCAATGGCGCGAGCTTGTCGGCGAACAGCGCATTGACCTTGTGGTAGGTCTCGCGGGTGCCGCGGTCGTAGTCGACCAGGTCCAGCCGGAAGTGCAGCAGTGGCCACAGCGTGCGGTTGGCGAAACCATTGTAGTAGCCATCGACTTCGCGCTTGCTCAGGTCCATGGTGACGTAGTCGATGTCACCGTCCTTCTGCCGGTGCAGCGTGCCGCTGCCTTCCTTTACGGTCTTGCCGCTCCAGCCGAACCACAGGCCGCCGCGCTCCTTCAGGGCGGCCAGCAGGCCGACCGCCAAGCCGCCTGCGCGGTTCTCGCCGGGCACGGCCACACGATTTGATACCACGACCAGACGAGTCACGATGCCTCCTGCCAGGACCGCGACAGGCGCATCGCGGCGGTGATCAGGCCGACGTGCGAATAGGTCTGCGGGAAATTGCCCCAGGCCTCGCCACTGTCGAAGGCCAGATCCTCCGACAGCAGGCCCAGATGGTTGCGCTGCTTCAGCAGCAGCTCGAACATCTCGCGTGCTTCGTCCATGCGCCCGATTGCCGCCAGCGCATCGATGTACCAGAAGGTGCAGATGGTGAAGCTGGTTTCCGGCTCGCCGAAGTCATCCGGCGCGACATAGCGGTACAGCGAATTGCCATGCTTGAGGTCTCGGCCGATGGCATCGACGGTGGCAATGAAGCGCGCATCCAGCGCGTCGATGAAGCCGATATCGGCCAGCAGCAGCAGCGAGGCATCCAGCCGATGGCCACCGAAGGTATCGGTGAAGTGGCCCAGCTCCTCGCTCCAGGATTCGGCCATGATGCGCGCGTGGATGGTGTCGGCGCGCTCGCGCCAGTAGCGGGCGCGGTCATCACGCTTCAGGCGCACGGCGATCTTGCACAGGCGGTCGCACGCGGCCCAGCACATCGCGCTGGTATAGGTATGCACTTCGGTGCGGCCGCGGAATTCCCACAGGCCGGCATCGGGTACGTCATGCAGGGCGAACGCCTGTTCGCCCAGGGGCTCCAGGCGGGCGAAGGTGTGCGCATCACCCGGGTCCTGCAGGCGCCGGTCGAAGAACAGCTGCGTGGACGCCAGCACCACGCTGCCGTACACATCGTGCTGGCGCTGCACCCAGGCCAGGTTGCCGCGTCGCACCGGGCCCATGCCACGGTAGCCGGACAGGCTGGGTACTTCGTCCTCGTCCAGCTTGGCTTCGAAGCCGATGCCATACAGCGGCTGCAGCGTGCCGTCGGTGGTGGCCAGGTTGAAGATGTAGCCGAGGAACTGCTCCATCGTGCGTGTTGCGCCGAGGCGGTTCAGTGCGCGCACCACGAAAGCGGCATCACGCAGCCAGCAGTAACGGTAGTCCCAGTTGCGCACGCTGCCCGGGGCTTCCGGAATGGAGGTGGTCATTGCCGCGATGATCGCGCCGCTGTCCTCGTACTGGCACAGCTTCAGGGTGATCGCACTGCGGATCACCGCGTCCTGCCATTCCAGCGGAATGGACAGGTAACGCACCCATTCGCGCCAGTAGTCGCGGGTGCGTTGGAAGGCTTCCTGCACATAGCCACTGATCGAGCGGTTGAGCGATTCATCCACGCCCAGGATCAGGTGGATGGGATGGTTGAGTACGAACGGCAGACCGTCGCGCACGAAGCGCACCGGTACATCGGTGGTCAGCCGCAGCACATGCTCGGGCAGGATCCAGCGCACATGGTTGCTGCCCCAGGTGGACTCCGGCACGCGCGCGCCCCAGTCCGCCAGTGGTCGCGCACGCACGGTGATGCGCGGACTGCCGGCCAGCGGACGCACCTGGCGGATCAGGCTGACCGGGCGATAGAAACGGTCGTTCTGGCGCCAGCGCGGGGCGAAATCGAGGATTTCCAGTTCGCCACCGTGCGCGTCGCGCAGGACGGTGCGCAGGATCGCGGTGTTGGTCAGGTATTCCTGCTCGCTGCTCGCGAAGTCCTCCAGCTCGATGGCGAAGTCGCCACCGGTCTGCTGGTTGGGACCGAGCAGGGCACAGAAGGTGGGGTCGCCGTCGAAGGTGGGCAGGCAGCTCCAGACAACGCGGGCACGTTTGTCGACCAGGGCGCCGAAGCTGCCGTTGCCGACCACGCCCAGATCAAGATCGGGTTGGGTCATCACGCGGTACATCTCGGTTGCGGCCGTGGGGTGGCCGGGTCAATAGGCATTCTCACGCAGCCAGGCGTGCACGCTGCGTATGTCGGGCAGCGCGAACACCGCCTTGCTCGGTTCCCGCTCGCCCACCAGCACGCTCCAGCCATGCTGGACGTTGGCGGCGTCGAAGCCGAATTCATCGGTGAGGTCGTCACCGAGGAACACCGGCAGGCGGCCGCGGAAGGGCAGGTACTGCATCATCCGGCGCACGGCACGGCCCTTGTCGGTGCCGACAGGCACGAACTCGACCACATGGTCGCCAGGTTGCAGGCGGTAGCTGGCACGGCCACGCACGTGGCGGTCGGCGAAGGCGCGGACATCGCTGGCGGCATGCGGCGCGCCGCGCCAGTGCAGGGCCAGGCCGACGCCCTTGTCTTCCACCAGCACGCCGGGATGGCCGTGGGCGAAGCGCATCGCCTGCTGGTGCAGTGCGTGCAGCCACTCGGCGGTGTCGTCATCGTGTTCGTCACGCAGCACACGACCATCCTGGCCACGCAGTTCATGGCCGTGCAGGCCAGCGGCAGGCAGTTGCAGGGGAGCGAACAGTTGATCCAGCTGTTCAAGCGGGCGACCACTGACCAGTGCCACGGCACCTTCCAGTCGGTCGCTGATGCGGCCGATGGCTTCACGCACATCCGGCAGCAGCTGCACGGCATCCGGGCGCGCAGCGAATTCGATCAGGGTGCCGTCGACATCGAGGAACAACGCGCAGGCGTCATCCAGCAATGGCGGTGGCGGACGCAGGGGGAGCGGTTCAGCCATGACGCCCAGCTTGCCAGCGTGGGCGTGTACGTGGGGTCGAGGGCAGGCTACGGCCTTGCTTCGGTGGGTGCCGACCGTGGGTCGGCACAAAGGGTCAGCCTGCATTGAACCCAGACAGTGCGGACCAACGGTCCGCACCCACCCAAGGCAATTACACCCAGAGCAATCAGAAGGTATAGCGGACGCGGCCGTAGTAGTACGCACCGTTGCTGCCGATCGGCGACAGCACGTCGTACGGCAGGTTGCCGAAGTAGTGGATATCGCTGTTGGATCGATCCGGGTAGTTGTCGGTCAGGTTCTGGCCGCCGATGGCCACGCTCCACTGCGGGGTGATGCGGTACTCGACTTCGGCATCCAGCTGCCACTCGGCCTGGTAGGTCTGGCGCGGGATGTAGCCGTCACCGAAGTTGAACACGCGGGTGGCGCTGCCGTAGCGGTTCACGCGGCTGCTCAGCGACCAGTGGTCGTTGCTCCAGGCTGCCGAGAAACTACCGCGCGTGCGCGGCGTGGCGTCGGTGAGCGTGTTGGTTTCTTCGATGCCGAACAGCACGTAGTCCGGGTTCAGCGCACGCAGCTGTGCCGGCGTGGCCAGCACGTTCTTCAGCGTGGTCTTGGTATACGCATAGGTGCCGGTCAGCAGCAGCTGGCCATCGCCCAGCGACTGGCGCCAGTTGCTCACCAGTTCGGCGCCGCGGGTGCGGGTGTCGGCGGCGTTGACGAAGAAGCTGGCGCTCTGCAGGCCACTGACGCCGTAGTTGGCCGCCACATAGTCGGTCAGTGCGTCGCCAGTGATGCTCTCCGACAGCGCGATGCGGTCGTCGATGTCGATCTGGAAGAAGTCCAGCGACAGGTCGAAATGCTCGCCGATGCGGCTGGTGAAGCCCAGCGAGGTGTTGATCGATTTTTCCGGCTTCAGGTTCTGCGCACCCAGGCCGCGCGCGATCGGATTGTTGACCGACAACAAGCGGCCCTGCACCAGCTGACCGCCAGCGTTGTAGCCGGTGGAGGTGGATTCGTAGCCGATCTGGGCCAGCGACGGTGCGCGGAAGTTGTTGGAGATGGCACCGCGCAACGCGAACGCCGGGGTGAACTCATAGCGCAGGCCGAGCTTGCCGGTCAGTTCGCCGCCGAAGTCGTCGTTGTGCTCGTAGCGCGCGGCCAGATCGGTGGAGAACTTCTCGCCGAACTGGCTGGACAGGCTGGCATAGGCGCTGGCCACATCACGCGACAGGCGGGCCGCATCCTGCGGGGTCAGGCCGCCGCCGGCCTGCGAGCCGGTCGGGCGGTCGGTGTACGGGCCGGCGGCATAGCTGGCCGGGTCGCCGGGACGGGTCTGGTAACGCTCATGGCGCGCTTCCACACCCAGGCCGAGGGTGTGGCTGATGCTGTCGCTCTGGGTGAACACGCGGCTCAGGTCGAGGTTGCCCACGGTCTGCGCGTACTCGTAGTCAGCGGTCTTGAAGCGGGTTGGACTGGTCGGGCCCAGCGAGGCGTTGAGCGAATCACGCAGGCGGTAGGTGAAATCGTTCTGGCCGTAATCCAGGCTGCCGTCGTAGCTCCATTCGCCCCACTGCCCACGCACGCCGGCCACGGCCTGCACGTCGCGGTTCTCGCCTTCGGAGATCGGCCGGTAGCCATTCGGATAGACCTGCTTCCAGTTGGCATCGCCATCGGGGTAGCGGAAGTAGTTCGCGCCTTCGGTATCCCGCTGGTTGAAGGTACCGAATGCGTAGAACGTCGAGGTCTGGCCCACCGGGATCTCGGTGTTCAGCCACAGGTTGATGTCCTTGCTCTTGCCATCGCCCAGCACGTAGTTGCGCTTGCCCTGCAGCGCCAGGTTGCCCGGGGTCTGGTCCCACGGCGGAATCTGGTCGAAGCCGGCGCGGTTGGTGCCGTTGCGGTGCTTGTATTCAAGGCCGACGCGCAGGAAGCCTCCGTCTTCGCCCAGCGAGGTGCCGACCTTGGCGCTGATGTTGCCGGTCTGGCCATCGGTGAGAGTGCGGCCGATCGGCTTGAGGTCGGTGTGGTTGGCACCGTAGCTGGCCTCGATCTCGCCGCCGTCGCCGCCGTTGTCGAGGATCACGTTGATCACACCGGCCACCGCATCCGAGCCGTACAGCGCGCCGGCACCATCGCGCAGCACTTCGATGCGCTTGATTGCACTGACCGGAATCGAGTTGAAGTCGACCGGGGTGGTGCCCTTGCCGATCTTGCTGTCGGTGTTGACCAATGCAGTGTGGTGGCGGCGCTTGCCGTTGACCAGCACCAGCACCTGGTCCGGCGACAGGCCACGCAGCTGTGCCGCGCGCACGTGGTCGGCGCCGCCGGAGTTGGACTGGCGCGGGAAGTTGAACGATGGCAGCAGCGCCTGCAGCGCGCTGCCCAGTTCACCGTTGACCACGCCGGCCTTGCGGATGTCCTCGGCGGTGAGCACGTCCACCGGCGAGGTGGATTCGAGCACGGTGCGGTCGGCGGCACGGGTGCCGGTGACGATCACGGTGTCCAGGTTGGTGGCGTCCTGGGCCAGGGCCGGGACGGCGGCGGAGGAAAGCGCGAGGGCGATGGCGAGGCCGAGCGGCGACGCGGGCAGGCGGATGGACATGGGGGCTCCAGCAACAACGACGGCGGGGAAGGGGAGAGATAGTTTCACTTACATCCATCCGGATGAAGCGATATATTATCTTCGCGTGATGGCCGGTGCCGATGCAAGCCCCTGCCGGCCCGGCATGAGTTGATGCCCTGCTGGCATCAGCACGCCGGGCCGGTGGCGCTGTACGCTGCCGGCTCGCCTTGTCCCCCTTCCCCGGAGCTGTACCGATGAAACACCTTGGCCTCGTCTTCGCCGTGCTGCTGGCCACCAGCGGCTGCGCCAGCCTTTCTTCGCAGGCGCCCAGCGCCTATGCCACGGCCACCACCGCCGAACTGAAGGGCGATGCCGCACGGCCGTCCGCCGGCCATGGCTGGGTGCGCAGTGAGCTGTACTTCGGCGTGGGCGAGGAGCAGGGTGCCGGCAACCGCCCGCAGGCCGACACCATCAGCGAGGCGCAATGGCGCACGTTCCTGGACAAGGAAGTGACCCCGCGCTTCCCGGATGGCCTGACCGTGTTCGATGCCTACGGCCAGTGGCTGTTCCGCGGCGATGCCGCGCCCAACCGCCTGCGCACCAAGGTGCTGGTGGTGCTGCACGAAGACACTCCGCAGCGCCGTGCCGATATCGAAGCGATCCGCCTGGCGTGGAAGCAGCAGACCAAGCATCAGTCGGTGCTGTGGTCGCGGCAGCCGGTCGAGGTATCGTTCTGAGTTGAAGGCGCCACCGCGGTGCCGCAGGGGCCGATGATGAAACACAGGGAATGCGTGCTGGGCCTGGTGCTGGCGGGATTGCTGGCACCGTCGGCGCAGGCCAGTGGCGACGACGGCGAAACGCTGCGGTTCCAGGTGGCCGCGCACGTGCAGGCGCACGCCGATCCCCAGCAGGATGGCAGCATCGCCGTGCAGCTGTCGCCGTCGGGAAAGCGCCAGACGCTGGCGGGCGCGGCCGATGCCGACGGCAATTCGCGCTGGGGTCTGGAGGACGTCGATTTCGATGGCTACCCGGAACTGGTCGCACGCGCCTCGGTGGGCATGGTCAATGAAGCGGTGACGGTGTACCGCTTCGATCCGGCCAGTGCTTCGTATCGCGTGCTGCAGGCCGACACCCACGGCAAGGACAGTTGTGGTGACCTGATGGGGCTGAGCGTGGACGTTGCCACCCGCACCCTCACCAGCAGTTGCCGCAGCGGGCCGATGTGGTACGCCGACCAGTACCGGTTCGCGGGTGCGAAGCTCTACCTGTACCGCGCCGAGAGCGTGTTGATGCTGGGCGATACGTTGAACGCCGCGCTGCAGTGGGAACAAACCGAAGAACAGGGCCCTCTGGCGGTCTGGCGCACCTATGACCCCGCCGGCGGTGTGCTGGAGAGCGCCATTGCCGATGGCCTGGGTGCACCACCGGATGGGCCGTTGCGTGGTCAGCAGGCCACCGTGGTACCTGCGCGCCTGTTCCTGTTCGACCGGCCCGGTGCGTCCAGCACCAAGCGTTACCTCGTGCAGGGCGATCGCGTGGAACTTCTGGATGAACAGGACGGCTGGGTGAAGCTGCGCTACCGCAACCCGAAGCACGTCGCGGTGGAAGGCTGGATCAACGTCAACGACTGAAAAAGGGGACGGAGGGAATTAAGTCGTTTGTGGCACACACGACTTAATTCCCTCCGTCCCCTTTTTTTGCGGAGGCATCACTTCTACGGGTCTAGCCTCGGACGTTCCCCCGTTCGAGGATGTATCCGATGAGCAAGCGCGTGGCCGAAATCGTGGTGGACGCCCTGCAGCAGGCCGGTGTCCGCCGTTGCTACGGCATCGTGGGCGATACGCTCAACCATGTGACCGATGCGATGCATGGTAGTGACATTGCCTGGGTGCACGTGCGGCATGAGGAAGTAGCAGCCTTTGCCGCCGGCGCCGATTCGCTGGTCAGCGGCGAACTTACCGCCTGCGCCGGCTCCTGCGGCCCCGGCAGCCTGCATTTCATCAACGGCGTGTTCGAGAGCAACCGCAACCGCGCGCCGATGGTGCTGATCGCCAGCCAGGTGGTGACCAGCGAGCTGGGCATGGAATTCCCGCAGGAAGTGGACTTCAAGGCGGTCTACGCCAGTTGTTCGGTGTTCTGCGAGCAGGTGCACAGCGCCGAACAAGCGCGACGCGTGGTCACCCTGGCCTGCCAGGCCGCGATCAGCCGCCGTGGCGTGGCGGTGGTGATCCTCCCGGCCGACATCAGCCAGGCCGAGGTGAAGCACGATGTGCCGTTCTCGGTGCACTACACGCAGCCGGTGCTGCGCCCTTCCGACGCCGAACTGCAGCGCATCGCCGAGCTGCTGGGGCAGGGCAAGCGCATTGGTGTCTACGCGGGTGCCGGTTGCCAGGGCGCACACGCGCAGCTGCTGGAGCTGGCCCGGCGCCTGCAGGCGCCGGTCGCGCACACCTCGCGCGCCAAGGATTTCGTTGAGCCGGATAACCCGTACAACATGGGCATGACCGGTATCTTCGGCATCGAGTCCGGCTTCCACACGCTGATGGAATGCGACACGCTGCTGCTGCTCGGCGCCGATTTCGCCTGGGGCCAGTTCTACCCCGACAAGGCCACGATCATCCAGGTCGACCGCGATGGCAGCCACCTCGGCCGCCGCCACCCGGTGAACCTGGGTGTGGTGGGCGATATCGCGCCGACGCTGGATGCGCTGCTGCCGATGCTGCCGCCGCGCGAGGACAGCAGTTTCCTGGACGAATGCATCGAGCGTCGCGACAAGGCGCTGAAGAAGCGCGAACAGGAAGAACAGCCGGGTGAAGGCGAGCTGATCCACCCGCAGCATCTGACCGCATTGCTGTCGAAGTATGCAACGGATGACGCGCTGTTCACCGCCGACGGCGGCTCGCCGATGGTCTGGGTGCTGCGGCATATCCGGGTGAATGGCCGCCGCCGCACGCTGACCAGCCTGCTGCACGGCACGATGGCCAACGCGATGCCGCAGGCGCTGGGCCTGCAGAAGGCGTTCCCAGGCCGCCAGGTGATATCGCTGTCCGGCGACGGAGGCCTGGCAATGCTGCTGGGCGACCTGCTGACGGCAGTGCAGGAAAACCTGCCGATCAAGGTGGTGGTGTACAACAACAGCTCGCTGAACTTCGTCGAGCTGGAGCAGAAGGTGGAAGGGCTTCTGGACAACTACACCGATCTGAAGAACCCGGATTTCGGCCGCCTTGCCGAAGTGATTGGTTTCCACGGACGCACCGTGACCCGCAGCGAGGATCTGGAGGAAGCGGTGCAGGACTTCCTGTCGCAGCGTGGCCCGGCGTTGCTGGACGTGCATACCAGCCGCGCCGAGCTGGTGATGCCGCCGCAGATCGAGGCCAAGCAGGTGGCCGGAACGGCGCTGTATGCGGCCAAGGCGGTGTTGAACGGCCGCTTCGACGACGTGAAGCATCTGCTGGTGGACAACTTCCTGAAGAAGTAGGGGGTGGTCGATGCAGGGCTGCGCCCTGCACCCGCTACGAGCCAGAGCCAGAGCAGAAGCGGGTTTCCTGAGTGATGGCGGGGTGGGTCCGGTTGCGGGGGACGCCGTAAACCCGTCCCTGGGGGCTTGGCCGCGGCATCCATGCCGCGGACACCCCCGCAACCGGACCCACCCCGCCTTCGACAGCTTCCTGCAATCTGCCGGAACGGGATATTGCACTGGTGGGTGTCGACCTTGGTCGACACGGTAGATCCACGCCATGCGTGGATGAACGAAAGAATGATCGGAATGTCTTCTGTAGAGCCGAGCCATGCTCGGCTCGGAGGTTTCGCGTACAGCAGCCGGGCATGGGCTCGGCGCTACAACGAGAGCCTGCCTTTGCCTTTGATCTTTTGATTCTCTTCCGTGGCTGGCACGCGCAGGAAACTGTGGGAGGCCGGTCGGGATGGGCTGCGCAGGACCGTTGGCGCCATGGATGGCGCCATCGAGCCCCCAGGGACGGGTTTACGGCGTGTCCTGCGCAGCCCATCCCGACCGGCCCAACTCGCAATGCCATTCGACTAACAGTCGACTCTACCCGCGCCCAGCCACGAGGGGCCCCGCCGTTGGCTGGAACCCATCATTCCACCGCGGAATTGGCGCCCGGGCCCCGCTGGGCCTACCATCGGCGGTCCCCACCCCCACCGCCCTTTCCATGTCCGCTCCCGCTTCCGCCGCACCGCGTCGCTGGTTCGTCTCCGGCGACTTCAACGGCTTCTTCGGCCTGGTCGTCGACAACCTCTCCATCCTCGGCTTCATCGCCATGGCCCTGGTCGGGATCTTCCAGTTCCCCGCCGACGTGGTGTTCGGCCGCATGTTCCCCGGCACCGCCTTCGGCGTGCTGGTCGGCAACCTGCTGTACACCCTGATGGCGCGCCGGCTGGCCGCACGTACCGGCCGCGACGATGTCACCGCCATGCCGCTGGGCCTGGATGCGCCGACCAGCATCGGCATGGCGCTGCTGGTGCTCGGCCCGGCCTTCCTCGCCTTCAAGCA
Organism: Stenotrophomonas sp. YJH_SMC_16; assembly: GCF_059367875.1. Classification (NCBI taxonomy): domain Bacteria; kingdom Pseudomonadati; phylum Pseudomonadota; class Gammaproteobacteria; order Lysobacterales; family Lysobacteraceae; genus Stenotrophomonas; species Stenotrophomonas sp. YJH_SMC_16. Next base: position 71,326 of record NZ_JCAFRH010000001.1, on the reverse strand, counting down.
GCAGGGCATGGACCCGCACGCGGCGGGCATCGCCACCTGGCAGCTGGGCATGGCCGCGCTGGTCATCATGGGCGTGCTCAAGTTCGTGCTGTCGTTCTTTGGCGAAGCGGTCACCCGCGCGCTGCCACGTGCGGCGCTGCTGGGTTCCATTGCCGGCATCGCGCTGGTGCTGATGGGCCTGCTGCCACTGCTGGAAACGCTGCGCTCGCCGCTGGTCGGCTTCACCACGCTGGGCCTGCTGCTGTATGTGCTGATCGCCAAGGGCAAGCTGCCGGTGCGTGGCCCCGGCGTGCTGCTGGCCTTCGTGTTCGGCACCGTGCTGTATTACGGCCTGGGCGTGGCCGGACTGGGTGCACCGGGCTTCCATGTGCCGGAATGGGTGCCACCGCAGGTGGTGCTGCCGCTGCCGACGCTGGGCTTCCTTGAAGGCCTGCCCACGGCGATGACCTACCTGCCGTTGCTGCTGCCGTTCGGCCTGCTGATGGTGGTCGGTGGCATCAACGTCTCCGAGAGCGCACGTGCGGCCGGCGATGACTATCGCACCCGTGACATCCTGCTGGTGGAAGCGGTGGCGACGCTGGTGGCCGGTGTCTGCGGCGGCGTTGCGCAGACCACGCCGTACATCGGCCAGCCGGCCTACAAGCACATGGGCGCACGCAGCGGCTATACGCTGCTGACCGGCCTGTTCGTCGGCATAGGCGGCATGCTCGGCATCATTTCCGGGCTGGTGCAGTGGCTGCCACTGGCGGTGCTGGCACCGATCATCGTGTACGTGGCCATCGACATCACCACGCAGGCCTTCCAGGCGACGCCACGTCACCACACCGGTGCGATGGTGTTCGGTTTCCTGCCGTCGGTGGCCTACCTGCTGGCGATCAAGGCACCCGGCTGGATCGCCCCGGACCAGCTGCCACAGCTGCTGACTAAGCTCGACGGCCACGGCCTGCCCGAGCTGGCGGTGATCTTCACCCTTGGCAATGGCTTCATCATCACCTCGATGCTGTGGATCTCGGCGGTGGCGGCGATGGTCGATGGCCGCCTGCGCCGCGCCTGCGGTTTCCTGCTGGTGGCGGCGGTGCTGACCCTGTTCGGCCTGATCCACTCGGTGGACCCGCGCGGTGGCATCTACCTGCCGTGGGATCTGGAAGGCCTGGCGCGCATCATCAGCTGGCAGTTCGCAGGCGCGTATGTGGCACTGGCGGTACTGCTGGGGTTGCTGTCGTTGCAGAAGCAGCCGGTGAAGCCGCTGGGTGAAGGCACCGATCATTGACCGGGGGACGCCGGGCATGGCCCGGCGCTACCGTTCGGCGTCCAGCTCCGGGTAATGGCGGAAAATGCCATTCGTGTTGAACGCCAGCCGCCGTTCCGAGCCCAGGTAGGCGGCGATGTTCGGCCGCTTCGCCACCCGCTCCTGCAGCGCACGCAGCAGGGGCAGGGTCGGCGCCAGTGCCTGCATGCGGCGCGGGAACATGTAGTCCAGCCCGCTCAGCAGCTGGAACAGCGACAGATCCACATAGGAATGCTCGCGCAATGCATGTCGGCCTCCGTTGGCGGCCAGCACCTGTTCGAAGTAACCAAGGAACTTCGGCAACCGTTCGCCGCGCAGCGACGTGGCCCGGGCCTTAGCTTCGATCTTCTGCTCTTCGTAGTACTTCGATGCGGCGATCGGATGGTGGGTGTCATGTACCTCTGCCACCAGGTCGGCGATGGTCAGCTGCAACTGCAGTGCCTGCATCCGCCGCGAGGCCGCTTGCGGCACCAGGTCCAACGTCGGGCCGAGAAAATCCAGGATGGCCGCGACCTGCGCGATGACCTGTCGCCCGGCCTTCAGGAACGGCGGTGCGAAGGGCTGCGCACCTTCGCTGCCACCGTCGAGGAACGGCTGCATCACTGCATCGCCGTGCACCCGCGCCATGTCGATGTAATCGGCGCCGGCATCTTCCAGCGCCAGGCGCACGAACTCGCCACGGCCCTGGATGCCGGTCCAGTAATACAGCGCGTACTGCATGGCAGTGCCTCCACAGGACAAGACCCGCAGCGTCGCGCGTGGCGTGCAAAGCAGGCGTGAGCGCGGCTCTGCTGCAGGCCCGAACCCGAACGGCAGCGGAACAGGTGGGGAACCCGCTGGAATCGGTGGGGTCACACCCTCTCCATGCGTGTGAAACGAGGTGCTGCATCATGCAGAGTGGAAAGGCGGTATGGCCCTGGGTGTTGGGTGTGGTGGTGATCGGTGGCGCGGGCGGTTGGTTGTTCCTCGATCAGCTGAAGAGCCTGGCAGACGGTGTCTCGGTGCCGGTGCAATCAACCCCCTCCAGTACCAGTGCACCGCCACAACCACAGGCGGCCGCAGAACCCGCGCCAGCGCCACCGCCGATCAAGCATCCGCTGGATACCGAGGTCGCAGCCGATCCGGCGCTGCCGAAGCTGGCTGACAGCGATGCCGCTGCCTGGGGCGCACTGAGCCAGCTGTTCCAGGGCGAGGGCCCGCTGACCCTGTTGCTGCGCGATCACCTGATCCAGCGCCTGGTCACCCTGGTCGACAACCTGGACAAGCCCAGCGTGCCGCCCACTGCGCTGGCCGCACGGCCGCTGCCGGGCAGTCTGCAGGTCGAGCCCGCTGAGGGCGGCGAGCGGATCGCTGCCAGCAACGGGGCACGCTATGCGCCCTATGTGCAGGCATTCACCGCGCTGGACCCGGCGGCGACGGCTGCCGCCTACAAGCGCTTCTATCCGCTGATCCAGCAGGCCTATGTGGACCTGGGCCGACCCGACGGATATTTCAACGACCGCCTGGTCGCGGTGATCGATCACCTGCTGGAGACCCCGGAACTGGCCCAGGCGCCGCTGGTGCAGCGCGATGAGCGCGGCCGTTACCGCTTCGTCGATCCCACCCTGCAGTCGCGATCGATCGGCCAGAAGGCGCTGCTGCGCATGGATCCAGCGCAGGCACGGGCGGTCAAGCAGCAGCTGCGGGCGATCCGCACCGCGATCACCCGCTGAACCCGTCCACCGCGCGGAACTGATCCGGATCAACGCGCCGACCACACCCACTCCGGCATGCTGGCCACAGGCTGACTGGCCTCGGGGTGCAGTCGCAGTCACCCTTGAAACGGGGTGGGGCAACCGCATCTTTCCAGCATCGCCGGCGCGGGCCGGCCCTGATGACCGATGAGGATTCGCAATGCGGATGGACAAGCTCACCTCGCGTTTCCAGCAGGCGCTGGCAGACGCACAGTCGCTGGCCGTGGGCCGTGACAACAGCATCATTGAACCGGTTCACCTGTTCAGCGCGCTGCTGGACCAGCAGGGCGGCAGCACGCGCCCGTTGCTGGCCCAGGCCGGGGTGAACGTGCCGGTGCTGCGCGAGCGCCTGACCGAGGCGCTGGATGCGCTGCCCAAGGTGTCCGGCCAGGCCGGCAACGTTTCGATGGGTAATGACCTCGGCCGCCTGCTCAATCACACTGACAAGCTGGCCCAGCAGAATGGGGATGCCTTCATTGCCAGCGAGTGGTTCGTGCTGGCCGCGCTGGAAGACAACGGCACGCTGGGCATGGCGCTGCGCGCCGCCGGTGCCGACAAGACCCGCCTGCAGGCGGCCATCGACAAGCTGCGCGGCGGCGAGAACGTGCAGTCGGAAAATGCCGAGGAACAGCGGCAGGCGCTGGAGAAGTACACCATCGACCTGACCGCGCGTGCCGAGAGCGGCAAGCTCGACCCGGTGATCGGCCGTGACGAGGAGATCCGTCGCACCATCCAGGTGCTGCAGCGCCGGACCAAGAACAATCCTGTGCTGATCGGCGAACCCGGCGTGGGCAAGACCGCGATCGTCGAAGGCCTGGCCCAGCGCATCATCAATGACGAAGTGCCCGAAGGCCTGCGCGGCAAGCGTGTGCTGTCGCTGGACATGGGCGCGCTGATCGCCGGCGCCAAGTTCCGCGGTGAATTCGAGGAGCGCCTGAAGGGCGTGCTCAACGACCTGGCCAAGAACGAAGGCCAGATCATCCTGTTCATCGACGAGCTGCACACCATGGTCGGCGCCGGCAAGGCTGATGGCGCGATGGATGCCGGCAACATGCTGAAGCCGGCGCTGGCACGCGGCGAGCTGCACTGCATCGGTGCGACCACGCTGGACGAATACCGCAAGTACATCGAGAAGGACGCTGCGCTGGAGCGCCGCTTCCAGAAGGTGTTCGTCGGCGAACCCACGGTGGAGGACACCATCGCGATCCTGCGCGGGCTGAAGGAAAAGTACGCCGTGCACCACGGCGTGGAAATCACCGACCCGGCCATCGTGGCTGCCGCCACGCTGTCCAACCGCTACATCACTGACCGCCAGCTGCCGGACAAGGCCATCGACCTGATGGACGAGGCGGCCTCGCGCCTGCGCATGGAGATCGACTCCAAGCCGGAGGAACTGGACCGCCTGGAACGCCGGGTGATCCAGCTGAAGATCCAGCGCGAGATGCTGAAGAAGGAAAAGGACGAAGCCTCGCGGCAGCGCCTGGCCGACCTGGAGAACGATATCGACGGGCTGGAGCGCGAGTTCTCCGACCTCAATGAAATCTGGAAGTCGGAGAAGGCTGCGCTGCAGGGCGCCACCAAGATCAAGGAACAGGTCGAGCAGGCCAAGCTGGAGCTGGAAGCTGCGCAGCGCCGCCAGGATTTCGCCAAGATGAGCGAAATCCAGTACGGCCTGTTGCCGCAACTGGAAAAGCAGCTGGCCGCCGCGCAGGAAGCCGAGCACAAGGACTTCAAGCTGGTACAGGACCGCGTGACCGATGAGGAGATCGCCGAGGTCGTTTCGCGCTGGACCGGCATCCCGGTCAACAAGATGCTTGAAGGCGAGCGCGACAAGCTGCTGCGCATGGAAGAGGTGCTGCACAACCGCGTGGTCGGCCAGGAGGAAGCAATCAAGGTCGTCTCCGATGCCGTGCGCCGTTCGCGTGCGGGCCTGTCTGATCCGAATCGTCCGGCCGGCTCGTTCCTGTTCCTTGGCCCAACCGGTGTCGGCAAGACCGAGCTGTGCAAGTCGCTGGCCGAGTTCCTGTTCGACAGCGCCGACGCGATGATCCGCATCGACATGAGCGAGTTCATGGAGAAGCACAGCGTCGCACGCCTGATCGGTGCACCTCCGGGCTACGTCGGCTACGAGGAAGGCGGCTATCTGACCGAAGCCGTGCGTCGCCGCCCGTATTCGCTGATCCTGCTCGACGAAGTGGAGAAGGCACATCCGGATGTGTTCAACATCCTGCTGCAGGTGCTGGACGATGGCCGCCTGACCGATGGCCAGGGCCGCACCGTGGACTTCCGCAACACCGTCATCGTGATGACTTCGAACCTGGGCTCGCACCAGATCCAGGACATGAGCACCGACGACAGCCCGGAGGCCTACACGCAGATGAAGGCGGCGGTGATGGGCGTGGTGCAGGCACACTTCCGCCCGGAATTCATCAACCGCCTGGACGACATCGTGGTGTTCCACCCGCTGGACAAGCAGCAGATCAAGCAGATCGCGCGTATCCAGATGCGTGGGCTGGAGAAGCGCCTGGCCGAGCGTGGCTTGAAGCTGATGGTGTCCGACGCAGCGTTCGACCTGCTCGGCAACGTTGGCTTCGATCCGGTGTATGGCGCGCGTCCGTTGAAGCGTGCGATCCAGGCACAGCTGGAAAATCCGCTGGCGCAGAAGATCCTCTCCGGTGCCTTCGTCAACGGCGACACCATCGAAGTCGGCAACGACGGCGGTCACCTGGTGTTCGCCAGGGCGTGAATCATGCGGGGCGCTGCCTGATCGCAGCGCCCCGTTTCCTGCGAAGTACGCCGGGCCATGCCCGGCGCTCACTCAGAAGCGGTGGGTATAACCGCTCATCAAGCCGAACTGGTTCGCCTTCTGCACGATCGGGCTGTCGGCGGCATCGCCAAGCAGGCGCGTGCCTTCGGCCGAGATGTACCAGTTGCCGTTGCGGCCCACGCGGTGGCTCCACTTCAGGCCGAGACCGGCGCTGACCAGGCCGGCCTTCGGCTTGTGCTGGGCAAAGCCGGTGCGCGCCGCCTGTTCTGGACTGACGCCGTACCAGGTCTGCATGTAACCCCGGTTGCCGTAGTCGGTGGAAACACTGCCGCTGACCACGCCACCGGCCAGGTCGAACAGCGGCATGGTCAGGTTCAAGTGCACCTGCTGGGTGGCCAGGCCGTTCTCGGCCTTGTCCTCATCCTTGCGGGTGAACTGCCAGGAACCGCTCAGCACGGCTTCGCCCAGCGTATAACCAGCCGAGACGCCGACCAGGGGACGGGTATCGATATCGCCCATGCCGCGCAGGAAGTCCGAACCGCCAAGCAGGGAGTCCTTTTCCTTGCGGATGCCGCTGGCGCCGACGTAGGCACGCACGCGCGTGTGCTCGCCGATGGACGTGCCCCAGCCGATGCCACTGGTGCCCAGAAACCAGCCCCCCGGCGAGGTGACATCGAAGGACAGCGAAGGCGTTGCACGATACTCCTCGCTGCCGCTGTAGCGAGGCGTCACGCCACCGCCAGCGGCGAGCTCGAAGGTCCAGTGGTCATCCTTGGCGTGGGCGATCGGGGCCGCGAACAGCGGCGACAGGGCCAGGCAGAGCAGGGCGGGGGAACGGCGAAGCTGGGACATGGAAACTCTCGACAATGGGAGGAAAGCAGCACGCGCATCCGGCGTGTGTTGCAGGGTTGCCAGCGTGGCGATACGCCGGCGACCGATCCGTCCGCAGTTGTGCGGGAGTTGTAATCAACTGTAATGGCGCCCGTGGGCGTTCAGCTGGCAGCCAGCGGCCAGTGCATTTCCAGGCGCGCGCCGCCCAGCGTGGCGCGGCTGATGCGCAGCTCGCCACCGTGGCGGGCGGCGATGCGGCTGACAATGGCCAGGCCTAGTCCGAAGCCGCCGGTGTCGCGGCTGCGGCTGTCGTCCAGGCGGGTGAATGGACGCATCACCTTCTCGCGATCGGCTTCGGCGATGCCGGGGCCGTCGTCATCCACACGCAGGCAGGCGCGGCCGCCGACACCGACCAGCGAGACTTCCACCTGCGAATGCGTGTGGCGCAGCGCATTGCCCACCAGATTGCTCAGTGCCAGCTGCAGCAGGCGCGGCTCGGCATCCACCCGTGGCAATGCACTGGGCTGCACGCGCAGGACCACGCCGGCACGTTCGGCATCACGACGCACATCGGCCAGGCAGGCCTGCAGCCAGTCGTTGGCTTCGATGCGCTGTAGCGGTTCGCCTTCGCTGGGATGTTCCAGGCGCTCATAGGCCAGTAGTTCGCTGACCAGCCGGTTGAGTTCGGCCAGGTCGCCGTGCAGGCCCTGTGCCAGCCGTTCGCGGCGCTCGCGGTCATCGCTGTCCTGCATCAGGTCCAGGCCGAAGGCCACGCGCGCGATCGGCGTGCGCAGTTCGTGCGAGATCGCATGGGTCAGGTCGCGTTGGCGCTGCACCAGTTCGGCTACGCGCGCGGCCATGCGGTTGGAATGTTCGACGATGACCCGGATCTGCGAGCGCGGCGAGACCTGTGCGCGCGCTTGCAGATCACCGGCACCGATGCGGTCGGCGTGCAGGCGCAGCGCTTCAAGATCGCGCCAGAGCAGGCGCACCCAGGCGTACAGGCTGGCGCCGACCAGCAGCAGGATGCTGAGGTATGCCGCGATTGTCATGTACGTCGTCATCTGCACCGCGCCAGGCAGGCGCAGGTGCAGCCAGCGGCCTCCGATGCCTTCGATGGGCAGCAGGACCTGCTGGTATTGATCGCGCACGATGAAGCCATCGGCCTTCACGGCTGCCTGTTCCTGGGGGGCGAGCGCGGGCGGACTGTCGAGCAGGGTCAGCGCGATGCCGTAGTGTGGCTGCCACTGCTGCAGGCGCTCACGCTGCTGACCGGCGTCCAGGCCGGCCAGGCCACTGCGCAGGGCGTACACCTGCCCGCGCACCTGCTCGACGAACACGCGATCCTGCACAGGCGTGTAGATGCCGTCCAGGATGTGGTTGAGGAAAAACACCGACACCAGGAAGCAGGCACCAGTGACGAACCACAGCCACAGGAACAGCCGCTTCATGCGGTCCAGGCCGACGGGTTGAACTGGTAGCCGCGGCCCCACACGGTCTTGATCCGCCGCGGTTCGCGCGCGTCATCGCCCAGCTTGCGGCGCAGCTTGCCGATGCTGACATCGACACTACGGTCCAGGCCGTCGAAGCCGATGCCGCGCACCGCCTGCAGGATCTGGTCGCGCGACAGGATCTGCCCCGGCTGGCTGGCCAGCAGCCACAGGATCTCGAATTCGGTGGTGCCCATGTCTACCGGCTGGCCATGCAGATGCACCTCGCGCTGCATGCGGTCGATCAGCAGTTCACCATGCATCAGCCGGCAGGGCGTGCCAGTGTTGCTGCTGCCGTGGCGGCGGCGCAGCAGCGCGCGCAGGCGCGCCAGCAGTAGGCGCGGTTCGATCGGCTTGTGCACATAGTCGTCGGCGCCGGATTCCAGGCCCAGTACCTGCTCGATGTCGTCCTCGCACGCGGTCAGCATCAGGATCGGCACGTCGGAGAAGCTGCGGATCTGCCGGCACACGTCGATGCCGCCGAGGCCGGGCAGCATCAGGTCCAGCACCACCAGTTCCGGCGCATGCTGGCGGCAGGCCGCGCCGGCGAGGTCGCCGCGTGCGATGTGCTGCACGGCAAAGCCATGCTCGTGCAGGTAGTCGCTGATCAGTTCGGCCAGGCGACGATCATCCTCCACCAGCAGGACCGGTGTCGGCGTGCCGTTGGCGGTGGGTGTCCAAGGGGATGGCTGCATGCGCGTGGGGCCTCCGTGCCCGGGCAGGAGCGCCCGGCGGCGAAGCCTAGCAACGGCCCATGACGGCTGCCTGAATCGCGGCCAACCTGATAACCGGCGGTACGGACGTCATCGCCAGCGGCTCTCAGTGCCACGCCCCGGCTGGCCTATGGTGGCGGTTTCCCCGGATGGAGCCTGGTGCAATGAGCGACCCGCAGTGGCAACTGGAAACCCTGGCCGTGCATGGCGGCTATCGGCCCGATCCGACCACCCGCGCGGTGGCGGTGCCGATCTACCAGACGGTGGCGTACGCCTTCGATGACACCCAGCACGGGGCCGACCTGTTCGACCTGAAGGTGCCGGGCAACATCTACACGCGCATCATGAATCCCACCACCGACGTGCTGGAGCAGCGCCTGGCCGCCCTGGAAGGTGGCATCGGCGCACTGGCGCTGGCCTCGGGACAGGCCGCGATCACCTATGCCATCCAGACCATCGCCGAGGCCGGTGACAACATCGTCGCCTCCAGCGCGCTGTATGGCGGCAGCCTCAACCTGCTGGCGCATACGCTGCCGCAGTACGGCATCCAGGCGCGCTTCGCCGACCCCGCCGATCCGACCGCGTTCGCCGCGCTGATCGACGAGCGCACCAAGGCGGTGTTCGTCGAATCGATCGGCAACCCGCGTGGCAACGTCACCGACATTGCCGCCATCGCCGAGGTCGCGCATGCCGCCGGCGTGCCGCTGATCGTGGACAACACGGTGGCCACACCGTTCCTGCTGCGCCCGTTCGAGCACGGTGCCGACATCGTCGTGCACTCGCTGACCAAGTACCTGGGCGGCCACGGCAACAGCCTCGGCGGCGCGATCATCGACTCCGGCCGCTTCGACTGGGTCGCGCAGCCGAAGCGTTTCGCCCGCCTCAACCAACCCGACCCCAGCTACCACGGCGTGGTCTACACCGAAGCGCTGGGGCCGGCGGCCTATATCGGCCGCGCGCGCGTGGTGCCGCTGCGGAATACCGGCGCAGCGTTGTCGCCGTTCAATGCGTTCCTGATCCTGCAGGGCATCGAGACCCTGGCCCTGCGCATGGAGCGCATCAATGCCAATGCACTGGCCGTCGCGCAGTACCTGAAGGCGCACGACAAGGTGGCCTGGGTACGCTACGCCGGGTTGGCCGACGACCCGGAGCACGCCGCCGCGCAGCGCTACCTGGGGGGACACGGCTCGGGCGTACTGACCTTCGGCCTGCCCGGCGGCCGTGAGGCGGGTGCACGTTTCCTCGATGCGCTGAAGCTGTTCACCCGCCTGGTCAACCTGGGCGATGCGAAGTCGCTGGCCACCCATCCGGCCTCGACCACCCATCGCCAGCTGGATGCCGCCGAACTGGCCAAGGCTGGCGTCAGCGAGGACACCGTGCGGCTGTCGATCGGCATCGAGCACATCGGCGACCTGCGCGCCGACCTGGAACAGGCCCTGGCCGGCGCCTGATAGCCACGCGCTTGGTCGTCATCGCCACAGGCGATCACCACCGGCACCGCGATGCGCTACGGTGGAACTGCCTCTCCAAGGCATGGCAACGTGGCGATCCAGATCCCCGGTCGATGCGGGTCGACCGGGGATCTTCTTTGTTTCCGGGGTCAGATCCGTTTTCCTGTGGAAAACGGATCTGACCCATGCGCCGACGTGTCGACCCAGGGCGGCACCTACCAGAGCAGAACGCCGTTCCGACAGATCGCAGGAATCTGTCGAAGGCGGGGTGGGTCCGGTTGCAGGGGCGTGAGCGCCATGGATGGCGCGACCGAGCCTCCATGGACGGATTCACGGCGTCCCCTGCAACCGGACCCACCCCGCCATCCTACGGATAGTCAGCTTTTGCCTTTGCCTTTGCTGTTGCCTTGGCAGGTGCAGGGCTGCAAGCCCTGCCGCACCCACACCCCTCACACCACCGGAATGCTGTGCTGCCCCAGATTCCGGTACGGCGGCGTGGACATGATCATCTCCGCCAGCGAATACGCCAGCTCACGTTCGGCCATCACCGTGCCATCGGCACCGTGTTCCAGCAGATGCTTCACTTCCGCATCGCTGTGTGCGCGCGCCAGCAGGGTCAGGTCCGGGTTGATCGCCCGCAGCTTGGCCAGCGCCTCACCGGCTTCCAGCGGCTGCGGAATCGCCAGCACCGCAATCTTCGCCCGCTCAGGATGGGCCTCGGCCAGCACCCGGTCGGCCGCCGCACTGCCGCGGATCGCCGCCAGGCCCTTGGCGTGCGCCGCCTCGACGTGTTCCTTGTTGTCATCGATCACCAGCACCGGCACGCCGCGATCGCGCAGCACCTGCGCCAGTTCGCTGCCCACGCGGCCATAACCAATCACGATGGCGTGGTCATGCAGGTCACGTGAGGGACCGGTGGCCTCTTCGGGCTCGGCGGCCTGGGGTGACTGCTCCTGCTTGGCCTGCCAACGGTCCAGCAGCCCGAATACCAGCGGGTTGAGCATGATCGATACCAACGCACCGGCCAGCACCAGCGACTGGCCTTCCTTCGGCAGGATCTGCAGTGCCACGCCCAGGCCGGCGATGATGAAGGCGAACTCGCCGATCTGCGCCAGGCTGGCCGAGATGGTCAGCGCGGTGCTGGTCGGGTGACCGAACGCGCGCACGATGAAGAATGCGGCGGCCGACTTGCCGAACATGATGATCAGCACCGTGGCCAGCACCTGCCACGGGTGCTGGACGAGGATGTTGGGGTCGAACAGCATGCCGACCGAGACGAAGAACAGCACCGCGAACGCATCGCGCAGCGGCAGCGAATCGGTCGCGGCCTTGTGGCTCAGCTCCGATTCGTTGAGCAGCATGCCGGCGAAGAACGCGCCCAGCGCGAACGAGACACCGAACAACATGGCCGAGCCGAACGCCACGCCCAGCGCGATCGCCAGCACTGACAGGGTGAACAGTTCGCGCGAACCGGTACCGGCGATGCGTTCCAGGATCCACGGAATGACCCGGCGCCCGACCACCAGCATCACCGCCACGAACAGGCCCAGCTGCACGAAGGTCCAGCCGATGTCGGCCAACACGCTGCCCAGCGAATGCGATTCCTTGGCCGCGTCAGGGCCGAACACCCCGGCCATCACCGGCATCATCACCAGCGCCAGCACACAGGCCAGGTCTTCGACGATCAGCCAGCCGACCGCGATCTTGCCGCGCATGGTCTCCAGCAGGCGCCGCTCCTCCATCGCCCGCAGCAGCACCACGGTACTGGCGGTGGCCAGCGAGAAACCGAAGATGACGCCATGGATGGCCGGCCAGCCCATCAGCGAGGCCACGCCCCAGCCGAGCAGGGTGGCCACTGCGATCTGGCCGACGGCACCGGGAATGGCGATGGCCTTGACCGCCATCAGGTCCTTCAGCGAGAAGTGCAGGCCGACACCGAACATCAGCAGCATCACGCCCAGTTCGGCCAGCTGGTTGGCCAGCGCCTGGTCGGCGACGAAGCCGGGGGTGAACGGGCCTACGCAGATGCCAGCAACCAGGTAACCGACCAGAGGGGACAAGCGGAGCTTGTTGGCCAGCGCGCCGAAGATGAAGGCGAGCCCCAGGCCAACGGCAACGATGTTGATCAGGTCGGTGTCATGGTGCATCGGCACTCGCAGGAAATCGGGGGAATGCCCCGATTTTCACCGATGCGGCCAGATACGGCAAACCGGGCCAGCGTATCGGATCGTTGCGTGGGCGGAGCCATCAGTGGTCGGCGTCCGACCTGGCGTGTGCGGGGCGGTCGAGGGTGGCGCTGTCGGAATCGGACCTGTTTGGGGTGGCCAGTGGCTCTGGACCGTGAACCGCAGCCAGGCCGACGCCACCCGAGAAAGGCACGGGAAGGGGATGGGTTCGATACGCGGCGGTGCCATCGCAGGACCCTTTGCCCCTGTGCGCCAAGGTTTTTCAGTCCATCCAATGATATACGAGGGTGGGAAGTCATTCTGGAGGCGCGCGTTCTGGGCAGGACGCCTGAGGTCTGGCCGAAGTTTTCCCGAGCCCCGCACGCGTCACCATGTGCTCATTGCCCCTTCTGCTTGCCAACCAGGCGGGGCCTGCTCTCTTCAGACTGCATGGGTGGATGACCGCATGAAGCTTCCCGACATTGACGTAGTGATTCAGGCGGTAGGCCAGGACACGAGTTCTGCTTCCATGTCCCGGTTGCTCCTTGAACTGGAAATCGGCGAGGTCGACTTCCGTCGCTATCCGTTCAACTTGGCCGGAAGGCGAATATGGACCGACAGCGAGGGTTCGCTGCAGTTGGAATTCAAGGACATCGGACTACTGAAGGACATTCCGTATCACGATCTGGACGATGGCCCATGGGTGCTGACCGACGCGATCTTCTGGGGAGTCAGGAAAAACAAGCGGGCCTACGCTGGGTCTTTACCCCACGGAGTGAGCTTTTCCATGCTGCGTCCACATGTCAGGGAGCGACTTGCCGTTCTGGGTGCAGGGAACGCTGTCGAGATGGGCTTTTCTGGAGAAGTGGATATCTGGTGGGTCAGCGGTCTGGAGCTTACGGTGGATTTTTCCGGTCCCGGAGATTCGATTCGCTGCGTATCCGTTGGCATTCCGGTGGACCGTACTCATAGCCAAGCGTAATCGCGGCGTATGCGCAACCCGCTCGAATGGACAGTGGGGCTTCCATGATTCTTCCAACAAATATGGTGCACATCCAGGCAGTAACAGCGCTGTTTGGCAGAAACGCCACTGACCCAGCCGTCACAACGGTGCTGCAATCGCTTGGCGTCAGGCGAAGGCCAGAGCTGGCCCATCCTGCAAAAAGCCCTTACGAGGCGATTCTGCGTGTGAGCGGGCAGGGCATGCTGTTCTCCTTCAGCGAGCGCAACTACTGGAACGGGCGATCCGTTGCTTCGCACGGTAAGAGCGGTGAGCTGATCTTCACCAACGTTGCGGTGACGGCAGGCATTCCAGATGTCATGCGCAGGTACGAAGGCGATCTGCCGTTTGGCCTGCAATGGGAGGACGACAGGACGACAGCTCGCGAGAGGCTCGCCACGGCGGGCTTCGGAGATAGCTTGCACGCCGGCAGGCGTGACGCGTGGTGGTTGCCTGACTACCGCATTCGTCTGACGTATCAGGCTGGATGCATCAAGCAGGCAGGAGCGTGTGGGATCTTTGATATCAGCTTGGGAATTCCCATGCGTCCATTGGCTTGCGCACCGGCAACGCGCGAGTACCCTTCAGCGGAGCAGGTGCTCGCTGTCCTCGGCAGATCGACCGAGGATGCTGATTTCCGGGCAGTGTTCCGGGAGTTTGGTCTTGCGAGTCTGATGGCGGAGTCGAGCAGGGAGGTCGTCGATAGAGCCGACGAGCATGGCTTCATCCTTTACTTCGACAGCAAGCGGGGCACGCCCGGTGGCCATCCGGTATGCACGGGTATCAGTTTCATCCGCGATCGATTGGGAAACTCAAGAGCCTGGGCTGGGTCGCTGCCATTCGGTCTTCAGTTCGATGATCCGCCGTCCATTCTCGAAGAGCGCATTGGCCAAAGGGCCAGTCGTTGGCACGATGAACAGACATTTGGCAGCGCGAGCTGGATGCTCCCTGGTCTTCAAGTGAACGTGAATTTTGACAGTCTGGACAACTGTCTCGAGTCTGTCCGTGTGATCGCAGAAGGTCATCGCACGTCCAATTGCCAGCCGCGCGGCTGATCTTGCCCGCAGCACATAACAAAACACCCGCCGGATCACTCCGGCGGGTGTGAGAGATGTGGCTAGGAGTTGCCGGCCAGCGGCCGGCACTACCCCTTACCAGGTGTACTTGATCCGCCCATACACATACGCGCCGTTGAAGCCGAACGGCGAGTAGTTGCTGTACGGCAGCATGCCGAAGGTGGAGTTCTGCAGGTCCTCGGTGCGGTCCGGGTACTTGTCCAGCAGGTTGTCGGCGCCCACGGTCAGGGTCCAGTTGCTGCTCGGCTTGTAGCTGGCCGAGGCATCCACCACCCATGCATCGCCGTAGGTCTGGTCACGCAGCGCGGTGGCCGAGTTGCGCACGGTGAACTTGCCGTAGCGGGTGGCGGCCAGCCCCAGTTCCCAGTGGTCCGAACGCCAGGTGCCGCTCAGGATCGCCTTGTCGCGCGGGTAGCTGCCCTCGATGCGGCCGATCTCATCTCGGCCGATCAGCGACTGGGTCAGGCCCAGCGTGCCGAACACCGCCGGGGTGCCGCCGACGCGGCGCACTTCGGTGTCGTTGTAGCTGTAGGCCGCAGTCAGCTCGAGGCTGCTGGCCGTGAACGGCACGGTGTAGCTGGACACGAAGTCGACGCCGCGGGTGCGCGTATCCAGGCCGTTGGTGAAGTACGAGAACGCGGTCACCTGCGGCAGGCCGAGGGTCCCCAGCAGCGCGCTGGTGGCGGCGTTGGTGGTGATGCTGGACGACAGCGCGATGCGGTCATCAATGTCGATCTGGTAGGCATCGACGGTGATGTACAGGCGGTCCACCGGCTGCAGCACCAGGCCCAGGCTGTAGGAGGTGGAGGTCTCGGCCTTCAGCGGCGAGGCGCCCAGCGCCTGCGCGGCCGGGCTGGTGGTCGGGAAGGTGCCGCGTTCAACGAACACGCCATTGAGGAACTGGCTGGTGACGGCCTGGTAACCCTGCTGCGCCAGCGACGGTGCGCGGAAGCCACTGGACGCGGTAGCGCGCAGCGCGACCTTGTCGGTGAACGCGTAGCGCGCCGACAGCTTGCCGGAGAAGCGGTCGCCGAAGTCCGAGTAGTCCTCGTAGCGGCCGGTGATGCCCGCCGAGAACTTCTCGGTCAGGTCCGCTTCCAGGCCTGCATAGACCGCGTAGTTGTGGCGGTCGGCATGCACTTCATTGGTCGGGGTGAAGCCCGCGAAGCCCTGCGCGCCGCTGCCGGTGTACGAGTTCAGCTCGCCCGGCTTCTGGTCCCATTTCTCCTTGCGGTACTCACCGCCGAAGGACAGCGTGACCGGGTAGGCCAGGCCCCAGTCCAGCGACTTGGTCAGGTCGGCGTTGAAGATGTCCTGCTGGTACTTCAGCGTGCCGTCGTAGAACGAGCGCGGGCTGGTCGCACCGAGGCTGTAGTTGATGCTGTTGCGGGTGTGGAAATCGAGGGTGTTCTCGCCATGGTTCAGGCTCAGGTCCCAGGTCCAGCCGTTGTCGGTGTTGCCCTTGACCCCGGCCACCAGCGAACGGTCCTTGGAATACTGGTTGATCTCCGGCACGTAGCCATCCGGGTAGGTCTGCGCCAGCAGCGCGCTCTGCCCGCTGTGGTTGCGCGAGCGGTAGAACGCGAACGAGGTGATGTCGCGGTTGCTGAGCAGCGCGCTGGCGTAGCCGGTCACGTGGTCGCTGAAGTCGAAGCTGGCGTTGGCCGAGGCGGCGGTGGCATCCACGCGCGGGTCGCCGACGATGAAGGTCTTCTGGCCGATGCTCGGGAAGTTGCCGGTATTCGGCGTGGTGCCGCGGTACGGGCCGGCACGGTTGCTCTCGTCCTGCTGGCTGATCTGGCCGGCCACGTGCACGCGGCCACGGCCGTTGCCGAACTCGACGCCGGTATCGCCGGACAGCTGGTACTTGTTGCCGTCGCCGGCCGAGTACTGGCCGTAGTCCACCGCCAGGCTGCCGCCACTGCCACTGCCCTTGAGCACGATGTTGATGACGCCGGCGATGGCGTCCGAGCCGTACTGTGCCGACGCGCCGTCGCGCAGCACTTCCACGCGCTCGATGGCAGCGATCGGGATCGCGTTGATGTCCACCGCCGACGAGCCACGGCCGATGCTGCCGTTGACGTTGATCATCGCCGAGGTGTGGCGGCGCTTGCCGTTGACCAGCACCAGCACCTGGTCCGGCGACAGGCCGCGCAGCTGCGCCGGGCGCACGCCACTGGTGCCATCGGTCAGGGCCGGGCGCGGGAAGTTCAGCGAGGGCAGGGCGCGCGACAGCGCCGTGGCCAGTTCGCTGGTGCCGGTGGACTGCAGGGCTTCGGGGGTGATGATGTCGATCGGCGACTGCGACTCGGCGACCGTGCGGTCGGCCACGCGGGTGCCGGTGACGATCACCGTGTCCAGGGTGTTGGCGGCGGTGCCGGCCTGCTGGGCAGCGGCAACGAACGGAGAGCCACCGAGTGCGACAGCGACGGCGGCGGCGATCAGGCTGGTCTTGCGGGTCATCGGGATGGGGCTCCGGTTGGCGGGGGCGGCACCGGAATCGACATCACGGGGGTGAGGCGGACGGCGGTTGTTGCGGTGCGCAAAGCAGGAATTAACGGGATATTCAGTGGCTGTCAAATGCCGGTCATCGGGAAAAACGTTGCAGAAGCAACCATTTAGCCCGGATCGGAGCTTGCGGGGAGGGGCCCGGGAGGCGCGCGGCGAGGACGTGGGAGAGAGAAACGCCGGCCGCTGCGCATCCCGGGGCGCGTCAAGTATTCGTTAACGCTAGAATTGCGTCGCAGGAACAGTGCTCACCAGCACATTCCATTCGGTTATATGGACGCCTCCCCCGATGATCTCCCTTCGTAATTTCGCCTTGCGCCGCGGCGAGCGGCTGCTGTTGTCCAATGTCGACCTGACCCTGCACGCCGGTTACCGGGTGGGTGTGGTCGGCCGCAACGGTGCTGGCAAGTCCAGCCTGTTCGCGGCGGTGAAGGGCGAGCTGGAGGCGGACAAGGGCGATGTCGATCTGCCCGGCAAGGTGCGCATCGCCAGCGTTGCCCAGGAAACCCCGTCGCTGCCCGACCCGGCGCTGAGCTTCGTGCTGGGCGGCGACATCGACGTGGCCGCGGTGCTGGCCGCCGAGGCCGAGGCCACCGCCCGTGAAGACTGGGAAGCGGTGGCCGAAGCCCACACGAAGATGGCCGAGCTCAATGCCTACGACGCCGAAGCGCGCGCCGGCAAGCTGCTGCATGGCCTCGGCTTCCCGGCCGAGACCCACCATCGCGCGGTGTCCTCGTTCTCCGGCGGCTGGCGCGTGCGCCTGAACCTGGCCCGCGCGCTGATGATGCCCAGTGACCTGCTGCTGCTGGACGAACCGACCAACCACCTGGATCTGGACGCGGTGTATTGGCTGGAGCAGTGGCTGCTGAAGTACCCGGGCACCCTGCTGCTGATCTCGCATGACCGCGAGTTCCTCGACAACGTGGCCACCCACACCCTGCACCTGCACGGTGGCGGCGCCAAACTCTACCCGGGCGGCTACACCGATTTCGAGCGCCAGCGCGCCGAACAGCTGCGCCAGCAGCAGATCGCGCACGAGAAGGAGCAGGCCGAGCGTGCCCACCTGCAGAGTTTCATCGACCGCTTCAAGGCGCAGGCCAGCAAGGCCGCGCAGGCGCAGAGCCGCATGAAGCGCCTGGCCAAGCTGGCCGGCACCGAAGCGGTGCGCGCCGAGCGTGAGTTCCGTATCGAGTTCGCGCCGCCGGCCAAGCTGCCGTTCTCGCTGATCCGCCTGAACCACGTCGAGGCCGGCTACGGCAAGGACGCGGTGATCCTGCACAACGTCGGCTTCGGTCTGGAAGCGGGCCAGCGCATCGGACTGCTCGGCCCCAACGGCGCCGGCAAGACCACCCTGGTGAAGACCCTGGTGGGTGAACTGGCGCCGATCGTCGGCGAGCGCATGGCGCACCCGGACCTGAAGATCGGCTACTTCGCCCAGCACACGGTGGAGTCGCTGCACGAAGGCCAGTCGCCGATGGAGCACTTCCGCGAGATCGCCCCGGACGCACCGAACCAGTCGTTCCGCGACTTCCTCGGCAAGTGGAACTTCCCGGGTGACCGCGCGTTCGAGCCGGTCGACGGCTTCTCCGGTGGCGAGCGCGCACGCCTGGCGCTGGCGCTGATCGCCTGGCAGCAGCCGAACGTGCTGCTGCTGGACGAACCGACCAACCACCTTGATCTGGAAATGCGCGAAGCGCTGGCCGAAGCACTGGCCACCTTCGAAGGCGCGATCGTGATGGTCTCGCATGACCGCCACCTGATCGGCTTGGTCTGCGATACCTATTGGCGCGTGGCTGATGGCGTGGTCGAGCCGTTCGACGGCGATCTGGATGCCTACGCCGCGTGGCTGCGTACCCGCCCGCAGGCACAGGGGACCAAGGCCCGCATGGAGCAGGTGGAAGAGCCGGTGGTGGTCAAGACCGCGCCGGTGGCGCAGGTAGTGCAGAAAAAGCCGGTGAACCCGCACAAGCTGGCCGCCGCCGAGGCCAAGGTAGCCGAGCTGGAAGGCGCGCTGGCCGAGCTGGACCGCCAGCTGGCCGACCCGGCCAACTACGCCGATGCCACGCGCATGGCGGTGATCGGCCGTAACCGCGAAACCGCCGCCGCGCAGCTTGAAAAGGCCGAAGCGGCCTGGATGGAACTGCTGGAGTCCTGATGCCATCGGTAGCGCCGGGCCATGCCCGGCGAGCGCAACGGATCGCAAAAGCCGCCGGGCATGGCCCGGCGCTACCCACGTCGCCTGCGTTTCATCCCTGCGCCTGCAGCCACTCGCGGAAACGCTTCGCCGGTTCACGCTCGGCGCGCGAGCGCAATCGCGTCAGCCAGTAGCGCCCCAGCTCCAGCGTGGTGCTGAACGGCTGCAGCAGGCGACCTTCGGCCAGCTCCTGCTCGAACATGCGCAGCGGCAGCAGCGCCACGCCGGCGCCGCCGACCGCGGCCATCGCCACTGTCAATGACGAATCAAACACCGGCCCGCGGGCTTCCACGCCACTCACTCCTGCCGCCTGCAACCAGCGCGGCCATTCGTCGCTGCGGTAGGAGCGCAGCAGCGGCAGCGTGCCCAGGTCGCGCGGCTGTTTCAGCCGCCGCGCCAGTGCCGGCGCGCACAGCGGCGCGAACGGCGCGTCGAGGATCGCCGTGCAGGCCTGGCCCTGCCAATCGCCATCACCAAACCGGATGGCCAGGTCCAGGCCTTCGCCGGCCAGGTCGATGCGGTTGTTGTGGGTCTGCAGGCGCAGCTCGACGTCCGGGTGCGCGGCCTCGAATGCGGCCAGCCGTGGCAGCAGCCAGCCGGTGGCGAAGGTGCCGACCACGCCCAGCGTCAGCACTTCACGGGCCGGCCCGCCGGTATAGCGCGCAATGCTGGCGGAGATGCGCTCGAACGATTCGTTGAGCACCGGATACAGCGCCGCGCCTTCGTCGGTGAGCGCCACGCCGCGAGGCAGTCGGTGGAACAGGCGGATGCCGAGCCGGTCCTCCAGCCCACGGATCTGGTGGCTCAGCGCGGCCTGGCTGACACACAGCTCCAGCGCGGCACGGGTGAAGTTCTGGTGGCGGGCGGCGGCCTCGAAGGCGCGCAGCGCGTTCAGTGGCAGGGTGGGATGCAGCATCGTCGAGTCGTGAGCCTGGATGATGGCTGATCCTAACGCCTGGGCAGGGAAGGCCGCTAATCGCAGGAATTGATGCAATAGACATCAATAAATCTAATGGCTGGTGCTGAATTTTCGCGCTGGTCGTCCTGGCCGTGGGTTCCAATAATCGAACGGTCCCCAGGAGAACCCCCGCATGCTCGCCCGTCGCCGATTCCTGCAGTTCAGTGGTGCCGCTGTTGCTTCTTCGCTTGCCCTGCCGTTGCTGGCACGTGCAGCGGGCAAGGCCGCCGCCAACGCACCCACAGACACCGCCATCAACGCCGCCGGTGATTTCGCCGCGCTGGAAAAGGCCTGCGCAGGACGCTTGGGCGTGACCCTGCTCGATACCGCAAGCAGTCGCCGCGTCGGCCATCGCCAGGACGAGCGCTTCCCGATGTGCAGCACCTTCAAGAGCATGCTGGCCGCGACCGTGCTCAGCCAGGCCGAGCGCGCACCCGCGCTGCTCGACCGGCGCGTACCGGTGCGCGAGGCCGACCTGCTCTCGCACGCACCGGTCACCCGCCGTCATGCCGGCAAGGATATGACCGTGCGCGACCTGTGCCGGGCCACGATCATCACCAGCGACAACACCGCCGCCAACCTGTTGTTCGGCGTGGTCGGTGGCCCGCCGGCGGTGACCGCGTTCCTGCGCGCCAGCGGTGATGCGGTCAGCCGCAGCGACCGGCTGGAGCCGGAAATGAACAGCTTCGCCGAAGGCGACCCGCGCGACACCACCACACCGGCGGCGATGGCTGGTTCGCTGCAGCGTGTGGTGCTGGGGAAAGTGCTGCAGCCGGCGTCGCGGCAGCAGCTGGCCGACTGGCTGATCGATAACGAGACCGGCGACGCCTGCCTGCGCGCGGGCCTCGGCAAGCGCTGGCGCGTTGGCGACAAGACCGGCAGCAATGGCGAGGACGCGCGCAACGACATCGCCGTGTTGTGGCCGCGCGCGGGCGGCGCACCGTGGGTGCTGACCGCCTATCTGCAGGCCGGTGCGATCAGCAATGAGCAGCGCGCCCTGGTGCTGGCCCAGGTGGGCCGGATCGCCGATCGACTGATTGGATGAGGTAACCGGGGTCATTCAAACGTGGCTTGCCGGATCGGTTCGGCGCGCGCATCCTGCGCGCGTTCGAACCCCACGGAAGACCCCGATGAGCCATGAGTTGATCTACCTGCTGCTGATCTTCGCGCTGCTGGTGATCCCGCGCGCGCTGCAGCGCTTCAGCCTGCCCGCACCACTGACCTGCCTGCTGTTCGGCATCATCGGCATGCTCTGGCTGGGCGACCAGGCCCACGATGCGGTGATCGGCCTGCTGGCCACGCTGGGGATTTCCTCGCTGTTCCTGTTCGCCGGCCTGGAAGTGGACCTGCAGGCGCTGCGCCGTGGCATGTGGCCGCTGCTGGCGCATCTGGTGATCCGTACCGGCACGCTGTTCGGCGTAGGCTGGCTGGCCTGGCGCTACGCGGGATTGCCCTGGCAGGCTGCCGGCCTGCTGGCCCTGGCGCTGCTGACGCCCTCCACCGGTTTCATCATGGATTCGCTGTCGCGGCTGGGCCTGAGCGAGGACGAGCGGTTCTGGGTGACCAGCAAGGCCATCGCCGGCGAACTGCTGGCGCTGGCGGCGTTGTTCATCGTGCTGCAGGCGGGCGATCCGGGGCATATGGCGCTGTCCAGCCTGGCCCTGCTGGCGATGATGGTCGGCCTGCCGCTGCTGTTCATCGGCCTGGGCCGTTGGGTGGCGCCGCACGCGCCGGGCTCGGAATTCTCGCTGCTGGTGATGGTGGGCATGGTCGCGGCCTACATCACCTACCTGCTGGGCGTGTACTACCTGGTCGGCGCGTTCATCGCCGGGCTGGTCGCGCGCCTGCTGCACCAGCGCATGCCGTTGCTGGCCTCGCACGAGAACCTGCATGCGCTGCGCCTGTTCGCCTCGTTCTTCGTGCCGTTCTACTTCTTCAACGCCGGCACCAAGGTGCCCGCCGAAGCGCTCAGCTTCGAGGCCCTGGGGCTGGGCATCGTGATCACCCTGGTGGTGCTGCCGCTGCGCATCGGCGTGGTCTGGCTGCAGCGCCGGGTCATGTTCGGCGAGAGCTTCCGCAGCAGCCTGCGGGTCTCGCTGGCGTTGGCTCCGACCCTCATCTTCACCCTGGTGCTGGCGGCGATCATGCGCGAGCGCTTCCAGATTCCGGCGGTGCTGTTCGGCGCGCTGTTGCTGTATGCGGCGTTGACCACGCTGCTGCCGTCGCTGGTGTTCCGTACCCCGTTCGATGTCGATCCGGTCGAGCAGGAACCTGCGGGTGAAGGCGAAGCCGCGCCGGTGGCAGCCACAGAAACACTGCCGGCGGCATCTGCCCTCGATCGCTGAGCGGATGCTGCGCGTGCGGTTTGCGCACTTCGGCCATGGCCGTTAGGGTTGGGGTATGAAACTGCCTGCCGCCGTCACCGCTTCCGTCCTCCTGCTCAGCCTTGCTGCCTGTACGCAGCGCTCCGACACGGTCGCCCATGATCTGGCGACCGCACCGGCCGATGCCTTCATGGCCGCCATCGCCGCGCATTGCGGCCAGGCTTACGCCGGCAAGGTGGTGGAGGACACGCCGGCGCCGACAGGGAAGGACCCGTTCGCCGGGCAGCGCCTGGTGATGCATGTGCGCGGCTGCGCCGATCCGGCGCATGAGCTGCGCATCCCGTTCCACGTGGGGGATGACCACTCGCGTACGTGGGTGCTGATCCGCACGCCGAACGGGCTGCGCCTGAAGCACGACCATCGCCACGAAGACGGCAGCCCCGACGCGATCACCCTGTACGGTGGCGACAGCACGCCGCCGGGCACTGCCGAGCGCCAGCAGTTCCCGGCCGATGCCGATTCGGTGGCGATGTTCCGCCGCGCCGATATGCTGGCCTCCACGCACAACACCTGGGCGATGGAAATCGATCCCGACCAGACGTTCGTCTACGAGCTGACGCGCCCGGACGGCCGCCGCTTCCGCGTGCAGTTCGATCTGAGCAAGCCGGTCGACCTGCCGCCGCCGCCTTGGGGTGATGAGGCCGCGCAGCCAGCCCGGTAGCGCCGGGCCGTGCCCGGCGGGTTTTCTGCAGTTGACCGCGCCACTGCGCTCGCCGGGCATGGCCCGGCGCTACCCCTCACCGCGTGCCGAAACGTGCCCGGCAGCCGTTGCTCACCCACACCTGGCCACGCGAGTAGCCCCAGCTGCGGCCTTCCTGGCAGGCACTGCCGGACAGCTGCTGCTGCAGCACCGGACGGCCCTGGCGCTCATCCCAGTCGCAGGTCTGCGAGCGGTTGTTGTTGCTGCTGCAGGTCACCGTGTAATTGCTGTTTCCGCCGCCCCAGCCACCGCCGCCACCGCCCCAGCCACGGGCTTCGGCGAATTCGGCACGGCAACCGCCACTGACCCAGACTGCGCCATTGCGCACGCCCCAGGTACGCCCTTCGTTGCAGGGGCTGCCAGACAGCTGGCGGACCAGGCGGGCATTGCGCCAGCCGACCGGGCAGCTGCGCTCACGGTTGTTCTGGCTCTCGCAGCGGATGGTCTCGCCGGGCCGGCCGTTGTTGCCGCCCCAGCCACCGCCATTGCCGCCGCCCCAGCCACCGCGGGCCTCGACGAACTCCGCTCGGCAGCCGTTGGTGACCCAGATGCTGCCGTTACGGCTGCCCCAGGTTCGTCCTTCATCACAGTCCGAGCCGGACAGCTGGCGCACCAGCTGCGCATTGCGCCAGCCGGTGTTGCAGACCCGTTCGCGGTTGTTCTGGCTTTCGCAGCGGACCACGCCGCTCTGCGCATGCGCGGAAGGGGCGGGCAGGGCAAGGGTACCCAGGGCACCCAGGCTGAGGGTTACGGCCAGGCTGGCCAGGGACAGCGGTTTCATGGCGGCATCCCATACGGTGGCAGGTGCCCGACTATAGGGAGGGGGGCGATCAAGCCGGTGTGACTGGCCGGATTTGCCCCGGCCGGGGCCTCGGCCGCAGAATACGAGGCTTTCCGGCCCCCATCCGGTGCCGGCGTTCTCCAGCGGAGCTTCCCCCCATGCGTACCCACTTCTGCGGCCTGGTCGATGAGACCCTGATTGGCCAGACTGTCACCCTCGCCGGCTGGACCGACGTGGCCCGTAACCAGGGCGGCGTCTGCTTCATCGATCTTCGAGATCATGAAGGCATCGTGCAGGTGACCGTGGAAGTCGACAACGCCGACGTGTTTGCCGTGGCCGCGTCGCTGGGCTATGAGGACGTGCTGCAGGTGGAAGGCGTGGTGCGTGCCCGCCACGCGGTGAACGACAAGATGCGCACCGGCAAGGTGGAAGTGATCGCCACTGCCATCACCGTGCTGAACAAGGCCGCGCCGCTGCCGTTCCACGCCCACGAGAACCCGGGCGAAGAAACCCGCCTGAAGTACCGCTACCTGGACCTGCGCCGCCCGGAGATGCAGCGCATGCAGCGCACCCGCATCAAGCTGGTGCAGGCCCTGCGCCGCCACCTGGACGAGAAGGGCTTCCAGGACATCGAGACCCCGATCCTGACCAAGGCCACCCCGGAAGGCGCCCGCGACTTCCTGGTGCCGGCGCGCATGCACCCGGGCGAGTTCTACGCCCTGCCGCAGAGCCCGCAGCTGTTCAAGCAGATCCTGATGGTGGCCGGCTTCGACCGTTACTACCAGATCGCGCGCTGCTTCCGCGACGAAGCCCTGCGTGCCGACCGCCAGCTGGAATTCACCCAGCTGGACATGGAATTCGCCTTCGTCCGCGAGCGCGACGTGCAGGACTTCGTCGAAGACATGATCCGCGCCATCTTCAAGGAAGTGGTGGACGTGCAGCTGGACGCCAGCTTCCCGCGCATGACCTGGGCCGAGGCGATGCGTCGCTACGGTTCGGACAAGCCGGACCTGCGCATCGCGCTGGAACTGGTGGACGTGGCCGAGCTGGTCAAGGACAGCGAATTTGCCGTGTTCACCGGCCCGGCCAACGATGCCGAAGGCCGCGTTGCCGCGCTGCGCATCCCGGGCGGTGCGGCGCTCAGCCGCAAGCAGATCGACGAGTACGCCGCGCATGCCGCCAAGTACGGTGCCAAGGGTCTGGCCTACATCAAGATCGCCGACAACGGCGAAGTCAGCTCGCCGATCCAGAAGTTCTTCAGCGAGGAAAGCTTCGCTGCGCTGGTCGCGCACGTCGGTGCCGGCAACGGCGACATCGTGTTCTTCGGTGCCGGTGGCTACAACAAGGTCTCCGACTTCATGGGCGCGCTGCGCCTGAAGGCCGGCAAGGACTTCGGCCTGGTCGCCGACGGCTGGGCACCGCTGTGGGTCACCGACTTCCCGATGTTCGAGTGGGACGAGGAAGAACAGCGCTACGTCGCCCTGCATCACCCCTTCACCGCACCGGCCGTGGACGACATCGCCGACCTGCGCGCCAACGCCCGTACCGCCGTCTCGCGCGGCTACGACATGGTGCTCAACGGCAATGAGATCGGCGGTGGTTCGATCCGTATTCACCGTCCGGACATGCAGAGCGCAGTGTTCGAGCTGCTCGGCATCGGTGCCGAAGAAGCCCGCGCCAAGTTCGGCTTCCTGCTCGACGCGCTGAACTACGGCGCGCCGCCGCACGGTGGCATCGCCTTCGGCATCGACCGCATCGCCGCGCTGATGGCCGGCACCGAGTCGATCCGCGACGTCATCCCGTTCCCGAAGACCACCGGTGCACAGGATCTGATGACCGACGCGCCGTCGCCGATCGTCGACGCGCAGCTGGCCGAAGTGCACATCCAGGTTCGCCCCAAGACCAACTGATCAGGAGATCCAGGCAATGACCGAGTTCGCGTTTTCGCTGGAGTGGGAAAAGCTGGGCAATGAAGGCGCCGAGGCCAATCTGGTCACCGAGCGTGCACGCGTGTTCGGGGGGTGGCTGGTTCGTGTGGGTACCAACCCGGCGGCGATGGCCCTGACCTTCGTCGCCGACGGCGAAGGCCGTTGGGACGGTGAAGACTTCGGCGTCGAGGATTATGAGGACGACGAAGAGGAAGAGTACGACGAGGACGAGGAAGGCGAGGAAGAAGAGGACGAGGACGAAGAGGAATACGAGGAAGAGGACGAGGAAGAAGAAGCGGAATCGCCTGAAAAGGCTTGACCCGCCCTACGCCCTGACGTCAACTTCCTGCATGTATTCGATCCGCCGCGCCACTGTGGACGACGCGCCGACCCTGTCGGCGCTGGCTGCCCGCACGTTCACCGAAACCTTCGGCCATCTGTATCCGCCGCAGGACCTGCAGGCCTTCCTTGAGGAGGCCTACACGGTCGAGCGCCAGCGCGTGATCCTGGCCCACCCCGACTACGCGGTGTGGCTGCTGGAGCTGGACGGGGAGGCGGTCGGCCATGCCGCCGCCGGCCCCTGTGGCCTGCCGCATCCCGAGGTGAAACCCGGTGACGGCGAACTCAAGCGCCTGTACCTGATCAAGGCCCAGCAGAACTGTGGCTGGGGCAGCCGCCTGCTGGAAACCGCGCTGGCCTGGCTGGAGCACGAAGGCCCGCGCACGCTGTGGCTGGGCGTGTGGTCGGAGAACTTCGGCGCACAGCGCTTCTACGCCCGCTATGGATTCGAGAAGGCGGGCGAATATCTGTTCCCGGTCGGCGACACCCACGATCTTGAATTCATCCTGCGCCGCACACCGCGCGCAGCCTGACGTTCACCGCCGCTTGCTGCGCGCGCGTGTTCAATCACCGTACGTTCCCGCCCCGCTGACCGCCAGGCTGTTTGCATGACTCCCCCCGTATTGCTGCTGCATGGCATCTGGAATGCCCGTGCCTGGGTCGGGCCGCTGGCCTGGCGCCTGCGCGCACGTGGTTTCCAGGTGCACGCGTTCGGCTATTCCTCGGTATTCGGTGGTCCCGACGTGGCCGTGCCGCAGCTGCTGGAGCGGCTGACCGATGCCGGCCCGTTGTCGCTGGTCGGACACAGCCTGGGGGGATTGCTGGCGCTGGAGGCCTTGCGCCGCCAGCCGCAGCTGGATGTGCAGCGCGTGGTCTGCCTGGGCTCGCCGCTGCGCGGCAGTGGCACTGCGCGTTCGTTGTCCGAGCACGGCTGGGGCCTCGCGTTGGGGCGCAGCAGCGACCTGCTGCTGGATGGCCTGCCGGACTGGCAGGGCAGGGCCGAGGTTGGCCTGATCGCCGGTTCGGTGCCGCATGGGCTGGGCAGCCTGCTGGGGGCCATCGACGATGCCTCGGACGGCACCGTGACCCTGGCTGAGACGCGCCTGCCGGGTCTGGCCGACCATTGCGTGGTCCGCACCAGCCACAGTGGCCTGGTGGTGTCGCCCGACGCCGCACGGCAGACCGCCCATTTCCTGCGCCACGGCCAGTTCGACCACAGCCGCGACGCGGCCGCCGCGTAAGGCCCGGCGGTGGGACCGTTCTGTAGAGCCGAGCCCACGCTCGGCTGCATTCCGTCGGGCCCATTGAGCCGAGCATGGGCTCGGCTCTACAACAATACGGGCCTAGACACGGTTGCAGCGCCCGATCAGGTAGAATCCGCGCCTTGATCCTGAAGCAGCCAGACGGTAGCACCCATGGGTAGAGGCCCCTCCATCGAAGCCCGCAAGAACGCGTCCGACGCGAAGCGCGGCAAGATTTTCACCAAGATCATCCGTGAGATCGGCGTTGCCGCGCGCGGCGGTGGAGGCGACCCCAACAACAACCCGCGCCTGCGCGTGGCGATGGACAAGGGCCTGGCCGTGAACATGTCCAAGGACGTGATCGAGCGCGCCATCAAGAAGGCCACCGGTGAACTGGAAGGCGTCGATTACGAGGAAATCCGCTACGAGGGCTATGCCCCGGGCGGCGTGGCCGTGATCGTCGACTGCCTGACCGACAACCGCGTGCGCACCGTGGCCGATGTCCGCCATGCGTTCAGCAAGTGCGGCGGCAACATGGGCACCGAAGGCTCGGTGGCCTTCATGTTCAAGCGCCTGGGCGTGCTCAGCTTCGCCCCGGGCGTCGACGAGGAAGCCATCACCGAGGTCGCCATCGAGGCCGGCGCCGACGACATCGTGGTCTACCCGGACGATGGCTCGATCGATGTGGTCACCAGCCCTGACGCGTTCAACGCGGTCAAGGATGCAATGACCGCTGCGGGCCATGTCGCCGACCACGCCGAAATCACCTTCCGCGCGGACAACGACATCAAGGTCGAGGGCGAGGTTGCCCTGCAGGTCAAGAAGCTGCTGGACATGCTTGAAGACCTGGACGATGTGCAGGACGTGTATTCCAACGCCGAACTCGGCGCCGACGCCTACGCCTGAGCCGTCCACGACGGCCTGGGCGCGGGCCGTTGAACGGTCACCGCGGACAGTCATGAGCCCATACGCCTGCCAGCGCTTTCCGTTCCACCCCGCCAGGAGTGCAGCATGACCCGCATCCTCGGCATCGACCCCGGTTCGCAGCGGACCGGGGTCGGCATCATTGATGTCGACGCCACCGGAAAGGTCAGCCACGTGCATCACCAGCCGCTGGTGCTGCTGGGCGCCGACGACTTCCCGCAGCGCATGAAGCTGCTGGTGCTGGGCCTGGCTGACCTGTGCCGCGAGTACCAGCCGCAGGAAGTGGCCATCGAACGCGTGTTCATGGCCCGCAACCCCGATTCGGCACTGAAGCTGGGCCAGGCCCGTGGCGCGGCGATTTCCGCCGTGGTGCTGCGCGACCTGCCGGTGCATGAATATGCCGCCAGCGAGATCAAGCTGGCGGTGGTCGGGCGTGGTGGCGCCGAAAAGCAACAGGTTCAACACATGGTCGGGCTCATGCTCAACCTGAAAACCAAGCTGCAGGCCGACGCGGCCGACGCGTTGGCGGTGGCGATCACCCATGCCCACGTAAGGGCGACGGCCAACCGCCTGGGGCTCAGTGCCCGCCAGGCGTGGGGCCGCAAATGAGGAGCTGCACGCAATGATCGGTCGACTGCGCGGCATCGTCGCCTACAAGGCGCCGCCGTGGCTGGTGGTGGACGTGAACGGAGTGGGCTACGAGCTGGAGGCGCCGATGAGCACCTTCTACGACCTGCCCGAGCTCGGCCGCGAGGTCACCCTGTACACCCATTACTCGCAGAAGGAAGACAGCGTTTCGCTGTACGGCTTCCTGCGCGAGGGCGAGCGGCGTCTGTTCCGCGACGTGCAGAAGGTCAGTGGCATCGGCGCGAAGATCGCGCTGGCCGTGCTGTCCGGCGTCACCGTCGAGGAGTTCGCGCGCATGGTCCAGGCCGGCGACATCACTGCGCTGACTCGTATTCCGGGCATCGGCAAGAAGACTGCCGAGCGCATGGTGCTGGAACTGCGTGACCGCGCCGCCCAGTTTGGTGCCGGCGGCGCGCTGCCGACCGGCAGTGGCCCGGCCCCGGCTGACCCGCTGTCCGATGCCACCGTGGCCCTGCAGCAGCTGGGCTACAAGCCGGCCGAAGCCGCGCGCATGGCCCGCGACGCCTTCAATGAGGGCGACGAAGTGGCCACCGTGATCCGCAAGGCGCTGCAGTCGGCGCTGCGCTGACCCACCTTTCTTTCCCCCAACCCACCGCCTGAGCTTCGCCAGGAGTCCCATGTCCAGCAGTCAAACCCCGCACGCAGCCGCCCCAGGCGGCCATGGTCACGCCCCTCCAGCCGGAGGCCTGGCGCTGATCATTGGTGCGATCGGCGTGGTCTTCGGCGATATCGGTACCAGTCCGCTGTACACCCTGAAGGAGGCGTTCTCGCCGCACTACGGGCTCAACAGCGACCACGACACGGTACTGGGCGTGCTCTCGCTGGCGTTCTGGGCACTGAACATCGTGGTCACGCTGAAGTACGTGACCATCATCATGCGCGCCGACAATGACGGCGAAGGCGGCATCATGGCGCTGATGGCGCTGACCCAGCGCACGCTGCGCAACGGGTCACGCTCGGCGTACGTGGTCGGCATCCTCGGCATTTTCGGTGCCTCGCTGTTCTTCGGCGATGGCGTGATCACGCCGGCGATTTCGGTGCTGGGCGCCGTCGAAGGCCTGGAGGTGGCCGCGCCGGGCCTGCATGCCTTCATCGTGCCGATCACCGTGGTGGTACTGCTGATGGTGTTTGCCGCGCAGCGCTTTGGCACCGAGAAGATCGGCAAGGCCTTCGGCCCCATCACGTCGGTCTGGTTCATTTCGCTGGCCGCGATCGGTATCTACAACATCGTCGACGCGCCGGAAGTGCTGAAGGCCTTCAACCCCTGGTGGGCGATCCGCTTCTTCATGGAGCACAGCTGGCACGGCATCTTCATCCTCGGCGCGGTGGTGCTGGCAGTGACCGGCGGCGAAGCGCTGTACGCCGACATGGGCCATTTCGGCGCCAAGCCGATCCGCCACGCCTGGTATTTCTTCGTTCTGCCGTGCCTGGTGCTGAACTACCTGGGGCAGGGCGCACTGGTGCTCAACCACCCAGAGGCGCTGAAGAACCCCTTCTTCGAGGCGGTGCCGCCGTGGGCGCTGTATCCGATGATCATCCTGGCCACCATGGCCGCGGTGATCGCCTCGCAGTCGGTCATCACCGGTGCGTTCTCGGTCTCGCGCCAGGCCATGCAGCTGGGCTACATCCCGCGCATGCGCATCAAGCACACCTCGCACGACACCATCGGCCAGATCTACATCCCGGGCATCAACTGGGGCATCGCGGTGATGGTGATCGGCCTGGTGCTGGCCTTCCGCAGCTCGTCCAACCTGGCCGTGGCCTACGGCATCTCGGTGTCGGCGACGATGCTGATCGACACCCTGCTGCTGGCCCTGGTGGCCCGCTCGCTGTGGCCAAAGGCACGCAAGTGGATCCTGCCGCTGTGCGTGGTGTTCTTCATCATCGACCTCGGCTTTGTCATCGCCAATGGCGCCAAGCTGCTGCAGGGCGCCTGGTTCCCGGTGGTGCTGGGCATCTTCCTGTTCACCATGATGCGTACCTGGCGCCGTGGCCGCGAGCTGCTGCGCGATGAGATCCGCAAGGACGGCATCCGCCTGGATACCTTCCTGCCGGGCCTGATGCTGGCACCGCCGGTACGCGTGCCGGGCACTGCGGTATTCCTCACCGCCGACCCGACCGTGGCCCCGCATGCGCTGATGCACAACCTCAAGCACAACAAGGTGCTGCACGAGCGCAACGTGTTCCTGCACGTGGAAACCCTGCCGATTCCGTATGCGATGGAAGGGCAGCGACTGAAGATCGAATCGGTAGGCGACGAGTTCTATCGCGTCTACGTGCGCTTCGGCTTCATGGAGACCCCGGACGTGCCGCTGGCGCTGATGCGCTCGTGCGACCACGGCGGGATCTACTTCGACCCGATGGACACCACCTTCTTCGCCAGCCGCGAGACCATCGTGGCCACCGCCAATCGCGGCATGCCAATCTGGCGCGACAAGCTGTTCGCGCTGATGCACAGGAATGCTGCTCCTGCGACCGGCTTCTTCCGGATTCCGGGTAACCGGCTGGTGGAACTCGGCGCGCAGGTGGAGATTTAATCTCCACCGTCGATCCATCCAACCTACCGTGTCGACCAAGGTCGACACCCACCAAGAGCAGGCCATACCGTGTCGACCAAGGTCGACACCCACCAAGAGCAGGCCATACCGTGTCGACCAAGGTCGACACCCGCCAGGAGCAGGCAGAGCAGGCCACGCCATCCAGACAGACTGCGGCGATCTGTCGAAGGCGGGGGTGGGTCCGGTTGAGGGGGTGTGAGCGGCATGGATGCCGCGACCAAGCCCCCATGGATGGGTTTACGGCGTCCCCCGCAACCGGACCCACCCCGCCAATCCCCAGGAAGACCGCTTCGGCTGTTGCTCTGGATGTTGACGTTGCCTCTGCGGGTGCCGGGCGCAGTCCGGCCGAAACCCGTACTTTTGCCGCATAATCAGCACATGACCGACGACCGCATCATCGGCGCCGGCGCCACCCGCGAGGATGACGCCGCCGACGCCAGCATCCGCCCCAAGCGCCTTGCCGACTACCTCGGCCAGGTGCCGGTGCGCGAGCAGATGGAGATCTACATCCAGGCGGCCAAGGGGCGTGGCGACGCGCTCGACCACGTGCTGATCTTCGGGCCGCCCGGCCTGGGTAAGACCACCCTCAGTCATGTCATCGCCAACGAACTGGGCGTGGCCCTGCGCGTGACCTCCGGCCCGGTGATCGAGAAGGCCGGTGACCTCGCCGCGCTGCTGACCAACCTGCAGCCGCACGATGTGCTCTTCATCGACGAGATCCATCGCCTGTCGCCGGTGGTCGAGGAAGTGCTGTACCCGGCGATGGAAGATTTCCAGATCGACATCATGATCGGCGAAGGCCCCGCCGCCCGCTCGATCAAGATCGACCTGCCGCCGTTCACCCTGATCGGTGCCACCACCCGTGCCGGCCTGCTGACCGCGCCGCTGCGCGACCGCTTCGGCATCGTCCAGCGCCTGGAGTTCTACAGCGTCGAGGAGCTGACCCGGATCGTGCGCCGCTCGGCGGCCATTCTGGCCATCGACTGCACCGCCGATGGGGCAGGGGAGATCGCGCGCCGCGCGCGTGGCACCCCGCGTATCGCCAACCGCCTGCTGCGCCGCGTGCGCGACTACGCGCAGGTCAAGGCCGGCGGCCACATCGACGAGGCCGTGGCACAGGCTGCCATGCAGATGCTGAAGGTCGACCCGGAGGGCTTCGACGAGCTTGACCGCCGTCTGCTCAAGACCATGGTCGACTACTTCGATGGCGGCCCGGTCGGCATCGAATCGCTGGCCGCGGCACTGTCCGAAGAGCGCGGCACGCTGGAAGACGTGGTCGAGCCGTACCTGATCCAGCAGGGTTTCCTGGTGCGTACCGCGCGCGGCCGCATGGCGACTCACAAGGCCTACCGGCACATGGGCCTGAAGCCGAAGAACCCGCCGCAGGACCTGTTCGCGGAGGTTCCCGATGTCGGTTGAGCCCCGATTCAGTTGGCCGACACGCATTTACTGGGAAGATACCGACGCAGGTGGCGTGGTTTACCACGCCCGCTACGTGGCCTTCATGGAACGGGCCCGGACCGAATGGATGCGTGCGCTGGGCTACGGCCAGGAGCGCATGCGCGCCGAGCATGGGATGGTCTTCGCGGTGCGCTCGATGCAGATGGATTTCATCAGGCCGGCACGGCTGGATGACACCCTGCAGGTGAGTGCCCGCCTGGTCCAGCTGAAGAAGGCCAGCATGGTCTTCGACCAGCAGATCCTGCGCGACGGCGAACTGCTGCTGTCGGCGCAGGTCCGCATCGCCGCACTGGAAGCGGCCAGTTTCCGCCCGCGTGGCATGGACGAGGCCGTCCTTGCCGTGCTGCAACCCCACCTCCACCCCGAATCCGAACACTGAGGAACAACGGATGATCGCAACGCTCCTGGCCCTGCAGGCCACGGTCACCGAGGCACTGCCGGCCGACGTCAGCAACGCCGCGACACAGACCCTTGCCCAGGCCACCACCGGCGGCGGCATCAACTACCTCGAACTGATGGCCAAGGCCAGCCTGCCGGTGAAGATCATCGTGCTGCTGCTGCTGGTCGGCTCGTTCGTCAGCTGGGTGATCATTTTCCGCAAGGCCCGCGTGTTCAAGCAGGCCACCCGCGAAGCCGACGAGTTCGAGAACCGCTTCTGGTCCGGTGCGGACCTGGGCAAGCTGTACAGCTCGGCCACCGACCGCAGCCGCAATGTCGGCGGCCTGGAAGCCATCTTCGAAGCCGGTTTCCGCGAATACACCCGCCTGCGCGACAAGCGTCGCCTGGATGGCCGCGCGCAGCTGGAAGGCGCGCAGCGTGCCATGCGCACCACCTACACCCGCGAAGTGGACCAGCTCGAGCGCAACCTGGAACTGCTGGCCAACATCGGCTCGACCGCGCCGTACGTGGGCCTGGTCGGCACCGTGTTCGGCATCATGGTGACCATGCACGACATGATCAGCAGCGGTGCGCAGGCCGGCATCGCCGCCGTCGCGCCAGGCATCTCCGAAGCCCTGTTCGCCACCGCGATCGGCCTGTTCGTGGCGATTCCGGCAGTGTGGGCCTACAACCGCTTCACCACCCGCGTAGAGCGCATGTCGGTGCGGTTCGAGACCTTTGCCGAAGAGTTCAGCTCCATCCTGCAGCGCCAGAGCGCTGGCGACGAGTAAGCGCCTGACCCGGGAGTCCAAGCCATGTCCGCTGCCATCGGTCGCCGCAAGCGCCGCAAGCTGAAATCGGAAATCAACGTCGTTCCCTACATCGACGTCATGCTGGTGCTGCTGATCATCTTCATGGTCACCGCGCCGCTGCTCACGCTGAGCTTCGACGTCGACCTGCCGCAATCCAACGCCAAGGCGCTGGAGAGCAAGCAGGACCCGGTGATCGTCTCGGTGCGCCAGGACGGCCAGCTCAGCCTGAAGCTGCCCGACGCCAAGGAACCGACCGCTGTGTCGGCCGAGGAACTGGAAGGCCGCCTGGCCGGCATCGCCGCCCAGGACAAGGGCGTGCGCGTGATCGTCGCCGCCGACCGTGCCGTGGCCTATGAAAAGGTCATCGCTGCGATGGATGTGATCAAGCGCGCCAAGGTAGACAAGGTAGGCCTGGCCACCGATGCACGCTGACGCCCTGCCACCTCCACAGCAGCGCGAACCCGGCTGGGGCCTGCCCCTGGCGCTGGCGTTGCTGGTGCACCTGCTGGTCGCGCTGGTCTTCATCGTGGCCTGGTTCTGGTCGCCCGAGCGCAACACCGACGCCGCCGCAGGCGATCCCTCGGTCGAGGCCAGCCTGGCGCTGTCCGCGTCCGAGGCCTCCGCCGCACGCCAGGCCCTGCGCCAGTCGGAGAAGCTGGAGGACCTGCCGCCGCCGGTGGCCGAACCGATCCCCGTACCGGAAGACACCATTCCGCCGCCGCAGCCGATTCCCGAACCGCGCCCGCAGGACGCTCCCACGCCCCAGCAGCAACAGGCGCAGGAGCGCGTCGCACAGCCGGACACCAAGGACCAGGAAGCAGTGAGCGCGCTGGCCATCTCGCAGGAGAAGGCCAAGCAGGAGCAGGAAGCCAAGCGCCGCCAGGAGCAGATCGACCTGACCGAACGCAAGCGCCAGGAAGAAGCGGAGCAGAAGCTGCGCCTGGCCAAGCAGCAGGAAGAAGACGCGAAGAAGAAGCTGGCCGATCAGGCGCGCCAGGCCGCAGACAAGGCCGAGGCCGAGAAGCAGAAGAAGATCGCCGAGATCCGTGCCCGCCGCGAGCAGGCCGAGAAGGAAGCCAAGCTGGCCGAGCGGAAGCTGCGCGAGGTCGCCGCCGCGCGCAATGCCGCCGGCAGTGCCGCCGCCGGTGCCAGCGGTGCATCCCAGCCAGCCGCCGGTGGTGGCGGCAACAGCGACGATCTATCGGCCAAGTACGCTGCCGCGATCCAGGCCAAGGTGCTGTCGCAGTGGGTGCGCCCGGATACGGTGCCGCTGGGTCAGCGTTGCCAGATCACCATCACCCAGATTCCGGGTGGCACGGTGATGCAGGCCAAGGTCAGCCCGAACTGCCCGTACGACGAGGCCGGCAAGCGTTCGATCGAGGCCGCCGTGCTCAATGCGCAGCCGCTGCCGTACCGCGGCTTCGAGTCGGTATTCGCGCGCACGCTCAACTTCACCTTTACCGCCCAGGATCGCTGAGGCGGGCAGGG
This sequence comes from Stenotrophomonas sp. YJH_SMC_16, assembly GCF_059367875.1. Lineage (NCBI taxonomy): Bacteria > Pseudomonadati > Pseudomonadota > Gammaproteobacteria > Lysobacterales > Lysobacteraceae > Stenotrophomonas > Stenotrophomonas sp. YJH_SMC_16. The sequence continues at coordinate 35,510 of NZ_JCAFRH010000001.1, read as the reverse complement.
CAGGGTGGCTTCCGGGCCACCTGCGCCCACGGATGTCGCGCTCGCCTCTGGCAGGTCTGGTTTCGGCCGGGCAGGGTGTGGGCTGCTGTCGAACACCGCCCCACAGGGCGGCGTTACCGGGGCAGGCGAGTGCGATGTTAGCCACGACGTTAACGGTGCGTGAGAGGACGGGCTGGAACTGACCCGGAATTCACGTACCCTTGGTTCATGATTGCGAAGCGGTTCACTTCCGCTTTGTTATCCCTCGTTCCGGTTTCCCCCTATTGAGCGCTCCATGAAAAAGATGCCTCGCTGGCTTGCCGTGTTTGCGGCCCTGTTGCTGCCCTTTGCTGCCGTCGCGCAGCAGAAGGGGCTGGATATCGACATCATCGGCGGCAATGCCTCCGCGCTGCCGATCACCATCGTGCCGATGCCCTACCAGGGTTCGGCGGCTGCACCGCAGACCGACGTCGCTGGCGTGGTCCGTGCCGACCTGGAGCGTTCGGGCCAGTTCCGCACGCTGCCGGAAGCGCAGATCGTCGATAAGCCGGTGCGCGGCGGCGACATCCAGTTCGCCACCTGGCGCGCGCTGAAGCAGAACTACATCGTGGTCGGCCGCGTGCTGGATGCCGGTGCCGGCGCCTACCGGGTCGAGTACGAACTGTTCGACGTGCCCAAGGGCGAGCGCCTGCTGGGCCTGGCGATGACTGCCCGTGGTAACGCCATGCGCGACGTTGCCCACCAGATGGCCGACGCCATCTACGAGAAGATCACCGGTGTGCGCGGCGCCTTCTGGACCCGCATCGCCTACGTGACCGCCAGCGGCAAGGGTGATGCCATGCGCTACGCGCTGATGGTGGCCGATTCCGACGGCTTCAACCCGCAGACCATCGTGCGCTCGGCCGAGCCGCTGCTGTCGCCGTCGTGGAGCCCGGATGGCAGCAAGCTGGCCTACGTCAGCTTTGAGCGTGGCAATTCGGCCATCTACATCCAGAACATCGGCACCGGTGCGCGCGAGCTGGTCACCAGCTTCCGTGGCATCAACAGCGCTCCGGCGTTCTCGCCGGACGGCCGCAAGCTGGCCCTGACCCTGTCGCGTTCGGGCAACCCGGAAATCTACGTGATGGACCTGGGCAGCAAGCAGCTGACCCAGCTGACCAACCACTTCGCCATCGATACCGAGCCGACCTGGGCGCCGGACGGCAGCGCGGTGTACTTCACCTCCGACCGCGGCGGCCGTCCGCAGGTCTACAAGGTCGGTGCGGGCGGCGGCAGCGCCGAGCGCGTGACCTTCCAGGGCAACTACAACGCCAAGCCCTCGGTGTCCTACGATGGCAAGAAGATCGCCGTCGCCCAGGGCTCGGGCAACAGCTACAAGATCGCGATGATGGACAGCTCGCTGGGTTCGCCCCGCTGGAGCACGCTGTCCCCGGGTTCGCTGGATGAATCGCCCAGCTTTGCGCCCAACGCAAGCATGGTGCTGTACGCCGCCCGCGAAGGTGGCCGTGGTGTGTTGTATGCCGTTTCGGCCGATGCGCGGGTTCGCCAGCGCCTGGTCCTGGCCGATGGTGATGTGCGCGAGCCGGCATGGTCCCCATACCGTACCCAGCGCTAAAAGAGTGTTAATATTTTCGCTGTCTTGAACCCCTCATCGGCCTAGGAGCCACAAAGGTATCGCCATGAACAAGTCCACCCGCGTTCTGCTTGTTTCCCTGCTGTCTGTGGCCGTCCTGGCCGGTTGCTCGAAGAAGGTGAAGGAAGAGCCGGCAGCCCCGGTTGACACCGGCACCTCGACCACCACCCCGACCGGTCCGTCGACCTCCGGCCTGTACGGCCCGGGCGACCTGGACACCGACGCCTGCCTGCGCCAGCGCGTTGTCTACTTCGACCTGGACAAGGAAGACGTGAAGCCGGAATTCCAGGCCATCATGGCTTGCCACGCCAAGTACCTGCGTGACCGTCCGTCCTCGCGCATCACCCTGCAGGGCCACACCGACGAGCGCGGTTCGCGCGCGTACAACCAGGCCCTGGGTGAGCGTCGTGGCAACGGCGTCAACTCGGCCCTGCAGGCCAACGGTGGCTCGGCTTCGCAGCTGACCGTCGTGTCCTACGGTGAAGAGCGTCCGGTCTGCACCGAGTCGAACGAGTCCTGCTGGTCGCAGAACCGTCGCGTCGAAATCGTCTACACCGCGCAGTAATCCATGCGCATTGGCATCAAACTGATGCTGGTCGTTGCGGCAGCCCTCGTGGCTGCCGCACCGGCGCATGCACAGCGACAGAGCCTGGCCGACCGCGTTGGCGCGATCGAGCAGCAGATGTACAACAACAGTGCCAACCAGGACCTGTTGAACCAGATCAATCAGCTGCGGCAGCAGGTCACCAGCCTGCAGGCCTCGATCGAGCAGTTGCAGCACGACAACGCCCAGCTCAAGCAGTCCGCCCAGGACCAGTACCTGGATCTGGACAGCCGCCTGAACCGGTTGGAAGGGGGCAATGCCGCCCCGGCCCTGCCGCCCGTTCCGGCGAGCGCGCCGAAGGCCGCACCGGCTCCGGCAAAACCCGCAGCGGCGGCCACTTCCGAGCGGCCGCCTTCCGTCCATGGTGATGCCGGCAGCCTTGCCGCCACCGGCGACGAGCGCACCTCCTACAACGTCGCCTTCGATTCGCTGAAGGCCGGCAAGTACGATGACTCGGCGCAGCTGTTCCTGAGCTTCCTGCAGTTGTATCCGAACGGCGTCTACGCGCCGAACGCGCTGTACTGGCTGGGCGAGAGCTACTACGCCACCCGCAATTTCCCGATGGCCGAGACCCAGTTCCGCGAACTGCTCTCGCGCTATCCGACCCACGACAAGGCCGCTGGCGGCCTGCTCAAGGTCGGCCTCTCGCAATACGGCGAGGGCAAGGTCGACCAGGCCCAGCAGACGCTGGAGACCGTCGTGGCGCAGTACCCTGGCTCGGACGCCGCGCGCACCGCGCAGGACCGTCTGCAGTCCATCCGCCTCGGCAAGCAGATCCGCTGATCCGCTGACCGGGCGTACAATGGGTGCCCTGTAGAGCCGAGCCCATGCTCGGCTGCTTTCGTTTCCGGACCGGCAAACCCGTCCGGTTGCTGTTGTAGAGCCGAGCCATGCTCGGCTGCTTTCGTTACCGGCCACGGTAGCCCACCCGCCACGTGTCCCACCAAGAACTCCCCGCCATGACCGCCGTTACCCCGTCCAGCGCCGCCGCCACGCCCAGTGAGATCGTGCAGTCGCCCCTGCCACGCCTGAAGATCACCGAGATCTTCACCTCGCTGCAGGGTGAAGCCGATACCGCCGGCTGGCCGACCGTGTTCGTGCGCCTGACCGGCTGCCCGCTGCGCTGCCAGTACTGCGACACCGCCTATGCCTTCCATGGCGGCACCTGGTGGGACATCGACGACATCGTGGCCGAGGTGCTGGCCCAGGGCGTGCGCCACGTGTGCGTGACCGGCGGCGAGCCGCTGGCGCAGAAGCGTTGCCTGGTGCTGCTGCAGAAGCTCTGCGATGCCGGCATGGACGTTTCGCTGGAGACCTCCGGCGCGCTGGACGTCAGCGCGGTGGACCCGCGCGTATCGCGCGTGGTCGACATCAAGACCCCGGGTTCGGCCGAAGTGGCGCGCAACCGCTGGGACAACCTGCCGCTGCTGACCGCCCGCGACCAGATCAAGTTCGTCATCTGCAGCCGCGAGGATTACGACTGGGCCAAGTCCCTGCTGGCCGAGCACGATCTGGTCAAGCGCTGCACGGTGTTCTTCTCGCCGAGCAAGGGCGAGATCACCGCGCGGCAGCTGGCCGACTGGATCGTTGAAGACCGGCTGCCGGTGCGCTTCCAGATGCAGTTGCATAAAATCCTGTGGAACGACGAGCCGGGCCGATGAGCCGGCGCAGCGTTCCCTGATGTAGCTCCGGCGCGGGACAGCGTGCTGGCTTTCCCCTCCCAACCGGATGTTTTACCCATGAAGAAGGCAGTCGTGCTTCTCTCCGGCGGCATGGATTCAGCCGCCGTCATCGCCATGGCCCAGGAACAGGGCTTCGCCGTGCATGCCCTGAGCGTGCGCTACGGCCAGCGCCACACCTCCGAACTGGACGCCGCCGCCCGCGTGGCCAAGGCCCAGGGCGTGGTCGCGCACAAGACCGTGGACGTGGACCTGCGCAGCATTGGCGGCTCGGCGCTGACCGACGACATCGACGTGCCCGAGGCCGGCGGTGCCGGCATCCCGGTCACCTACGTGCCGGCGCGCAACACCATCATGCTGTCGCTGGCCCTGGGCTGGGCCGAAGTGCTCGGCGCCAACGACATCTTCTGCGGCGTCAACGCGGTGGATTATTCCGGCTATCCGGACTGCCGCCCCGAGTTCGTGGCCGCGTTCCAGGCGCTGGCCAACCTGGCCACCAAGTCGGGCGTGGAAGGTGCGGGCATCAAGGTACACGCGCCGCTGCAGTTCCTCAGCAAGGGCCAGATCGTCAGCGAAGGCGTGCGCCTGGGCGTGAACTTCGGCCTGACCGTGTCCTGCTACAACGCCGACGCCAACGGCGCCGCCTGCGGCCACTGCGATGCGTGCCGCCTGCGCGCGCAGGGTTTCGCCGAAGCCGGCGTGCCGGACCCCACGCTGTACGCCTGAGGTGATGGGGCTGATGCCCCAATGGTGGGTGCGAACCGTTGGTTCGCACTCTCTGTCCCGGCGCTACCGGCGGCTGGAGTCTGGTAGTGCCGGCCGCTGGCCGGCAGCCTCATCAGGCAACCACCCCGATGCCTCGATGAATGCCCGCACCGCTCCCGCATCGGCATAGTCCAGCTCGATCATCCGCGCGATACCGGCCTTCTCGTCGGCCTGCTGGCGCATGTACTCCTGCGCGATGCGATACCCAGCGTAGTACCCCACATCACTCACCCCGAATGGATTGCGGGCGCTGTTGTAGAGCCAGTTGTCGAGGTTACCCCCGTCCATCTCTGCAATGAAACGCGTGCGGATGTCCGCCTCATGCGCGGGTCCGTAGCTGTACAGCGGAAGCGCTGGCCGACGCCCACTCAGTCGTTCGGCCACGTACTCGGCAACACCCTCGCGCACCGCGTACTGGGCCAGGCTGCCGGTGGTCTCGCGCTGCTGGGTATGCACGTACTCGTGCAGGTTGTTCTGCGCGTTGTTCGCCCCCGGACGGCTGTCGTAGAAGATCCGTAGCCGCTCGCGCATCTTTTCGGGCAGTTCGCTCACGTCCACGCGCTCATCGCCCAGCGCCATCTCGGCACCGATCAGCACCTTGTCGCCTAGCGTGGTGCCACCGGTGCGCAGTACACCGACTGCGTAGGTGATGGTGGCCGGGCGCAAAGCCGGGTAGAGCGCCCGGAATTTGGAAAGATCCCGTTCCAGTGTGGCGCTGGCCTGCTGCGCGTTGGCGGTCAACGGCCGAACCGACGTCCAGAAGCGCGGCCACGCACGCATGGCCTCGGCGTATTCGCGGGCGGTGTAGTTGCGGACCTGCATCAGCGCATGCAGGCCGGGGCTGCCTGGATCGATGTAGCGCTCCTGCACGAGTGCGACCTGGCGTTCAACGTCGGGCTCGGCGCGTACCGTGTCATAGGTGGCCCAGAAGCGGCCGATGTCGTCGGTGACGACCTGGGGCGGGGCGGCCAGTGCCGCGCAGGGCAGCAGCAGGGCGGCAATGAGGCAGAGGGGCAGGCGCATCCGTGGCTCCGGGGAAGGATCACAGATGGGATGCGACGACGGCCCGGAAGGTTTAAGCCGGCGGCCCAGATCGGGTAGTGCCGGCCGCTGGCTGGCAACCTCGACGCACCAGGGTTTCACCCGGCCCGGCAAAGTAGGGTAGAATGCCCACCCCGCCGAAAGGCTGGGGCAGTGCAATGGGCCGTTAGCTCAGTCGGTAGAGCAGAAGACTTTTAATCTTTTGGTCGAAGGTTCGAATCCTTCACGGCCCACCAATTGCATCCAATGACCCAGGTCATTCAGAAAGGCACCGCAATGCGGTGCCTTTTTTGTTGCGCTCGTCCAGGGCAACTACTTCGTCCGCGCAGTCTTCGCTTTAGCCGCCGCCGCGTCAGCAGCCTCCTGTGCGGCCGTTGCTGCTGCATTCGCAGAACGTGCCGCCTCCGCTCTTGCCGCCTCGAAATAGGTGAGCCGCTGCAGACTGGTTCTGCGTTCCAGTTCCATTGCTGCGGCGAAGCTCTCCGGATGCTTTGCAGCACAGGCCTCCTGCACCAGTTGCACGGCACGATCAGACAGCCCGGGCTGGATGTTGCCGAGCAGGCAATCGGCATACGGTACGGGCGCGGCCGAGCTGGCGGCCAGCGCGGCGATGAGCAGGGCACTCAACATGCAAACCTCCTTGTAGGTTTTGAAGGGACTGGCAACCAGTCCGTCCCAAGTATGGACCGGATCTGGGTGCAACGGCGGCTACGCCGGCCGGATATCCCGGCACACCAGTTCCGCCAGCCCGCGGCAGGCGAAGAACAACCCATCGATTAGCCCCTCATCCAGATGGCGGTCGGGCGTGGCCATCGACCGGCAGCGTTCCGCGGCGTGCAGCATTTCCGCCACGGTCAGCATGCCAATGGCGGCACGCTCCGCGTGTGCCATCGCCTGTTCCCGCCCGGGCGGCAGATCGGTTTCCGGCCAGGGCAGACCGTCGGCGCCGTCGCCATCGCGGATGCCCTTGAGGCATCCCCATAATGCGCATCCACGCATGGCGTGGATCTACTTTCGCCTGAGAACAATCGCTGCGATGACGGCTGCGATGCCGACCGGGATCAGGACGACCGCCAGAAGAATGATCCAGTGCCAAATGCTGAATCCCCCCATGTCCCAACTCCTTGTAGGAAACGATGAATGCTAGCAAACGCGATTGCAGTCATTTCCCGATACAGTTCAAGCATCGCGCAGCGCCGTAGCATACAGGCAGGCTTGCCGAATCGGCCGACGCCTTGGTCTTGGCGTTATGCTCGGCACTTTCCCAGGATGGGCCGCTCCATGCGCTTGATCGTGCTGTCGCTGTTGTTGTCCGCTGTCTCCGCCGGGCCGCTGATGGCCGCCGAAACCGCGTCGCCCGCTGCCGCAACTCCTCTGGTCATCGGCGAGACCTTCACCATCGAGTCGAAGGCGCTGGGCGAAACCCGCCGCATCAATGTTTACCGCCCGCAGCCGTGGGGCCTGGATCCGAAGGCGCCGCTGCCGGTGCTGTACATGGCCGATGGCGGCATCGGTGAGGACTTCCTGCATGTGGCCGGGCTGGTGCAGGTGCTGAGCGGCAACGGCAGCATGCGTCCGTTCCTGCTGGTCGGCATCGAGAACACCGAGCGCCGCCGCGACATGACCGGCCCCAGCAAGGACCCGCAGGACCAGAAGATCGCGCCGCGCATCGGCGGCTCGGCGGCCTACCGCACGTTCCTGCGCGATGAACTGATGCCACAGGTGCGCCAGCGCTACCCGACCACCGACGAGCGCGCACTGATCGGAGAATCGCTGGCCGGCCTGTTCGTGGTCGAAACGCTGCTGCAGGAACCGACACTGTTCAACAGCTACATCGCGCTGGACCCCAGCCTGTGGTGGAACCGTGGTGCAATGCTGGCCGGGGCGGCCAAGCAGCTGCCGGCGGTGACGCGTGCGCAGCCGCGCGTATTCCTGGCCAGCAGTGGGCAGCCGGAGCTGGCCGCATCCACTGCACGACGGGCCGAGTTGTTGCAGCAGGCTTCGCCGTCGCCGCTGGTGAAGTACCTGCCGTTGCCGGAAGAAACCCACGCTACGATCTATCATCCGGCCGCATTGCAGGCGCTGCGCACACTGTTCCCGGCGCCGCCGGCCTCGCCCTGACCGCACTGGCAGCGGGTTGCGCACCATGCAAGGATGCGGCAGCGGCGCCATCCGGTGCGCCGCCCGCAATGGGAGCGTGTGGATGCAGCGTGTGCGTGGATGGAGTGTGGCGGCCTGCCTGGCCGTGAGTGGCTGTGCGATGTCGGTGGCGCCGCCGGCAGCGCAGAGTGAAGCGAAGGAGAGCCCAGCCGCCGCAGTGTCGGGCGTGGTGCTGCCGGATACCGAAGCGCTGCGCGTGCACGATCCGATCGGCCGCGATTATCCGGTCTGGGTGGCGTTGCCGGCCGACTACGCCGCACATCCGGAAAAGCACTATCCGGTGCTGTACGTGACCGACGCGCTGTACAGCTTCCCGCTGGTGCGCAGCGTGCGCAACCTGGTGGGCCAGAAGGGTGTCAACCTGGAGGATTTCATCCTGGTCGGGCTGCCGCCGCAGGAAGGGCTGACCTCCAAGCAGAGCCGCTCGCGCGACTATACGCCCAGCGATCCGGCGCGTACCGATCCGCGTGATTACAGCGATGACGTGAGCTACGGTGGCGCGGCGCACTATCGCGATTTCCTCGCCGAGCGGGTGCTGCCGATGATCGATGCGCGCTACCGCACTGATCCGGCGCGGCGCGCCTATGCGGGTCATTCCTATGGTGGCCTGTTCGGCGCCTATGTGCTGACCACGCGCCCGGACATGTTCCGCACCTACATCCTCTCCAGCCCATCACTGTGGTTCGACGACCATCGGGTGCCGCGCATGCAGGCCGAGGCCAAGGCGCCGGCGCAGCCGACCACGGTGGTGCTGTCGGTGGGCAGCTTTGAAACGGTCAAGCCCGAACCGCGTTATTTCACCCGCAACGACATGCTGCGCCACAACGCAGAATTCGCCGAGCAGCTGCGCAGCAGCGGGCGATCGTTGAAGGTGGAGGACATGGTGATCGATGACGAGGATCACTTCACGGTCTACCCGGACATGATCACCCGCGCACTGCTGAAGGTGTTCCCGGGTAGCGGGCCGTACAGCAGCGGTTGATCGCAGGTTCAATCCACGCATGGCGTGGATCTACCGGGGTTGTTGACGTGGGTCCACGCCGACGAGAAACGGAATCAGTAGATCCACGCCATGCGTGGATGATCCCCTCAGGCCGCGCTGGCCCGCGGCGGCGGCATCAGCGCGGCATCCGCTGCGTGGCGGAAGCACAGGCGGATGGCATCGAGCAGCTCGCTCATGCTGTATGGCTTGGGCAGGAAGTGGATGCCGGCGCGCAGCTGCGGCAGCACGCGATGCTGATCCATGCCGGAGGTGACCAGGATCGGCAGCTGCGGCAGGTGCTCGCGCACGCGGTTGGCGGTTTCGATGCCGCTGATGCCGCCCAGGCAGACGTCGGTGAACAGCAGGTCGAACGGTTCACCGGCGTTGAGCAGGCCCAGTGCGGCCTCGGCGCTGCTGACAGCGGTGACCTGGCAAGCCTGGCTTTCCAGGGCGAGACGGCTCAGTTCCTGGGTTTCCTCGGCGTCCTCGATCAGCAGGACGCGCGGTTCCACAAAGCGCTTGGACAGCAACATGACGCGGCAACTCCGGACAACAGGGGGAGCGAAAGGCGCGCAAGTATGCGCAAGCCGGTAGTGATCCCGGCGTGCACGGCAAGCTAAGTGGGCGTTACAACCGCGTCTGGCGCCGGCGACGCACGTGCCAGGCCAGGATCGCGACCGCGAGCAGGGCGGTGCCGATGCGCAGGCCGGTGGCCTGCCAGCCCAGTGCAACGGCGTCATCGAGGCTGAACACGTTCCAGGCCAGGTTCATCGACACGTGCAGGACCAGGCCGCACCACAAGGTGTCACCGTCGAGGTGGTCGAGCCAGGCGAAGATGAAGCCGCCCAGGGCGATTACCGCGCCGACGAACAGCGCGAGGCCGCCGCCGTCGAACCCGCCGAAGCCCAGCCAGTGCACCATGCCGAACAACAGCGCCTGCGGCAGTGCGAGCCATGGCCAGGGGCCGCGCACGATCTTCACCAGCAGTACGAAGCCCAGGCCGCGGAAGAGCACTTCCTCGGCCAGCGGGAACAGCACCGCCAGCATGGTGGCATCCAGTGCGGTCAGTGCCTTGTTCGGCGTACCGAGCAGCGCCAGGCCCAGCCAGCAGGGCAGGCTGGCCAGCAGTACCCAGAACGGGCCGCCCCAGCCGTTGCCGCGCAGTCCCAGGCTGGCCATCAGGCCCATCCCGCGTGGCCGCAGCAGCGCGGCCAGCAGGAGTGCCACGAGCACGGCCAGCGCGTTGTCGAGCAGGCTGCCGCCGTAAGCAATGGGCAAGGCGGGAATCGGCGTGCCTGCGGCGGCTGCGATGTCGCGCAGATTCAGGCCAACGCCGACGCCGAGCAGCACCAGCAGCAGGCGCGCGGCGCTGGGCAGGCGGGACAGGACGGTCATGCACGCACTCCCTGCGGAACCAGCATGCAGTGTGGAAGGGGCCGGGCACGCTGGCACGCGCCGGAAGTCCCTGTGCCATCGGTCATGTGTTGCCGCACAGTCATCACAGGGCAGGTACAGTCGTTACCAGACCGACAGGAGCAATGCCAATGCTGTGCCCCGTGTGCAAGACCCAGACCCTGCAGATGGCCGAACGCCATGGCATCGAGATCGACTATTGCCCTGGTTGCCGTGGTGTCTGGCTGGATCGTGGTGAACTGGACAAGATCATCGAGCGCGCGGGTGCGGGTAGTGCGGTACCGCCGCCCGCCCCGGCGCAGTCGCAGCCGGCCGCCGCGCCGCCGCCGGTGATGCATCGCGACACCCGTCATCTGGGCCAGCGCTACGAGGACAACCGGGGCCAGCAGTACAGCCACGGCTACAAGAAAAAGAAGAAGGACAGCTTCCTGTCGGAGTTGTTCGATTTCTAGTTTGTAGCGTCGAGCCATGCTCGACTGGATGTTGCAGGCCATAGTCGAGCATGGCTCGACGCTACATGGAGCGCGTGATCACGGCCGCCGCAGGATGAACTCGCGGTCATGCGTGTCGCCGACGATGAAGTCGTACTCGCCGACCTTGCTGCACCCATAGCGCGCGTAGAAGCGCTGCGCGCCGAAGTTTTCTTCCCATACGCCCACCCACAGGGTGCGGCGCTGTGGTTGGTCCAGCCAGGCCATGAACGCGTCCATCATGCGTGCACCATGGCCGCCGTTCTGGTGTGCAGCCAGAATGTAGAACCGCTTCAGTTCGATGTCGCCCTCGCATGCATCGGCGTGCGGCAGGGTGTTGGCGCCGGCGGCCAGATAGCCGACCACGGCGTCACCGTCCATCAGCAGCCAGATGGCACTGCGTGGGTCGGACAGTTCGATGCGCTGCGGTTCGCTGCTGTAGTGATCCTGCAGGAAATCGTGCAGGTCCTGCGGCGGATACGAGTCGCCCCAGGTCTCGGTGTAGGTGGCGATGGCGATCGCCGACAGCGTGTCGACGTCGGCGAGGGTGGCGCGGCGGATCTGCAACGACATGGCGGTGCCTGCATTGGAACGTGGCGCAGTGTAGCCGGCCCCGGCGGCTGCCGGGGCTGGCCACTGCTCACGTAACGCTGCTCAGAACCACATGCGCACGCCAGCGACCCAACGCGTGTCGCGCGCGTGGTCACCGGCATAGTCAGAGGTGTCGCCGAAACTGCGTTCGTGGCTGATGCCGATGTACGGCGCGAAGCGGCGGCTGAACTCATAGCGCAGTCGCAGCCCGGCTTCGACCTTGTTCAGGCCACGGCCGATGCCGTACTCCGGTTCATCCTTGGCTGCCACCGTGGCTTCCAGCAGCGGCTGCAGGATCAAACGGTTGGTCAGCAGCACGTCGTACTCGACTTCGGCCTTGGCCAGCACCTGGCCGCCGGAGCCCATGTACAGCGTGGCCGAGCTCTCGAACTTGTAGGGCGCCAGGCCCTGGATGCCGATGGCCGCCCACGTGCGGGAGTCGGCCGGTCGGAAGTCCTGGCGCACACCGACCAGCACGTCCCACCACGGCGACACGCTGCGGCCATACAGTGCTTCAAGCGACGATGATTCGGTGCGGCCACGGCTGCGTTCGCCATCGGTGCGCAGCCACAGGCGGTTGATGTTGCCGCCGATCCAGCCCGTGGCCTCCCAAGCCTGGCCGTTGCTGCTCTTGCCATCCCAATGCTCAAGGCGGTCGATCAGCAGCAGGCTGTTGATCTCCGGCGCATGCTCCATCGCACCGTGGGCGATGGGCGGGAATGCAGCGGCACGGTCGGCATCGGTAGGCACCGGGATCGGTTCGAGGGGTTCGGTCGGTGCGGGCGTGCCGTGACCCATCGCCGAATGGTCCATCTGCGAATGGTCCATCTGCGAATGGTCCATCGGCGTTGGCTGCATCGCGCCATGGTCCATCTTCGAGTGGTCCATCGTGGAGTGGTCCATGCCGGCGTGATCCGCCGCACCCATGTCCATCTTCGAGTGATCCATCTTCGAATGATCGACCGGTTCGGCCGGCGTCTTCGCGGTCTTCGCCGGCGCGTTCATCGCGGCCATGTCATGGCCTGCGTGCGACTGCGCGAACACCGGCAATGCGGCGGTCAGGCCCAGGGCCAGCAGGCTGGGGGAAAGCAGTGAGCGGCTCATTCTTCGATCCTCACTTCGCGCATCATGCCCGCTTCCATGTGGTACAGCAGATGGCAGTGGTAGGCCCAGCGGCCGAGCGCATCGGCGCGCACGCGGTAGCTGCGGCGGGTGCCCGGTGGCATGTCGATGGTGTGCTTGCGCACCTGGAATTCACCTTGCGCGTTTTCCAGATCGCTCCACACGCCGTGCAGGTGGATCGGGTGCTGCATCATGGTGTCGTTGACCAGCACGATGCGCATGCGCTCGCCGTAGTTCAGCCGCAGCGGTTCGGCGCTGGCAAACGGGACGCCATCGAACGACCAGGAGAATTTCTCCATGTGGCCGGTCAGGTGCAGCTCGACCTCACGACTGGGCTCGCGGCCATCCGGGTCTTCGAACAGGCTGCGCATCGCGCCGTAGGTCAGCACCTGGCGGCCGTTGTCGCGCAGGCCGATGCCGGGGTCGTCCAGCTTCGGTTCGGAGGCCGAACTCTGCATGTCCACCAGCGGGTTGTTGCGTTCGCTGGCCGGATGCTTCGGTGCCTTGCTGGCGGTATCGCCTCCGTGCGCGCCGTGGCCCATGCTGGCGCCGCAGCCGCCTTCCATGCCCTTCATCGCGGCCATGTCGTGGCCACCGTGGCCACCACTGCCCACGTCGTGCCCCATGTCGCTCATGGTCAGCAACGGGCGTGGGTCGCGCGCGGGAATCGGTGCCTGCAGGCCATGGCGAACGGCCAGTGTTCCGGCGGCGTAGCCGGTACGGCCCATGTCCTGGCAGAAGATCGTGAAGGCGTCCTGCCCACTTGGTTCCACCAGCACGTCGTAGGTTTCGGCGGGAGCGATGCGGAATTCGTCGATGCTGACCGGGTGGATGTACTGGCCGTCGGCGGCGACCACGGTCATCTTCAGGCCGGGGATGCGCACGTCGAAATAGGTCATCGACCCACCATTGATGAAGCGCAGCAGCACCTTCTCGCCGCTGCGGAACAGCCCGGTCCAGTTGCCGGCCGGGGCGGTGCCGTTCATCAGATAGGTGTAGGTGTGCGCGTTGATGTCGGAGATGTCGGTCGGCGTCATCCGCATCCGGCCCCACATGCCACGGTCGGACAACGCGGCCGACCAGCCGTCGCGCTTCACGTCACGCAGGAAGTCGGGCAGCGTGCGCTTGTAGTAGTTGTCGTGCTCGGCAAGCTTCTTCATGCGGCGGAACAGCGCGCCCGGGTCCATGTCGGTCCAGTCGGACAGCATGATCACGTGCTCGCGGTCGTGGTGGTACGGCGCCGGTTCGGCCGGATCGATGATCAGCGCACCGTACAGGCCGGCCTGCTCCTGGAACATCGAGTGGCTGTGGTACCAGTAGGTGCCGGACTGCTTGAGGTCGAAGTGGTAGTGGTAGGTCTCACCGGGGCCGATGCCGTTGAAGCTCAGCCCGGGCACGCCGTCCATGTTGGCTGGCAGCAGAATGCCGTGCCAGTGGATCGAGGTCGGATGGCGGTCCAGCGTGTTGCGCACGAACAGATCCACGGTCTGGCCTTCGCGCCAGCGCAGGATCGGGGCCGGCAGCGAGCCGTTGACGGTGATCGCCGGGCGGGTGCGGCCGGTGAAATTGGCCAGCGATTCGCCGATGGCCAGTTCGATGCGGGTGTCGCTGAGCACGGCAGGGGCGCCGGCCAGGCGTGGGGCGGCCGTGGCGGCGGCGAGCGCGCGCTGCGGCACGCCGACAGCGGCGATGCCGGCAACCACGCCACCGGCGGCCAGGCCCTGCACGAACAGGCGGCGCGACGGCATGGGCACAGCGCCCGGGCCGGGGGGAATGCGGGTATTCATGGTGGTGACTCCAGACACGTAAAGACGCCGGCAGGTGGCCGGCTACGGTGCGCAGGGCGCACGGTGCGTGTGGAATCAGCCGATGGGAGGGCGGGAGATCGGCGGCAGCGGCGGCGCCGGCCGACCAGTGGCCGACATCGGCTGCGGCGCCAGCGACAGTGCCGGGCCCGCCAGATACGGCAACGGCTGCACCACCAGCAGCGGGTGCTGGGCGCAACTGCGCACGCAGTCCTTGATCTGGCAGTGGGCGTCGTGGGCGGGGGCCTTGGCCTGTGGGGCCTCGTCGGCCTGCATGGCGGCGTGGTGGTGGCAGTCGGCATCGCCGCCATCAAGGGCGGCTACCGCGTGGGCCATCCGGCCCATTTCCTCGTGACCACTGGCCATGGCCGCGTTCAGCCCGTTGAGCAACAGGCTGAGCATGAGCACGACACGGAGCAGGGTCGAGGCTAGGGACATGGCGTTAATCTAGCTGCAAGTGGGCGCGGATGCACTTCCGGCTGAATGGCCGGTTCAAGGTTGGACCAGCATCAATGTAGAGCCGAGCCTGCGCTCGGCTGCTGTTCGCGCAGAGGCAGCCGAGCGTGGGCTCGGCTCTACAGGGGCCCGCCGCTAGCCTTCTTCGCGAACGATTTCGACCAGGCGTGGGCCGTAGCGGCTCAGCTTGGTGCCGCCGATGCCGCCGACCCGTGCCAGTTCGTCCAGGCTGGTCGGGCGTTGCTCGGCGATGTTGCGCAGGGTGCTGTCGTGGAAGATCACGAAGGCCGGCACGTTCTGTTCGCGCGCCAGTTCGGCACGCAGGCCGCGCAGGGCGTTGAACAGGGCCAGATCCTGCGGCAGCACCGACAGGCCGGTGCGCTGTGCGCTGCGCTCGCGTCCGCTGGTGCTGCTGGCCGGGTCGCGGCGCATGCTGATCTGGCGGCGGCCGGTCAACACGTCACGGCTGGCATCGGTCAGGCGCAGGCCGCCATGGCCCTCGCTATCCACTTCCAGCAGGCTGGCGGCGACCAGCTGGCGGAACACGCTGCGCCAGGTGCGTGCATCCAGGTCGCGGCCGATCGCATAGGTGCTCAGCTTGTCGTGGCCCTGCTGCTTCACCTTCTCGTTCTCGCTGCCACGCAGGACGTCGATCAGGTGACCGACGCCGAAGCGCTGGCCGCTGCGGTAGACGCAGCTCAATGCCTTCTGCGCGGGAATGGTGGCATCCCACGAAGCGGGCGGGGTCAGGCAGTTGTCGCAGTTGCCGCAGGGCTGCGGATAGGTCTCGCCGAAACCGGCCAGCAGCACCTGGCGGCGGCACTGCATGGATTCGCAGTAGCCCAGCAGGTGATCGAGCTTGCCCCGCTCCAGCTGCTTGCGTTCTTCGCCGGCCTCGGACTGCTCGATCATCTGCTTGAGCAGCACCACGTCGCCCAGGCCGTAGCACAGCCAGGCTTCGGCGGCTTCGCCATCACGGCCGGCGCGCCCGGTTTCCTGGTAGTAGCCTTCCATCGACTTCGGCAGGTCGGTATGCGCTACGAAGCGCACGTCCGGCTTGTCGATGCCCATGCCGAAGGCGATGGTGGCGCACATCACGATGCCATCCTCGCGCAGGAAACGGCGCTGGTTGTTAGCGCGCACTTCCGGCGGCAGGCCAGCATGGTAGGGCAGGGCGTTGAAGCCCTGGCCGCACAGGAATTCGGCAGTCTCCTCGACCTTGCGCCGTGACATGCAGTAGACGATGCCGGCCTCGCCACGGTGGCCGCGCAGGAAATCGGTCAGCTGCTTGCGGGCATTGTCCTTCTGCACCACGGTGTAGCGGATGTTGGGGCGGTCGAAGGAGCTGACGAAGTGGCGTGCTTCCTGAAGGTCCAGGCGCTCGGCGATCTCGCGCTGGGTCGGCGGGTCGGCGGTGGCGGTCAGCGCGATCCGGGGGATCTGCGGCCAACGCTCGTGCAGCACGGTCAGCTGGCGGTATTCCGGACGGAAGTCGTGGCCCCATTGCGATACGCAATGCGCTTCGTCGATGGCGAACAGGGCGATCCGGCTGCGTGACAGCAGCGACAGGAAGCGGCCGGTCAGCAGCCGCTCCGGGGCGACATAAAGCATGTCCAGCTCGCCCGCGAGCAGTTCGCGTTCCACGCGGCCGGCCGTTTCAGCGTCCAGGGTCGAGTTCAGGAATTCGGCGCGCACGCCGAGCTGGCGCAGGGCTTCGACCTGGTCCTGCATCAGCGCGATCAGCGGCGAGATGACGATGCCACATCCGTCACGCAGCAGGGCCGGCACCTGGTAGCAGAGCGACTTGCCACCGCCGGTGGGCATCAGCACCAGGGCATCGTGACCGGCAGCCACATGCTCCACGATGTCCTGCTGGGGACCACGGAAATCGTCGTAACCAAAGACGCGTTGGAGCAGGTCGTGCGCGGGACGGGAAGCCATCCGGTTAGTTTACCTCCCGGAGGCGGCGGCAGGGCTGCGCCCTGCACCTGCTACAAGCCACGGCAACGTCAAAGGCAACAGCCGGCTCTGGCGTGTCTGCTGGTTGGGCGGGTCGGTGTGGGCTTGCAGGACACGCCGTAAACCCGTCCTTGGGGGCTCGATGGCGCCATCCATGGCGCCAACGGTCCTGCAAGCCCACACCGACCCGCCCCCGACAGCTTCCCGGTGACGGTTGGGCCATCCACGCCATGCGTGGATCAAAATCCATCGAAATCGAATATTTCGAGATCGAAACGAAAAGAGCCGAGCATGGCTCGGCTCTACAAGGGCAGGCAGACCGCGGAAATCTGTCAAGGGCGGGGTGGGTCCGGTTGTGGGAGTGTCAGCCGCATGGATGCGGCTGCCAAGCCCCCAAGGACGGGTTTACGGCGTCTCCCGCAACCGGACCCACCCCGCCAACCCACAGGAAACCAGCTCTTGCTCTTGCTCTGGTAGTTGCTGTTGCTTCGGCCTCTGCGGGTGCAGGGCGCAGCCCTGCCGAACCACTCCCAACCCCCTTACTGGAGCAGGGAGCGCAGCATCCAGGCGTACTTCTCGTGGGTCTGCAGCCGCTGGGTCATCAGATCCTCGGTCGGGGCATCGTCACCCTTGGCCGCCACCTCCAGCACTTCACGCGCCGTACGGCAGACCGCTTCGTTGGCGACCACCAACTGGCGTACCATTTCACGCCAGTCCGCACTGTCGGTCAGGCCCGGTTCCTCGGCGATCGAGGTCAGCGCAGCGAATTCCCGGTAGGAGCCCGGGGCATTGAAGCCCAGCGCGCGGATGCGCTCGGCCACGTCGTCCAGTGCCGCCCACTGCTCGGTGTACTGCGTCTCGAACATGGTGTGCAGCGAGTTGAACATCGACCCGGTCACATTCCAGTGGAAGTTGTGCGTCTTCAGGTAGAGCGTGAACGCATCGGCCTGGAAGCGCGACAGACCGTCGGCGATCTTCTTGCGGTCGCCCTGGGTGATCCCGATATCGATGTTCGGCGCCGACGGTGCCGCCGCTGCAAGCTTCTGCTTGCCGGTCTTGGCCTTGGTCGTGCTCTTGGTCTTCGCCATGGGGTTCCTCCTTGTGGAATCGTTGGCCTTCACAATAAACCGGTCGTGATGACTGGTCGCTTTCAAAGTTTTGAACGAACCGATTGATGAACTCTATCGATAAAAATCCATCGCCCCGCCTGCGCCAACAGCGTGCCGCCATCGACGGCGCCATGAGCCGCGACCGGGGCCGTTTGCTGGGGATGCTCTCGCGGTGCCAGGCCAAGCCACAGGATGCGGCACTGGCCGCCACCTTCGAGCAGGCCTTGCAGGCGTCGGTGCAGCGCCGGATGACACGGGCGCAGCAGCAGCCGTCCATTACTCTGGACCCGCAGCTGCCGATTGCGCGTGAAGCCGACGCCATCATCGGGCTGATCCGCGACCACCAGGTGGTGGTGATCGCCGGTGAAACCGGCTCGGGCAAGACCACCCAGCTGCCGAAACTGTGCCTGGCTGCAGGCCGTGGCCAGGCCGGCATGATCGGCTGCACCCAGCCGCGACGGATTGCCGCACGTGCGGTGGCCAGCCGCGTGTCGCAGGAACTGCAGAGCGAACTGGGCCAGCTGGTCGGCTACCAGGTGCGCTTCAACGACAAGGTCAGCGAAGACAGCCGCATCAAGTTCATGACCGACGGCATCCTGCTGGCGGAGATCGCCAGCGACCGCTGGCTGTCGAACTACGACACGATCATCGTCGACGAGGCGCACGAACGCAGCCTCAACATCGACTTCCTGCTGGGCTACCTGAAGCAGCTGCTGCGCAAGCGCCCGGACCTGAAGCTGATCGTGACCTCGGCCACCATCGACACCGAACGCTTCGCCCAGCATTTCGACAATGCGCCGGTGATCAGCGTGGAAGGCCGCACCTACCCGGTGGAAGTGCGCTACCGCGCGCTGGAAGGCGAGGGCGAAGATCACGGTGAACGCACCGTCAACGACGCCATCGTGTCGGCCATCGACGAGATCACCCGCCTGGATGCGCGCGGCGACGTGCTGATCTTCCTGCCGGGCGAGCGCGAGATCCGCGATGCGCACCAGTCGCTGGAACGGCGCAAGTACCGCAATACCGAGGTGCTGCCGTTGTACGCGCGCCTGTCCAACCAGGACCAGGACCGGGTGTTCAATCCCGGGCCGAACCGGCGCATCGTGCTGGCCACCAACGTGGCCGAAACATCGCTGACGGTGCCGCGCATCCGCTACGTGGTCGATCCGGGCTTCGCCCGCGTCAAGCGCTACAGCCCGCGCAACAAGCTGGACCGCCTGCACATCGAGCCGATCTCGCAGGCCAGCGCCAACCAGCGCAAGGGCCGCTGCGGTCGTATCGCCGAGGGTATCTGTTACCGCCTGTACGCCGAGGCCGATTTCCAGGCGCGGCCGGAGTTCACCGATCCGGAAATCCGCCGCTCCAGCCTGGCCGGGGTGATCCTGCGCATGCTGCAGCTGGGCCTGGGCCGCATCGAGGAGTTCCCGTTCCTGGAAGCACCGGACGAGCGCGCGGTAGCCGATGGCTGGCAGCAGCTGACAGAACTGGGCGCGATCGATGCCGAGCGGCGCATGACCACCATCGGCAAGCAGATGGCGCGCCTGCCGGTGGACGTGAAGCTGGCGCGCATGCTGGTCGCCGCGCAGGCCGCCGGCTGCCTGCGCCCGATGCTGGTGATCGCCTCGTTCCTGGGCATCCAGGACCCGCGCGAACGCCCGCCCGAAGCCCGCGGTGCAGCCGACAGCGCGCATGCGCAGTTCGCCGATGGGCGCTCCGAGTTCGTCGGTGTGCTGCGCCTGTGGGATGCCTATCGGCAGGCCCATGAAGACCTGACCCAGTCCAAGCTGCGCGATTGGTGCGGCCGTCATTTCCTCGGTTTCCTGCGCATGCGCGAGTGGCGCGAGCTGCATCGCCAGCTGCGCCTGCTGTGCGAAGAACTGGGCTGGAAGGAAGAGGCCAACGAGGCGTCGATGGCACCGTTGCTGGCCGGCAGCAGTGCGCCGGCACCGGCGCGTGACGACGCCGCGGCGGTGAAAGCCACCCGAGGCCAGCTGCACCGTGCCGCGCGCCTCGCCCGCGAAGGCAAGGCCGAGGCCGCACCGGCGCCGGTGGCCGTGCGTGCGCAGAAGGAACAGGCGCCGGTTGGCGGCGGTTTCAGCGAACGCGTGCGCGCCGCCGCCTACCAGACCCTGCACCGGGCGCTGGTGGCGGGCCTGCCGACGCAGATCGGCCACCGTACCGAGAAGGGTGATTTCCAGGCACCACGCCAGCGCCGCTTCCTGCCGTTCCCCGGTTCGGCGCTGTCCAAGCGGCCGCCGCCGTGGCTGCTGGTGGCCAACCTGCTGGATACGCAGAAGGTGTGGGGCATGACCCTGGCCGCGATCGAGCCGGACTGGGTGATCGCCGAACTGCCGCACCTGCTGCTGCGCAAGCACTTCGATCCGCACTGGTCGCGCGCGCAGGGACAGGTGCTGGCGTCCGAGCAGATCAGCCTGTTCGGCCTGGTGCTGGCGCCGAAGAAGCCGGTGCACTACGGCCGCATCGCACCGGGCGAGGCACATGACATCTTCGTGCGCCAGGCATTGGTGACCGGCGAGATCAACACCCGCGCCAGCTTCGTGGCCGACAACCAGAAAGTGCTGGAGACCGCTCGCGAGGAAGAAGCCAAGCTGCGCCGCGCCGGCATCGTCGCCGACGAGGACTGGCAGGCGCGCTGGTACCTGGACCGGGTGCCGCCGCAGATCCATTCGGCCGCGGGCCTGGATTCCTGGTGGAAGGGGCTGGCGCCGGAACAGCGCAAGACCCTGCACTGGTCGCTGGCCGACCTGCTGCCCGGCGAAGGCAGCGAGCAGGAGCGCTACCCGAAGTACCTGGCGCTGGGCCAGGCGCGGTTGCCGTTGCACTACCGCTTCGAGCCGGGTGCAGACGATGACGGCGTGACCCTGGATGTGCCGCTGCACCTGCTCAACGCGTTGGACCCGGTGCAGCTGGGCTGGCTGGCGCCGGGCTTCGTGGCCGACAAGGCCTCGGCATTGATCCGCAGCCTGCCCAAGGCGATGCGTCGCAACTACGTGCCGGCACCGGATTTCGGCCGCGCGTTCTACGAGGCGTTCCCGCAGCCCAGCGCCGATGCCATCACCGGCGAACTGGCGCGCTTCCTGTCACGCGCAACCGGCGCCACGGTGACCGCGCTCGATTTCGAGCCCGGTTCGATCGAACCGCACCTGCACATGAACCTGCGGCTGCGCGACGAGCAGGGCAAGGTGCTGGCGACCTCGCGCGATCTGGATGCACT
The DNA here is from genome assembly GCF_059367875.1 of Stenotrophomonas sp. YJH_SMC_16. Taxonomy (NCBI): domain Bacteria; kingdom Pseudomonadati; phylum Pseudomonadota; class Gammaproteobacteria; order Lysobacterales; family Lysobacteraceae; genus Stenotrophomonas; species Stenotrophomonas sp. YJH_SMC_16. Next base: position 14,507 of record NZ_JCAFRH010000001.1, on the reverse strand, counting down.
GCGCGCCAAGTTCGGCGGTCGTGCCGGCGATGCGTTCGCTGCACGCGCCGGCCGCGAGATGGCGGCCGATGGCCTGCGTACGTTCCCGGCCACGCCGATTCCGCTGCAGGTGCCCGGTGAAGCGGGCGTGCCGGCCTATCCGGCATTGCTGGACGAGGGCGACAGCGTGGCGCTGCGCATCTTCGCCGACCGCCAGCAGGCGCTGGAGGCCCATCCGCTCGGCGTGCGCCGCCTGCTGGAAATCGCCTTGGCCGAGAAGGTGAAGCAGGCGCGCAAGCAGCTGCCGGTCGGTGCCAAGACCGGCCTGCTGTATGCCGCGATCGAATCGCAGGAGCGCCTGCGCGGCGACCTGGTCGATGCAGCGATGAACGCGGTGCTGGCCGAGGGCCTGGAAGACATCCGCGATGCGGCGACCTTCGAGCAGCGACGCGAGCATGCGGCCAAGGCCCTGTTCGGTGAGGCGATGTCGCGGCTGAAACTGGCCGAAACCATCCTGGGCCTGGTGGCGGAACTGAAGCCGATGCTGGAAGCACCGTTGATGGGCTGGGCGCGCGGCAACCTGGACGACATGGAAGCGCAGCTGGCCGGCCTGATCCATCCCGGCTTCCTGCGCGACACGCCGGCTGACGCGCTGGCGCAGTATCCGCGCTACCTGAAGGCGATGATCCTGCGCACCGAGCGTGCCAAGCGTGATCCGCCACGTGACCAGGCGCGCATGCTGGAACTGCACCCGTTCCTGGAAGCGCTGGAAGTGGGGGAGCAGCAGGGACTGCGCGAGCGCCCGCAATGGCAGGCGCTGCGCTGGGATCTGGAAGAGCTGCGGGTGTCACTGTTCGCGCAGGAGCTGGGCGCGCGGACCGGCATCTCGGCGAAGAAGCTGGCGCAGCGGGTAGCCGCACTGCGCCAGGCATGACGTCGTTGCTGTAGAGCCGAGCCCATGCTCGGCTGCTTTTCGATGCCTCGTCACTTCCCCTGCAGATCGCAGCCGAGCGTGGGCTCGGCTCTACACAATGGGCGGCGTTACTTGGTACGGCGCACCTTCGGCTGGGTGTTCACGCCGTCGACCTTCAGGTACCACACGCCCATCACGCCGGGCTTGATGCTGACGGCGGGGGACTGCTTGCGCACACCGGCCAGGGTGCTTGCATCGGTCTGCTCCCATTCCTGGCCGTTGTCCAGCACGTAGACGCGGCCTTTGCCGAAGCCGCGGAATTCGCCCTGCAGCACGCCGACAATCGGCTCGCTGCTGCCGAAATCGAAGAAGCCGCGATTCTTCACGATCACTTCCTGACGGCCTTCCTCGCGTGCCGATTCCCGTACGGCGGCAACCGCCTGGGTGGTGGCGGCTTCGACCTTGCCCTGCAGCCAGCGGTTCAGCGTGGCCAGTTCCTGCGCACTGAGCTTGTCCAGGCCAGCAGCCTTGAACTCGGCCGGTGACATCTGCTGCTGCAGGTCCCCCTCCACCACACGCTGGGCCAGCGCAGGCGCCGACAAGGACAGCAACAGTGCGGCACAGGCCAGCAGCCGTAGGCGGAAACGCGGGGCGATCGAGGACATGTCGGGACTCTCCTGGGTTTGACCGCGAGTGTAACGGCATGTCTTCATGCCGGGTGATGGTGGCCGCGGTGATTGTCCCTGAACGGCGCCGGCGCTAGTGTAGAGGCCTCTGTCTTGCCTGCTCGATGCTGTGAACCGCGCTTCCGTCCCCGGCCTGGATGCCTTGTTGAACCGTCCCTCGGCAGCCGTGCTGCCTGCTCCGCTGCGCCAGGCCCTGCGCGGGCACTGGGAAGCGCCGGAATGCGACCACCAGATGCGTGCCAGCTGGTCGGTGCTGGGTGACACCCTCGACGCACTGGCGATGCTCTCCGCCGACGAAGGCGCGGTGGTCGCGGCCCTGCTGTTCGACCTGCCGGGCCTGCGGGCGAGCCTGGAACAGCTGCCGCTGGGCAACCACAAGGCCGCGGTGATCGGCCTGCTGGATGGCCAGGACGCCGCCGACCCGGTGTGGGCGCTGCATGCCGGCCGTGAGGCAGGGCGCAACAGCGAGGGCCTGCGCCGCCTGCTGCTGGCGATCATCCGCGACCTGCGCGTGGTGCCCATCCTGCTGGCCCGGCAGCTGGCGCGGATGCGCGCGGCCGACAAGCTGGATGACGAGCAACGCCGCGCGCTGGCACAGCTGACACGCGACATCCACGCGCCATTGGCCAACCGCCTGGGCATCTGGCAGCTGAAGTGGGAGTTGGAGGACCTGGCGTTCCGCCACCTGGAACCGGAGACCTACCGTCGCATTGCGCGGGAGGTGGACGAAACCCGCATCGCCCGCGAGCGTTACGTCGAGAACGTCAAGAAGGTGCTGTCGCGCGAGCTGGTCGCGCAGGGCATCAAGGCCGAGGTCAGCGGCCGTCCAAAGCACATCTACAGCATCTGGCGGAAGATGCAGAAGAAGCGTCTGGCGTTCGACCAGCTGTATGACATCCGTGCGGTGCGCGTGATGGTCGACGACGTCGCCGCCTGCTACGCCGCGCTGGGCGTGGTGCATGCATTGTGGGCGCCGGTGCCGAGCGAGTTCGACGATTACATCGCCCGGCCCAAGGCCAACGACTATCGCTCGCTGCATACCGCCGTGGTCGGCCCGGAAGGGCGCACCATCGAAGTGCAGATCCGTACCCATGAGATGCACTCGCAGGCCGAGCTGGGCGTGGCCGCGCACTGGAAGTACAAGGAAGGTGGCAAGGGCGCGGAGAAGTCCTTCGACCGCAAGATCACCTGGATGCGCCAGCTGCTGGAGCAGGCGCAGGACGGGCAGGGCAATGAGCTGGCCGGGGCGCTCGATGCCGAGCTGACCGAAGACCGGGTCTATGCACTCAGCCCGAAGGATGAGGTGCTGGATCTGCCGCAGGGCGCCACGCCGCTCGATTTCGCCTACCAGGTGCACACCATGGTGGGCCACCGCTGCCGGGGCGCCAAGGTCAACGGTCGCATCGTGCCGCTGACCTATCGCCTGCGCAGCGGCGACCGCGTCGAGATCCTGACCGGCAAGGAGGCCGACCCCCGCCGCGACTGGCTGATGCCGGCCAACGGCTTCCTGGCCAGCAACCGCTCGCGCGAAAAGGTACGCAGCTGGTTCCACAAGCTGGACCGCGCGCGCAACGTGCAGGCCGGGCGCGAACTGCTTGAGCGCGAGCTGAAGCGTCTGGGCCTGCAGCACTCGGACCTGGCGGTGGCGGCGAAGAAGTTCCATGCCGACAGCGTTGACGATCTCTACATCCAGGTGGCGCTGGGCGATACCGGCCCGAACCAGGTCAGCCGTACCCTGCTGGAAGCCGAACGTGCAGCGAGCCAGCCGGCGCCCGCGCCGACCCTGCCGCGGCCGACCGCGCGCCGCGAGAACCTGGGCAAGTCCAAGTTCACCGTGCAGGGCGTGGGCAACCTGCTGGTGCAGCTGGCACGCTGCTGCCAGCCGGTGGCTGGCGAGCCGATTGTCGGCTACCTGACCCGTAGCCGTGGTGTCACCGTGCATCGTGCAGACTGTGCCGCGCTGGCCCGGCTGGCAGCCACCAGCCCGCAGCGCATCCTGCCGGTGGAGTGGGGCCAGGCCGGCGGCGGCTACGAAGTGGACGTGGTGGTCACTGCGGTCGACCGCCGCTGGCTGCTGAAGGACATCACCAACCTGATCGCCCAGGAAGACGCCTACGTGCTCGACATCCACAGTGACAATGTACGCAACAGTGGCCGTGCCCACCTGCGCCTGCGCCTGAAGGTGAGCGACTACGGCCAGCTGTCGACCCTGCTCGGCAAGCTGGATGCGCTGCCCGGCGTGAGCGAGGCGCGTCGCCTCGGCTGAGCTTCACGCTGCCCCGGCTACCCTGCACGCATGGAACGCGAGCCCCCGCATCGCCCGCATGGCGCTGAACACCCTGCGCTGGACCGCGTCCGCCGTGAAGGCCGTTGGTGGTGGCTGCAGGCACGCCACGCGCGCCGGGTGTGGCGCTGGGCGCTGGTCGCGGCGCTGGCGGTGTTCGTGCTGCTGGTGCTGCTGCGCAAGCCATTGGCCGACTGGTTCTGGGATGAGCCGCAGATCGAACAGTTGCTGGCCGAAGGTGACCGCGCGCTTGCCACCGGCCGGTTGAGCGCGGCCGACGGCAGTGGTGCGCGCGAGCGCTACCAGGCCGTGCTGGCGCTGGATGGTGATCGTCCGCAGGCCCGCGAAGGCCTGGCCCGTACCGGCGCCGCGGCCCTGCAGCAGGCCAGCGAAAAACTGCAGGCCAACGACCTCGAGGGCAGCGCGAAGGCGCTGGCACTGGCCCGGGAGCTGCAGGTGCCGCAGGCCGATGCGGACGCCGTGGCTCGCCAGCTGCAGGCCCGACGCAGTGCAGGCGCCGGCATCGGTGCACTGCTGGCGCAGGCGCGCAACGCCTTTGCAGCGGGCCGGCTGGACGAAGGTGACAGCAGCGCGCTGCCCCTGTTCCAGCGCATCCTGGCATTGCAGCCGGACAATCTGCCGGCGCTGGAAGGTCGCGAGGACGCACTGAGCGATCTGCTGCAGCAGGCCCGCATCCTGGCCGGGCGCGGCGAGCTGGCCGAGGCAGCGACGATACTGCAGCGTGCGCGCCAGTTCGATGCCGGCCACGCCGATCTGCCCGCAAGCCAGGAAGCATTGGCACAGGCTGTCGACCAGCGCCTGCGCCAGGCCCAGCGCGCCTTGCAGCGGCGGCAGCTGGAATCGGCAGCGAAGGGATTCCTCGCCGTGCTGGCAGTGGCGGTTGATGATTCCAGTGCCCAGCGCGGCCGCGAACAGACCTTGCAGGCGGTGCTGGCGCGCAGCCAGAAGCGGGCCGACGACTTCCAGTTCGAGGCGGCGCAGGCCGATTCCGCGCTGGCGGCGGAACTGGGTGCTTCGCCGGCCGCGCAACAGCAGCTCGCGCAACGCCTGCAGCGCGCACAACAGGCGCAGAAGGCGCTGCAGCAGCCGGCGGTCAGCAACACGCAACGCGAACGCCAACTGCGCGACCACCTGCGCAGGATCGAGCGCGCCGAACGTGCCGGGCAATGGATCAGCCCCCCCGGCCACAGTGCGTTCGACGCGTTGCGCGAAGCGCAGTCACTGGCGCCACGCGATGCACGGGTGAAGGCTGCCGCAGCGCGGCTGCTGCCCGCCAGCCGCCGCTGCTTCGACGACAACCTGCGGCAGAACCGCGTGCAGGCCGCAGGTGCCTGCCTGCAGGCCTGGCAGACCCTGTCGCCGACCGCGGCCGGACTTCCCTCGGCGCGCCTGCGCCTGGCCCAGCGCTGGCTGGCGATCGGCAGCGAACGGCTCGGCAACGGCGACCTGGCTTTCGCGGCGCATGCCGCCGGACAGGCCCGTTTGCTGCAGCCGGACCTGGCCGAGCTGCCAGCGTTCGAAGACCGCCTGCGCCGCGCAGGCGGGCGCCCGGATTAGGTGAAGAACACCCGCTGCACGGTTGCCCGGGCAGCGTCCAGCGAGAAGTGCTCTGCGATGTTGGCCAGGCCGGCATCGGACAGTTGCTGCCACAGCTGCGGATCCTGGTACAGGCGGACCACCGCATCGGCGAAGCCCGCCGCATCATCGGCCACCAGCACGTCCTGGCCCGGGCGCAGGTGCATCCCTTCCACGGCGCAGGTGGTACCTACCACCGGCTGGCCATGGGCCATGCTCAGGTTGATCTTGCCTTTCACGCCGGCACCGAAGCGCAGCGGCGCGATGGAAATGCGTGCGCCGTCCATGTAGGGCGTGATGTCCTCGACGAAACCGTGCATCTGCACGCCGGGCTGGCGTGCGGCCAATGCCAGCAGCGAATCGGGTGTGGCGGCACCGATGCAGTGCAGGCGTACATCGGGCAGACGGGCACGGATGCCGGCGAAGACTTCGCCGATGAACCACTCCATGGCATCCAGGTTCGGCGGATGGCGGAAGCCGCCGACAAACACCAGATCATGGCGCTGTTCGAACGGCCTGCCGGCGCCGGCGACGTCGTGCAGGTTGGAGATCAGTTCCACCTGCACGGACGGGGCGTCGGCCTGCAGCTGCTCACGCTCGGCGGCACTGACCAGCACGGTGACGTCGCACTGCTCCGTCACCGCCAGCTCGCTGGCGCGGGTGCGCTCGGCGGCGCGCAGCAGCCCGGCATCACCGGCGACTTCGGCACCACGGCGTTCGCGCAGGTAGTGCAGGTCCACGGTGTCGAACACGGTGCGTGCCTGTGGCGCATAGCGCTCCAGCAGCGGCAGGCACTCGTGGGCGACATGGTGGCGGACCAGCAGCGCCACGTGGAAGCGTGCACCGTGCGTTCGCAGCCAGCTGGCGACGCCATCGAGGAACGGTGCATACCAGACTTCCACGCCCATCCGCTGCAGTGCTTCGGTGGCGGCACCGCCATGTTCGCGGCGGGTGGGAACAAACACCACATGAGCGCCGCCCTGCAGCAGCAGGCGGATCAGGTTCACCTGGCGCAGTGACGCGGAATCGCGATCCGGCTGCGGTACTTCCTCGTCCAGGATCAGCACCTGGCGTCGGCCACGCAGCAGCAGCGCCGGTGATGGCACTTCGCCCACCGCCGGATGGCGGGCCAGCTCGGTGGCCCAGCGGGCGGCAAAGATGGCCTGGTTGCGCACCTGGTAGGCCTTCACCCCACTGCCGGTGTCGGTGCCGTTGCTGGTGCCCTCGTCGTGGATCACCCGGCTGGCCGGCTGAACCAGCACGCGCAGGCCCTGTGCACGCACGCGGAAGGCCAGGTCGGTGTCCTCGTAGTAGGCCGGCTTGTAGCGGGTATCGAAGCCATCCAGCTGCTGCCAGAGGGCGCGCGGCAGCATCAGCGCCGCACCGGAGCAGTAGTCGACGTCGCGCAGGCTGGCAAAACGCGGGTCGTCCGCCGCCTCGAAACGGCCGTAGCTCCAGCCGCTGCCGTTGGCGAAGATCACCCCCCCTGATTCCTGCAGGCGGCCATCCGGGTACAGCAGCTGGCTGCCGACCAGGCCGGCGCCGGGCGTGCTGGCGAACGTGTCCAGCAGAGCGTCGAGCCAGCCCGGCTGCGGCACCGTATCGTTGTTGAGCAGCACCACGTAGCGGCCGCGTGCGCGCGACACGCCATCGTTGCAGGCCTCGATGAAGCCGCCGTTGTGCTCGCGCACTTCGTAGCGCAGTCCGGCTACCTGCGGCATCCACTGCACGGTGGCGTCGCTGCTGCCGTCATCCACTACCAGGATCTCGCACGCGGCCAGCGGCGGATGTGCCGCCAGGGCGCGCAGGCAGGCCAGGGTGTGGCCGGCGTGGTTGTAGACCGGGATGACGATGCTCACTTCCGGCGTCTCGCTGAACGGCACCGTGAAGGGGGCGAAATCCTGTGCCGGCGGCAGGAACAGCGGCGTGCGCGGTGCGGGAACGGCGCGCTGGGTATGCACGCGGATGCGCTGCCAGGTCGCCCGCCACCCACGGGTACGCAGGCTGGCCAGGCTCCGGCGGGCCAGGCCCGTGAGGCGGTTGATCAGGTATCGGATCTCGGCCAGGGACATCGCCATCCGGTTGCAACTCCAGCTTAAGCAGGGGAACCCGGGAGAATCCGCCAGCCGCAGCGGCTGGGGTAGACTCGCCAGACCCTACATTCTCGCATTCCCGTGCCCCGACGCTACGATTCCGACGACATCGACGATTTCGACGACGACGACCAGCAGGACAACGGCCCACTGTGGCGGCGTCGCCTGATCACCTGGAGCATGGCTGCGGTCGCGTTGGGATTGGGTTTCCTCATTCCCTATACGCTGTACCTGAACCAGCAGGTGACCCAACGTTTCGGTGAACTGCGCTGGCAGATCCCGACGCGTGTCTATGCGCGCCCGCTGGTGCTCACCCCCGGCAAGGCGATGGATGCGTCCACGCTGAAGACCGAGCTGGCCGCCTCCGCCTACCGCGATGACGGCCAGGGCAAGGAGCCGGCCACCTATGCGGTGAACGGCGGGCGCTTCGTCATCTCCAGCCGCGGCTACAACGACGTCGATGGCCGGGTTGCCCCGCGCCGGCTCGAGCTGTCGCTGGCCGATGGTGCGGTCGCCTCGCTGCGCGACGCCGACAACCGCAAGGCGTTGAAGGCCGCGCGCCTGGACCCGGCCCGCATCGCCACCCTGTACGGCCAGAAGCAGGAAGAACGCCGCCTGATCCGCATGGACGAGGCGCCGGACCTGCTGGTGACCGGCCTGCAGGCGGTGGAGGACAAGGACTTCAACCGCCATCACGGCATCGACCTGTCCGGCATTGCGCGCGCGGTGTGGGTGACCATCCGCTCCGGTGGGCAGAGCCGCCAGGGCGCTTCGACGCTGACCCAGCAGCTGGCCCGCAGCGGCCTGCTCGGCATCGGCAAGGAACAAACGGTCACCCGCAAATTCAACGAAGTGCTGTACGCGCTGATCATGGAAGCGCGCTACGACAAGCGCACCATCTTCGAGGCCTACCTCAACCAGGTGTACCTGGGCCAGCGTGGCAGCCAGGCGATCCATGGCATGTCGTCCGGTGCCGAGTTCTGGTTCGGCCGCGACCTGCAGTCGCTGGAGACCGAGCAGATCGCGCTGCTGATCGGCCTGGTCAAGGGCCCGTCCTTCTACGACCCGCGGCGCAATCCGGAACGCGCGCTGGATCGCCGCAACTTCGTGCTGGGCAAACTGCACGAGGCCACGCTGATCGATGACGCCGAGTACCAACGTGCGTTGAAGGCCCCGCTGGGCGTGCCCAAGACGCCGGGCCTGGTTGCCGCCAACCGCTTCCCGGCCTATGTCGATCTGGTCCGCCGCCAGCTGGGCCATGACTATCCGGAATCGGCGCTGCAGGGCGCGGGCCTGAGCGTGATGACCGGCATGTCGCCGTCCGCGCAGGCCTATGCCGAAGGCGCGGTGACCCGCACCATCAAGTCGCTGGAAAGCAAGCGCCGCCCCGAACTGCAGGCCGGCATGGTGCTGACCGACGTGCACAACGGTGATGTGCTGGCGGTGATCGGCAGCCGTGAGGTGTCCGAGGTCGGCTTCAATCGGGCGATCGAAGCACAGCGTCCGGTCGGTTCGCTGCTCAAGCCGTTCGTCTACCTGCTGGCCTTGGCACAGCCGGACCGCTACTCGCTGGCCAGCTGGGTCGATGACTCGCCGGTGACGGTGCAGCTCGGCCGCGGCCGCAACTGGAGTCCCGGCAACGCGGACAACCGCAGCCACGGCACGGTGCGCCTGATCGACGCACTGGCGCATTCCTACAACCAGGCCACGGTGCGCGTGGGCATGCAGGTCGGCCCGGAGCGCGTGACCCAGCTGATCCATGTCCTGGCCGGCATCAAGGCCGACGCCAACCCGGCGGTGATCCTCGGCTCGACCGACCAGAGCCCGTACGCGATGGCACAGCTGTACCAGTTCCTCGCGTCCGGTGGCGAGATCCAACCGCTGCATGCGGTGCGTGGCGTGCTCGATCCGCAGGGCAAGCTGCTCAAGCGTTACGACAAGACCCCGGCACCGGCGCAGGAGGGCGACTCGATTGCCGCCAACCTGATCAGTGTCGGCCTGCAGCAGGTGGTTGCCAGCGGCACCGCGCAGCGGCTCAACGCTGATGGCCTCGGCCGCCTGCAGCCGGCCGGCAAGACCGGTACCACCAACGATGGTCGCGACAGCTGGTACGCCGGTTACACCGGCGATCATCTGGCGGTGATCTGGATCGGCAACGACCAGAACGAGCAGGCCGGCCTGTACGGTGCCACCGGCGCGATGCGGGTCTGGTCGGGTATCTTCCAGCGCCTGCCGAGTGCTCCGCTGCGGGTCAGCAACAAGGGCCTGGACTGGCAGTCGGTGGCGCCCACCGGACTCAACAGCACGGATGAAGGCTGCCCGGGCGCGCGTCGTTTCCCGTTCGTGGTGGGCTATGCACCGGCCTATGCACCGTGCGCGCCGGCGGTGTCGCCGGACGGGCAGGGTGCCGAAGGCGAAGGCGAGGGCGGTGGCTGGCGCAGCTGGTTCGGCCTGGACCGCAAGCCGGAAGCGCCTGCCGAACCTGCCGCGGCGCCCGCCGCCGCCACTCCTCCCCCGAGCCGATGATGCCGATGAACATGCGATCCCTGCTGCAGCCCCTGGCCCTGACCGGCCTCAGCCTGGCCCTGGCCGCCTGCGTGACCAGCGCGCCGCCGGTGGTCACGCCGGTCGATACCACTACGCCGGCACAGCGCCTGGCTGCGGTGGATGCGGCCGCAGGTCCGGACGACAAGGAGCTGTCGGTGCAGCCGCTGCGTGATTCGCAGGTGGAAGACCTGCGGGTGACCGCGCAGGCGCAACGCCAGGCGAACGACCTGGCCGGTGCCGCCAGCAGCCTGGACCACGCGCTGGAAATCGTCGCCGGCGACCCGGCGGTGCTGCAGGAACGTGCCGAACTGGCACTGCTGCAGGGGCAGTGGGCGCAGGCGGAGACGTTCGCGCGCAAGGCGGTGGATCTGGGCTCGAAGACGGGGCCGCTGTGCCGGCGGCACTGGGCGACGATCGAGCAGTCGCGCCTGGCGCGCGGCGAGAAGGAAAATGCGGTGTCGGCGCATGCGCAGATTGAAGGCTGCACGGTGCCGGGGATCAAGCGGTACTGAATTTTCAGCCAACGGCGCAGCCCCTCGTGGCTGGCTGCTTGGCCGCCGAAAGCAAAAGCTGCGCTTGGCCGGGCGGGGTGGGTTCGCGGGGGACGCCGTGAACCCGTCCTTGGGGGCTTGGCCGCGGCATCCATGCCGCGGACACCCCCGCGAACCCACCCCGCCCGGCCTCTGACAGTTTCCGTGTGCGGCCAGCCACGGAAAAGAAGAAGAAAATCAAAAGCGGGTCGCGCGCTGCGCGCGCTCGCAGTAATCCATCTTCTTTTCCTGTTCCCTCCACCGCTTTTGACATCCCAGTCGAGCAAGCTCGACGCTACGAAGCGCGTGCCTCCGTCACCGGGAAACTGTCGAAGGCGGGTCGGGAGGGGCAGGCAGGACCGTTGGCGCCATGGATGGCGCCATCGAGCCCCCAAGGATGGGTTTACGGCGTGTCCTGCCTGCCCCTCCCGACCCGCCCAGCATGTAGAAACCCAGAGCCATGAACCAAGCTGTTGCCGTTGCTTTTGCTGGTGCCCTGGCTTGAAACGGGTGCCGGGCAGCGCCCGGCCGGGTATCCTTTCCCTCTGATGTCCGACCTTGTCCATGCCAGCCGCGAAGCCCTCAGCGACGGCGGCGCGCTCGCCTCGCACCTGGATGCATTCGTCCCGCGTCCGGCACAGCTGCACCTGACCGAAGCCATCGCCGATGCGCTGCAGCAGCGTGACCTGCTGCTGGCCGAGGCCGGTACCGGCACCGGCAAGACGTTCGCCTACCTGGTGCCGGTGCTGCTGTCCGGGTTGCGCACCATCATCTCCACCGGTACCCGCGCGCTGCAGGACCAGCTCTACCACCGCGATCTGCCACGGGTGCGCCAGGCGCTCGGTGTCGGCCTGCGCAGTGCGCTGCTGAAGGGACGCGCGAACTACCTGTGCCGCTATCGCCTGCAGCAGGCGCGCGGCGAGCCGCGTTTTTCCAGCCCCGAACAGGCTGCGCAGTTCCAGCGGATCCTGGCCTGGTCCGGTCGTTCGGAGTTCGGTGACATCGCCGAACTGGAAGGCCTGGCCGATGATTCGCCGCTGCTGCCGATGGTCACCTCCACTGTCGACAACTGCCTGGGGACCGACTGCCCGTTCTGGGATGACTGCTTCGTGGTGCGCGCGCGGCAACGCGCGCAGGCCGCCGATGTGGTGGTGGTCAACCACCATCTGCTGTTGGCCGACCTGGCACTGAAGCAGGACGGCTTTGGCGAGTTGTTACCTGGGGCGCAGGCCTTCGTCATCGACGAGGCGCACCAGTTGCCCGAACTGGCCGCGCAGTTCTTCGGCGAAGGTTTTGGCATGCGTCCGTGGCAGGAACTGGGCCGCGACTGCCTGGCCGAAGCGCGCGGCGTCGGGGGCGCGCAGTCGGCGCTGCAGGAACCGGTCGACCAGTTGCAGCAGGCGCTGTTGGCGCTGCGCTCGGCAATGGAAGGGCTGCCAGCGCGTGGCACGCAATGGCGTGCACTGGCGATGCCGCAGGTGCGTGATGGCTTCGATGCGGTGATGGCTGGCCTGGTGACGCTGGAGCAGGCGCTGCAGCCGCTGCGCGAAGCGGCTGCCGGCCTCGATGCCTGCCATGCGCGTGCGCGCGAAGCGGTTTCGCGGCTCAGCCGCTGGCTGGGGGATGACGAACCCACCCTCGATTTCGATACCGATCCGGAGGAGACCGCCAGCGCCGCCGATGTGCTCTGGTACGAGCTCACGCCGCGTGGTTTCCGCTGCCAGCGCACGCCGATGGATGTGTCCGGCCCGTTGCGCGAGCATCGCGAACGCAGCCGAGCCGCATGGATCTTTACCTCGGCGACACTGACCGTGGGCGGTGGTTTCGATCATATCGCCACGCGCCTGGGCCTGGACGACCCGCATACGCTGGTCCAGCCCAGCCCGTTCAACTGGCCGGAGCAGGCGTTGTGCTATCTGCCCGAGGGCCTGCCTGATCCGGCCGCGCGTGGTTTCGGAACCGCGCTGATCCAGACCCTGCGGCCGGTGCTGCAGGCCTCGCAGGGCAGGGCGTTCCTGTTGTTCGCCTCGCACCGTGCATTGCGCGAGGCCGCCGAGGCACTGCGTGATGGGCCATGGCCGTTGTTCGTGCAGGGCGAGGCGCCGCGTGCGACGCTGCTGCAGCGCTTCCGCGAATCGGGCAATGGCGTGCTGCTGGGCTCGGCCAGTTTCCGCGAGGGCGTGGACGTGGTGGGTGAGGCGCTGAGCGTGGTGATGATCGACAAGCTGCCGTTCGCGGCACCGGACGATCCGGTGTACGAGGCGCGTCTGGAGGCGATCCGCAGCCAGGGCGGCAATCCGTTCCGCGATGAACAGCTGCCGCAGGCGGTGATTGCGCTGAAACAGGGCGTCGGCCGCCTGATCCGCAGCGAGAGCGACCGTGGCGTGCTGGTGTTGTGCGACCCGCGCCTGCTCAACCGCGGCTACGGCCGGGTCTTCCTCGATTCGCTGCCGCCGTTCCGCCGTACCCGCAACCTGACCGATGTGCAGGCCTTCTTTACGCCACAATGGGCGCCCGTGGCCGATGATGCGGCTGCCCGGGCCGCTGTTGCGACCGGCCCCGAGCCGGCGCCCGGTGCCACGTTCCCCCTGTTCTGACCCGATCCGATGAAACTGCTCGCCTTTGAAACCGCCACCGAAGCCTGTTCCGTTGCCCTGCATGTCGATGGGCAGGTACTGGAACGCTTCGAGATCGCCCCACGCCGGCATGCCGAACTGAGCCTGCCGTGGGCCGAGGCGCTGCTGGCCGAAGCCGGCATCAGCCGCCGCCAGCTGGACGGCATCGCGCTCAGCCGCGGCCCTGGTGCGTTCACGGGCGTGCGCCTGGCGATCGCCATCGCGCAGGGCATCGCACTGGCGCTGGACCGTCCGCTGCTGCCGGTATCGACGCTGCAGGTGCTGGCGCTGCGGGCACCGGCAGAAGAAACGCAGATCCTGTCGGCGATCGACGCACGGATGGGAGAGTTGTACGTTGCGCGCTTCGAGCGTGTTGACGGCCTGCCGCTCGCGCGCGATGGCGAGCGTGTATGTGCACCGGCAGCAGTGGCGCTGCCGGACGGGCTGTCGGCCTATGGCGTCGGCACCGGCTTCGGTGCGGCCGACGGCGCGCTGGTGGCGCAGTTGGGCAGTGGCCTTCGGGGATTCGATGCGACAGCACTGCCGCGGGCATCGGATGTGCTGGCACTGGCGGTGCTGGCGTTCGCGCGTGGCGAGGCGATTGCGCCGGAGAAGGTCGAGCCCGCGTACCTGCGTGACAACGTGGCGCTGACCCTGGTCGAGCAGCAGGCTGCGCGCGAGGCGAAGGCGAAGGCCAACGGCTGAGCCCCTCGTGGCGGAGCGCGAAAGCACAAGCCGTGGTTTGGCCGGGCGGGTGGGCTGCGCAGGGGGCGCTGCAAGTACGTCCATGTAAGCTCGGTCGCCGCATCCATGCGGCTCACGCCCCTGCGCAGCCCACCCGCCCGGCCTCTGACAGTTTCCGTGCGCGTCCGCCACGGAAGATCAAAAAAAGAAAAGTCAAAATCAAAAGCGGGTCGCTTCGCTTGCATCCACGCGTGGCGTGGATGTGTATCGACCAAGGTCGACACCTACCAAAGCAATGGTGCGCCGCGATCTGTCAGAGGTGGGGCGGTGTGGGCTTGCAGGACCGTTGGCGCCATGGGCGCGAGGCACGCCTCGGGCGGGTTGGGCAGGACGCCCAACCCCGGTCTTGCCGTGTGCGCAGGACAGCGCGCACGAGCAAGGCGCCATCGAGCCCCCATGGATGGGTTGTGGTGGTCTAATCAACTTGGACACTCGATAGGATCAATTTCAAGCATCGAGGTAGACCCATGGCAAAGCAGATCACTCAGGGCATGAGGGACGAGGCGGTTCGCCTTGTGGT